>CAZTDD010000036.1:0-48898 GCA_964612675.1 uncultured bacterium
TCATCGCACACACGGTAAACACTTGGTTCCCAGCTAACCGGCGACTGGGAAGCACACCGAGACCGGCCTGTTGTTTGTGCCACCGTACAAAAGAGCGGATAATAACTGCGTGCGCCTTTCTTTTTGGGATTGAATCCGATGGCGGTGCCTTCCCGGTGCCCTTTGGTGGAAAGGACGGACCCGTCGAAATCCAGGGTCACACGTGGAAATGCTTCGCGCTGGAGGCCCTCGATGACCAGGGCGGAAGAGAGGGCGCGAATGTGCTCGACACTCTTGGTGTCTACGTGAGAAAGGGCACGGGAGATGGTGGACACGGTGGGCAGTTTGCGCATCCCCAAAAGGCGGCAAACAAGGGGATCGTCCCGATACCAGTCGATATCCCGCAGGCGGCGAAATCCGAGCAGCAGGTGGACGATCAAGAGCAACGCAACGAGATGATGACCAAAGATCGGTGAGACGTTGACGTGGTGAAAGCACGACTTGAGACGCGCTTTCAGATTCAAGTGGTCAAAGAGGGGCTGAAAGAGCACCGTTCCCGCGAAGGATGTGAGTTGTTGATCGTCGAAACGAAGGGCTGGAATCTTGTGGACTTTTGTGATAATCTCTTTTTTACTGGATTTCACTTGCGGTGGCCTCCTGAATCGGGTTTATTGGGTATTGCGAAATTCATTTTACCCTGTATTCACAGGCCCCGCAAGTGATTTCTTTGTTTAATAATTAATATTTTATGCAACTATGGGGTTTACTACCGTATATCCAATTGGGGCAAAATACGAAACAGAGGTCGTGGACTTCCGAACAAAACAAGTCCCCCGCCTGTTAGATCGGCAGGAATACTTGTCCGGGGCTGAGACAAGCCCTCGCAGCAATGCCAACACCTCGCCTGCGACCAAGATGGCGATTCTACTGACAATGACCTTTGAACCTAAATCCGGCACTAGCGCTCGGGTTTATCCCGGGCGATTTGATTCGTCCGAGATAAACTCGGACGCTACGGTTCACCCGTTGGGTGAGTTCGTCATATGTTTCATCTACTGTCATCGCAACCAGTGAACGCTCTGTCTCTACTTCGAATTGCCGTTTTTAGGTTGAACAGGAATGGTGAGGTAGCCCGGCAATTGCGGAACGATCCGGGCGGAACAAGAAAACAACAAAATAGTGGAATACGAACTGCAGCAACGCTACCTGGGTTGCTGTGCACCGGTCAAAACATAAATCGCAGTTTGTCCAGTCAAATTGGGTAGAATATGAACGTATTTCTTCTTTGACAAGAATGTCTTCTGAACGACCCGAACCCGATCGTCCTTACACAAGCGTTCAAAATCTCTGATTGACATGAATTGGATACTCGAGGTTTCATCCCACCGGGAAGGCGGATCTTGACGGGTGGGCGTCGTTCCGCGAAACAGCAGCTGCCACCGGTTGCGCCAGTGTGCGAAATTCGGGAAGCCTACGATCCCTTTCTTCCCAACTCGCAGCATCTCCTTGATGACAAGGCCCGGATGAAGAATTTCCTGCAACGTTTGGCTGAGAATCACATAATCGAACGACGCGTCGGGATAATCCGACAATCCCTCATCAATGTCGCCGTGGTGTACCGACAGCCCCTTGCTCACACACTCGTAAACTTTCGCTTCCGAAACTTCAACACCGCTTGCGTGGATTCCTTTCTCATGCGTCAGCAACTCCAACAGATCGCCTGTCCCACACCCCAGGTCCAAAACCCGGCTGCCCGGTTCGACTAATTGGCAAATCAACCAATGATCGAGGCGACAGTTTTGAGGAGGCTGAAACGATAACATTTTCACGTCACAAAGGAAGCGTTAACCATGACTTGCCGAATAGGTATGACTCAAAAAGTCGCGGATCAACCGCGTTTGTTGTTCGGATTCCAAGAGAAAAGCATCATGTCCGTAATCGGACTGGACCTCGCAGAATACAGCGTAGATCCCATTCGCTTTGAGTGCCCGAACGATTTCCTTTGCCTGGTACGTGGGATAGAGCCAATCGGAGCTGAACGAAATCACCAGGAAACGGGTTTTCACCCCGCGAAATCGCTCTGCGAGATCGCCACCGCCTTCCGTGAGATCGAAATAATCCAGAGCCTTTGAGATATATAAATAGCTGTTGGCGTCGAAACGTTCAGTGAAAGCGGACCCTTTGTACTGTAAATAGCTTTCGACCTGAAAATCAATTTCAAATTCAAATCCTTTTTGAAGACGGTCCTGCAATTTCCTTCCAAATTTCTGGTGCATGGATTGATCGCTTAAGTAGGTTATGTGGCCGATCATTCGGGCGAGGGACAGCCCCCGACTCGGCGGTTCTCCACCGTAATAGTCGCCGTTGTTCCAGTTCGGATCCGCTGTAATCGCCTGTCGCCCGACTTCGTTGAATGCGATATTCTGGGCGGAATGCCGTACCGTCGTCGCTATCGGAATCGCGGAATCGACCATCTCCGGATACGAAACCGCGAATTGAAGCGCCTGCATTCCTCCCATCGAACCGCCTGCCACACAAAGAAGCCGCTCGATCCCCAGATGGTCCAACAACAGTTTCTGCGCATTCACCATGTCGCCGATCGTGATCAGTGGAAAGGATAAACCGTACGGTCGTGCCGTGTCCGGATCGATCGAGCACGGTCCGGTGGTACCGCTGCATCCCCCGATAACATTTGCACAAATCATGAAATACTTATTCGTGTCAAACGCTTTCGCCGGGCCGATCATCGGGTCCCACCAGCCGGGTTTTCGGTCGTCCGGCGAATGTTTACCCGCCGCGTGAGCGTCGCCCGAAAGGGCATGCAAAATTAAAACAACGTTGTCACGTGACTCTGAGAGAGTCCCATACGTCTCATAGGCAATTGTGATCGGTCCGAGTCTCCGACCGCTTTCCAAAACCAGCTCCGCCGGAGGATGCGCTACCGTCGCATATTGTGTTTCTACAATTCCAACAGAACCTGTTTGTAAAGAAACGGCTGACATGATCCACTCCACCATACGAAGGTCTTAATTGGTCGACAATTTCAACGCCCTATCAAGATCTCCAAGAATATCATCCATGTTTTCGATGCCCACCGAGAGGCGGATGAAATCGTCGGTTACCCCGGCTGACAGACGTTCTTCCGCTGACAATTGTTGATGCGTCGTGCTTGCCGGGTGAATGATCAGCGATTTCGCGTCACCGATGTTGGCTAGATGAGAAAACAACCGTACGTTGTCAATCATCTTCCTACCGGCCTCAATTCCACCCTTGATACCGAATCCGATTATCGCTCCATAATGACCGTTGCGGTGATATTTCTTCGCCAGAGAATGCGTAGGGTGGCTTTCCAGTCCAGGATAATTGACCCAGGAAACACGATCATGGCTTTCGAGAAACTCAGCGACCCGGAGCGCGTTTGTGCTGTGACGCTCCATCCGCAACGGCAATGTCTCAAGGCCTTGAAGAAACAGGAAGGCGTTGAACGGCGACATGCACGGCCCAAGATCTCGAAGCAGCTGCGTACGAATCTTCAAAATGTATGCGACGTTTCCCATTCCCGGCACGTCGCTGAAATTCTCCCAATAACTGACACCGTGGTAGCTGGGATCGGGTTCGGTAATCTCCGGGAATTTCCCGTTGTCCCAATTGAATCGGCCGGAATCCACGATCAAGCCGCCGATGGAAGTCCCGTGTCCGCCGATGAATTTGGTTGCGGAGTGGATGACAATGTCCGCACCGTGGTCAAAGGAACGAATCAAATAGGGCGTCGGCATCGTGTTGTCAATAATGAGCGGGATACCGGCATCGTGTGCAATCTCGGCGACAGCCTCGATGTCGAGCGTATCGAGTTTCGGATTTCCCACGGATTCTGCGTACAATGCACGCGTATTCTCGTCGATGGCGTCCCGGAATTGAGCGGGGTCGGTTAGCTCGACAAAACGGACATCGATGCCGAACTTCTCGAACGTGTAATGAAAGAGATTGTAGGTTCCGCCGTACAGATTCGAGGAAGAGACAACGTTTTGACCGTTTCGGGCGATGTTCGTCACCGCGAGCGTGATCGCGGCCTGGCCGGAAGAAACAGCAAGTCCGGCGGAACCGCCTTCCAGAGCGGCGATCCGGGTTTCCAGAACGTTGCACGTCGGATTCATGATCCGGCTGTAGATGTTGCCGAATTCCTCCAAAGCGAAAAGCCGTGCAGCGTGTTCGGAATCGTCGAACAAGTAGGAGGTCGTCTGATAAATCGGTACGGCCCGTGCTTTCGTCGCAGGATCGGCTGCCTGTCCGGCATGAAGGGCAAGGGTTTCGAAACGATGGTCGCTTTCGGACATAGGGTCTTCTCCCTGTTTCAGCGAGTGTTACAATCAACCGCTGGCCTTCCGATACAATAATAATTAACTAAACCGCCCCCTGGCTTTGACTCCCACAGGGAGATAACAAATCAATCATCGTATCTTCTGGTCATATCGTCTTTGATAAAAATCGAGCATTTTCTCAATTTGTTCCTGAGTCATCCCTTGATGCCAACGGTGTTCGGGCATATCCATAACAGACGCAGTCACCCCGGATAGAAGTCGTTCCGCCTCTGGGATGAATTTGTTGTAAAAATGATTCCCTACTTCATAAAATCCGTGCCACTGAGTGTAATCCGGTCCCATCATCGAGGCACCCATACGAGCGCGTCTTCCTTCATGGTGCCATAGCTCGAAGAAAATCCATTCGATCTCATCGTCAAACGGCGTCGGGCTGACAATCCCTTCTTCTTCGAGTTTCGCCATTATGTCGTTTGCGGGTATTCCGAATTTGTTGTTCCACAAAGCCACAGCATCGTCGTACATTTGGAAATAATGCCCCACCCATGTGGCCCCATGGCATTCCTGGCACACGGACCCCATTCGATCGCGTCTTTCCTCCCAGTTTTCCTGCCGATTCGAGATTGGCGGACGCAACGTCCAGGAAATCCGGCGGCCTACGTCGTGGTGGACCGGCATAGTCGGCGTAGCGCTCATGTGACAAGTCGAACAGGTCGGACCCGCGGTATATTGTTCGCCCACAATCCATTCATCTGCATCAAGTGCCATCTCGTCTCGCCATGCGGTGAACATGATCCCGTGCTTCGACTCTCGGTAAATCTCAATTTGCGGATGGTCCGGTCCCATATGACATCGTCCACACGTTCGCGGTTCTCTGGCCTGTTTCTTGGAAAACATGTGACGCGTGTGGCATGCGGTGCAGCTGCCTTGCGAGCCATCCGGGTTGACCCGACCGATGCCTGTGTTCGGCCATGTACCGACAACGGGGATGCCCTCTTCATCAATCTGGACTCGCGAACCATGACATTGTTTACATCCGAGATTTGCGGCCGGACCTCCCTCTACGATCTCACCCAAAATATTATCCAGGGAACCGATAAATTCGGCCGCTTTCGCATGGTGGGATTGTGCATACTCTTCCACTTCTTTCTGATGACAGTCCGCGCAGTCCTGGGGCGAAGGAACATGGGTCACCAGGAAGCCTTCATGATCCCATTTGTCGGGATCGTCTTCCTGCGCCTCGTGGCACGCGATACAGCCAATTCCCATCTCTGCGTGCCGGGATTGAGCCCATTGTCGAATCCAAACAATTTCTATGTGTTTTTCCTCATGGCAGTCGATACACTCCCGTGAGCGTTCATCTGCATAAACCACGGCCGCTTTTTCCGGTTTCGCCCTTTCTCGTTCGATCAGTCCGACAATAATTACGGCCGCAACAAATGCAACGGCAAAAATAGCAACGATAACTTTCTTGAAAAATAGTGACATTGTTTTTCCTCCACCGGTCACGCCAGGGCTTCCCATAAGAGAAAAGTGAGAAACAGTATGTAACACCCTGCACCGATTAAAGCGCTGAGTTCGGTTCCAGGGCGTCGTCTTCTTAAAGCTCCGTCAATAAACGGCCAGAACACGAGCGCAAAACCGCCTATAGCCATGCCACCCATGCCGACCCACAACGATGTCAATTTGAGCCATCGAAACATCGGATAAAAATACCATTCCGGTTTGATATGGAGCGGGGTTTCGTCCGGGTTCGCCGGTTCACCCAAATGAGCCGGGAAAACAATCGCCAGCATTGTCAACAATGTAAGCAAAAACAATCCGATCATCAGTTCCGTCGTCACATGATCGGGGAAAAAGGCGAAATAGCGATTGGGATCGAAACGAGGTTTTCGTTTGCGATCTTCTTCCACAGTCAGCGGTGTCTCTTGTACGTCGGACGGAGCTTCCAGCTCCATGATGCCGTGGATCCTCAGCAGGAAAACATGCAAACCGACGAAAATGAGGGCGAAAGTTGGTAACGCACCGACGTGAAAAACAAAGAATCGCGTTAAGGTTGTCGGATTGACACTTTCTCCTCCGCGAAGTAACTGGGCAATCCACGGACCGACAAAGGGAAACTGTGCAGCGACATTGGTGCCGACCGTTGCCGCCCAGTAAGAAAGCTGATCGTAAATCAAGGCATAGCCGGTAAATCCGAAACCGAGAGTGACGAATAGCAGCACCGTACCGACAATCCAGTTCAATTCACGCGGTTTTCGGTAAGCGCCTGTGAAAAATACTCGAAGCATGTGAAGAATTACCGCCACGACCATCAGATTCGCACCCCAATGGTGGACGAACCGAACCCACCAACCGTAAGGAATTTCGTGTTGAATACGTGAAATGGAATCGTAGGCACCGTCCGGTGAAGGTACGTAGTAAAAAGTGAGAAGAATACCTGTGCCGACTTGGATGAGTAACAGGAGAAGAGGAGTGCCACCGAGACAGAACCACCAATTCTTCATGTGATTCGGTATCGGTTCTTTCGAGAGCTCCTCGAAAATCTCGATGTCAACCGGAACACGCTCTCGAAAAAACCTCAGCCACCGGGGGATAGATCGAGGTAGTTCATGCCGCTCGTTCGACATATCTATGCCTCCTTTACTGGCACGGCAACAAAAAGGTTCTCTCCCTCTTTCTCGACGGCAAATCGGGGTAGGGGTTCCGGCGGAGGCCCCTGGATCACTTCGCCGTCCGTGTTGAACCGCCCCATGTGACAGGGGCAGAGGAAATTGCCTTCGACCTGGTCCCAATGAACGCGACAACCCAGGTGGGTACAAATGGAAGAGAAAACCTTTATTTCGTCCTCGGAAACTCGGACAACAATCAGATCGTTGCCGTAGACGTCGTCTAATGCCCGACTTGCTCCCACGGGAAATGCTCCGGTTGTGCCAATAAGAACTTGTTCGACACGATCTCTTGTGCGGGGCACGAGAAACTTCACAACATATTTCGCAACGATTCCGATACCGGGAAGAAGAGCGACAAGCATCAGGAGATTCGCGAAAAAATCGCGGCGGGAACGAGAACGGTCGGCGTTCATATAGCCCCTCCTCACCTCGTATCAACTACGCATGGCTATATTTGTTCAAAGCGCTCTCAAACGCGACAAACCAGCGTCATCACGCAGGGAGCATCTCTCGGCAGCCGAACACTCGCAACCAGTTGCAGACAGAAACAAAACACATCCTTACCAAAAAGCATAAGCAAAGCGTTGACTTCCCGAAGTCTCGGCTAAACAAGCAAACTGGTACTAATTTACCTATTAAGCACCAAAGTATCAAGTCTACTGCTGCCCGACAGGAAATCAGGAGCCGCTCAGCCCGCAGATGGCCTAGGGTGATATGGATAGATGGCTTCTTTGATCGACAAGCCGCAAACCTCAATCCGCGAGAGGTCCGCTGTTCCCAACCCTGCTTCTTCGGCGAGCACCAGGTGATTGTCCCCATCCAAGAACGGATACGTCCCTCTTTCTCCGCGAGGGTCCGGATAGCCCATGACGGCGGTGCCGACTGCGTCTGTCGCCACGGGATCCAATCCGGCGATCAAAACGCCGGGATGCGTCGCGTGAAGACCGTAACACCACCAGCCTTCACCGCCGCGCATCGCTGTAATTCCGTCAATAATCGCAATGTCGATCGGCCGCGCCGCACACAGATCGACAATAATCCGGGGGATTCGGTACCCCTGCTTTCGCGGAGAATCCGATTCCTTTTCCCCGGGCCAAAGATACTTTCCGCTCCTCCTCCCCATACCGTGAAACCCGCTCCTTCCCTTCACCGCATCCTCGCTACCGGCGTCGGCACCGTAGAGCGAATTCGGCGCAATTCCGACAAGGTTCTTCATCGCAAGAGTAACGCCCGCGGCGCTGTGGTTCTTCATTTTCGCGAGTGAAATAAATACGTCGGTATCGGCATAGGAATGATTTACGTCGAATGAACTAAACAGTCGACCCCCTTCCGGTACAGTCAAATGCGCGTATCGCGGGCCGGTGCCGAGATTCCGCGTATCCTCCAACTCTACCTTTCCCAGCGACAGCAGACTCTCAACGTCCCATTCCGCCATGGAGAGCACTTCTCTCATATCTTCGCGATAATTCGTGGAATCGACAAACCGGACACGTTTCGCTCCGTTATCGATACAAAGCGATGCCAGCGCGTGAGCGGTGCTTCCGTGCGTGAGGTAGGTTTCTCCGGGCGGTTGTCCGAACAGATTACGAAACGGCTTGCCGGTCAGGTTGATCTTCACCGTGACCGTCTTCCCATTGACAAGCGTGCCGATTCCGCCAAGACCGTCAAAACACTTCTTTAACGCTTCCTTGACAACGTCGATCTCATACGTCCGGCATCGGCTTATAGCCACACGCGGATTCGTGACGGTACGCGGCTCAATGGCAGCAGAGAGCCGGTGTCGGCCCTCGCTTCCTTCGGTACCACAGGCCCCAAGGAGACACGTACCTGCAGCGCCTGCAGCTAAGCGAAGAAATCTGCGTCGATTGCATCCTGTCGTCATGATCTCACCGGCCGACAACCTTCTCGGATCTAAATGAATTCGTGGCAGAAGTATATCACATGGTCGAATGTCCACCAAACAGGGACATACTGGACACACTGGCAAATCCGCAGGAATCGACGCCTCGTTTCAGAACCAATGGAATCGTCTGGTCAAGAAGGCGCCGGAGGCAAGATAGCCAACCCCAAAAAGTAGAGAAACCTGGACTTTTACTTCCGGAATTCATCTTTGCCGGTCGTCAAATCAGTAGCTCTGCCATCCGTGAACGGAGGTCGAGGGATCCGGGATCGCATCGACTTCCCTCTTGTCTCTGGAGGTCACCTCGATTTTTCGCAAATGCTGGAGGTTCTTGTCGAGAAGGTACACATCGGCGCTCACTTCGAGGTTTTGCAGAATCGATTCAGTCAGTACAGCAACCCCGTACGCTTCTCCTACGGGTTCATCGAAAAGGACCCAGAATTTCTCGTCCGAACAATGCGCTTTCGCTGCATACACAAGCTTCCAGTAGTCGCTCTGATATCGTTCACCACCGGCGATTTTCACCTGGGCAAATACGAGATTCGCATGAGCGACACCCATTCCAAAAAAGCGCGGAAGATACCTTTTGTACAGTCGTACGGCCTGACCGTCTTCCATCAAATATTCATTGAGGATGATCGATTCCTCATCGTATTCAGTCCAACTATAATCGATATAGTCGGATTGTCTCGAATCGCCAAATTCCCCTCTGACATTCAACGTATCCACCATAAGCGGTTTATCGAGCGTTATCTCATACCGGATTTTGTTTTCATTAAGGACTCCAAGTCCTTGAATTCGAATCGTCAAGCGCTCGTTCCGATCCGCGTTGCTCCAAAACTCTTGTTCATATTGATATCGGAGAATTTCTCCGTTCATGGGGATATCAAAGGCTTCCACATACAATTGCCCCGCCTCTGTCGCGTTCAGAGCAGCAGCCTCGGGACCGAGCTCGACTTTCTCAATCAAGCTGAACTCGTACTCACCCGCTTCTACAGGAAGTGAATGGACCCCTGCGTTGAAATGGAGCATGGAAAGAAGCTGATGCTCCTGCTCTATAGTACGTCCCATAACGAACATTCCCGCCATACGGGTATCTTTGGGGACACGCAACACAACTTCATCGGGACGCGTGGGAGGTCTCTCTCCGGTCACCATCAGCATTGGTCGAACCTGTTTGATAAACAGCTGACCTTCATCGAATTTGAATTCCGCATCGAAACAGATTTGCTCGCGATTATAACCCGCCTCCTCAATCGGCATGGCGTTTTCGATCATGGAGAGTTTATCGGACAGTTCATAGATTTGCTCGTCCGTCAACACCCATTCACCGGGTTCTACGATAGAAGACTGTCGCGCACGATGGATATTTGCCGCGAACCCGTACTCAATGTAAACCAGATCTTTTTCAGGAATAATCCCCGTGCCTGGCTGTACAACGCTCTCGTCGCCCTTTTGGACATTGATTACATAATAGTCTTTTCGTCCCGTCGCCGGATCGCCAGTGAAAGCAACGCCGTTTGCCTCTTCTGCAGGGAAAGCCGGCGTAACTAAAATCCCCATGCGTGTGTTCAAATGATCGATTTGGTAGTATTCACGCTCCTCGAACGCTCTCGGGAGCCATAGGCTGGCCCATACTTTTTTCAATCCTCGCTCGATAGTCCGCTCATTGTCTTTTGTTGGATCGCAAAGTGAGGGACCTTCGTCATCCCCGTCGAAGTTGTCCTCAATACAAACCGACGTCGATTCATAAAGCCCCGCCCCGCTGAATCGGATATCGTCTTCCGCATTGGAAGAAGAACGAAAACGAAGTTTGATTGAGGTTGTTCCATATACACTCTCCAACGCTGTAACGATTTTCCCGACAACTTCAGGTTGGATAATACCCGCCTGTCGCATGTACTCCCGGAAGAATTCCAATCGAGCGTGACGATAACGCGTGTCACTCCTAAATCGGGGATCTTCGAGCATTAATTCTATGTATTGCTCATACGTGATTTGTGTCCCTGGATTCTTCGGATGAGGAATAGTGTTGGTACGCATAAACTCAACGTAATAGTAAAAAGGAATTCCAAATCCTTTTACTAAAAATGGGATTTCTGAGTTTCCGATCGTTCCGCGTCCAAAAACAGTGTAAAGTTTTGCCATTCCCGTAGTCTTTCCACCGAAACGCTGAATCAAAGAATCGGAAAACTCCAAATCCTCCATTGCGGTCAGCGACACCATTTCGTCGAATTCATCGTCCGGGTCGGGCAACGAAGGTAATTGAGGACGATGCTCATTCCACCACTGCTCCGCCTCCGCCAAGTCGACTGAATTTTCAATCTTGTATTCATCCTGTGCGACAACCACTTTTACGAGCTGGCCCTCCCAAGAACGGAAAACCTGTAATGGATCCTTCACGTAGGCGTTCGGCGTTCCGCGACGCAGTGCACGTACGTTCACGTGAGATAACTCTCCCTGCCGAGTGCCCGTAAAAACTCCCGCCACAACCGTCTGAATATCTCCCGGTGCCCTGTCGATGACGACAATGTCCTGCCAACTGACTTGTCCTCCTTCGACCGCCTCCTCGAAATCGTCCAGACTAAACAAACGTATTCGTCCGTAATTTGTCGCGGGAGAATATGCCTCATATTCCGGTTCAGAGAGACCTTCCGGCAAATAGATCGGAAACCACGGATTCTGCCATCGTTTGGCCTGTTCGATGTTCTGTGGAGACATCGGCGAGTAAGCGAAAGGCCGCAATGTCATTGTTTCTGACAACCGCTGATAAAGCGATTGGACCTCATTCACATTCAACGGTTGATTCGGGGGGGAGTAAATAGTGAAGCCATAGACAATCTGACCGTCTCGACTTTGAAAGCGAAACAACCCGCCCGCGAAATAGGTTCGACTTTGAGGATAGTAGACAAGATCGAGATATTCGGTCTGTGTTAATCCGGCAAACCGCTGTGGGAACTCCGCCACCATGAAATCAAAATGCAGCGGATACAGATTGACGTTCTGGTAGACAGTATGGAGAAGATCCTCGTCATCGGACGCGGGGGCGAGGAATTTCGTCGTTCGACGCAAATCTGGCCGGCTTGTATCGTCCACAGAAATCGAATCGAACGCATCCGGTGTGCTAATGGCCGTCAACCAGGCCGGATCTTCTCCGACACTTATGGCGGGAAACAAGCAGTACAAAGTCAGCAGAAAGAGACCCACCTCACATAGCCGCCGGGCAGTAGTGCGTCTCGTGGTTAAACACCGTCGGTTCATTCGTTTTTACACCTTTCGACAAATGCACGAAACTTCTTTGGTTCTGTTTTCACTATCTTCTATACGTCTTAGTCGTCTATTCTTTCAACATTTTCTCCGTGTTCGGCGATCTTATCAGTTGCCGAGGACTATTACAGACTCACTTAGCACACCCATACTACCCCCGCGGCAACGCTCTCTGTCACAAGCAAAAGGCTCTCCGAACAGTACAGCCTGCCAACAAAATGGTGGACACACACGGTGTAATCTATCGATTCAGCAGGGCTTCAAAAGCTGACTTGAACAGTAATGAAAGCCCGCCGGACAATACCCCGGTCTATCGAACGACCTCCTAACATAACGTAAACAGTGACATTCCGATAAGATTTGGCTCATTATTCGCTATATTCTTCCGATGATTAGAGGTAGAATATGAAGTTGCAAGGAAAGTGAGCAGGAATCCATGGAGTGGACACCTCCATTCGACTTTCTCCATACAGGGATGAATGACAGCCCAAAACGAGGCTGGAGAACTGCGAGGGACGCCGCTCCGCTGGTCTTGCTTATTTGTGTCTCCCATTTCTTGATCCTGGTTGCTGCTCCCCAGTTCTCCTTCGCCCGCGAGGTCCCTTTCGACGCACAGTCGGTGATCTCCATGTCGGCCAGTGTGGTTCAATCGATTTACGTATTGGATCTGGACTGCGATGGTGATCAGGATGTCCTTTCGGCCTCCATGAACGACGATAGTGTCCGATGGTTTGCCAATGACGGGAACACGCCCATCGCGTGGAGTCCCACTGTGATCACTTCTACTGCGGACGGAGCCGTTTCGGTCCACGCGGACGACATTGACGGAGACGGAGACCCCGATGTCGTCTCTGCCGCTTTGGACGGCAACGAGATCGCTTGGTATGAGAACACGGCGGGTGATGCATCAGCCTGGACTATCCATTCGGTAACGGCCTCCGCGAATAGCCCCAAGTGTGTCTATGCGGCCGACATCGACAGAGACGGCGACGTGGATATCGCCTTCTCGGAGATGACTAACATCAAATGGTTAGAGAACTCGGGGGACGGGTCGACCTGGACCGAACACACCGTCGCCGCTACGGGCGGAGATTCGCTTTTTGTGGCGGATATCGACGGAGACGGCCATCGGGATATCCTCGCCACTACAGGATCCACTGTCGCATGGTACGAGAATGATGGCGGGGCGTTGCCCGGTTTTACCCCTCATTCGATTGCTGCTCTGGCGGGCATCGCGTGGATGTCGGTTGCAGATGTGGATGGAGACGGCCACCTGGATGTTGTCACGGCCACGTATACAAGCAACGAGGTTGCCTGGCATGAGAACACAGCGGGCGATGGCTCCAGCTGGACCAAGCACGTTGTATCCGGTTCTTTGTCAGGCGCTCGCAACGTGTTTGTCCATGACATCGACCTCGATGGCGACCAAGATATCCTGTGTGCATCGCTCGACGGTGACGAGGTCGCCTGGTACGAGAACACGGCAGGAGACGGGAGCGCGTGGTCCACGCGCTCTGTGTCTTTTGCACACGATGGACCAGTGTGGGTGTTCGCGGCGGATGTGGACGGCGACGGGGACGTCGACATCGTAGCTGCCTCGGAAAACGACGACGTTGTCGCCTGGTACGAGAACAAGACCATCCACCGCAGCGCTGTGTTTCCCACAACTACCGCGTACAGCACCGGCACCAAGCCGTTGGGACTTGCTATAGGCGATTTGAATGGCGACGGGAACCTGGACCTCGCTACTGCGAATGAAGGCGCCGGCAACGTGTCGGTCTTGCTGAACAACGGGGGTGGTACATACGCATCCGCTGTGAACTATGCAGTGGGAACGGGCCCCAGCGCCGTAACCGTTGGCGACTTGGACCACGATGGCGACCTGGACCTGGTTGCGACGAACAGACTGTCGAGCAACGTCTCGGTACTCTCGAATAACGGCGACGGGACGTTTGCGACAGCCAATAACTATGCCACCGATACCAGTCCCACTAGCACGTCAATCAGTGACGTGGACAGTGATGGTGATCTAGACCTTTCCGTATGCACTTCCGCAAGCGTTTCGGTTTTGCTTAACAACGGGGATGGAACATTCGCAGCCGCATCCAACTACGCTGCTACAGCCCCTACAAGCGAAGGCCGGCCATTCACCATCGCGGCGGGCGACCTGGATCGCGACGGGGACAAAGATTTGGCTGTGATCGATCTACCTGCGTGGAGGGTGCGAGTACTAAAGAATAACGGCGACGGAACCTACGCCGCGGCGGTGGAGTATGCCATGGCCAGCACTCCACGATCTCTGAAGGCCGGTGACGTGGATGGCGACGGCGATCTGGATTTGGTGACGGCAAACAGAGACGCCAATGTCGACGGGACAAACGTTTCCGTATTGATGAATAACGGAGACGGGACATTCGCTTCAAACGTAAAGTACACAGCGGGCGATCGGTGTTATTCCGGGACTCTGGCGGATCTAGATAACGATGGAGACTTGGATCTGGCCACTGCAAATGAGAACTCCGGTGATGTGTCTATCCTGCTGAATGATGGAAGTGGCACGTATGGGACAGCGTCCAGCTATATCGCGGGGACCTCTCCGTGCGCAGTTGCTGCCGGCGACCTGGACAACGATGGGGACCTGGATCTGGCGGTAACGGACCACGCTTCCAACGAGGTTGTAGTGCTACTCAACAAAGGCGGCCAGTTCGCTCTCACCGTATCCGACACCGCTCCAGACGCCATGTTCAACGACGACATCGATGATGTCCTCAAGGTTGTTGTCACGCACAGAGGCCGTGCCGGGGACGCAGACATTGAACTGGCGACGTTCGAACTCAAGTTGGAAGAAACCGCCGGTGATCCACTGACAACGGTGGAAGCGAACAATCTATTTGACGGCGTGGCTCTATATGCGGACACGGATGCGGATGAAGCATTCAGCCTTGGCCCGGATATGCCGATCGCCAGCCTGTCCTCATTTTCTCTCACGGCAGACGGCACCCAGGCGCTCGAGTTCACTGACGGCGATGTTCAAGTGTCGAACGCGATTGTTTCGGCGACGTATTTCATTGTTGCCGAGCTCGCAGCCGATGCGCACACGTACACGCCCGATCAATTTCGGATCACGCTAATGACCGAATCGGGAGGCACAGGCGGCGAGAATGCGGATAATGATATTCTTCTCGAAATGGAATATGTGGCGAACACAGCGTCATCCGTTGCCGCCATTGTCGAAAACATCAATACAATGACCAATTTCCCCGATACGAACTTCCGCACGAAGGTCGAGGAATTCATGGGTGTCAGTACAGACGGGAAGTTCAGCGCGGCAGAGGCCGCCGCGAAAACGGGAATCCTCGACTGCCGCGATTCGAGCATTACGGACGTTTCAGGAATCGAATATTTTACGAGCCTTGATGCGTTCTGGTGTAAAAGCAACAGCATTACGAGCCTGGATGTCTCAGCCTTGAGCAATTTGAGTGAGCTTTGGTGCTCCGAGAACAGTCTGACCAGCCTCGATCTCACAGCCAATACAAACCTGCAAAACCTGTATTGCAATTACAACAGTCTGACGAGTTTGAATATCACAGGCGTAACGAGCCTTGTTGATTTCTACTGCGATAATAATCAATTGACAAGCGTGGATGTTTCCGCCTTGGCAAGTCTCTCTGATTTTCGTTGCTCGAACAATCAGCTCACCACTTTGGATGTATCGAATAAGACTTCCTTAACCAAATTGCACTGTGGGGCGAATCAGCTGACTAGCCTGGACGTGACAAACTGCAGCGCCTTAACCGAGCTGAAATGCTACGAAAACCAATTATCAAACCTGGATGTGAAAGACTGTACGAGTTTAACACTACTTCATACGTATGATAATCCCCTCGGGACCCTCGATGTCTCTACCAATACGGCTTTGACGGAACTCTGGTGCTGGCTCAACCAATTGACAAGTCTGGACGTCAGCAACAACACTTCGTTGACTGACTTGGATTGCTGTTCGAATCAGATAACCGATGTCGCGAATTTTGTAACGAACGCAGGACTCGGATCGGGAGACCAGGTGGATATCCGGTGGAACGATCTGGATTGCTGGGATTTTAATGATGTTCTTACGCTGCGTTCGCGGATCGGATATCCGGTATACGATCTATCCGACGAATTGATTTCAGGTCTCGCGTATTCACCTCAGAACATACTGGACCCCTACTACTGCCATCCGGAGCCGATCTCTTTTGATCCGGTTCCGAACAGTGTGGATTCATCAGTGAGCACGAACGTCTCGGTCACGTTTGACCGGGAGGTAAGTTCCGCCACTCCCGGCGAATTTGTCGTTCATGCGGGCATGACCGGGCGCCTCAATTCCCCGATTTCCGGCGGGGGAACGCTATCGCTCAAAGTAGAGCCACTCTCCGATCTCCAGGCGGGCGAGCAGGTGGAAGTCTCGCTGACGACCTCAGTTGTCAGTACGTATGATGTCGCCATGGCGACACCCTACGTCTATCGTTTCCGTGCCGCGGCGAGTGCGATTCCAGGAGTGTTCAGTGTGTCGCCGTGTAATTTCGCGGGTACGTCGGAGAGTGCGCGGGGGGGTATATTTGGCGATGTGGACAACGACGGGGATCTGGACATTTACCTTGGGGATTCCCTTGGTCCCGACAGGATTTACCTCAACGACGGCAGCGCCGGTTTTTCGGCTGGAAGTACTGTCGGCCCGGCAACCGCTGCGCCGTGGTCCGCGGACTTCGGTGACGTGGATGGCGACGGCGACTTGGATCTCGCTCTGGGGATGAATTACGACTGGAACAAGATCTACGTGAACGACGGCAACGGCAATTTCTCAGAGGGTAGCACTTATCGAGGCACCGACAGCCGATTATTTGATGTTGAATTTGGCGATATGGACGGTGACGGGGATCTCGATCTTGTCGTGACCGCGGAAAACGCCGGCGGGTCTCAAAACAAGGTCTACCTCAACGATGGAAGCGGCAATTTCGACTGGGCCGGGTGTGAAAGGAACTTTGGTACCGGGACCGACCGAACGAGATCTCTCGCACTGGGTGATTTCGATGGAGACGGAGACCTCGACATCGCCGTGATAAATACGTCAGGCGGTTCCGGCCCTCAAGACAAAATCTACCTGAACGACGGCGCCGCCAGTTTCACGTCAAGCAACAATTTCGGTACAGGGTCCGCCGATACAAGATGCTTGGAAACCGGCGACCTGGACGGGGACGGCGACCTCGATCTCGTAGTCGGCTACAACCCCGGACAGAACGTCGTTTATCTAAACGACGGAAACGCCGGCTTCACGATAGCGAGAAACTTCGGCCCTGGAGATGACGGCACCTGGAACGTGGCATTGGGTGACGCTGACGGCGACGGGGATCTGGATATTGCCACGGCAAACACGGTCAGCGGCCCCGCACCCGAACAAAACGTGCTGTACTTGAACGACGGCCTAGGTAATTTCACGAGTACACGCAACCTCGGCTCACCGGACAAGTCGTTTACCGTCGATTTCGGCGATGCGGACGGTGACGGCGATCTGGATATTGCGGTCGGTAACACCGCTATGCAGCACGTCGTCCTCCTGAATGTCCCACCCCTCACAGCGGACGCAGGGCCGGACCAATCCACTTACCTACCCAGCACTGCCAGCCTTAATGGCACACCCAGCGGAGGAACCGGCGGACCCTACACCTATGCTTGGTCAGTCGACAGTGGACCGGATTTGAGTTCAGCTCAGTTCTCTTCAACAACCATTGAAGACCCGTCTTTCACACCGAATGTGGCGGGGACTTATACACTATCGCTAACCGTGGACGATGGATACTTCACGCCCGTCAGCGATACCGTAACCATTATCGTTGAGCCTCCTCTATACGGCAATTCGCACTCGATCATCGACCCGATCCCGGACGGCCAACAGGGCGATGTTGAATTTACTGTCAATGTGTGGGATTTCAATCGCGATCAAGTCACGTTGGATCTTGTCTACGGTTTCGGTACAAGTCCGACGGTCTGGTTCCCGATGACTGTATGGCCCTGTACGGATGTGAAGACTGTGACACCTTCGGCAACCGAGTCGCCGGGCGATCCATTTTCATTCCGCTGGTGCTCGGCGCAGGATTTTGATCGGGATGACAGTTCCATCCCCTATGAATGGTCTTCGACGGTCAGCCCGGACCGGGGCCTGTTCCAACCATTTCCGGGCGCGTCCAACAACTATGTAACAATTCGCGCAGTCCCCTATGATCGGAGTGTCGCTGGTGCAACAAGCACGGTTACATTCACAATCAACAATGACGGTCTCACTCGCGCCTGGTTCGCCTCCCCGCAGAATCCCTCACGAGAATACCTCGACCTGGCGTACACCGCTTCGGGCGATAACGCGAATTCCGCAATTCTGTCGATGTACTACACGTTGGGGGGCGCAACGGCATCGGCAAACCCCATGAACGGGTTGTATGTGACAGACAGCCGTCCAATGATACAGACCTTCTCGACGACTGAGTTCGGGGCATCGAATACGTTCCGTTGGGATTCCATCGGTCAGGTGCAAACAAACGAATACAATGTTTGGACGGGTATCGTCTGCGAGGCAGGCGGAGTAGAGAACTCTTATGTATACGGGCCACTGACCGTTGAAAACGCAACCGTCTTGACACCGAGCCCCGCGCCCAATACGCCGACGTTCACATCGACGCCGACATCTACGCCGACAAATATCCCTACGCCGACACCGTCTCCGTCGCCTTCGGAGACACCGACAGACACACCGACTCCAACGGAAACCGCCACACCGAGTTGCTCGCCCACGTGTACTCCTTCGCCAACGCCTCCGCATCTGCGACTCACATTTTCCGGCGACGTATCCGGACAAGAAATCACACAATCCGGAACCGGAACGACTGACATATTGATCGACGAAGGCGAGGTCCTACGTTTAGATTTCCTGGGCAAGAGTGGCAACGGTCAGCCTGTTACTCTGACTGCCACCGGGGATGCGATCACACCGGCGGATGCAAAACGAGTTTTGTTTAACGATGCAATCCCGTCAGCAAGCGTAACCCTCAAAAGCGCTACCGGAACGATTACTACTTCCTACCTACTTGATCCGGGGTATACGTTTCTGAGGGGAGGTAGACTCAGTTCAGTACTTGATGCCACGTTCACTCTTGTGAACGGTCACCCCTCGATCCAAGAAAACGTTCACATTCGTGTTCACGATGTTGAACGGGACGTCAATCTCCATTTGGCGCCGAAAGTGAACGGAACCCCGGTATCGTTGGAAACCACGGAACTAACACTGCGCGAACACTTGGATTCGCTCGATGTGATTGTGTCCGCTACCGACAACGGTGGCGGAGAGATCATTTTCCTATACGCCTCCGACAATCTCACCGGAGAAAATATCGGTTCGTTCGCGCTCACATCCACCTCTCCGGGCGCGGCCACCGGTACTTACACGTTCGCTCCCGGGTTTCTCGATGCGGATAGCCCCAAGGATGGTGCTCTCATCACGTTCTCGGCAAACAACGGACGCAACAAGACGGCGTCAAGTTCTTTTGTTCTAGACATTATCAACACCGAAACGAATCCGGTTGCGGAGTCAATTACGTCGCGTCTGGGGCAATCGGGACCATCGATTTCACGATCAAACGGGGACGTTATCCCTGTGGCTGAGCTGGAGACCGTGTATCTGACTGTCCGCTGGTTGGGTGCCTCCGTCGTGACAAGCGTGGGCGGAAGCATTGTGTTCGATCCACTCGCGGGAAGCGGTTATGAAACCGTAACCGGCAAACGGACAGACACGGTCGTTCAGACCTATCAATTCACCCCCAGCCGTTCCGCCGTGACTGGCAATGACTTGACCAAACAGTTTACGCTGGAGTTTCGAGCTTTCGACGCCGCGGGAAGGCAAAGCCAGGTTAATCTAGTCCTTGATATTCTGAACATCGACATCGCTACACCGACGCCTTCCAGTACACCGACGCCTTCCAGCACACCGACTCCGACAAACACGTTAACACAGACGCCCACTACGACGTCTTCACCGACACCAACAGAGACACCTTCTTCAACACCGACCACCACACCAACCGGGACCCAAACGGAAACACCGACGCCAACCAGCACGGCTACGGAAACCGTAACACCAACGGAGACACCGACACAGACGGCAAGCCCGACACAAACGCCCACGAATACGCCTACAGCAACGACTACACCGACACATACTCCAACACAAACCCCGACACAGACGGTGACACCAACGGAAACGGCAACACAAACGCCTACATCCACACTGACACCTTCGCAAACACCAACACAAACGTTGACAGCCACTGCAAGACCGACGGTTCCCCCAATACCGACACCGACCCATACACCGACAGAGACTGCGACGGCCACTTTGACACCGACGGATACACCGACTCACACACCGACAAATACCGCCACACCGACGGAGACTCCAACACACACGCCGACGCACACGCTGACACCGACGGAAACGCCAACACAGACGCCGACACACACAGCAATACCCACGGAGACTCCAACACAGACACCGACGAATTCACCAACAGCGACCGAGACACCGACACAAACGCCGACAGCAACAAATACAGCCACACAAACTCCAACCGAGACACCGACACAAACGCCCACGAACACATCGACGCCAACTGAAACACCGACACACACACCGACAAGTACGGCCACACCCACGGAGACTCCAACACACACGCCGACAAATACACAAACCCCGACTCCAACCCATACACCGACCGTGACACCCCAACCTACAAACACTCCGTCTCCCGGTCCGACCGCAACCCCGCTGCCGATGCCGTTCAACATCTACCTGAGTGTGGAAAAAGCAATTGAATACGGTGGTCAAAACCGCGGCATTCTGAAGGCGACGTGGGATTGCCACAACAATCCTCACTCGTTCCAAGTTGTCGTTTACAGAAAGGAACAGACAGGATTACAGGACTCCATACGCGCCGTTCTGACTCCGGATGGTGCCGTGCGCACGGTATCCGTCGTCGTGAATTCAGAGGGAAGCTATTATGTAGGGATCCGGAGCCAAGCCGAAACTGGAAAGCAATCGGCTCCGGTACGCTCGCTCAACACAGTTGAGTGGTTCGGCTTGGTATCCACTCCCACGCATACCCCGAACCCCATACACACACCGACACCGACTTTCACTAAAACACCGACCCCGTTCGTTGCCCATACACCGATTCCGGTGACTCCGATTCCGCCGGTACCCACAAGGACCCCGACACCGACGCCGGAACCGCAACCGCCGTCCGCACCTCAATTCCGGCTAAAGCTCCTGGAACGACTGGGACAAGGCGCTGATGAGTCGATACGTTTTACTTGTGCTCTGATTGCTGAAAATGAAGTCGCCGCGGAGGCGGAGCTTTCTGCGCAAAACCTGGGCGATTCACTCGTGGCGAGCTTCGAGCCGACTAATCTTGTCATTCCCGGCGTTTCGATCCTGGAAGTCGGTCCTAAAGCCGACATTACAGAACCCATCGACCGGCAAATCACAATTTCTGCGTCCGCCAATGCGATCGACGATCCAGATGCACCGTCGACCACACGCACACAGAAAGTCGATGTGGCCTTCAATCCCGAGCAACCGACCACCACTCAATTCGCGATATTGAGTCGAAACTTACCGATCTATTTAACAACCGACGCTTCATTGACCGAAGGAGTCGGTGAGATCATTCGTGTCGGCGGACGCATAGGGACGGCTCCCGCCAACCTGAGTGTGAATATCGCAGTCGAGCGCGCCGCCGCCGGAAGAGCATATGCGGCGGTGGGGCTCGAACCAGGCGATGACCGCTTCCTCATAGAGATCCCAATCGAGACACCGGAGATGCTGGGACGCTGGGAAATAGAAGCGACAGTCCAGAGCCTCGATCCCGCTTTTCAAGTCGAAGGGTACGGGCATCTGACAATTCCAGTCGGGGCTCTCCGCGCGACCGGCAAAAACCATCCTGGAAAGAAGCTCTTCGCAGACGAAGATTTGCTGAGTGAGTTGTTTGGAAATCTGATCCTCGTCGCGGGCACTCCCGATTCCCGTTTGACCCAGGACACAGTCGATCGGCTTATTAATGACCGTTATACGGAAATGATGAATGAACGCCGCTTCACCGAACCGCGTCTTTCGGTTATGACTCAGTCAACCTCGTCCGGTACGCCGGTGAGCGGTCCTCCGTCGACTCAAGCGTTGCTCGATAGGATCGGCGCGATTCCACCGGAACATCCACTGACCGTCTACTGTGTGGGGTCGGCTCCGGAAATCGGAACACTTCATTTGACCGATACGGAAACATTGGATACGGATGCGCTGGGAACCGCCCTGTCTTCAGTGGAACGATCCGGCCCGACACTGCTTATCGTCGATTGCAACCATGCGGCGGCGATTGGCTCGACTGTTTGGGTCGCCTCGGGCGGTAATCCCAATCTGCTGATCATCGCGAGCACCGGCGCGAAAGAAAGAAACGTGGCTCTCTTCGGTACGACACCGAACAGCGGTCAACCGTTTTCATTCAGCGACTATTTCTTCGATCAAATTGTCGCGGGACAGTCGTTGGTGGAGGCACTTGAAGAAGCCTCACAGCGTCTGGCACAGGTACAAGGTCCTGTGCGTCTTCAGGTCCCCGTGACATTCCCCGAGTCGGTACCGGAAACCATGAAGGATTTCACGATAGGATCCCCCTATGTTCCCGATCTTCAAACACGCGGCGTTCCCGACAATGTCGAACCGGTGATTGTGGCAGGAGCACAGACAAAGGAGATTTTCTGGGGAGAATCATTAGAAATCCTCGCATCGGCGAACGACGAAAGTACTACGCAAGGGGACCTGCGGATAACCGCTCACATTTCGCCAAGAAATGAACCGGAGAATTTCGTCGAATTCGCACTACAATACAATGGATCGATAGACTCCTACGAAACGGCAATTCCCAATTTCCCAATGAGCGTGTTCGAAAACCCATCGACGGATCAGATTTTCACGATAGGCATCCTTCTCGAGGATTTTTCCGGGAATTCCGGAGAACCTCTTGTCACATCGGTTGTGAGTTCACGACCGCCGTGGTCGCCACGTTACTCCGATGTCAACGGGGACGGGGTCATCGACGAAACCGATCTATTGATGTTGAAGAAATCGTGGCACGAACAAACGGATAGCGACAGCAACATGAATTGGATCTGGGATCCGATTGACGTGCTTCTCTACCAGCTCGCATGGCGGGTACGTTGGAAATAGCCGTATCTATCGCCACAATACTAAAAACGTAAGGGAACTCATTGGAGCGAGGGAGGCGGTACCGCTTTTCCTTCGCGCTGGGCCAGACGCTCCTCTTCTTTGTACGTGCCATAGAATGCGGCGTTTCCATCCAGCCAAAGGTATATCCGCCTCAACTCCTCATTGGTCAAGTTAATTCGAGTCGCGTGGCTGGTCTGGAGAATCTCGGTCAGCGGGCTCTCGTCAGCCGGCATGTGTCCCGGCCGTGTAACGATTTCGTCGATCGTCTGTTCGCCCCATTCAAACCATCGAGCATATCCTCTCAAGCTCTCATAAGAAACGGTGAACTCACCGGCTGGACGGTTTGTTAAATCCAGCGGATGCCGATCGCCGTTATGACAGGCCACGCAATGATCGTCGAGAACCGGTTGAACGAGACGGAGAAAACTCCAGGGCCGACTGCCGTCCGGGCCGGGTGTAATTTCTGAGGGTTTTCTTTGAAACGCAATTGTTATTTCAGGTAGAGGCGAGGTGCCGCGCGGCTCGTGACATCCCACGCACCCTCGCCGCTCTCCCGGCTGCAGATAAGTGACGCTGCGCATCCCTTGAACGGCTCGCCCGGTCGCATCCACCGCCTGAAAAGCCAACGGTTTTCGGGCCGGTGCTCGAAAATACGCAGACCCATCGGGTTCAACCGGTACGGTACCAAGCAACATCCGTGCGGATTCCGCGTTCGCATAACCAACGCGAGGCTTGTTACTCACGTGGGTTTCGCTCTTCGGCAAAATTTGAAACACGCGCAGCTCCCGAACCGGCCGGGAATCCGGCAACGCGAGATGGCTTTTGGTAACATTCGACAAAACAAATTCGCCTTCATCGCCCAGGTCCGGGTCGAGCGCACTCGGGATAACGGGAGGTAGAGGTCGCGCCCGCAGTGGTATGGGGTACATAGCGGAGATACCTTCTTCTCTATACAGAAGCTCCAGATTGCCAAAGCGGTCAAAAAGATAAATACCGGTCTCTGTATCGTCTTTCACACCGGGTCCCATTCCGGGCAACGGGTCGAAACTGAATGAAACCAGATAGTAGTTTTCCGACAGAGGCCACGGACTGTGAAAATAACTGTCCGGCCATCCGGGGGCTTCCGGGAAACAAACTTCCGGTGTAAGGACATCAAGCGCGTCAAGATCATCCTGTCCGGTACGCTTGTCCAAGGCAAACTTGGCGGGGTCGAACACAACCAGAGAACCACCAACGTCCGCATGGTGCGCTCCCGCAACAAAGACGATCTTATCGGATCCGGGAATCGCTTTTGGCTGGTAACATGCATTAACGTCCATCGTATAATTCCCGAACAAAGCCATCGGATTTGTCCCGTCGGGATTACTGGTCCACAATCCATGAAAATTCGACGCCGAACGGTCTACATAATCCCATCGCGTGTAGACAATGCGTCCATCATGCAAAACGCTGGGATGCCACTCATTCGTTTCATGGTACGACAAAGTCCGGACGTTGCCGCCATCCGGGGCCATTCGATGCAGTGTGTATGCCGGTAGAGGCTCCCACGGGTTATGACATCGCCCGAATCCCCCACGCCGTGTCGACATGAAAGCAATCCCTCCGTCCGGCAAAGGGCACGGGTCGAAGGAATCGTCAGTTCCACTTGTCAATTGATGCAAATTGCCTCCGTCCGTATCTACTGCGTATATCTGAAAACACATACGTTCCTGTGAATAGAAATCGGGTTTTTCTGCGGCACGCTTCGCAAAAGCGAAATAGACCTCACTTCCTTTAAACGAAAGAGACAACGTCGTGTAGTTGCCTCTCGGCAACCGTTCTTGAATAAGATCGGAAACCGCCATCGAGTAACCAGGGTTCTCTAAGACGTAAATCCCGCCTCCGCTGATGTCACTGTAATCATAATAATATCCCAAATACTCATGTAGCATTTGGCAGATAAACCGTCTTCGTTTCATAAAAACTATCGGCTCTCGTCCCAAGAGAGGATTTCGAAGTGACAGGTCGCGCACAACGCCACGAATTTCAAAATACAGCGCTCGACGGTCCTCTTTGTCTGAATCGGTTGCGGTAGAAATCCTCTTCTTCAGCCTGTCGAGTTTCTCGGCATAAGTCGCCAAATCGGGGACATGCTCCATCGTGGAAAGATCTTCAAGAAGACGCTCTCCCTGGCGGTATGCGTCGGCGATCGCCCCCGGATCCGAGGGTTCCCTCCCGATTCGCCGTTCTTGTCGAAGCCAGTCTTCCTTAATCACGCTATAAAAACGTTCTCCACTCCCTTCCGCCTCCCAAGGAGAAACAAGGAGTGAGATCCCCATGGCAGCTAGTAAAAAGGCTCGAATCCGACCGTAAAAAAACACGTCCGTCTCCAGATTATGTGTCATATATCCTTTGGCATGCTTATACGGCACCTATTGACAAAAAGGTTGCCTATTGCTATCTAATATTATCACATTTGAAAAGTTTTGCTACAAAAGTTTGGCCGGTCCTAAAACAGACTGAAGGAGACAATTTACTTGATTCTCTGCGTGGAGTCCCTGGACCTCGAAAACGCGCTTCGGTCCATTGACGCGGACAATCGACCGACACTGCGGAGGGTTCTGATCCCGAGCAAGGTCCGGATCGTCCCACCTGTGAATACGCGCTTTTTTCGCCAAGTCAATCCCAACTACCTGTGGCTTTTTGCCTTTCTCAGCGAGATCGAGGAAGCGCTCACACCTTACTCGCAACATATACAGCGGGTCCTGAACAGTAACGCCATTGTCGTGCTGTTGGAAAACTCATTTTGCTGGGGTAATAAACGAAATCCAAACCGACCGATTCTGGTTGATTTTTTTGTCGGCACGGGGGGTGTCCTCGTACGAATCGAAGATGACGGTCAGGGATTCGATGTTCGAACGGTCATGAGCAAGTACAGCCAGCATGACTTTGGAGACTGCGGCGAATTCGAACACACGGGGTACGGTCTCCGGATTCTCAATCAAAGTGATTTCGAGGTTATTTATGAGGGCAATGGGAAAATCGTATACATCCTCGATCAGTTCACGAAAGACGAGGACCGGCGGCCTTCACTTCAGGAGCGGCAAATGACTCGTACGGTTGAAAATGCTCCATGAATAATTTCGCCAACTGGACTGAAGCCTTCGTATAGCTCTCTTCGTCGTTTCTCCAGGCCATCCGTACATTCGTATGTTCGATGGCGATTCCCTTAATCGAGACGGGATACTCAAGTCCAAAAATCGGGGACCGTTCGTATTCCGCCTCTTCGAGCGACCCGGTGTATATACCATTCAGGATCTGCCGGGTCATCGTCAAGGTAATCGGATGGCCGTGTTCCCGATGATCGCCCAGCCAGCCGGTGTTCACAAGCCAGCAATTCACATCGTGCTCGATGATCCGCTGCCGCAACAGCCGAGAATAGACGGTGGGGTGAAGCACCGTTGAAAACGATCCAAAACAGCTGTGAAAAATAGGATCTACCTTGGTAACGGCGCCATTCGGCCCATGATGGATAACTGTCGAATAACCGCACAAAAAGTAGTAACAGGCCTGTTCAGGCGTTAGCCGTGCAAGACTCGGAAAGATCCCGAAGCCGTCTCTCACAAGCAGAAGCAAATTCGTCGGATGGTACCCTCGGCCGGAGTAGTCCGCATTGTCCAAATGCGTAAAAGGAAAAGCAGCCCGCACGTTTTCGCTGACTGATGTATTGTTCAAGTCCACCCGGCGTCGATCGTCGATACACGCGTTTTCCAGAATCGTCCCAAATCTTCGTGTCGACTGGTAAATGTGCCGCTGATAATATGGACTGTATCCGGTCACTTTCGCATAACAGCCCCATTCCACGTTGAATATCCCGTCCTCGCTCCAACCGTGAAACGTATCCCCGATCAGCGGGCGATTAATATCCAGAGAAAGAGAAGTTTTCCCTGCACCGGAACAACCGAAAAACAGCGCGACGTCTCCCTCCATACCCTTGTTCGCGGAACACAAAAGAGGCAATACATTTTCATGCGGCAAAAGATGACTCATAATGATGAAAATGCAGGTACGAAGCTCCCCCGCAAAGCCGGTTCCCCCCACAATGGCTAGTTTCTTGAGAAAATTCACTACAACAAAGGACTCCCCGTCCGTTCCGTCCAATTCGGGAATCGCGTGAAAATTCGGAACATGAATAATCGTATATTCCGGGAAATAATGTCGAAGCCTGCGCGGCACCGACTCCACAAGCATGTTCCGTGCGAAAAGACCATGCCAGGCCATCTCCGTAATCACTCGAATTGGAATCCGAAATCGCGTATCCGCCCCACAGTAACAATCCTGAACAAACAGATCTTTTCCCTGCAGGTAGGCCAGCAGCCGCGCATAAAGAATATCGAATTGGTCCGGTCTCAGTGCTCTGTTGTAGTCTCCCCACCAGATCTTGCTCTTGGAAGACGGTTCTTCAACGATGTATGCATGATCCAAATGGGTCTTATGGACACCGGAGTTGACTACCAAAGGTCCAAGGTGCGCGATGCGGCTTTCCATTTGCCGAATTGAGAATTCATACAAATCGGCAGTAGTCAGATTGAAATATGCATCGCGTACGTTCTTGATTCCATGAATCTCGAGGCCCGTCATCCCCTCGTCGGGATCGATGACAATAAACGAATTAAAAGAGAAATGACGATCCTCTAACGTGTTGGGTACACGGACAAAGTGGATATTGTATTTTTCGGAAGACTTTTTGTCGACGTCGCTGTCCCCAATGAACAGCGCTTTCTCCGGAGGAATCTTCATATCCTCGCAAATTGTGCCCAGGTTCTTGAGCGAGGTATCCGATTCCAGGTGCTCTTCCCCGTAGACACGACGAATCATGTCCGCAATACCGAAACGCTCGAATTGCTCCTGTAAGCGTTTGCGATTTCCATCGGAGCTGATGACGATGCTCTTCTGGAGGACCTTCGCATAGAAGGTCAGGAAATTCAACAACCCTTCACGAGGGGCCCATACGATCTTCTGCTTCTCTTCAGGATCGCCGAAAACGGGCCCCTGCACCTGTGACATGTCCCGTTTCAAAATCGTATCGTGGGCATCCACGATCAGCAGGTCCACCTCCGCAGGGATCTGGTACTGCTGACTCTTGGTCGAGTTGCAACGGGTCATACTCGGGATTCCCTGTCATAGGACGCTGAAACATTTTCGAAAGGACACCCAAGGATCCCTTACGAACAATAAGCGTTGAGCTTCGAAGAGGCCTCCATAATATCTGGATTCTTCTTGGCCTGGTCCGCATATTTCTCGAAGTTCTTTGCGAAAAGGGCAGCCAGTTTCGCCGCTTGCTTGTCGTAAGCCTCCTTGTCATCCCAGGACTCACGTGGGAAAAGTACTTGCCTCGGAACACCTTCAATGGCTTTCGGGATGGCCAAACCATACAACCCTTCCTCGTATTCGGCCGAATCCAAAGTGCCATCCAGGATCGCGTCCACGATTCGCCGGGTCTCGTGAATCTTCATCCGAGCCCCCACGCCGAACGGACCGCCGGTCCAGCCGGTATTGACCAGCCAGGCGGTTGCGTTGTGTTCCTGCAGCCTCTTCTGGAGCAGCTCGGCATAGACCGTCGGATGCCAAACGAGGAACGCCGCACCGAAACACGCTGAGAACGTCGCCTCGGGATCGGTAATGCCGACCTCGGTACCCGCCACCTTCGCCGTATATCCGCTAATGAAGTGATACATGGCTTGTCCTTCCGACAAACGGCTGACGGGAGGCAATACACCGAATGCGTCACACGTCAGGAAGACAACATTCTTTGGATGTCCGCCGACACACGGTACCTTGATTCTGTCGATGTGCTGGATCGGGTATGAAGCACGGGTGTTTTCAGTGATGCTTCCGTCGTAGTAATCGACCTCGTGCGTCTTCTCATCGTAAACAACGTTTTCCAGAACCGTTCCGAAACGAATCGCATTCCAAATATCCGGCTCACCCTCTTTGCTCAGCCGGATGACTTTCGCATAGCAGCCGCCTTCGAAATTGAAGATCCCATTATCGGACCAGCCGTGCTCGTCGTCACCGATTAGCGTCCGTTTGGGATCGGCGGAGAGTGTCGTCTTTCCTGTTCCCGAGAGTCCGAAGAAAAGCGCGGTATCGCCTTTGTCTCCTTCATTGGCGGAACAATGCATGGACAGAACCCCCTGTTTCGGCAGGAGGTAATTAAGGACAGTGAAAATACCTTTTTTCATCTCGCCCGCGTATTCCGAGCCCAAAATGACAAACTCGCGTTTTTTCATGTTCACATTAACGCTGGTTTTGTTTTTCACAGTCGGAGTATGATTGTTGGCTGGGAACGGTCCCGCATTGTACATCAGCCAGTCCGGCTCGCCGAAATCCTTCAGTTCCTCTTCGGTGGGACGGACCAACATATTGTGCATAAAGAGGGCGTGATACGCACGAGCGCAGATCACACGAATCTTGATACGATATTTTTCTTCCCAACATGCAAATGCGTCAACGCAGAAGAGATACGGCCGCGAATTCAGATAATCGAGAGTAGTCTCTTTATTGATCTCGAATCCCTCTTCACTGATAGGGATATTAATCGACCCCCACCACACATTGTCTTTGTTCAACTCCTCTTCAACGATTCGCTTTTCCAGAGGACTGCGTCCGGTCTTCTCGCCTGAGTAGGCGACCAATGCCCCTGTACTCGCAATCGCATGACCGGGTTCCTGCAACCCTACTTCATAGAGCACCGGTGCGGATAGATTCCGATAAATTTTTTTGACTGTTATTCCGTGGGCCGTCAGATCGAATGCCATATTCCTATCGCTCTCCTTAGATGTCTGGATTTCTTCTCAAGACGTTGAATCACAGGTGTAGCGCGTGCCTTGTTTGAGCATAGACAACACGGTTTATCAAGCTCATGAGTGTATCGGATGCGCCATCTAAACGCAAGGTCCACTTCAGAGTCCTTGCTCAATTGGACGGAGCCCCGGCAATAGATTTTGTCCATTCATAACTTCAATCGATTAAGCGGGTTGGAATAACAACCTCTCAGAAACACCGACAAGGGTCTAAGAACATTTGCTCGACTGACAATCAACACCAGTAGACAGTGATCCCCAATAGTCTCCTGCAAAGGTGCTCGACTTCGGCGGACTATCCGGGCATACAGCGATCCGAATCATCCCATAAACAGGACGAGCGCCCTCGCCATATCCGGGGCATCTCGTCACGAGATTTGCGTAAGACCTGCTCAGTTCACGTCCGTGTGATAAGCCTGGAGCGATTTTGCGTGCCGCCGTCCCTTTTTGTACGCTTCGATTCCTTTTGCGGCCGCCGATGCGGCAGCGATGGTTGTGATGTAAGGGACCCTGTGTTTGATCGCGGATTTCCGTATATAGGAGTCATCGTATTTCCCAAGTTTGCCGATAGGGGTATTTACGACAAGTTGGATCTCACCGTCCGTGATCGCATCGACAATATTCGGTCTCGGTTCGTAAATCTTGCTGATTCGTTTCGCTTCCACACCATTTGCTGCCAAAAACGAGTGCGTTCCTTCCGTAGCGACGATATTGAACCCGAGTTCTTTGAACCGTCTCGCAACATCGAGCGAAGAAGGTTTCTCCGCATCGGTCACGGTCATGAGCACGGTGCCTTCCGTAGGCAACGACGGTTTTGCAGCTTCTTGCGCCTTGAAGAAAGCAAGACCGAACGACTCGGCCATCCCCAAGACCTCGCCTGTGGATCGCATCTCCGGTCCGAGAACGGGATCCACTTCCGGGAACATATAGAAGGGGAATACAGCCTCCTTGACACCGTAATGCGGAATATCGCGATGTTTCAGACCCAATTCACTGATGGTTTTTCCTAACATCACCTGGGTTGCGATCCGAGCCATCGAGATGCCGCAGACTTTCGACACAATAGGAACCGTTCGAGAGGCGCGAGGATTCGCTTCCAAAACATAAACCGTATCATTCATAATTGCATACTGGATATTCATCAAACCGACAACATTCAATTCAATGGCGATTTTCCTCGTGTATTCATTGATTGTCTCGATATGCTTAACCGGAATACTGATCGGAGGGATCACGCAGGCGGAGTCCCCGGAATGGACTCCGGCCAATTCGATGTGTTCCATGACCGCTGGAACGAAAGCGTCTTTGCCGTCCGCAATAGCGTCGGCTTCCGCCTCGATCGCATTTTCCAAGAATTTATCGATCAATATGGGCCGATCCGGCGAAACATCCACGGCCGCAGCGAGATAATGATTCAACGAATTCTGGTCGTGGACGATTTCCATAGCTCTCCCGCCAAGAACGTAGGACGGCCTCACCATCAGGGGGTAGCCGATCCGTTCGGCGATTTCCATGGCTTCATCAAAGGTTTTCGCCATACCGGATTCAGGTTGCGGAATTCCGAGTTTTTGCATCTTCTGACGGAATCGGTCGCGATCCTCTGCCAAATCGATCGTTTCCGGAGCGGTGCCAAGGATTTTCACCCCCGCCGCTTCCAGTTCATTGGCGATATTCAGCGGCGTTTGACCGCCAAATTGGACGATGACGCCTTCCGGTTTTTCCTTTTCGTAAATACTTAATACGTCCTCGACAGTCAGCGGCTCGAAATACAGCCGGTCGGAAGTATCGTAATCCGTCGAAACCGTCTCGGGATTGCAATTGACCATAATGGTCTCGAATCCTTCGTCCCGTAATGAAAATGCCGCATGAACGCAACAATAATCGAATTCGATCCCCTGCCCGATTCGATTCGGTCCTCCGCCGAGAATCATGATCTTGCGCCGATCGCTGGTCTTCAGCTGATCGGTCGCATTGAAAGTTGAATAATAATAGGCGGCGTTTTCCACACCGCTGACCGGGACGGCCTCGTACGCTTTATTAAGTCCAATACTCTTACGGCGTTCCCGCAATTCTATTTCGGGGATATTTAGTATTTGTGAGAGGTACTTGTCGGCGAAGCCTTCTTTTTTGGCCTGGATGAGTAATTCGTCCGGAAGAGCGCCTCCTTTGTATTTCAGAATCTCTTCCTCCATCTCCACGAGTTCCTTCATCTGCTCGATGAACCACGGTTTGATATGGGTCTTTTCATATAGTGTATTTACGTCGGCTCCTTTACGAAGCGCTTCATACATCACAAATTGCCGGGTGCTGGTGGGTTCCGCTAAACGCCGGTAAAGCTCATTAAGAGAGAGGCTGTTCAGGTTCTTATAAAATCCGAGACCGTAGCATCCTTTCTCAAGCGACCGAATCGATTTTTGGAGGGCTTCCTTATAGTTTTTCGCAATACTCATTACCTCTCCGACAGCCCGCATTTGGGTGCCGAGTCTGTCCTGAACGCCTTGGAATTTTTCAAAGTCCCAGCGTGCGAATTTCACAACGACGTACTCGCCGGACGGCGTGTATTTTTCGAGAGTGCCGTCCCGCCAATAGGGAATCTCATCCATTGTCAAACCGCCCGCGAGAAGTGAAGAGACAAAGGCGATCGGAAATCCGGTCGCCTTCGACGCCAGAGCGGACGAGCGAGACGTTCTCGGATTAATTTCGATCACCACAACGCGTCCGGTCTTGGGATCGTGAGCAAACTGAATATTCGTGCCGCCGATAACCTGGATGGCCTCGACGATGTCATAGGAGTGTTTCTGCAGTCGTTTCTGGAGTTCGGGATCGATGGTCAACATCGGTGCCGTGCAGAACGAATCGCCGGTATGAACCCCCATGGCATCCACATTCTCGATGAAACAAACCGTGATCATCTGGTTCTTCGAATCCCGGACCACTTCCAGTTCGAGTTCTTCCCAACCCAAAACAGACTCTTCCACCAAAACCTGCCCCACCATGCTCGCCGCAAGTCCACGGCTGGAGATCAACTGCAGCTCCTCCGGATTGAAAACAAGTCCACCGCCCGTGCCACCCAGTGTGTAGGCCGGGCGAATCACAACCGGGTACCCCAGTTCTTTGGCTATCTCCTCGGCTTCCGCAACCGATTGAGCGATTTTGCTCCTGGGCATGTCGATACCGAGACGATTCATGGTCTCTTTGAATGCCGAACGGTCCTCGCCGCGCTGGATCGCGTCCACGGCGACCCCGATCACCTGCACACCATATTTCTCCAGGAGGCCGGCGCTCGCCAACTCGGAGGACAGATTGAGTCCCGATTGTCCGCCTAGATTCGGCAGAAGCGCGTCCGGCCGCTCCTGCGCGATAACCTCTTCCATCGCTTCGACTGTGAGGGGTTCGATGTAGGTCACGTCCGCCATCTCCGGGTCCGTCATAATCGTAGCCGGATTGGAATTCACAAGCAGGATCTCATAGCCGAGTTTCCGCAGTGCTTTACACGCCTGGGTGCCCGAATAATCGAATTCGCAGGCCTGCCCGATCACAATCGGACCGGAGCCAATAATCATGACTTTTTTGATATCCTCGCGTCGTGGCATTCAGGGTACTCCCTTCTTTCAGAGGCGGATTCTCCGCTTGCGACAGGTTGGGATTTGGATAAGAGACAACTATAGCCCCGCATCGGCGATGATCACAGACTTCTGAACCAGGCAGGCGGATATGCTGCGGAGTCGCTGGTCCATTCCCGGCGTCACTGGTCCGCCTACGGGGTCGCTGGTCCAGGAGTTGAACTCCTGGACCTCTCAGCAGTCATTTGTCATAGTCTACTTCGTGTTCTTCTTGGGCATCTGTGCATCCACGCGCCCCCGCCACATCCGGAGCAGGTTCTGTAATTCCGACGCCCTTCCCGGCATGCTCTCCGCCAGATTGTTCTGCTCTCGAAAATCATCCTTGAGGTTGTACAGCTCCAGATGCCCGTCCTCGAAATACTCGAGCAATTTCCAGTCCCGCTGCCTTACAGCGCTGACCGGCGACGTGGTCGGGTAGTAGTGCGGATAATGCCAGTAAAGAGTCTCCCTTGGCAACACCGCGTCCGGATCTCTCAGCAAAGGTGCAAGGCTCATACCGTCCACGGTTGCATTATGCTCGGGGTCGCCGCCCAAACCCGCCATCTCCAGTAACGTGGGATAAAAATCGACCGAACTGACAGGCTCATGGCATTCACTTCCGGGCTTCGTCACTCCCGGCCAATTCACGATCATCGGCACACGGATACCTCCCTCGTAAAGAGAACCTTTGCCGGACCGGAGCGGATAGTTGTTATTCACCTGCATACCTCGATGTTCATTGATGTATCCGCCGTTATCGGAAACGAAAATGATAACGGTGTGATCCTCGATTCCGAGTTCTTTCACACCCCGGAGAACGCGTCCCACATTTTCGTCCATGCTGTGAACCATCGCCGCAAAATACGGATTTTGGTGATGCATGTCGGATTGGATTTTCTTCCGGTAGTACTCCAGAAGGTCCGGTTTCCCGTCCATCGGTGTGTGGACCGTGTGGTATGAAAGATGGAGGAAAAACGGTTGGTCCTTGACTTTCTTCATCACAGCCAGCGCCTCACTCGTGAGACGGTCGGTCAGATACTCCCCCTCTTCACCGAATTCCAGATGAGGCACATATCGATACTCACGATAATTTTCGTCGCCTCGATACGGATAGAAATAGGTGTTCGGCGCTCCCCAAAGTGTGGCGCCGATGTTGACATCGAATCCGTGTGTTTCAGGGTAATATTCGGCTCCTCCGAGATGCCATTTACCGATATGCGTTGTGTGGTAACCGGTTTCTTGCAGGACGTCTGGGAGGGTGACTTGCTCGTGGGGCAGGTTTCCAACAGTAATCGGCGGAATCAGCGGCCGATCCTGCGGCGGTCTCTTGGAGGCTTCATGCCAGATTGTCATGTTCAGCCGGGCCGGGCATTTGCCGGTCATGATGGACGCCCGCGTCGGTGTACAAACCGGCGCCGCGGCGTACGCGTCGGTGAATGTCATACTCCGCTTCGCGAATGCGTCCACATTGGGCGTTTCGTGCAGATCCGCCCCATAACAACCGAGATCGCTCCACCCCAAGTCATCGATAAGAATGAAAACAAAGTTGAGGGGCTTCGTTGAGCCCGAGCCCGCCGCTGCGATTGATCTTGGAAGGACCGTCACTGCCCCGGAGGCCCCGAGCAGTTTCAGGAAATCACGTCGATTGGGTTTGCTGTTTTTCATTCCGAACTCCTTTATGAACGGCGCGGCAGATAGTGAGCGGACTGCAGAAAGTGAGGAATCAATCCCCACTCTGTATCTCCCCTTACTGCAGCCACGCAAGCGTGGCCTCTTTGGAGGAGAAAAACAACGTGGACGCGTTGATTCCTGTTCCTCCCTCGAAGATCGGGGGAGGTTAGGAGGGGGTTGAGATCCGTTCCCCTCACTTTTTGCCGCGCTGTGTTGTATTGACTAACTCATATTTCGATCATGGGGAAAGGAGTGCCTGCTGTCAAGATGCCGATCTGAGATGGTGGAGCATGGAGACAGGTTCTTCTTGCCAGATTTCACCGGGCACAACCTGGATCACTTTGTCTGTTTCTTCATCTGCAGCGGAAAGCAGCCTTCGCATCGGTTCATCGATCGGCTCGTCACTCAAATGAAAAGTGGAATGGTGGACGGGCAATAGTCTCCGTCCGCCAATACTCTGAAACATGGTCCATACCTGCTCCGGTGTCGCGTGCATATGTTCCCATGGATCGTACGAACCGATTCCGAACACAGCCAAATCGACAGGACCCAGCTCGGAGAACACATCTGTGAAAGCAGTATCGCCCGCAAAGAGAACACGTTTCCCGTTCGATTCCAGAAGATAGCTGTTGCATTTCCGGTGTTGGTCGAATACGTGACGAGCGCCCCAATGCGCCGGAGGAAACGCGGTAATGTCCATCTCGTGAAGGGTTACCGAACAGTCATGGCCAAGCTCCACAGTGGTGCCGTATCCCCTGGGAATCAGACTTCGCGACCCACGTGAGGTCACCACGGTGGTGTGGGGTGCGACCAACTCGCGCAAAGTCGCTCTGTCCAGGTGGTCGAAATGCGCGTGTGTGATAAGAATCAAATCGATCGGCGGCAGGGCTTGCGCAGAGACCAATATCCCGTCAAGGCGTTCGAGACCGATCACGATGTTTCCCATTTGCTTCCCAATTCGCTTGGAGAACACCGGATCGACAAGTATGTTCACATCGTCGAGCCGCAACAATACGCTCGCGTGCCCCAACCACACCGCTGCCATGGAAGATGTCTCAATATCTGCGAGAGAACGAAGCGGGAGGTTGAAGGACGGCATGTTGCGCCATCGAATCGAGTCGACCAAGGCGCGCGGGTATCGACGCAGCCCCGAACGAATCGCGGCTTTGACCATCGCTTTTCGTTGCCGTCTTTTTCGCCTCTTCTTGATTTTGACCTCGCAGTCAATCCGAAATCTGGCGACCTCTTAACGGATTAGTCGCTCCTCTATAGAGTATACTAAGAATTTACCGGAATGTAAGCCACTGAAAAACTAAGAGATAAGAAAACTTTCCGCTGGAATGCAAAGCGCAACTCTTGACAGAACTCTTGACAGAACTCTTGACAGAACTCTTGACAGAACTCTTGACAGAACGTTTCGGAGGACATAATTTCTCTATCGAAACTATAGACTGAGTAGTCTAAAAGAAACCGATGCTATCGAAGAAGGCAGAATACGCTTTACGGGCTCTGTTGTATCTTGCTGAGCGGTATGGCCAAGAGCCGATTTTGATATCGGAATTGGCGCAGGAACAGAGTATTCCGAAGAAGTTTCTTGAGTTGATTCTACTGGAATTGAGGAATCTGGGCTTCCTGCAGAGTAAGAAAGGGAAAGGAGGCGGTTACTCGTTGCGTAAACCGCCGGAAACAGTCACTGTCGGGGATGTCGTCCGTGTGATTGACGGCCCGGTGGCACCGGTTCCGTGTGTGAGCCAAACCGCGTATCAGCGATGTAAGGATTGCGAGGACGAGGCGACCTGCGGGGTTTGGATCGTCATGAAGGAGGTAAGGGACGCGATGGCGGAGATTTTGGACAACAAGAGCCTCACCGATGTTCTCGAACTTGTGCGACAAGCCAAGAGCCGTGAAGCGACATAGAGAAAGTAGATTTTTTTTTGGCGAATTGCTCTAGTAGTTCAATAGGATAAATAGACTGTTTCGCCGTGCGGGTGTTTGCCGGATTTCGTGCGGCAAAACATGGGGGGAGTCGTCAAAAGGCGTATTGACTCTCCAATCGGTATTCGCGTTCTATCCGTGCCTGTCACTTTTACGGAACCGATCTCTTGAACCGAGACGGTTCCATTTTTTTGCTTCTTCACGTTTCTTTCCGGCGATAAGTGGTACACCCAATGATCCGAAATCCGGCACTAGCGCTCGGGTTTATCCCGGGCGATTTGATCCGTCCGAGATAAACTCGGACGCTGTAATATGCTTCATCTACTTTCATCGTAATCGCTTAAGGCCCTTTCTCTACTTCGAATTGCTGCTTTAACGATGATAGAATTGTCCAGAATATCTATTGAACGAATTTTGAATAACAAATAATAATGGTTGTACTGACGATTACCCTGCCGAAGAGAGATTTTATATGAGAACCGGAATTCTCGGCGTATTGTTACTGACGTTTGCCCTATCGGCCCGTGCGGCCGATTATCGGCCCATCGTGATTGACCCAAGTTACGATCATGACCGGTATAACACACAACCGAAAGACGTTCTCCGCGTTTTTCGGGCATTCATGGTCAGTTTCGATGGAAGAGATGATGACGACGGGGATGGAGGATGCGATATTCTCGGTATCCCCGAATGGGTGGCGTTCGAAATCAAACGGCACCCCGATCCACCCCGAAGCGGCCCCGACCGCCCGAGCAGATGGATCACCGACGAACCACTCTTCGAACGCGGCATCGCGCCAAACGATGATTCCTACAGAAACAGCGGCTTCGACCGAGGTCACCTCTGCCGAAAGTTGACCGCTTTCCGACTCGGTGCGGATGCGGACTGGAATACCCACACGTTCCTCAACGCCTGCCCACAACGGGCCGAACTTAATCGCGGGATTTGGCTCTACCTGGAGAACAAAACTCCCGTTTGGGCGGATCGATACGGCGCTGTTTGGGTGATCTGCGGACCTGTGTTCTATGACAATGATCCCATCGAGTGGGTCGGCGATCCCGGCGAATTGCCGATTGCGATTCCCGACGCCTATTTCAAAGTTGTCGTGCGGAAGACTGAAAATCCAAATCGTCCCGAAGTATTATGTTTTCTCTTCGAGCATTTCGATCCGCGCATCGACCATCTCTACAACAACCGGCGGAATCACAGCATAGACGATGACGATTTGAGCCTGTTCTTTGCATCAATCGATACCATAGAGGCGCGAACCGGTCTCGATTTCCTCACTGCCCTCCCCGATGCCGCCGAGGCGGACATCGAGCGCGCGACCCCAGTGCGGTTGTGGGACTAACTTTCCGTCATCGAGAGCCACGGACCGACGGAGCCGGCGATTTGGGAAAGGAAATGGAGTCTCCTTTGCCGTCATCGCGAGCGAAGCGTGGCGATCTCTTCTTTGCCCGGTTCTGCAATGAGATTGCTTCGCTTCGCTCGCAATGACGGATGGGCGACCGATTTTGGCGATCTCGCGACACCCTAGCGCCTCTGGGAATAGCGTCCTCGAATCCCGTAGATAGCGCCCAGCCCCTCCGCTATAGTTGCCTCAACGGGAGTCAAGCCGCTCTTGATTCCTCTACCGGCCCGGCCGATATACCGGAGGTCGAAAAACACCGTGCGCCGACTCAACTGGTGGGGCATTCTCGCGGGGGTTCTATGTGTTGCGGAGCTGATTTTCGAGATCCGCCTCGCTCTGCTGCCCGAGTCGCTGGTTGTGCCCGCGTTTGTGCGGGATGATGTCTTTTATTTTCTCGAACCGGCGTGGAATTGGGTACATGGGCACGGTATTACTTTCGACGGCGAACATGGGTCGAATGGATTTCAGCCGCTGTGGTTTCTTGTCTGTTCCGCACTCTCCGCTCTCACCGATCACGAACGCCTCCTGCAGGCGGTTCTGATTTTTTCCGCTTTTTGTAACGCCGCTACCGGGATCCTTCTCTGTTGGCTCGGAGCAAAACTCGGCAGCCGTTTCCTCGGGTTCTTCGCAACATTTGTCTGGATCTGCATCCTTCATTTTCCGTTCGTCAATTTGGCTCTGAGCGGATTTGAATGGCCGCTGAATGTGCTCTGGTCGACGTTGTGTCTCGGCTTGACTCTTTGTCTTGTGACACGGGCAACGCCGCCGTCTCTCCGCTGGTACCTCGGTCTGTGTTTCGTTTGGGCGATTCTGCCGCTTGTTCGTGTGGATAACCTTCCGGTTACCTGCGCGGCGGGACTGTTCGTTCTACTTCATTATCTATTTACCCACCGCGAGGATCCAGAATTAAAGAAATTCTTCGGTGTCGTGATTGCACTCTTTATTCTCGCCGCGCCGTTCGGTGTAAATTGTCTTATCCAAGAGATTGTATTCGACAGCTCATTTCCTGTTTCCGCGAAAGTGAAGGTGTACCGGCACCTTGAACAATACGATGGCAATCTTTTCTCGCCCGAGAACATCAGCGAAGGACTGGAATTTCTCCCGTCGTCTTTGATTCGCGTGTGGACCTGTGTCATCGGGGCGGTCGAACGCTTTGGCGGTCTGCTCTGGGAGCCTGTGAGCTATTGGCTGAAAGCCCTACCCGCTGCGTTGTTCTTTTTGCCCTTGATTGTCCCTTTATTGACCTGGCGCAAAGGCGAAGACCGCTCTCAGCGCCGCTGGTGCGTCACACTTTTTGTTTTTCTTGCGCTGGCGATGTTGGCCCGTTCGACAGCGTATGCTTTTCTGATACGCAAATTCGACTGGTACAATGTCTGGCATTACGGTTTCGAGTTTGCATTTTGGCAGATTGTTTTGTTGTATTCGCTGGTTTTATTCGGACGCTGTTTTCAATTGTCCACCACACGCAGGATTCCGTTCCAGATTGTCATTGTTCTTGTTTGTCTCGGATGTCTTCAGAACGATTATCGGATGAATTGGAATCCGCAAACGTCGCCGTTAATGGAGAAAAAAGACCCATGGCGGGCGAATCTGCTCGAATTAGCACAGCAGCTGGGAACGTACGTACCAAGGGATGCACGAATCGGAGCGGACAATGCCGGAATTCTTGGAGTTTATTCCCATCACCATGTTGTCAATCTAGACGGGTTAATCAACACGACACAGTATTTTGAAGAAATCGTGAGTCATGGATGGGATCATGACAAGGAATATTTCATTATTGAACAATTGGATTATTTTATCGAAATCGATTATAAAGGTGGATCGCGTTTTGACGGCCTCCGTTTCGAGATCGAGGAGGAAAAAACGTACGAGGACGTTCCTCCGATTCTCATTGCCAAATGCCTGTCGGAAATTCCTTATCGAAAGAAGGAAATAAACCTTCTATTTCGCAAGACTGATTCCATTCATTCCACCATACTACCCAAGAAAACCGTATATAAAGCTGAACTACCGCAGTGGTTGCTTGCCGGACATTATGATTCGAAACCGTATGATTTGTATCTTTCTATCGGTGATAATGATATTTTCTATGGTTTTGAGGGAGACGGTGTTTCGCCCTGGCATTGGGTGTGTGGGAATCGATGTGTTTATCTGATCGACGATAGGGGAGACGGTACGGATCGGATAGAAGCAAGCCTATCGGGGCCGTATATTGAATTGACCTCGAGTCTTGTTGCGCCCACGGCTCTGATTCGGGCAAGCGAGATAAATGGGTGCACAGTCAGCCGTAAAGAAAAGACAATACAAATCGAATTTCCGAATATCGGCGGCCGAATTAATTTTGAGGTTTCTGGTTTGGGGTCCGAGGAGCCTGCTGCTGTCGTTGTGTATGAATTTCTTGTTTTGAGCGGCTCTGCGACGTTGAAAGGCGCTCCAAGGAATCGCGAGATAGCCCCGGGCATCCGTTCGGGCTGGTTCCCGATTTTTCCGGAAAATGGATCTGCATCTTTAATAATCGAATCATCGGAGCCCAACACCGTCATTCACTTCCTGCAAATGGGCGCCCACTCGGGCGAATACCCCGTCCTCATGACCGACCCGCCCTCTGTACGGTTTGAGAGTGTATTGGATCAGAATTCTGCAGAAGAAACTCCCTCACCCTGACCCTCTCCCGGAGGGAGAGGGAACTTGCACGGGTGCCACCCCCAACTCCGCTTGGGGGTGGTTCCGTCCCAGTAGCGTAGGATTGATAAAACCTGTGCGGATTCCTCTCCGCCGGACAAAGGACAAGAGCTTCTTTCTCTTCTGTCTTTCACGTTTTTCCTGAGATACAGTATAAGAAGATAAGAGGGTAGGGCGGACAATGGACAAGCAAACGGATCTCGTGAGGCGGGTGCTTCGTGGAGATCGCACAAGCTTTCAGGATATCATCGCCTGGTATTCCAGGGATGTCCTGCGCCTGTGCGAACTCCTGCTCAGAGATCCCGAAGAAGCAAAAGATGTGTTGCAGGAGTCGATGTTGCGTCTCGTTCGCGTGGTGCGGCAAAACCGATTCCGTGTTCAAAACGGTTCCATCAAGGGTTTTCTACTGACAACGGCTCGGAATTGTTGTATCGACCGGCTGAAAAAACGCGTCGATTTTCGGTCCATCGATGACGACGAAATTATAGACTCGATAGCATCCACTTGGGAAACGCCCGACCGAGTGGCGGACGAGAAACGTTTCGAGGCGGCGTTTCGAGACGCGCTTGAGCAACTCAGCGACGCCCAGCGGACGGTGCTGGTTCTGCACGAGGTTGATGGGCAATCCCCGAAAGAAATCGCAAACACGCTGAATTGTTCGGCGGAATGTGCGCGAAGTCATTTGTATCTCGCACGGCGAAAAATGAGGCTGCTTTTGGAGCGGTTTATCGGTGAGTTATGAACGTTCGTTTGTCCCCGGATGAAGAGCGTCGTTTGTCGGATCGCTACACGGACGGGAAGAGATATGCTTCCGACGAGACGCAAGCCAGGGTTTTTAAGATTTACAGATCTATTGGCAATGCGCTGCGCACATACGGGGTGACAGAGGGGGTGACAGAGTTTGATTCTTCAGTCTTCGTCTTCGACGAAACTGAATGAGAAGGCGCAGTATCAATTTAATGAGGCGTTCATATACCTTTTCATTAAGCTCAGGTAAAGAAAGGTGAAAGCCGATGACAAATGAAACACCTATTCGACAAGCCCTCACAATTCTCATATGTACGGTAATACTTCCACTTTGCGGGTATTTTGGCGCTTTGCCGATTAAGTCTGCATGCGCGAACATTACTGCATACCGTCCCCTTTACGGAAAATTTTCGTCTGAGGACAAAGCGCTGCGTTTTCTAGCAACGGAGGCCCCGAAAGACGCTGTGTTGATCGAAGAAGATTCGAATTGGCTTATCGTAGGAGCGGCAACCGACTCGTACGAAGCGGCACTGCCGAACGGGGCTCCCTTCGACATGGTAAAGCGCAATCACGACTTCGCTAAACAGTATCATTCGGATGTTTTCGCGTTCGACATTCCAGAAAAAAAGGCTGCCGCGCTGGGAATCGAAGTTGAACCGACCCCCTTGGAATCATTGGCGGATTCAATATCCGGCGATGTTGCAGATGTCGATCGATATTTTGAAGAGTGTAAACATGTGATCAATCGAGTGGCGGAACGAGAGCAGGCACCGGACGCAACAACTGAAGGTCTGGCCTCTCAACTGATATCGATAGCGCCAAAGTTAATTCAGCTGAGGGACTCGGATTTGCCCCGGCAGGATGCGGCCTTCGTACGGTTCTGGCTGGGAAAGGGGTTTTATTTGAGGGGGTTAGAGTTGCACAAGACTACCCGGGCGTCGAAGACCGCCACGGGCTACTATCGGTCGGCTGGTCTGCTGTTCCGGGAAGTTGCCGACAGCTATGCCGGTACCGAACTGCATGAAGACGCTTTATATCATGCCGCCGCTATAGCCTATCATCTGACGCGTCAGGGACATCCGGTCAAACAACTCCGTGAAGCGGTTGACGCGTATAAAGAGTACTTGGCGGAGTTCCCGGAGGGCGAATACTCGCATCGTGCCCAGCTGAATCTTGCCGGTCTTTCCCTGGAATTATGTAACATTGACGTTGAGAATGACGAAAAAGCCGCCATTCTTTTTGCTTTAGATCTTTTAGAACGAGAAAACGAACTGAATGAGTACGTAACCAACCGGATCAAAAATATACTGATCGAAAGTATTATTTCATCGCAAATTAAGAATCGTTATCATGTTGTTCTGGGCTTAGCTGATCAGATCAGAAACCTTGCGGACAAGACTAAGGATTCTGTTTTGCGTTGCAATCTGTTAGCGAATATAGCATCGGTTGAATTTGCGGAAGGTCGTTACGCGAAATGCGTTCAGGACGCCATACAACTCGTTCCCCCCGATTCCGAGTCGTTTTCTGCCTTATCAGAACCAGAAAAAAGATATATTTCTTCCTCTCTTAGATTATGCCTCAAGGCGAACGATCGCGCTGAGGAGACCATCCTGGATGAACCGACCGCGCGCAAGTTTGAGCAATTCATTGCGAAATGGATGCCCAGTGATTCTCAGCCGGGACCCCATTCTGGCGAGCTCGGGAAAACAGGCGAAAATGCTGGAGGTACAGAAGAATGAGAATGAATAGTGTCACGATTGCACTCTGCTTGTTGTCGGCGCTGGGCGGGCTTCTCGTCGCCGCGGCCGCGAACCGACTTCGCACCCAAGACCATCCAGCCGAGTTGCGTCCGTTAACAGAGCGCGAAAAACTCATATATTTTGGACGGTGTTCGCATTTGGCTTGCTATCAGCGAGCCTGTCGGTCAGATCTCGGCAATTGTCCGCAGGGGATCCCCGGGCCTGGCTATAACGCTGATTGTGAATGGTGCCAGGGCGCCGGCAGTGGGTGGAGGCTGGTGTCTTATCCTTACTCCAAGATTACCAGCCTGGGTGAGCGGGTATGTGGACAAGGGTACAAGGGGAGTTGCGCTGAAGCAGGAGGGACGAATTATTGTGTGTATAGTCTTAATGACCCCTCGGGTGCGTGCGACGCATGGAACTCATGCGATGACTCATGGTGTTGGTGATGATGAGCGTTCCCACGGCAAACAATGTGTAGTCAACCATGTGCGAGGATTGAATTCTGTACCGGATTTTTCAAGGAGGACAGAAGATGAAAGCAATAAATACAAAACAACAGAGACACAAAATCTTAATTTGTTTAGTGGTTATGATCAGCGGTCTGATTATCACGGGTTCTCCGGTAAGTTCTGAGGAAGCTGCGGAACCCGATTCAATTGGCGATCTTGCCGAACTTTGCAGAAAGGGATGCCGCGCGCGCGATCAGTTCGCCGTTTTGTACACTTTTGCCTCAGAAAACAAAACACAGGAACAAGTCGATCAAGGTGTGCCGTTGGCTTCAACGGGAATCTTTGCGCGCAAAGACAACATCATGTACTCCGAATGTGTTCATTTCTATCTGGCCCCCTCCTCTCAGGACCGCATTATATCGCATCATACCGGCGTATCTGACGGCGACATCTCCGTAAGCTGGTCTTCGAAGGGGAATCTAGGTACGAGAATGCCGGGAATGAATCGCTCTCCGTTTCTTATCCCCACTTGTTATAGTCGGTACATCTATTTCGTCCATGCCACGCCATTGTACGAGTTTGTAGACAATTCACTCTGGCGGGAGATTAATAAGAATGAAGATTCATCTATAACTATAACCAGACAAGTGAAAGAAACGGACCAGGACCGGGAGAAAGAAAAGGTTTATGAACGGACCCGCGTAACGCTCCTTCCGGAATGGGGATATCTTCCGTTACGCTTGAGGGGATACATGTATGGACGCTTCACCGGCGGTTTCGAAGTCAAAGATGTTTTTGTGCTTAATGACACGGAGCCGAAGCGTGTGTTGCCGAAACACATCGAGATCGATCCTTCCAAGCGCACCGGCTCCGTATATCCTATCTCTATTAAGGTTGTCGACACAGTAGATCTATCGCAGCGCGATTCGTCCATCCTTCAATTTGACTTGCCGGAAGGGTGTCTCGTAACCGACGAAATACAGGGGAACGAGTGGACCGTAGGCGGAAAACGTATCGAGTCGATTTCGATTGGTCAGTATCCCACTGTGTCTAATACATTATTTAGAAAACCCCTCGATGAACTCTATCGCGAATTGACGGACCTCGCCAACTCGGTCGGTATCGAATAAATCGACACTGTTTCTATGCGCACGCGAACCGTTTTTAACCCGGTACCAATCCTCATATTTGTTGTATTTGGTCTATCGCGAGGTATCGCCTTTTCCGCCGAGGAGGATGAGCTCGTATCGCGTTGTGCCGGCGATGTGTGTGGACAATTTGGATGTGCAGAACAGGCTTTGGTGGACACGTACGCCCTGTCGGGAGGATCTGTGACGCCGGACACAATACGGCTTCTGTCTGATTCTCAAAAAACTTCTCATACCGTAAAAGACGTCGAGATGATGGGTTCGGTGTTGGGCATGGACCTACAGTCATTTATGGCAACTCGCGAAACATTGAAAGGCGCGCGAACGCCGTATATCGCACACCTCAAAACAAATCATTTTATAACTATTATCTCCACAACAACTGACGGCGTGAAAGTTATAGACAGAGGAACGTCTCCAAATTGGTATTCGTGGTGGGAATTTGAGGTGATTTGGTCAGGGGTAATAATCGTTCCACAGAATTGTATCTCTCAAGCCAGCACTGATGATCTTGCCTTCGAATCGTCCGCCAAATACTTAGGGGAGGTGGCCGCCCAATTCACCTCTGACCGCTCGCTCTTTCTCAAGAATACCGGTGACCGGGAAATACAGATTCTCTCCTTCTCTACCACAGGCGGAGGCCGTCCGGTTACACCAACGGAGGGAGTGTCGATAGGTCCGCAGAGCAAGCAGCGAATCACGATCCGCTTGTCACCGGGAAACCGGCCGGGATTCCGCCGGTTCTTCCTTGAGGCCGTCGGAGACAAAAACGAGCGGAAATGCTACTTTTATGGCATTTATTTCACGGCAGAGGTGGTCAGAGTTGCGCCACCTGTACTGAGGATAACACCTCAAGATTCTAAGCAGCGTCTCCTCGGCAATACCCTCTATATCCATTTGTTCGGAGATACACCAACCTCCAAGGCAGATGTGCACTTAACTGGTTTGCCCGATTTGCGTATCGACAGGCAATGGGGGAAAAATGATCATTCTGCAGAAGATCAATGTCCGGATCAAACAGGTGGCGCACCGTCGACGCTTGAGGTTCGCCTGGTGCCTGGTGACTCTTTCCAACAGGAAACGAAAATGAAAGGTTTCTTGGAAATCCGCCTTGGGTGTCTACCTGAAAACAGAAAGCGTGTTCCGGTCTACGTATTACCCGAGATTTGGCCATAAATATCCTGATGTTATGAAATGGAACCCCACTCTCGTCGATCTTGGAGACAAGCTGGTTATGGTATCTTCTTGTTGGTAAGTGCGCTGATGCCGGCAGCGCTTTGGATTGGCCTACGAAAATGGCTAAAGCGGCGTCGGGGACGCCGCACTCCCCCCAAAAAAAACCGGCACGCGATACCAAAAGAGGAAGAATCGTGTCCCTTTACCCCAACAGGGTGAAGTAGTATAGCCAGCGGGCAACGCCCCTGGAGAAGAATTGACGGAGGACTACAGCAAGTCCTGAAAAGACGCGGTTAATCTTCTCACGGGACTGACGGGACATTTCCTATTCCCTTTCGCCTTTTTTTTATATCAGTCACAACCTGTTCCAGCGTCCAGTCAGGAAACAACTCGTCCCGCTCCTTCGTGTAATTGCCAAACCCCGCTGTGTATTGTTTCAGGAAGCGCACAGCATTTACCGGCCCGAGCTCTCGATAAAGCAACCGAATCGCTTGTTGATTCACTTCGGCCAACGGTGTGATCTCAATCATCGTTCAATCTCCTGTACCAACTCAACCGGCGAAAGCACCTTCACTCCCAGATCCTCGATGCGCTGTGCCTTTCGACTTAATCGATCATCGCAGGTACAAAAGTAATCCGCGTGACCCGCTTCCGCCAGCGCAAGGTGTAGCGCGTCCAACGCCTTGATACCGTGCTGTGCAAATTTCGACGCGCGTGTTTCTACTTGTTGGTCAATGTATAAAGTTGTCTTTGCCAGCGCAAGTACAGACTCGGCATGTGCGCGACGAACGCTTGACGGGTTCCGTTCCGTTTCGTACAACAACGCTTCCGAACTCATCAATTCGACTTGCCCCGTTTCACACAAAGACAAGACACCCAACACAGCGTCCCCTTCGAGCACGATTCGTACTTGATCGGGTTTATCCAAAGGGCGTTGTAACACGCACAAATCCATATAAACCTTGACCATGCGGAAATCTTATCACATTGTCCTGCTCAATGAGACGCCTGCTCCTGTTGCCAGCGGCCGGTGCCCCCTGTTGCCTCTTGTGCCTTCACCACCCCGATTGACAAGCAATCGGTGCTACCCGGGGTATCATTCTCAATATGGAGTGCGCTGGCCCCGGCAGCGCTTTGGATTCTCCGACGAATACAGCCAAAGCGGCGTCGGGGACGCCGCACTCCAAAATAAGCCGGCGGCCTTATCGGCTTGTTGCTGCCCGCTGGAGCGTGTCGACAATCGCCCCGATGACGTTCTTAAATGCCACAGGGTTCAGCCTGCCGACTTCGGTCTGTATCAGGGAACTGTTTGCTGTAAAGAGTTTGGCTGGTCTGGCGTAGCTTACCCTTCGTAGCCCCCCTGCCTCGAAATCGTCATCGGCAATTTGAATCGCCTTTGGATCACCGTACGAGCTACTGGTAATCTGACAAAGAATCCAATCCCCTCGTCCGGCAGAGGTAAGAACCAGCGCCGGACGAAGTTTGAACTCCGAGAGATCCGAAAACGGGAATCTGACGAGCACTACCGCGCCTTCTGAAGGTGAGACCATGCCTCCTCCTCTTCCGGACGGTCCCAATCCTCGGAGAGAACGGCCTCGCTCAGGAGCGCTGTTTCAGCGATCGTCTCGGATTGTTCATCGAGAATCGTCACGATCGCTCGGCAGGGCGCATTCAGGTGGATCGGCTCCTGAAGACGGACCTTTCCATCTGTGTCAATTATTGCCTTGACAGCTCTGGGCATAAGATTCTCCTCACCACGACCGGTACAGGTTTGTCACTGCGTCAAAACTGCTCTTTGACCTTTGTCTCCGCCGTCTCGCTTTCACGGAATCCACGCTTGACGATTTTTTTCTCCGGCTTGTAGGAGTCTATTATAATCGGACTTGAACCGATTCGGAATTGACGAAGCATAAAATGGAGCATACACCAAGCAATTGGGGCCACACGCTGAGAAAGACCCCACCCCCAAGCGGAGTTGGGCGTGGCACCCTGTTGCCTCTTGCTCCTTCGTCGCCCCGATTGCTTTCGAGCGGACAAATCCGAGCAATCGGGGC
>CAZTDD010000036.1:48998-51452 GCA_964612675.1 uncultured bacterium
GGCTATTCTTATTATGATGGAGGCAGCAGGCGAGTTTGGCTTTGCTGAGAAATCCCACTGCCATTACAATAAGAAAGAAGGCTCACACTGAAGGAGCTCCAAATGGGCGTCGACGAACTCGAAATCGAAATCAAGAAGCTGCCGCCGAAAGACAGGGCGGCCCTTGCGAAACGGGTTATCGAGAGTTTGGACGAACTTTCACAACCTGAAATCGAGGCGCTGTGGATCGAACAGGCGGAACGACGTTTGGATGAGTTGGAGCAAGGTTTGGCCGTCGAGATCCCCGCGGAAGAGGCATTTCGCCGAGCAAGAGATACTATCTCGTGAGAGTTGTCACTTTCCACCCAGAGGCGCACACCGAGATGGTTGAAGCCGCCGGGTTCTACGAGAGTCGTTCAATCCGTCTCGGATTCGCGTTCTTGGAGGAGGTCGAAAGATCGGTCGAACAAATTACCGAGACACCCGAGGCGTACCAGCGTATTGGGAAGAGAGTGCGTCGCAAGCCTATGTGGCGCTTTCCCTATAACATAATCTACGCGGTTTACGGGGATCGAATTCGTGTCGTGGCGTTGGCGCATCAAAAACGGCGTCCATTCTACTGGCGACAGAGGCTAGAAGACCCGCCAGAGAACTTGTCGTCTGTATGATTCGGCCCCGGAGTACAACTTCCGGGTGAGCGGGATATGGAGTGCGTTGACACCGGCAGCGCCCTGGATTTCATCTCCAGGCATCCCGCCGTCTCTCTTCCCTCATCGAGTGCGACGTTTTGATCGGCGACGGGAGTCCTTCGTTCGCGCCTTCTTGTAATTCACATTCGGCAGGCTGGAGAAGTGGTCATCCTGTGTCCAGAGCGTGGCTCTGTGGGTTCGTGCTGTTGCGTAAATAAGACTGTCCGCCATTGGCAGTTTTTCATTTAGACTGATTAGCGCCGCACTAAGGGCGATGTCTTCGGTAACGTCTACAACATGGCCCTGTTTCATCTGAGCAACCGCCTGAAGCGCACGTGCCTCGTCCGCCACCAGATTGACCTTCTTAAAAACCTCGTAGAGACAGATAACCGGAACGATCAGGTCGCCCACTGTTTCTATCGGCAGCGTGAAATAGGCGGCGTTCGACCCGCCGAAAAAGTACTCAATCCATCCGGATGTATCCACGAGGTTCATGCGCGATCATCCTCATCGCGAGCAAACGTCGCATCCAATCCGCTCAGGAACCCCCGCATGGCACGCATAGGTTGAATCCGTACAAGTTCAATCCGGTCATCAAAACTCAATACTTGGAGCTTTTCGCCCGGTTTGATGCCCGTACGTTCTCTCACCGTTTTGGGAATTACGACCTGATATTTCGGAGAAACAGTCACCGCGTCCATATCGATCTCCCTTCTGTTTTACAAATAATCGGTCGATCCAAAAGAGTCAATGGCGGCTGCCACCATCCACGAACGACTACCAAATCCAACCCACGCATTAAATGTAAACGGGGGCGGCACAGGACCCGTGCCACCCCCGGCGGTGATCTGGTTGGATTGGAGGGGAGCCCCTAGGTCTTCAATCTATCGATGAAGACCGTCAGTCCCCCTGAAAACCATCCTGGATCGGATTTGGAAGGGGAACTAACCCGCTCCACCTCCGCAGTCACCTACGCTAGATTCACTACTACACCCGTCTATCATAAGTGGACCACCTCCTTTCCGCGTTGGACACGACTATAGCCAAGAACGCCAACGGTTTCAAGAAAAAACTGTTCACGTTCTGTCAATTCTTGGGGACTTGTCCGGAGTCTCTACTCGGCGTAGCCTATGCGTGTCCGGGAGGTATCGATGCAAAAGCGTGGATTTACTTTGATTGAACTTCTCATTGTGGTGGCGATTATCGGGATTCTCGCCGCGATCGCGGTGCCGAATTTCCTCAACGCCCGGCTGCGCGCGACGGTCGCCCGTATCCAAGGAGATCACGCCGCACTCGCCACGGCGATCGAATCGTACGCCGTCGATAACAACGGCCATCCCTGCCCCGAGCTGGCATCGAACGAGGGACAAATCACCACATGGCCCTACTACCTGCCGGACGCCATCATGACACCCGTGTCCTACATCTCGGAGGCGAAAATCGTCGACCCGTTCGGACGGCCGCCGATGGACCTGCCGGATCTGGTCAGCCGGTACCGATTCAAGGTGTTCCGCTGCCAAACCCGTCAGGATCTCGCGGACGCACAGGCTGCAGGGATGGTCTCCGCGCGGGCGGTGTTGGGGGAATGGATGATCGTTTCGCACGGCCCGAACCGCTGGCTCGACCTGCCGACAAACTTCGCCGACGGCCGAAATGAAACCGACTGGTTTTGGCTTCCATACGATCCATCCAACGGACTCCTAACGAATGGGGATATCATACGCGGCCAGGGAGCGCCGCAGGTCACAGGCTATCCGAGCCGCTACAAAATCACCTGGACCGATCC
>CAZTDD010000037.1:0-5129 GCA_964612675.1 uncultured bacterium
TTGCCGTTGATTCATTTGCTGTCTCTGGCGAATACACAAGATAATCATAATACGCAAATCCAATGCAATGATCGCCCCTCACCCTAACCCTCTCCCGGGGGGAGAGGGAACTTCCGACGCCAACTTTCGACTTTTTGCGACGCCATCATACTATGAAGTATAGGAATTCTGTACGCCGCTTGCCAAGAAAGGCGATGTTCAGTAGTGTTTGAAGTGTGTAAGAAGTACCTTGGAGACATGATGAGATCTGTACGAGAAGACGGTCACGGTGGATTACGCTCCTCGCAAGTGCGCGCCGAAAGGATCCGCAGACAAATCGTCGCTAACCCACCCTGCGCTCGAAATTCGTTTTGTTCTTCAGACCACCGCCTCCATCGGTTCCGGCCTCGCCATGACGACAAACGGCAACGGCAGAGCACCATCGTTCTACCTAAGAAAACCGCACCCTATCCGTCATTGCGAGCGAAGCGAAGCAATCTCGTAGAAGAAAGAGATGGAGTGAGATGGCCACGCTTCGCTCGCCATGACGAGAGATCACGCTACCTCTGTGGTACTACACTGGTAATCGCTTTGTTCTGCCTCGTCATCCCTGTCGGGACGGTGCACGCTCTACGGATCGACTTCCCCTCTCGTGTGATCCAGATTGGCGAGACTGTTCAATTCGAGGCGGAGGCACAAGACGTGCCGGATGCGGTCTCTTTCCAATGGGATTTCGATGACGGTACCGGCGGCAGCGGCCGAACAGTCAGCCATGCGTGGTCTGAAGTCGGGATCTATATTGTGACGCTCACCGCGCAGTCGACATCCGGCGAGACACACAAATCCTCGGATTTCGTCAACATTCTGCCCGCCCGGCCGAACGATAGAACCTACAAACGGGCCTGGGAGTTGATTCGAACCCGAATCGTTGGCACAGTCGAATGGTTGGAATCGACGCAGCAGTATCCCCATTATCGTTATCCTCTCCGGAATTTGTCCTACGAAGAAGGTATTTTTTCTCCAAAGTGGGACCTACGGCTGGGATGGACAGGCGGTTTCTGGGTGGGAAGCCTGTGGAAGATGTATGCCCGGACCGGCGAACCGGAGTTTCTGGAGTTCGCGAACGCCTGGAACGAGACTATCCTCGGAGAAGAAGAGGTGAACAACCACGACCGGGGATTCGTTTACTACAATTCCTCTTCGTTGGGATACGAGGTCACAGGGAATCCGCTCTACCTGCAGAGCGCGAGAAAGGCTGCCGAGCAGCTGGTATGGATGTACGATTTTGGTGGTACCGGCCTGATCCCGATCTACTCGTCCAGCCAAGTCACCATCATCGACACGATGATGAACCTCCAGGTTCTGTGGTGGATGGGGCAGTTCGAGGACGCGAATCCTCGCTTCTACGAAGTCGCACTTGCCCACGCCGAAAAGACACGAGACGCATTTATCCGTCCCGACGGATCGACGTGGCAGTCGGTCCATTTCGACAAAGAAACCGGTGAAGTCCTGAGCAAAGAAACGCGGCAGGGGCTGGATCACAGCGATACATCGACCTGGTCGCGCGGCCAGGCCTGGGCGATTTACGGTTTCAGCGAAACTGCTCGGGCCACCGGTCTCGAGTCGTTTTTGACCGCCTCTGAACGGGTGTCGGATTTCTTTATCGACAACCTGCCGCCGGATCTCGTGCCCTGGTTCGATTTCTCGCCGAGGATCGTGGAGAATCCGAACGCACATTTAAAAGATTCCTCCGCCGCTTCCATCGCAGCGGCCGGTCTTCTCAATCTGGCTGAGATCCACCCCGATGCCGACGCCACACAGCGTTACCGGGAAGCCGCCGAGGCCATTGTCCAATCGCTGATCACAAATTACCTGGCTCCCTTCGGCGATGAGACCGTTTCCGTGCCGGGCATGCTGATCCACGGTTGCTGGTTTTGGGGCCTGCCGGAACGCCGGGATTCCGAGTTGATTTGGGGGACGTATTACTTGCTCGATGCCCTGGAGCGGCTAATAGCGGTCCCCGAGATCCTCGATCTACGCATGACCAACCTCACAACCAAGAATCAGACAGTGTCCGAAGGCGACCGGCTCCGTTTCGAGGCCCAGGTTTCAGCGCATCGTTTGGAGTTCGCAGACGTTCGACTCGATCTTTCACAGCTGGGCGCAGGCGGCGGTGTATTGCCGAATGAATTCGATCGAGCAACGGGCGAGGCGATCTGGATCGTGGATTCCGCTCACCCGATTTCATCCGATATCGTTGTGCGCCTGACTCTAGCCGACGGTCTCGGCCGGACGACAGAGCGACTCCACCATGTAAACTCGACATCCGGTATCGAGCATTGGCGTGATTACGGACGGGAGGAAAGCAATGAAGAAACAAGTCGGATCGACAACACTCGAACTGGTTCAAGGTGACATCACAAAAGAGACTACCCAGGCCATTGTCAATGCCGCCAATTCAAGTCTTGCCGGAGGCGGCGGTGTGGACGGTGCGATCCACCGGGCCGGCGGGCCGATGATCATGGAAGAATGCAAGAGACTCGGCGGCTGCCCCACAGGGGATGCCAAACTGACCACCGGCGGCAAACTGAAAGCGAAGTATGTCATCCACGCGGTCGGCCCCGTGTACAAGGACGGCGAACAGGGGGAGTCCAACTTGCTCGCCGGGTGTTACAAGAAATCTCTACAACTCGCACGCAAAAAAGGCCTCCGCTCCATCTCGTTTCCTTCAATCAGCACAGGGGCTTACGGGTATCCCGTAAAAAAAGCCGCTATGGTCGCGATACGGACAATCAAGCAGGAATTGGTCAAGCACAATCAAATGGACCTCGTACGGATAGTCCTTTTTGACAAAAAAACGTATGACGGTTACGCTCAAGCCCTTTCGCTTCTGGATCGGGGGTAGCAGCGACGGGGAGAAAACATAACAGAGGCATTTGTCTCTTTTCCTCCGCCACGATTGACGGATTCGCAAAAAGTCAAGAAAATGAACCTCAACCCCCTCCTAACCTCCCCCGATCTTCGGGGGAGGAAAAGAAGCGAACACAGCTGGGTTGATCTTCTCCCCCAAAGATTCGGGGAGATACAGAGGGGGTTGACAACATTTCTATTTCTACTCAGCTGACTTCGTCTAAGTGTGCCAAGATTGGGTAACGTTCTGATTAGGTTGAAACGTCGTGCGAACACTGGTGAGGAATGCCTACAAATCCCTCGTGTATTCGACACCGTAATCGTGTCGAATCCCTGATCTTACTCGTCAACGGCGTTCTTTGTGTGTTGGTCCATTTGATGCACGGTGTCAGTGTGGGCTGGTGGGGAATCGATCGTCTTCTGCCGCAGCTTCACCTGCTTGCCTACCATTGTATGACGATCCTGCCGCTGATAACCGGCATCGCCGTTCTGCTCGCCGTCATTGCGTTTCGATTTCACGCACGCGCGGCGGGCACGAGTCTCCGCGACATGGTTCAACGTTATGTCGCATGGCCGACGCTTCTCGCAGCAGCGGGATTTCTCTTGATAACGTTCCCCTGGGGACATCGGATCAAGGGCGGACAATGGATCTCCGAACCGTGGATGTGGCTGTTTTATCGTTGGATTCTTCTATTGCTCGTTCTGTTTCAGCTTTTTGTGTGGTTTTCAGGACGAGTATCTTCTCCGAAAAAAGAGCCTGCGGCAGGTACGTTCACAGCACATCTGAGTCCTCTCTCCTGGCTACGCGTCCTTTTGCTGACGCTGATTGTTTTTGCTGAAACAAACATCATATCGTGGAACGTTCTTGAACATGTTGCGCACGTCGAAGACGGTATCGCGCAGCTGTTTCAAGCGAAAACGTACAGCATCGGAAAATGGTATCTTGAGCCGCCACCGGTCCCCGACGCCTTTCGATATCCACACATTGTTCTTGAAGACAAATGGTACAGCATCTATCCTCCGGGATTTGCCATGGTTCTTGCTCTCGGAGTTCTTTTCAACGCTCCCTGGGTGATCAATCCGATCATTGCAGGTCTGACCGTACCGGTAATTTATCTTTACGGAAAACAGATATATGACCGAAAGACAGCGCTTTTCGCCTCGGGGCTGCTGTGTATTTCTCCGTTCTTCCTTATGATGGGCGCGGGCATGATGAATCACCCATTGGCCCTATTGGTTTTGCTTTTGTTTGCTTTGACCTTAGAGTATTCGAAGAAATACCGTGCAGGATTTTTACTGAGCGGATTTCTGGCAGGATACGCTTTTATGACCCGACCGCTGACCGCGCTGGGAATCGGCATACCGCTTGTCGCGTTTGTTCTTTATGAAGAGAGAAAGAATTATTTACATATAATCAAAGGATCGCTTCTATTGTTGCTCGGGGTATTGCCTTGCGTTGCCATAATGTTTCTGTCCAATATCAAAACAACAGGCGACCCGCTTGTTTCCGGTTATCAAAAATATTTCGACAATAATCCGCTCGGTTTCGGCTGGAAACCATGGGGCGACAATCCGGCAGGCTTTGTTTCCAGCCGTGAAGTGTACCACACACCTCTGCAGGGACTTGCAAATGTGAATATCAATCTGGCCGCACTGAATCGCGATTTGCTGGGCTGGCCCATCGCGGGATTGTTCCCCATTCTGTATTTATGGATGCGACGACAAAAACCGGATTATCGCGATTGGAAGATGCTCTGTGTATGTCTCGGACTGTGTGTGGCCTATGTTTTCTATTATTATCAGGACCTGTGCTACGGTCCGCGAAATATTGTTGAATGTGTTCCTTTCGCCATTCTTCTGATTGCACGCGGTTTATATGTGCTCTACCGGGACGTCAAGGAGAAGTTGAGTATTTCCGAACTGCGTATGAAATGCATTGCTTTTGTCACTATCTGTTTTATGCTATTCGCTGCTGCAATAACCACGGTCCCCCGACTCTACGATCGATACTGGCGGAATTACTGGAGAGTGACCGGCGAACTTCGATCGTTGGTGTTGAAATCGGATCTCGATGACGGGATTGTATTCGTTCATCCGACTTTAAATTACGGGAACGGATTTCAGCTGAATCCACCGGATATGCGGACGGGTCCGCTGTTTGCGGAGGATTTGGGACCGAAAATTCGAGCAGCGGTCATCGCTGCGTATCCAGACCGAGATGTCTATTACTCGGTCGAGGA
>CAZTDD010000037.1:5229-49486 GCA_964612675.1 uncultured bacterium
TTTCGTCGAGGATGGTAGGGCGATTCCGGAGATTGTGAGACACCCGCCGGATTAAAGGATCCCTCACCCTAACCCTCTCCCAGTGGGAGAGGGGAATTTCTGCTGCCCAGTGATGATTTCTTGTCTGTTGAAGCGTCGCGCGCAAGTCGGGGGTGGTCGAGGATTTCGTCGAGGATGGTAGGGCGATTCCGGAGATTGTGAGACACCCGCCGGATTAACCGTTTTCGGTGGCTTTCAGCAAAACCCTTCACATTATTTTCTCCCTCTCCCTTTGGGAGAGGGCCGGGGTGAGGGAAACGCGTGTCAAATTGTAAAGAATTCGCACAAGGAACGAACCCTCAGACACCTTGTCTCGGTGCACGGATGGAGAGACGAAGATCTTTCAACATCTCTCGGTCCTCACTCGCAGGTCGGCCCAAAGTAGTTAAGTAATTTCCGATAATAATTCCGTCCGCTCCCGCAAAAAAAATCATGCTTTGAAAATCCCGAAGATTCTTCTCTCTTCCACCGGCAACTTTAATCTCTTTTTCCGGAAGAATGAATCGAAAAAGAGCGATTGTCTTGAGAATCTCGAAGGGGGAAAGCGGAACGACGTGCTCCAGCGGTGTCCCTGGGATGGGATTCAGGAAATTCAGAGGGATGACATCGACATCAAGCTCGCGCAGTTTCATCGCAAGTTCGATCCGTTGATCCGCAGTCTCTCCCATTCCGAAAATCCCACCGCAGCATACCCTGAGGCCCGCTTCTTTCGCATGACGGACGGTATCAATACGGCTTTGATAGCTGTGAGTGCCGACGATTTGCTCGAAATAGGACTCCGCCGTTTCGAGATTATGGTTGAAACAAACCAGGCCGTGCGATTTCAGGTACTTAAACTGCTCTTTGGTCAGCGAACCGAGTGAACCATGGGCTTCGAGTCCGGTTTCATGGACGATCCTCTCCAGAGCATCTCCGATGCGGTGGAGCTCGTCTTCGCTGTCGATGCCGGGTCCGCTGATTACGATACCCAGGCCGCTCGCGCCGTCTGCCCGCGCCTGTTTCCCCGCTTCAATAATTCGATCGGTCTCTATAAGAGGATAGGTTTCAATTTCGGCGTTATGGTGTGCGGATTGCGAACAGAACGCGCAGTCTTCAGAACAGCTGCCGGATTTTGCGTTCACAATAGAACAACACGTGGCCTCATCACCGCGAAATGTTTGCCGCAGTCGGTTTGAGGCATGACAAAGCAACAGAAGAGCATCGTCGGAAACGTGGGCGATCCGTTGCGCCTCCTCCGTGTCCACCGAATGACCGTGAATGACGCGAACCGCGAGGTCGAAGAGAAATTCGACTGTTCGACGGTCTTCCTGAAAACCTTCCTTGATACTGTCCATAGTGTTTCCCACTTTACCGGGCTGGTTGCTCTGAGCGACATTAAACGTACCTGATCCCAGGATTCAAGGTCGATCCTCGGGTGTAGATGTTCTCCGGGGGGTTTGCTACGCTTCGATAGGGATTGCTTCAGGTAGGAGAAGGTAGGTGAGCAGGAATCGGCGACGCATATATTCGATATCGATTGGTTTGCTTTTGGTTGGCGGATTGGCATTCTCGTTTGGTCACCGGCTTCTTACACCTTCGCCAAACGTGACGCCGCCGCAGAGAACACTCCAAATGAATCTCAACCCCCTCCCAACCTCCCCCGATCTTGACGCGGTTGTAGAAGGTGAGCGGAACGGCCCTCAACCCCCTCCTAACCTCCCCCGATCTTCGGGGGAGGAAAAGAAGTGGATGCAGCTTGGTTGTTTTCTCCCCCAAAGATTGGGGGAGATACAGAGGGGGTTGAAGACCTCTCCATTCTTGTCCCGACGGCTTTTTGCGGCACTGTCAAAGACTGCGGAAGATACAGAAGGGGTTGATGCCTCACTTCCTACACTCGGTCGAACTTCTGTCGCCCCGTCAAACCCCGGCAAGAAAACAGCCAATACCCGTTACTCTCTCATTGCCGGTTCCTCAGTACTGAGAGATCTGGCAATTTTCAGCATACTGACTTCTTCTCCTCCGTCGCCTTCACAGGTCGAAGAACTGAAACAGAACGCTCTCGGATTGAAACAGGAACGCCGATACAAGGAGTCGCTTGAAGAATTTCAAAGACTTGTCGAAATTACCCCCGACGATCCGGAGGTCCATTATCATTTGGCGACCTTGATCGCACTCATGACCTCGCGTACACCTGAGGCAATCGAACACCTGAACATCGCCCTTTCTCTTCGCCCCGATTTTGTGCCTGCACTGGACGCGCTTGCGGAACTCTACCCGCTCAACGACGAATACGGCAAAGCGCTGGAAACGCTGGACACGTTGATCTCTCTTCACCCGGAGAAGCCCTATTATCTATGTGAAGCGGCGGATCTCTGTACCCGGATCAATGAAAAAGAGAAAAGCCTTGCGTATCTTCAACAAGCCGTAGAAAAGAACCCGTCCGACGAAGACATCCTGGCCTGTATCGGCGCGGTTTTCTCTCACTGGGGTGAGAAGAAACGGGCGGTGACCTATTTACGCAAGGCATTGGAGATCGATTCGGGCCACGCTCGGGCGAATTATGAGCTGGCATCGATTCTTGTGCGGGGCCGAGAGCTGGGAGAAGCAGAAACGATGGCGCTCCGGTCAATACGATCGAATCCCTTCGTTCAAGAGACACACAGCCTGCTTGCACGGATTTACGCAGCGACGAAGAGGCAAACGGACGCAAAACGAGAACTCCAGATTGCCGAGTATCTCAATCATTTGCCGGAAATCAAACTTGGCTTCCTGAAACATCTGCTGATGAGCGGGTCGGTGACACCAGAAGAGCATTTTTTGTTGGGGGAAGAACTTGCCCGCGTCGGCTGCCCGGATTGGGGAATCCAGGAAATGGAGGCCGGCCTTGTTATGGAGCCGACTGCGCAAGCTCCACGGATCCCTCTCGCTCTCGCCTACCTGGAAGTGGGCAAACCGGAGGAAGCGTTCAATGTGGTCAATCGACTCGCCGATCCCGGCTTGCGGCGTACCGAGGGAGCGCTGCGAGCATTGGGGTGGGCCGCCTATCATACGAAACAGCTGGATGTGGCGCGCGGCGTGATTGTTGCGGCAAGCGCATTCCATGTCGAGTCGGAAAGTCTCCACCAGTTATCCGACGCCCTTCGGCAAGCGCCTATGCATTCCGCCGGGCGGCAACGCTGGATTCTCGGGGGATTGCTTGTTCTGCTGGGAGTGGGCCTGTTGGTTCTTGTGCGGCAGCTGGGTACAGGTGTACCGAAAGACACGAAAAAAGAGTTTTGACTTTGGCCCGAAAGTGAGTTATCGTTCCACGTCAATCGGTGTCCCGCAGTTCGAATTGGGAACTGAGAGAACTACAGCCGCACACCTCAGAGCCTTCCTTCCCTGCCGGGCCTGTAGTTATGAGAGAAGAAAACCGATGGTGTTTCCGTTGCGACGGTTTCTCTTTTTGCTGTCTCTCAGCGGTCTGTTGCTTACATGGACCGTACTGCCTGCTTTCACGCAAGACAAGGATGTTTCAGACAAAGAAGACAAACGCCTCGGTAGATTCCGTCAGCTGAAAATCGAAGGCGGCCTCTGGGCGGAGTACCGATTCCGCACCAACGAGCATGACGAAGATCAGGACGTGAGCAGCTACGTAAACCTCCAGCTGGAAGACATCCTGAAGGATCGCCTGGACGCAAACCTTTCATTCCGACTGAACAAGGATATTGACGGGGGAAGAAACAGTTCGTCCTTATTCACAGACTCGTTCTGGGATTTGGATGATGCCCGTGACCTCGATTACCCCGATGAACTGTACACAGCAAATGTCGAGATTCACGAGGTGTTTCGAAAATACACAGAACTCCGGATCGGACGTCAGTACTTATCCACTTTTCACGGCTTGCACATCGACGGTCTTTGGATCGAAAGCCGAAAACACGGTCGTTTCGATATCGAGGCGTTCGTTGGACGGCCCGTTTCCTTTTACTCGGGGATTCACGGGGACAGCGCCGGCGGCGGTGCGGTCACGTATCGACATTCACGCCGGACCAAGGGACGGTTGTCGTATTACCGATACGATGACGGGCATGACGAAGACGACTATGCCGATCTGGACATTTGGCATCGAGCGCTGGACAACCTGATGATGCACGGTTCCCTGGATCTTCTGGAAGATGAGATACAGCGCTTCCTGTGGTCGAACCACTACTACCACGAAAAGGCGGATCTGGACCTGTGGGCTACCTACACCCACCTGTTCAACACGATCGAGTCCCACACCGTTGAATTCAGCCCGCTCTATGCGCCACTGGACGAGCTGGAGCCTTTCGACCGAGCGTCTTTGCGGTTTTCGAAAGGCCTGGGAGAAAAATGGGTGGCTTATGGCGGTGTTTCGATTCGCGGAGCGGATGACGAAGACGAGGGCGGAGACCGCGCGAATCGCGACTATCAACTCTACGACCTTGGGGCGACCTATAGCCCCACGAAGAAGCTCGACTTCTCGCTCACCGGAGAGTACTGGGATTTGGACAGCGGGGACCGTTTCTCCGGCGTCACCGGCGAACTGGAGTATCGACCTACAAAAGCGTGGCGGCTGATTTTGGGCGACAGTTACGCTGAATATCGCGACACCTATTACGACATCTTCAGCCTCGAGACCTATCGGCGCACACCGGACGTTCATACCTACTATGCGCGCGTTCAATGGAAAGCGACCGACAACGCTACATTCAATATGAAATTTACTGGAGAAGACGACGACAGTGACGAGAGCCCATATTACACAATGCGTGTGAGTATGGGATGGTATTTTTGAATGATTATGAACAGGATGCCGACCTACATTGTTCTCTGTGCGCTCCTGCTTGCCGTGTTTGGCGGGTGTGAGAAAGAAGATCCGAGTGAGTCTCTCTTTCCACACAAGGATCACATCGCGGGGGATGTGCCTGCTTCATGCACGGCTTGTCATGCCGTTAGCGCCGAGAAAGTCGGTTATCCCGGCATGCAGGAGTGTCGTGGCTGTCATCTCTCTTCAGAAGACGAACCGTGGCTTCAGGATTGCACGGAATGCCACGAGGTGAACGAGGAATTCCTTGCCCATGAGGGCAGCGTTTATCACAGGAAAGCACTCAACGTCCCGAAGCCGTCCGGATATGAAGATGTGTACTTCGACCATACCATTGTTGTATCGGAAACAACCGAGGATGAGGAGATGGAATATGAATCGTCCTATCCTCATCGACCGCACCAGGATCTCGGGACCACCTGCGAGATGTGTCACCAGGTTCAGCAGGACAAGATCACGTATCCCAAGGTGGATTCGTGTCTGACTTGCCATGTTTTGGCGGAAGATGATTCCATGGCAAAGACCTGCGGCCAGTGTCACGAAATCAACGATGATTTTGCCGCTTCAGGAGGCGCGATCCGTCACCGTGACGCCTTCGGGGCCCCAAAGCCCGCATCGTTCGAAAGCGTGGAATTCAACCACGACGAAATGGGTGCGGATGCAGAATCTTGTATGCAATGCCACGGCGGCGACAGCGGAATGGAGCCGTACGTGCCGGTCCATTTGCCGTCGATGGCCGACTCGATGTCGTATGTGCGTTCCGCCGGACAAAAAACATCCTGCCTGGACTGCCACGTAAAACGTGAGGTGCCAGAGAACGATCTTTGTATGTCATGCCACGGGACGGGGCGCAACGAGGTCGGCCTCGCAAGCATGGATGCCTCGATTGAGACTCTCGAAGATCGGGGGATGGAAAGCGAGTGTTCGATGTGTCACCGGGAGCTGGATGAGACAAGCGTCCCCGATTCGCATCGACGCGGCGACTGGCATAGAACGCACGGATTCGCGCAGGATTTGATCGATCGCGGACAATGTGCAATCTGTCATGATGACAATACGTGCGACATGTGTCATGCAGTCGAGCAGCCGCGAAGCCATACCAATATATGGAGAACACGTGTCCACGGATTAGAGGCCCAGTACGAGCGCGACCGATGTATGGTCTGTCACAGGGAAGACTCCTGCGAGCAGTGTCACCGGGAGGTCCTGCCGCGTAGCCATCGCGGCGGTTGGGGACCTCCGCAAAACCGTCACTGTATGCGATGCCATGTCGAATTCGGTGAATCGGTCAGCTGTTATGCCTGCCATCGTCAGGACCGGGTCGAGGCCGTTCACCGAGTTGAGTCGCAGACCGGTTTCGCCGATCCTATCCTGGCTCAGGTACATACCTCCGGTCAGCCGTGCCTGCGTTGTCATGAGACCCTGGTTCCCGACCACGGCCTGTTTTTGGGAGAGGTCTGCACCCATTGTCACCGATTCTAATAACCCTATAGAGGGTTCCAATCCGTCCAACCGCTCCAATCAGACACCCCCTGTCGTCGAACAGTAGCGTGGAGCATGTGCCCTGAGATGGATATACTCAGAGTACAACGAAGTGGAGGTATTGGTCGAAGTCCTATGTTTAGACGAGTTTTCCTTCTGGGTACCCCTCTGTTTTTGTCAAACATTGTTCGCGCGGCGGGTAGAACATGCGATCTCTGTGGCGAGACGATCCAGGGCAAGTACTGGGAGCATCGCGGTCCGCACGGAACGAAGACTTTTTGCGCAGACTGTTATCGAACATCCCCAAAGTGTTCGAGTTGCGGGTCTCCCTGCGCGCGTGGCGATCTTGTGAAAGTCGGCGGAGAACTCCTTTGTCCCGCCTGTCACGCAAGCGCGAAGTTCTGTGACCTTTGCGGAAAAGTGATCTCCGGACGCTACTACTCCTCCTCGCAATCGAACGAGATATTTTGCCATGACTGTTACCGGACCTATCCCCGATGTAAGGCGTGCGACCGGCCGATGAGGCGGTCGAATCTGACTTCGGATGGGGTGTGTGCCGAATGTGCGGCCAGGCTGCCGAAGTGTAAAGCCTGCGGCAAGACCATCATCGGCGCTCACTTCGTTCATGAGTTCAAGGGACAGTACTGTTGGGAATGTCAACGCACACGCCCGGAGTGCCATGCCTGCGGCGCCCCGGTCGGCGATATCTATTGGAAACTTCCCGACGGGCGGTTCTTGTGCCAGGAATGCAAGAATCAGAGCGTCTTTCGTGAGGAGCAGATGCAGCAAATCATGAAAGAGGTGGTGGGCATCGTGGAGCGCCGATTGGGCCTCAGTGTGGAACGTCCCTGGACTCTGCGTCTTGACCGCCTCAACACCGAGGGCAAGGCCTCGGTTCAGGCGGCACGTCAGGGGCTCAAAATCGCGAGTCCGATTTCCGGAAACGAGATGGGGGTTTATATCGAGCGTGGCGATAAGCGGGAAATCGTGCTGCTTTACGGACTTCCTATCCCAATGGTCTACGAGACCGCCGCTCACGAACTGGCCCATGCATGGCAGGCGGAAAACTGTCCCCCAAAACAATCGCTTCAGCTTCGTGAAGGTTTCGCGCAATGGGTGGCCGCAAAAGTGCTCAAATACAAAGGATTCGACGCCGCCCTGGAAAAACTCCAGGCACGCATGGACCATCCTTACGGCACCGGCTACCATCGGGTGGCTCGGATTGAAGCGTCACGCGGCGAATCTACTGTCATTGAATATGTGCGCACTGCGGTAAGGTAAAAGACTCTATGGTACCCCCTACGACAGACTCTTCAACTTCCATTCGTAACGTTATTTTCGATTTCGGCGGAGTCCTGGCGGACTTTGACTATGGGATCGTCTATCGAAGACTCGCCCAAAAATCGCCGCTCACTGTCAGCGAGATCCACGAGCGACTTTACTATTCTTCCATTCACCTGGATTTCGAGGGCGGGCGGATAAACGGAGAGGAATTCTATGAAAGAGTCCGTTCGACAATTGAACTCCGGATGGATTATGAGACGTTTTTCGAAGCCTGGGCGGATATCTTCTGGCCAATCGAGCCGATGTTGGATCTGGCGGAAGAACTTAGCACACGGTACGAATTATTCCTTCTCTCAAATACGAATGAAATCCACTATACCGAATTCCCAAAAATTCCGCGCTTATCGGAGCTGATTCCACGTCAGGGAGTTTCGCATTTGCTGAAAATTATGAAGCCCGATGTACGTATTTACCGCAAATTCGCCGAGAAATTCGACCTGCGCCCCGAAGAAAGTCTCTTTATCGACGACATGCAGGTCAATGTCGATGGGGCACAAGATGCGGGGCTTCATGCGATCCGTCACAGAAACGTCGAATCGACACGGGCGGAACTTGCAGATTTGGGTATAGCGGTCTGATCCCTCGTCTCTACCTGACTTCTTTCCTGTCTTCAGCCAGCACCTTCCATGACCGGTCGGCCATCGAATTGAAATAGCCGACGAAACGGTCGATTTCCTTCGCTTGTTGTTCCTTCAGATTCTGCGCCCAGCGGAACCCGATGGGTTGGTATATGAGTTCCGCCTGGATGCTAAACGGGCCTCGATCGGGATGAATAGGGACAAGATATTCGATTTCGTCGGTTGCTCCGGTGAAATCCTCGTCTTCCGCGCCCCGCCCCTGGACCGCGATATCTTCGGGAGCGGTGGATTTGTCGAAGCCCTTTGGAAGGACACGGTTGTCTTTGATAAAACGAATCGCTTCAATCAATCCCGTGGTGACTTCGCCCTGTGGGTTCGCCATGATCGCTTCATAGATTTGAACCTGATCGGGGGCATCAATGCGGGTGCGGTGTTCTTCGTATCGGTTCTTGTCCACGTCATTGATGTTGCCTTCAATCGATCCGTCGGGGTTCACACGGCCCGATTCGAATACGATCCGATCTGCAGAGTCCCGCACTGTGACGTGAATCCACGCCCTCCGGGATGGATAGGCCGTAGGCAGTTTGTGTCCGGTCAGATTGGTCACCACCAGGTCTGCAACCAAACGGTTTTCGGAAATCCGGGCATTCTCAATCTCAACCTGGGCTGCACCCTCTTGGAGGTTTCTCTCGGTCTCTCGAACAGCCTGATCCAGGTCTTCCGGCAGTGCGACCAGACCCAAATCTTTATGATACTTTTTGAAGATCTGGGGCATGAAAAAATTCCCGCCACGAAACACGTGTCGGGAGAAATTCTCGCGATTCTCGCCCAACACGGACGTTATATGTGTCTTCCCCTCGATTTCCGGCATGTGGCAGGATTGGCAACTTCGGACTTCGTAATAATCGCTGTGTTTCCATTCCAGGTACGGCACCTGTTCCGGCAACTGGCCTATCGTCTCGCCATTCGGTCCGCGAGTGTGGGTATAGAGCGTATGGCAGGAGCCGCACAACGCGGAATCCTGAACATGAGTTTTCTCTGTTGGAATCCATTCGACGGAGGATTCCATAATCCGGCTATACCCGTCTTGCACATCGTAGGGGCCGAACATATGGCGTTGGCCCACGGGTGTTTCACTATCGACCACGAATCCGGCAGTAAAACTCGCTTCAGTGCCCAGTTTGTCCTTTTGGATCTGGTGGCACATGCTGCAGGAAACGCCGTCCGCCGCCAAACGAGTAGCGCGGAGCGCGTTCAGATCTTTGGTCGATACGATTGGCAGGTTGTTAAAAACCTCACCTTTTTGACCCGTTACCTTGGCCCTGTACCGCGCCATCGGCATATGACACGCCGAACATTCGTCTTGAATACTCTGGGCGGCCGCCGGGTGCGCCAGAGTCTCCCGTCGCACGGAAGCCTGCCAATAGGGGTCCCGCGATGAATTTGCCATCATGGACGATTGCCAGTTCGCACCGATAGAGATGTCCATGCCGGAAGGGTCGGTGAGATTGTTGTGACAGGCGAGACAGTTATGCGAGGCGATGAACAGTTGGACCGGAGGCTGCTGTTGTTCCTGCTCCGCCTTCACCGCCATCGTTGAAAACAAAACGGTCATGAGCGAGAAAATGATCCACCTCGTGGAAAGAAAACGCTCTTTGTGAAACTGTTTGGCTGGAGCTGAAATGAAGTGCTTTTTGTATTTTGAAGAAGGAGATAACACGGAACCGCTCCTGTTGTTTCTCTTGTTCTCGTTCGGCAATCTATCGTTGGATGGGAGTTCGTTCATTTTACCAGCCTTCAAAGAAGCCGCCGTCAAAGAAATCCCAGAGTACGTAAAAAGCATATGTGGTATCGCGCGTATCCGTATCGTTTAGAGGAAATCGGACCCCGAGATTCAGTAGAACGTGCTGGCGTGTATTCAAAGGTATCTGCACCTGTGGGACCAAATCCCAGTTTTCGTCGGCGTCGCTGATCAATTCACGGGACCCGAGCAACTCGACCATCGGTGAGACACCGTAGCCGTATTTGCCGACGCTGAAGGTGTGTCCAAGAACGCCGCGCCAGAATACTTCCTCATTGGCATCTCCCGACTCGGCGGGTAGCTCGGCACCTCCCTGGAAATGCAGGAAGAAATCGTTCGGCAAAATCTGTCCGTAAGCTACATAGGGCTCGAACAGCGTTGTGTCCGATCCGAAACCATTGTCTTCATCGCCGGTGGGGAAGAACACTTCACCGCCGAATGTAAGGATCGCCCCCGAGTCCAGGTTGTGGTACACGGCTCGTTTTAGCCCGACCCCGACGTCCCCCACGCTGCCACGCCAGTCGGTATCGCCTGCACTGTCCAGGCGCTCGTTCCATCCGAAGGGCAAAATGAGTTCGAACTGATTACGAGCCCCAAAACGCTTTTCATAAATGACTTCGTTGGCGACCCGGTCTCTGCCTTCCAATTTCAGCGAGGTTGCGAACACCCACTCGTCTTCCGGGTACGCTTTCGTAGTAACCAGGGGACGCGGCAGATTGAATTCGCCGCGCGGCCAATTGTCATCCTTGCAAAACGTCCGAATGTAGTTCAGTGTCTTTTCGATTTCTTGGTCGGTTAATGCTTCCCCAAAGGCGGGCATCATTTTGTCGAAGGCTCGAGCGGGGCCGCCTTCGGCCACGACATAATACCAGTCCCCGTTGGGTTCCCGTGATGCGAAATTACAGTCCGTCAAATCCGGGAGCGGGAGGTCAAAACCCACGGTGCTCTCCGGCCTCCCTGTACCATCAACACCATGGCAGGCCGCGCACGCGGCGTTATACAGTTCTCTGCCCGTCCGAAGTCCGGTTTCTTCTTGACCGGCCCATGCATACGAAAAGGCGAAAAGCAGTAGGATCGCACTGCCGGCCGGGCACACCCCACGCTTCAAACGTCTTTTGCCGATGTTCTCGTGCATAAAGCCCCCTCCTGCAATGAGAAATCCTCACGGTGAGTCCAACGCCCGGAAAACGGCGCGGCCTGGTACATTTGAATTGGTTTTTCGCAGACGCTTTTAAGAAGCTACCGATTTTTGGGGGTCACTCATAGTTATCCCCGACATAGTTCTCGTCGGACAATAAATTCGTAGTGTACTGCCGCACGAGAAAAACCGGGGAAGAACGCTGGTTGGCCGCACTGGATAGGCGGTTCGCGCGGAGATCGTTCATGGAGCTTCGTATCGCTGGATAATCCCTAAAATGTCTTGAGGTCCGTCGGCATGAAGAACTTCTTCGCGAACGTTCTCGTCCCGGAACAGCTGGGCAATTCGGGCTATGACCAGGAGGAATTCTTTGTGCTGTTTTTGAGAGGCCCCGACCAGAACGATAATCTTCGCAGGTTGTTTATCCAAAGACTCAAATTCGATGCCTTCTTTCTTTCGCCCCAGCACGACAACGAAATCAGTTACAGAGGGGATTTTTACATGGGGTAACGCGAGGCCGATACCGAGACCGGTGGACATCGTTTTTTCCCGCTCGAGGATCGCTCGATAGAAATCCTCGATATCCGTGACCTCGGGAGCATCCTGGAGGACTTCCACCATCTCACGCAGTACCTCTTCCTTGGATGCGCCTTTCAGTTCGATGATCCGATCGGGTCTCAGATGCGTGCCGAGGCGAAACGATTGGGGGGACTCAGGCAACTGTCTCTTCCTTTCTCATTCTTTGGGGACGAAGACGATGCCCGGGGCCAAGGTCGTTACAGCACATAGTTGCTCATTACCTCCGAGTAAATTGGAAACGCGACCTCCGGTTCCGGCAAATCGGGATGCCACCGCTTTTCCCATTCGAATGTGAGGTACCCGTCATACCTGTCTTTCACAAGAAGATCGAGCATTTTCTCCCACGGAAGGGAGCCCTCCCCCATGTGGCAATATTGAAACTCATCGAACTTCGGTTCGAAGGAATCTTTGCAATGGACATACGCGACATAGTCCCCAATCCATTTCATTGTGTCTTCCGGAGCCTCTGTCTTGAATCGATACGGATGGTTAAGATCCCAGAGAGCGCGCAAACACCGGTGATTGACTCCCTCAAGGATCTTTCTTAGATCGCAGCTGTCGGTCCAATCATCATGGCTTTCCAATACGAGGGTCACACCATGTCCTGCGGCGTCGTCTGCAAGAGCGGCCAGCTGATCGACGACCTGCGGTAGGACGTCCTCCACGGTTTTGCCTTCGGGAACCTTACCGCCGAAAACACGCACCATCCGGGCTCCGAGATTTTGAGCGCATCGAATATAGTCGCGCGCTTCCCGGACCGAGGCATCGAGATCGTCTTTGTTCTCGTGGGTGAAACTCGCCGAAGAGGAAACAGTCGGAATCTCCAAGCCCTCGTCTGCCAGACGCTTACGAGTCTCCGCAGCCTTGTCTGAGAACAACGGGACCCGGGGAATGTACATTTCGTCCAAATAGCCGCGCAGCTCGATACCGTGAAACCGATACTCCTTAGCGCGCTGGATAATCGTATCCAGATCCCAATTGGGACAACCGAGCGTGGAAAACGCCAGTTTCATCGTTTTTCTCCGGGATACACATCGGCGATTCGGGCGATGCGTTCACGTTTCATGCTGCCACAGGGCCACCTTCCGCGATAGAGAAACCTTGGCTACCGCTCTTCAACATCCATATACGAAACGTGCTACGATTTGGTTGTACCATCGAATCGACGAATCTTTTCACTCATGAAGGAGTTGCATGATGAAACGCTGTGTTCTTTCATTCCTGTTTATTGCCTTTCTCACCGGTTTTTCCGGAGCGGCGGAAGACCTGCTCCTCGCACCGCAACCGAGAGAATGCAAACAGATCCGTACCACGTTTATTTTGGACCGGAGCGTTGCGATACAGATCACCAAGGATTTTCAGGAGAAAGATCGTTTCGCGTTGGATTTGTTGAACGAAGGAATCGAGAACCGTACCGGTCTCGATTTACCGCTCCAGGCGCTCGCGGATAGTCCGAAAATCCTGCTCGGTATCGCCGGACGCGACGAGGAAATCAACGAACTGGATATCGCCGAGGTGCCGGACTCACCGGAAGGCTATGTATTGGACGTGGGCATGGATCGAGTTGTCATTGCCGGACGAGACTCGGCGGGGCTGTTTTACGGCGTGCAGACCTTTCTGCAACTGATCGTAGAGAAAGGGACGGCATACGCAGTTCCGGGCGTATGGATTACGGACCGGCCTGAGTTCAGCGTGCGGGGCGTTATGGTGGATTCCAGCCAGGGGGCGTTACCAAACGTCGATATGGTGAAACGAGTCATCGAGTTGATGGCTCAATTCAAATTGAATCGATACTACATGTACGCGGAGGCCAATGTTGAATTCACCGATTTGCCCCTTATCGGTGAAGAAGGCGGTCGATATACCCCCGAGGAGATCGCTGAAATCGTCGAATTTGGCCGAAGGCATTTTATCGAAATTGTTCCATGCGCCCAATTCCACGGCCATCTGCATCCCGTTACACGGGTGGAGCGATACTCCGACCTTGCTGAAATACCCCACGGCGGCGAGCTGACACCGGGCGACGAGAACGTTTACGACCTGCTCGAAAAGTTTCTCGATCATTACGCACAATTATTCCCCGCGGATGTTATACACATCGGCGGCGACGAGACATGGGAGCTAGGAACAGGCCGTAGCCAGGAACGGATGGAAGGTGTCCCGCGAGGAAAACTGTACTTGGACCATTTCATGAGAGTGTATGAGATGGTTTCGGAACGCGGGAAGCGATGCGAGATGTGGGGAGATATTTTTCTCAAATATCCCGAGACGATTGATAAACTGCCGGGCGATGTCAATGTCGCCTCCTGGCATTACAACCGTCACGAGACATACGACCCGTGGGTTGAAGCGTTTGATAAGGCGAATATTCCTTTTATCGTCTGTCCCGGCACACGATGCTGGAATCAGGTCTATCCGAATTATGAAGCGATGCGTGATGTGATTACCGGTTTTCTTGCCAGGGGCCGTGAGAGCGGAACAGACGGGATCATGAATACGATCTGGTTCGATGTGTGCGAGGAATTGCTTTCGCTGAATTACTATGGAATCGCGTACGGCGGCGCAGCCGGGTGGGAAGAGGATCCGGTGGACACGGAAGCGTTTGACCGCGCCTTTGCGTGGGGGTTTCACGGAGATCGTGGCGGCGAAATCATGGCAGGCTATGACGCCCTGCTGCAGGCACAACTCAAGGGCGAGGAGATGATGCGTCACAATACGGTTCAGCTGTTCTGGATCGATCCCTTCCAGCGGGAGTGGAGTGCCCGTATCCCCCAGTGGCAACCCACACTGCGAGAAATGCGTCTGGCCGCCGAAGAGGCGATGGATGTTTTTCTGCGCAGCAAGCGAGGAAACCTGCGAAATGCGGACGTTCTTGACGATCTTCTGTTGGCGGCGCGGCGTTTCGATTACGCAGGCTTGAAATTGATCTACGGTGCGGAAATGAGCCGGATGTACCGCGAAGCGGTCGCTTCGGGCGACAGGCACCGGATTTCCTTCCTGGATATTCAACTCGGCGGGGCGCCGAAGGCTTGCCAAGGCCGAATTTACGATTTGATCTATGGAGCAGCGAATCTCAAAAGTCAGTATCGGGATATTTGGGAAAAGCAGTTCAAGCCCTATAACGAGGAAGGTGTACTCGCGCTGTTTGATATGGAAATCCAGAGATACTGGCGGAAAAAATGGGATATCGAAAAGGCAATCGATGAATTTAGAAAAACAGGCGAAGCACCCGAGCCGGAGAGTATAGGGTTTTATGTGGAGGAGAAAGAATAGACGTCAACCGCCCCTGTATCTCCCGCACACTTGACAGCGCTGCAAAAAGTCCGGCGGAGTTCTTCCCCCTCTCCCGCCGGGAGAGGGTTAGGGTGAGGGACGATTCTTGGACTTTTTGCGGTGCCCCCAGGCTTGAGGGAGAAGACCGCGTAGAGATGCTCATTCCTTTTCCTCCCCCGAAGATCGGGGGAGGTTAGGAGGGGGTTGAGATCTGCTTTGCTCATTATTTTCCGCCCTATCAAGATTGGGTTCGGGTGGGGTTGATCTTCTTGTTGTCTGTCTTTGCCCGAGAGCAGTATCGATAGTATGCGAATTAGGACTCCGTGCCCCATCTTTTGTTCCAATCCCGCATAATCTGAAGCCACGCCTGATTTCGTTCGCGGAGCTGCTCCAATATCGCCGTGTATCTCCGATTCGGCACAATATTATGTTCCTCGAACGGATCGTTCTTTAAATCGAATAATTCTTCATAGACCGGGTTCTGGTCAATATATCGAATGTACTTCCACCGCTCTGTTCGAATACCCTCCGACATGGGGATTTTGCCCCCGTGACCGTATAAATGATCGTAAAACCACTCATCTCTCCAGGATGGATTTCGACCCTGTACGAGTGGCACCAGGCTCTTCCCTTGCATCGACAATGGGATCTGAGCTCCTGCAAGTTCGAGCAGCGTTCTGGCGATATCGACACTCAAAGTCATTTCCGGGCGACGCAGACCATGCAGGCGGGACGGCAAACGTGGGTCTCGTATGATGAGCGGAGTGCGGATCGATTCCTCATACATCAGCCATTTCCCCGCGAGACCGTGCTCACCCAGAAAGAAACCATTATCGGACGTGTACAGAATAACGGTGTTCTCATCGAGCCCGCTTCTCTGAAGTGCATCGAGAATTCGACCGACGACGGCGTCGACCCCCGTAATAAGGCGGTAATAGCCTTTTACCGAATGCTGATGCAGAGAAGGATTTGCAAACCGACGCTCCCATCGCGTTCGGCCTTCGGAATTTCTGATGAAATCGGGCAGCATGCTGAAATGACGCTCGCTGGCTGTTTTGGGCTCCGGAATTTCCACGTCGCTGTATAGATCGGCGTAAATGGGATCGTATTGGAACGGATCCGGCGCTCCGTCCTTGACGTGCGGCGCTTTAAAACTGACCGACAGACAAAACGGCTGCTCCGGCGAACACTCATTTAAAAATCGAACCGACTTGTTTCCCAGTATTTCCGTGAGATGTACTTCCTCTCCGTTAACATCATGGAAATACTGCCCTTGTCCTGAAAAACCATCGAAGAAATCGAACTGATCTTCAGGAAGCGGACCGCCCAGCCCCCATTTCCCGACGAAGCCCGTACGATAGCCCGCCTCGCGCAGCAGCATCGGGTACGTTAATTCAAATGCTTCGTCGGTAAACGGTTGGCGAAAACTCTGAATGCCATGGCAACGAGAGTACAGTCCCGAGAAAATTGTGGCGCGACTCGTCATACAAATCGACGTTGTGCAGAAATTATTCGTAAATAACACGCCGTCATCAGCCAACCGGTCCATATTGGGGGTGTGGATGATCGGATTCCCCATGCAACCCATCGCATCCCACCGCTGATCGTCCGTTACCAATACAATGAGGTTGGGGCGCTTGCCGTACTGTTCAATCGGGCTGGAATCGTGTGCGCACCGAGAAAGACCGGTTAATGCGAGACCGGCTGCCCCGGTTGTGGTGAGGAATTCTCGTCGGGAGGTTCTTGTTTCGTTCATCAGTCGCTCCTGTGGTTCTTCGGGCGCGGCAGTACAACTACCGCGCCAGCGTGGTACTTCGTCCGTCTCTACTTTGCTCGCCTTGGAGTTGTACTCCGGGGCGCAGTCCTTATCCCAATGTCATTAATTTAAGTTCCAGGGAAGGAGCGAAGGGAGGGCGAACCTCCTGGTGAGCCGCATTTCGTTGATTTCGGCTCGGCGGGAGCCTCGCCCTCCCCGTAAACCGCCCGGTCTGTTCTTAACTTAACAACATTGGTCCTCAGCCTCCCTGCATGCCGGAGATTTCACCGCCGAAGCGAATAATATCTCCGATGCTGTCGAGTCCGTTCGTTGGATCGAACACCCTGTCGTTCGTATGCATTCCGGGTGTCACAAACGGATTCCCCGGCGTGACTTCCCCGTTCATGAATTTCGTTTCAAGCGGCCAATGAACACCGCCGGAATTCTGCCCGTCCGGACCGAGCGATTTCATACCGTATCCTTTTGGGCACGATTCGAGTGGAACGCCGTATCGGCCCGCACATTGGCTCTCCCCCCAGCGCCCGCTGTAGTGGACATACACATAACTATCAAAAACATACTGCCCCCGCTCTTTCATCAATTCCAGAAGTTTCTTTGGTGCGAAAGGATCTTCAAGGTCGACACTTGAAATATACGAGACCGGCGTCGTTAATTCTGTCACGACACTGATGATATTTCCGCCGCGAGCAGGCCAAGGGAAATCGTTCTGATCGATCTGATAGCTGTCGAGCGCGGTACTGAGAGAGCGTAGATCGTTTTGCGCACGTGCGACTTTTGCACGGAGCTGCGCGTTCAAGAAGTTGGGCACAGCGATCGCCGCAAGAATACCGATGATCGCGACAACGATCAGCAGTTCAATGAGAGTAAATGCTTTTGTTCTCATGCCGGCTTCCCTCGTTCCACGTCTACGCAACTAAGAACCCCACCCCGGAAAATTCGGTGAATACAGCATTCGTTCCGGCCGTAACCCGAGTTCGCCGTTTTTGACAAAAGGCTCGCCACGTTCCGCCAGATGCTCGATCAGACGACGCCGCCACTTTCGAACGCGGCTCTGGTGCGCCGGGTCCGAGGCTAGATCGGTTAATTCACCCGGATCTTTATCCAGATCGAACAGCTGTTCTTCTCCATCCCGCGCATGATAAATATATTTCTCATGGCCGTCGGTCAATGCGCTCCAATGGTTATCCGCGCTATAGCAGACGTCATGCTCCAAATCGATATACTCGCGCCACCCCTCGGTTTCTCCGCGCGCAAGCGCAAGGAGGCTCTTGCCGTCGAGAGTCTCCGCGCCGGGTGCGGATGCGGCTTCGAGATACGTTGGCAGAAAATCGCGCAGTTCGACGGTTTGCGAGAGAACTCGGCCGCGTTCCGCCGCTCCCATCCCATCCGGCCAGCGCATCAGCATCGGGATTCGCGCTGAGGCTTCATAGGCGTAGGATTTCCGCCACATGTGGTGATCGCCGGTCATGTCGCCGTGGTCCGCCGTGAAAAAGATGAGCGTGTTCTCCAGCCAACCGCGCTTCTCGAGCATCTCCAGGATCCGCCCGACTTGTTCGTCGATAAAAGTGATCGAACCGTAGTATCCCTGCCGGGAACGCCTCACCTGGTCCGGACCAAGATCCCCATGCCAAATAGTGAACTTATCGCTGTTTCGTGGTGCGTATTTCTCCGCCCATTTCCCGACAACCGCCTCCGGAATGTCAGCCTCTTTGTACATGTCCATAAATCGTTGGGGGGCATCGTATGGGCTGTGGGGACGCGCGAACGACACTTTGAGGAAGAACGGGTCTGGTCCTTGGTAGGTTTCAAGGAACCGAACCGCCGTATCGCCCGTCCACCGCGTGGGATGGAGACGTTCGGGCAAGACGTAGGCCTTCGACCGATAGTCATTCCATCCGATCCCGGTAGCATCCGGATCGAGATTCGGTGCCTGAGTCCAGAACCAGGATCGATAGTCGCTCCGAAAATCGACGGATTCCTCGCGGCCCGATTCGTCAAGCAGAACCTGGTGGAATCCATGCGGGTGGCGCTGGGGATGCCAGTGCATCTTCCCGATCCCCATTGTGTAGTAGCCCGCGTCACGGAGCGCCTGTGGCGTCTCGATGGGGTATTTGTGTGCGACACGTCCGTATCCCAGCATCCCGTTCCGCCACGGCCCCAGACCGCTCAGTAGGGCGGAGCGGGCGGGTGTACAGGTCGGTGTACAGGAATAGGCGCGCGAGAAACGAATCCCCTCGGCCCCGATTCGGTCGAGATTCGGGGTATGAATTACCGGATTTCCGTCGGAATGGATACAGTCTCCACGGAACTGATCTCCCATCATAAAAAGAATATTCGGGCGTTCGGGAGAGTGGCGCGCTCTGGATAGTTGGGGGGCCGATACAGCAACCGCACCGGCAAGGCCGACCTTGATTGCTTCTCTTCGATTCAGGTTGGAAGGATTCCGATCGTTTTTCATGGTGTGTCCTCTGGTAGCATTGTCCCCTTCATTCTTTCACAGAACGAAGACACAGTCCATTCCCTTGTGTCCCTTCTTCGGGGTATAGAAACCTGTGTGCGAAAGAAATTTTGGCTTATGGTAACAAAGTTGACGAGGCAGCAAAAAGTGAGCGAAACGGATCTCAACCCCCTCTGTATCTCCCCTTACAGTGGCCACGCAAGCGTGTCCCTCTTGGGGGAGAAAACGCTACAGACACGCTCGTTTTTTTTCCCCTTACAGTGGCCACGCAAGCGTGTCCCTCTTGGGGGAGAAAACGCTGCAGACACGGTCGTTTTTTTCCCTCCCCCGAAGATCGGGGGAGGAATCTCATGGCTTGCCGAAGGCAAACATGAGAGCCGTAGAGGAGGGGGTTGAAATTCGTATTCCCGACTTTTTGCGGCGCTGTCAAAGTTGAAGGAGTTACCCTGTATCAACATCAAGAAAAGGAAGGATACTTCTGCCGTGAGTCGTGAATCAACCTTATCGCGTTTCTTTAGTTTAACTGTATGTCTCTTTGTGCTTCTGTGTGTCGTGGGCAACGGCACATGCTACGCCGTCGGTCGAGCAGGACCGGAACTCCGCTCCCATAGCGGGCCGTTCAGCCTTTGGGGGATCGATCTGTCCGCCGCTGAGATGTCGGACGACAGGACCGAAGAAGTTATCCAAACACTGAACATCTATGCCAAATACGGCGTCAGCGGTATGACTGTCTCTCTCCAGCCAAGAGAAACCGGCCGAGGCGTATTCGCCGAGGATGGTTCGATTGCGGATTCAGTTATGTTGGACAGAGTACGAAGAATCACCCACGGAGCCATCGATCGGTGGTTGGTTCCCGTTGTGCGGGTTTTCGATTCCGGGCTGGGCTCAACGAAAGCGTACGAACGTGCCCTCAAAGAGGTTGCCCAGAACAGCCGGGGCTCCGGCGACATGATCTTGAATATCGGAACCGTGCCAAATGCGGATGACCTGCCGGGGTTTGTGAAGATCTTACGCGACAATAAATGGAAGGGCCTCATCGGAGTAGACCTCGATCCTGCGACGATGTCCCAAGACGAGATGAAGAAACGGGCCTCGGCGGTCGATGTGGTGTTTCTGCCCGCCGATGTTCGGATGGGGATCCCGAAGCGTGCAAGCGAGTTTCAGAAACCCATCATATTGTCTGTTTCATTGGATAAGCCGGACTCGGGAGTTAAGGAATTGATCCGGGAAGTCGCCGAGACACGAGGTGTCTATCTGATCGCAAAACTACCGTGTTGTGAGGGCGAATCGCCACAATTCTCGATCGGTGGCCGCAACGCCGAGTCAGGCGTAGGACCCGCCTGGTACCTTGAGGAGGTCGGTAGCGCTCAGCTGGCGCTTCATGGAGCGATCGACCGCTCGCTGGCCGCAGCCGCGGATCCGAGCGATATTCTCGAACCGGGCGAAAAAGAGGAAGGATTCGTACCGCTTTTTGACGGCAAGACGCTCAAGGGGTGGACGATCCTGAGCGATTCCTGGCAAAGTTTTACTGTCAAAGACGGGGTGATTGCGTGCGACGGTAGCGCGCCCAATACGTATCTGCGGACAAATCGACGTTTCTCCGATTTCGTTTTGCGGTTGGAGGCGAAGATATCTCCTGGTGGCAACAGCGGAATCTTCGTCCGTGCGCCGCTTTGGGGGCGTTCGTCCTTGATCGCCTTTGAACTTCAAGTTGAAGGACGGCCGAATACGAAACTTGCAAACAACGGGGCCGGCGGAATTTACAGCGTCCTGTCGCCGAAAGTGGATGCGATGAAACCGGTCGGCGAATGGAACAAGTATGAAATCACTTGTCGAGGAACCAAAGTACGGATTCTGCTGAATGGACAACTGATCCAAGACTTCGATATGGAAGATGTTCCTAAAATGAGAAGTCGCCTGGTCGAGGGAGTGATCGGACTTCAAGACCATTCCGACGAAGTGTGGTTCCGCAAGATTCGAATCAAGGAACTGTAGAAGCGCAATCGGCTCAAATCTACTCGCTGGAGGCTTCTGCCGCTCGGTTCGGGGCGGCAGAAGCCTCAATTATATATCGAATGATAAGAATTACGACGGCATGAGGCATTCCTGACGTAACGATTTGTTGCTTCAGAAAAAAACACCACCTTTTTTGAGAAATTTGTTTGACAACCGGCAAAAAGCGCCATATACTCGCTTTAGTAAGGATGAAACGGAAAAGCCCCCGCTGGCAAGACACCATGACTATTCGGCGGAAATCATCCTTCAGAACGTGTCATATCTTTGCGGAGGCAACATCGTGAAATCTCATCAATGTCGTTCATTTTCGCCTTCGCACCTGCCAATGTCAGATCTCCCAGGGTTCGAGATTTTTTTTGTCAATAATCCTTACTCACAGAGGTAAGGAAAGGTACTACTAAAAACCAGGAGGAGAAGGATCATGAAAGAGACCTTCCAAGCCGTAAAACGATTTCTTACCAGTGAAGACGGCCCGACAGCGGTCGAATACGCCGTCATGCTCGCCCTCATCATCGTCGCAGCCGTAACCGCCATCACTCAACTCGGGGGCGCAGTGAGCACAATGTTCATAAATGTGAAGGACACACTCGCACCATCGGGCTGATCCGGCATGGCCCCGATGCGCAAACGAAACTGAGTGAAATGACATCAAAAGTGAAAGGGAGCAATCGGGAAAATGGGAGAGTCGCCACGACGAATAGTGTTTCGAGACGAACACTGCCTGCGTCCACGCACGGCGACTCTCCCGTGGTTTTCTCGATTCAGGACAGTTGAGCGAGGAGTCCAATGAGAGTCGAAATCATCATCGCAAGCGTATTCTTAGCGGTCGCCGCGTATATCGATTGGAAAGAACACCGAGTCCCCAACTGGCTGACTTTCTGGGCGTTCGGCTGGGGAATCGCGTTTCACACGTTAGGAAGCGGAATGGCCGGTCTCTGGATTGCCCTACTCGGAGCAGCAATCGGTTTGGCAACGTTGATCGTCCCTTACGCACTCGGCGGAATGGGGGCAGGCGACGTCAAACTGATGGCCGCGGTTGGTGCCTGGGTAGGCGCCGGCGCCACAATCCAAGCCTTCGTATGGATCGCACTCTTCGGCGGACTTCTCGGAGCCTACTCGATCCTGCGGAGCCGTCAGATCCACGCTCGAATGCGCGGCGTTCTTTTCGCCGGTAAAAATCTTTTCACACTCCAAACACTCGAAACAAACGCGGAAGGAATCCCGTCCAAGATTCTTCTTCCATACGGTGTGCCCATTGCTCTTGGGTTTTACGCGTACTTCCTCTTCGGAGGTTTGATCTGATGTATCTCGGACCCCGTCGAAAAAATACTCTTAAAAACAGTGAAAAAGGTGCCGCGACCCTCGAGTTCGCTCTGTTGCTTCCGCTGTTGCTTCCAATTCTGTTCGGCATCGTCGAATTCGGGCGGGCCATGATGATCTGTCACGTTCTGACAACCACCGCCCGTGAAGGAGCTCGAGCCGCGAGCTTGCCTGGCGCAGACAATTCCCTCGTGATGTCGACGATTCTGAACGAACTGTCGCAGGCGGGACTCAGCTACGACAGTTGCGAACTCATTCCCGACGATGTTGCCACAGCCGAGCGCGACACACCGGTAACCGTCCGGATACGAATTAATTACGGTTCCATTGCGTGCATTCCCGGGTTTTTCCCCGGACTCTCGGATCTTCAATTACAGGGGGTAGCAGTAATGCGTAAGGAAGGATTTGGTTGAGAACGCGAAGCCACCGAGGTTTCGGTGGCGGAAAGGAAAGACATCATGTCGAAAACCGCCGCTTTACTCGTTCTGCTTTTCGCCCTGTTGTCGGGCTTCATGGCCAGTTCAACCTTGATGAGTTTTGTAGACAAAACTGAAACGCGCATGTCGAGAATCGAAGCCGTTCAGAGCTCCTGTACGTATGCCAGTCTGCGGAATTAAGCCGGGAGGAAATCATGTCGAAAACCGCCGCGATCTTCGTTCTTTTACTCGCGATCTGTTCCGGACTGATTGCAAGCGCAACCGTGATGAAATACGTCCGCGAGCAAACCGCCCAGGCGCAGGAAGAAACGCCGATGATCCCCGTGATCGTCGCAAGCGAAGAAATCGCGGCCGGAACGGCAATTCTCGCAAGACAAATCAAACTCGCCGAGCGTGAGCCGGGCACCGTGCCGGAAAATGCGGCAAAGACCGAGATCGATGTGGTCGACCATGTAGCAAAAAGCACGATTTATCCCGGCGAGTATATTCTCGCCAACCGTGTCGCCGAGAAGGGCAGCCCCGCAGGATTGCCTGCGCTTATCCCGGAAAACTATCGAGCGATCACCCTGCGCGTTGACGACACCATCAGCGTTGCGGGATTTGTTCGCCCCGGGCACCACGTGGATGTTCTTACAACCGTAGATCTTCCGGACAATCGAGAAGACACCATCAGCAAGGTGATCCTCCAAAACGTACAGGTCATCGCCACCGGTCAGGAGATTGAAGAAAGAGAAGAGAAGAAGCCGAAAGTGGTTCCTACCGTCACAGTGCTCGTGACGTTGGAGCAGGCGGAACGGCTGACCCTTGCTGCAAATGCAGGCGACATCCGTCTCGTCCTACGGAACCACCATATTGACCGGACGGAACTCAAAACCTCCGGCGTTCGTTTGACAACCCTGATCGAGCAAACGGATAAAGCCCCCGCCCCGTCGCCGCCGGTTGAGGTGAGCGCGCCTACTCCCGTTCGTCCCACGCCGCAACCCGTTCGCGTCGTCGAGGTTTATCGGGGGACGCAAAAATCCAGTTTGACCTTTGCCAAATGATACGTGCGCAAAAACAGGACCGCTTACGATGACCGCAGATGTCATGCATATAACGCCAAGGGGCAGGCAAGCGGAGTTTGTCGCAGTAACCAAATGGAAAACAGGTGAAACCAATGAAGCAGGCAAAATCTCGTCTCAAACCTTCCATCGCCTTCTATGAACTTCTAGTTATTCTCTTTCTGCAAAACACGGCCTTCGGGCTGCCAGCCATCGATGAGGTGATTTCGAGCAACGAACAGCTCGTGGTTCCCGTAAACCAATCTCAACTCGTGCACGTCAAAAGCGCCGTGACTAGGGTCTCGATTGTCGAAACGGAAGTTGCGGATGTGCAGATCCTCGATCCGAAAGAAATCCTCATCAATGGAAAGACAGTCGGTCAAACAACCTTAATCCTGTGGATGGAAAACAATAAAACCACCACAATCGATGTTGCCGTGACCTGGAATACAAACCAAATCGAAAAAATCCTTCGAACGGTCATGCCCGGCGAATCGATCGAGGTGATCTCGCTGGATGATGCCATCGCGTTACGCGGGTACGTCAGCGATATTGAAAAGGCCAAACAAGCGGTCGAGATTGCCGAGTCATTTGTACCCAAAACCGTGAATTTGCTGAATGTACCCGGTACGCACCAGGTCCTGTTGCAAGTCAAAATCGCCGAAATCTCCAGATCCTTCCGCGATGAAAAAGGAATCAATATTCAAATTACCGATCCGGATTTTGTCGGCGCCAACATGCTCGGCGATCTGATTTCAGCTCATCCGAAGTCCTCCGGAGTCTCTGTCAGCGATTCGGTGACCCAATTCTTCGGTCTTCCCAAGGATCACGTTTACGGTTTTATCGAGACACTCGAAGAAAAAGGTCTACTGCAGATTCTCGCAGAACCCAACCTGATCGCTCGCAGCGGGGAGACCGCCGATTTCCTCGTTGGTGGAGAATTCCCGATTCCAGTGGCTCAAAGCGGAATGAATGCGAACGCCATTACCATCGAGTACAAAGAATTCGGCATTCGTCTCAACTTTACACCGACTGTCGTTTCCTACGACACAATCCACCTGGATGTGTCGCCGGAAGTCAGCGATCTCGATTTCGGCCAGGGGGTCAAAATTGCCGGATTCACTATTCCTACGCTGATTACACGTCGCGCTCACACCGTTGTGAAACTGAACCACGGGCAGACATTCGCAATTGCGGGCCTTATCAGCAAATCGAAAGAAAACAAACGACGAAAATCGCCGCCGATGTCGGGTGTACCGATTCTTGGTGGACTGTTCCGCGGTCATGAATTGCGGAACGAGGAGACCGAATTACTAATCATGGTCACCCCGCACCTGGTCGCTCCGATCCACGCGAACAGAGAATTCACCATGCCCGGCGAACCGGCATCGCAGGCGGATCGGGAAGAGGAGAAAGAGTTAATGCCTCGATTTGCTCCGGCCGATTCTTCGCTCCCGGCGAATCCGCGGCAACGAAAGGCCCCTGCCGGTGAAATAATTCAAGAGCAGATTCTATCCGGTAAAGGGATCGATATATCAACAGATTGAGCAAACATAATGAACGAGAATTGCGTAAAAAGATCGGGTTCCGTACTTCCGCTGGTCGCGGTATCGCTCACGTTAATTATGGCGATGCTTGTGATGGCGATTGATCTTGGCTGGATGTATTTGGCCAAAAACGAACTCCAGAATGCAGCGGATGCCGCAGCGCTTGCCGGTGCCGTTGAATTGATCGATGAGGATTTCCTCAGCGGGTCTTCCTATCAAGCCGATGATGTCTCTGCATGTAGAGACTCCGCTGAAACATTTGCCGGATACAACACCGCAGCAAAACGAAACCTACTTGTCGATCGAAACGATCTAAACGATCCCCAGGGAGGAATTGTCGTCGGATATATCGAGGATCCGCTGGACTTTTCCAGTACTTTGCAGACCGATTCTATGGAAGAAGACAATTCCGTTCGAGTCCGCACAGAGCTCGCAGAAACGATCAACGGGCCGCTCGCATTATTCTTCGCAAGCGTCTTCGGCAAACAGACGGTTGAAGTGGGGGCACATGCAACGGCGACAGTGGATGACCGAGTCGTCGGCTTTGCGGTTGCCTCGGACAAAACCCTGCCGCTGCTGCCATTCACGGTAAATGTAGACCTTTGGGATGAGGGCTATCCGGGGGACCCCATCGGCGCCTCATTTTTTCCGGCCTTCGGTTTTCACCTTTTGAAACTTCTCTCCTCTCAGTCCTGCCATTGGACATCGGGGGTCTTGAAACTATATCCGAATTTCCCAGGCGAGTCGGGAAATTTCGGCACGCTCGACATCGGTCCGTCGAATAACTCCACGTCGGATCTGATGCGACAGATTCGCGACGGCGTCACCAGCGCGGATTTGAATGCGATCGGTGGACTGGTTCTAACAGATGATGGGAGCGGTGTGTTTTCGAAGTGGCTTCAGGGCGACACAGGCGTAAGCACGGCGATCGGAAAAGCGGTCAAAGATATACTTGGCGAGTCTCGCATGATCCCACTTCACAGAAATTACGTGGGCAGCGGCAACAACCTGGAATACGAAGTGGTTCGATTCGCCGGAGTCAAAGTCGTCAACGTGAAAATGACAGGCGCTCTGGAGTACAGGCATATCGACGTTGTTCCCACTCAGGTTGTCACTCAGTACGGGATGATCCACCCGGACGCTCCCGGTTCCAATCTTGTCTACTCACTCGCGCTGACAAGGTAGAGGGGAAAAGCAAATGAATTACGAAAAAACAGATTCCACAATTCTTCAGGGCAAGCATTTACTCGCTGTATTGGTCGATCCGAGTCACGCGGACTTGATCGTAGGCAAGAATGCTCTCGATGCGACCAATCGCATCAAGATCGTTGGCGAAAGCACCTCCTATTCGCTCGCATTTTCTTTAATCGAACGAAACAACCCGAGTCATGTCTTTTTTGGCGTCGGCGAAGACTCCGGCCTTGCTGCTGAGACCATTTCCCTGATTCGAAGGAAATTTCCCGCATTGACCATTATCGCGATGGGAACGCATCCCGATGCGGACGATATCCTCCAATGTTTTCGTGCCGGTGCGGACGAATTTCTAGTAAAACCTCTACAATTTGAACAGATTACAGCCGCTCTTCGAGATCTTCATACACGTAAATCAACCCTCGAACAGAAGAATTCGTCGCGAGGACGAATTATCGCTTTCTGGGGCAGTTGCGGCGGATGCGGTACTACCACCCTCGCCTGCAACACCGCCCACGCCCTCGCCAAAACCGGTCCCACGGTCCTTGTCGATCTGCACTACGATCAGGGCGACCTTTTCGTCCATCTCGATTTGACCCCGAAAGTCTCCCTGCGGGATATCGGCGACCCACCGGAACAAATCGATGACACGTTGATCGAGAGTGTCACAACCACGCATCCGAGCGGTCTCCATCTGCTGCTTCAGCCGCAGGATGTGCATCACACTCCACTGAGTCATCGGGCTGTAGAGAGAATACTCGAAATACTCGAGAGAAAATACTCTTATGTAGTTCTCGACATCGGCCACAACGTTGCGGTCGCAGAATCTTTAGCGACCTGTGCGGATACATTCTGTCTGGTTACGGTCCAAACACTGCCGTCGTTGTTTCTGGCTTCACAGCGTATTCGGCTGTTGAATGAACTGGGATATGAAGCCAAACGGACCAACGTGATTGTCAACAAGTATGTTAAGACCTCTCGAGTCGGCGTGGACCGCGTAGCGAAAACGCTTCGTGTGCCCCGGCCTTTTACCATACGAAACGATGAAAAACGAGCAACCGCTTCCATCAATCGAGGGATCCCTCTCGCTGAGATATCTCGCATGGGAAAGGCGGCCAGGGATATTGGAAAACTCGCATCGGCGATTCGGAAAATCGAACCGCTGTTGGAAATCCCCCTGCATGAAGAGTCGGCGATTCCAATGAGGAGTCCAAGAGACGGCACCTTGATGGATGATGTCGAAGCGTACGCTGTAAGGAGATAACCGATGGGAACCTCGGCTACCGTGTCGACACGTATTTACAGCCGAGCCAAGCCTCCTGCGGATAGGAAGGCACTCTACCAGCGTGTCAAATCGGAAGTTCACAGACGACTAATCGATCGCCTGGATTTCGATCAAATCCGCGACGAAGATCTGGACGAGGTCAAGCGCCAGGTGCGCCCGATGATCTCCAGTCTGATCGGGGCCGAGGCTGCTCCGCTCAACAGCCAAGAGCGTTCGGCAATGGCGGAGGAGATTCTGGACGAGGTGTTCGGTTTCGGTCCTCTCGAACCGCTGCTCAAAGATCAAGAAATTTCAGATATTCTCGTCAATAATTACAATGAGATCTACGCTGAAAAAAGAGGAAAACTCGAAAAATCGACCATCTCGTTCCGGGATAACAATCATCTACTTCAAATCATAGACCGTATTGTATCCCGCATCGGACGCCGTATCGACGAAACATCGCCGATGGTGGATGCAAGACTTCCGGACGGCTCCCGAGTGAACGCGATTATCCCGCCACTTGCGTTGGACGGCCCGGTGCTTTCGATCCGACGGTTCGGTGCGAATCCGCTTCGTCTAGACGATCTCCTCAATTACGGCGCACTTACACCGCAAATGATCGAATTTCTGGAAGGCGCCGTACGATCCCGGTTGAATATTATCATCTCGGGCGGAACGGGATCGGGGAAAACAACACTGTTGAACGCTCTCTCTTCATTTATCCCACACACCGAGCGAATTATCACCATCGAAGATTCGGCGGAATTACTCCTGCAACAACCGCACGTTGTTCGATTGGAGACTCGTCCGCCGAATATCGAAGGACATGGAAGAATTACGCAACGCGATCTGTTGTTCAACTCGCTCCGGATGCGACCGGATCGGATCATTCTCGGCGAGGTCCGGGGGGCTGAGGCACTCGATATGCTGCAGGCCATGAATACCGGTCACGAGGGATCCCTTACGACAATTCACGCGAATTCTCCTCGGGACGGTCTCAGCCGAATTGAGATGATGGTCTCTATGAGCGGTTTTGAAATTCCAATGAAAGTCGTCCGGCAGCAGATCAGTTCCGCCATCGATCTCGTCATTCAGGCATCGCGGCTTATTGACGGAAAACGCCGCGTCATTTCGGTCAGCGAAGTCGTCGGCATGGAGGGCGAGGTGGTCACAATGCAGGAAGTGTTTCAATTCAAACAGGAAACTGTCACCAACAGAGGCCAGGTTCTTGGCTCGTTTGTCGCAACCGGTATCCGTCCTCGTTGCCTGGGCCGGTTCGAGGCGGCGGGGATACGACCGTCAGCCGGACTGTTCCAACCTGGTACTCAACTGCGTGTCGAGGAATGAGCATGAATCCCCAGATGCTTTCGATGCTGGTCTTTTTTTGTACAACGATGTTCGTTCTCGGAACGTTTCTCGCACTCACATGGATTTTTTCCTCGGAAGAGAAGGATATCAAGAACCGGTGCTCGCTTTTCTCCTGGTCCGACGAGGAGAACAACGCGACGAATATCACCTTGCGCGAATCGGAAAACGAACGAAACGCGAAGATGGAAAAAGTGTTCTCCGGCTTTCCCCGCTGTCTGAATCTGCCGGTCCTCTTCGAACAGGCAGGTGTTCAAAAAGATGTCGCCTTATGGCTGATTTCGACCCTGAGTCTTGGGGCCGCAGGTGGACTCACGTTTTATATGGTTACCCGGAGTCCCTCATGGACAATCTTTGGCTTTGGAATAGCTGTTTTTCTCCCGTATTTTTCGATTTTACGGAAACGAAAGAAACGTATCTCTCAGTTTGAAACCTATCTTCCGCAATCCCTGGAGATTGTCAGCCGGTCGCTGCGTTCGGGCCATCCTCTGTCGGTGGGCCTCCAAATGGTTTCTACCGAAATACCGGACCCGGTAGGTTCGGAATTTGGACGTGTTTCGAGGGAACACCAGTTGGGGTTGCCTCTCGAAGAAGCATTACGAGGTCTAACGAGACGAGTGGACCTACTCGACCTCCGCTTTCTCGTTCTATCAATTCTAATCCACCGGCAGACCGGCGGCGATCTGGCGGAGGTTCTTGACAATCTTTCCACCGTGATTCGCGACCGTCTCACTGTTCTAGGACAGGTTCGAGCGTTGACTGCTGAAGGGCGGCTTTCGGGATGGGTGTTGAGTCTCCTCCCCGTGTTGGTCTTCTTGCTGATTTGGTTCATCAATCCTGGGTACATGAATATTCTTCTGGAAGATCCCGTTGGAAACAAAATGTTGTATTCCGCTGTATTCTCTCAATTTCTCGGTATTCTGATGATCCGTAAAATTGTAAAAATCAAGGTGTGAGAATGATTGCAGTCGCTCTTGTATTCGCCTTTACAGCCTTGTTCTTCCTGATTATCGCAATTGCTTCGCTTTCGGGCGTAACGCGATGTCCGGTCGAGTCCCGACTTTCTTCTCTCTTTCCGGGAAACGGGCACAGGTTCTCTTCAGCGGACCGGAAAACCCGCGATTTTCTCGTCTCCATCGGAAAACGTGTCGCTCCGCCGGACGGGGAGAAGGCGAACGCGGTTCAACAGAAACTGATCGGTGCAGGATTCTATGGGGAAAGCGCTGGAAACATCTATTGGGGCGTCAAAATCGCATTGACAACATGTATTCCGCTTCTCGTCGTTGCGCTCTATGCCGTCCAGAACATCCCATTGAACAAGGCTGCAATCCCAGCCGTTGTGGGAATCGTGTGCGGCATGATGATTCCAGAGGTGTACCTCTATTTCCGAACGAAAAACAGGCGTCAGCAAATTTTCGAAGGTCTTCCGGATATGCTCGATTTGCTGCTGGTTTCAGTAGAGGCGGGCCTGGGGCTGGATGCGGCGCTTCAAAGGGTATCGGACGAATTTCACATGGGCTACCCGGTGCTCAGCAAGGAGCTCAACATCAGCTGCAGCGCAATACGGTTGGGCCACCCGCGAAGCGACGCGTTACGCGACCTTGCCGAGCGCACGGGAGTAGCCGACATGAAATCCCTCGCCACCGTCTTGATCCAGGCGGACCGTTTTGGGACCAGCATGGCGCAGGCCCTCCGTGTGCACGCGAAAGATATGCGAACACGACGAAAACAAAAAGCGGAAGAGACCGCCGCAAAAACAGCGGTCAAATTAATTTTCCCGTTAATTCTCTTCATTTTCCCTTCGATATTCATCGTGTTGGCCGGTCCCGCCATTCTGCGGATCATCGACTCAATGATGAAAAACACGATGTAAACAGGAGCGATTCCCATGATGCAACGAATAAGCCTCTCTCTCCTTGTATTCACAGTTGTCGGATGTACGACCTCACAAAATGCGAAAGCCCCCAACGGATCGTTGCGGTTTGGGGAAACCGTTCGCGCGCCGTTTCGTGAAATGGTCGCGAACGTCTCTCCAACAGAAACGGTGGTCGGCTCTGTGTATTTTGAATTTGACGACACTTGCCTGACGAACGAGACCAAAACGCGACTCGACCGTGTGGCGAGAGACGTTCAAAATCGTCCCGGAACGCTTGTCGTGGAGGGGCATACCGATCATGTCAATTCGGATGACTACAATGTACGGCTTGGACTCAAAAGGGCGCTTGCGGTCGCGGATTATTTACGGAGTGCGGGAGTCTGGGACGAACGGATGAGAATTCAAACCTTCGGCGAAATTCGACCGAGGGCCTCGAATTGGTCCGGCGGCGGCCGGGCGGAAAACCGGCGCGTCACAATTCGCCTTGTGAATGGCGGCTTCGGAATGGAAGGCGGAGCAGCGGTGAAGGCTCACGATGGTTTGGCGAAGTCGGAATGCAGCGACGAAGAGTCGCCGATTCAACTTCTGTTTCAATCCATGGGCGCCGCGACGGACGAATAGCCTGTGGAAACAAGGGTGTGAGATCTGAAAATGAGCATATGTATTGAACAAATCACATCATCCCAATGCGCTGAGTCGCTTGATACAACCGCAAAGGTTGAACGCCGCTCTAATGGCAGGCTTGGCAGCTCTACAGAACGACGGATCGCTCCTGTGTCTCCCGAATCGATTGAAGACGCGGGATTGTCCGCGTCTTTCTTGAGCGACCTGATCATAAAACACCTCTACCGCTTCGGTATCCTGACAGGCGGACAGCTGGCCCAGAAAATCTGTCTTCCGTTTCCGCTGCTTGACGGTTTGCTAAATGAAATCGTGGAGAACCACTATACGGAAAAACGCGGAGGGCGCGGGCTGGGCAATTCAGCCAATCGCTTCTCGCTCACGGAGCAGGGACGCAATTACGCCCGCGACGTACTCAACCTGGATACCTACATCGGTCCCGCACCGGTTCCTCTCGACCAATATCACGCCCATGTCACACAGCAAACTCTCAGTCGGATCCCCGTCACAGACCGTTTGCTTCAGGACGCCTGGGAAGGATTTATCTTGGAGGACGAAATCCTGAAGAAAATCGGTCCGGCGATTCGATCGGGAAAGTCCTGTTTTCTGTACGGCCCACCCGGAACAGGTAAAACAACGCTTGCAAAAAAGGTTGCGGAATACTTCGATCGTTGCGGTGGTTCCGTGGCCGTTCCTCACGCATTGTTGGTGGGCGGAAGCGTTATTCGCGTCTATGATCCTGTTTACCATCAGCGAGTGACCGATAGCGAGAACGAAGCGGGCAATGCGCAATGGCTCAATCAAGCACAAGAAGACGCGCGATGGGTCGTTTGCCGCCGACCCGCCGTTGTATGTGGCGGTGAATTGACCCTGGATATGTTGGACCTTCGCTATAATCCGACCACGCGATATTACGAAGCCCCTTTCCAGCTGAAAGCGAACGGCGGTGTTTTGATTATCGATGATTTCGGACGTCAGCTGGTCACTCCAAGAGACCTTCTGAACCGATGGATCGTCCCGCTTGAAGAAGGAGTCGACTATATGACCCTTCATACCGGTAAGAAATTCTGTATCCCGTTCGAGCAATTCGTTGTGTTTTCCACGAATTTAGATCCGATGAAACTGGCGGATGAAGCCTTCTTGCGCAGAATTCGTTATAAAATATTTATTGCTGAGCCTTCCGTACGTACTTTCAAAGAGATTTTCCGCCGCGAATCCAAGAGAAAAAGCGTACGATACAATGAAGCCGACCTGGATACGGTAATCCAGAAGCATTATGTCGATCGGCAACGTCCTTTCCGTGCATGCGATCCCAGAGACATTACCGACCTGATTATCGATTTCTGTTCATTCCAAGATCTACCGCTCGATATTTCCCGTTCTCTGCTGGACAAAATGTTCGGTGAATACCATATCGGGATTCAGATAGACGAAACCGGCTGACCAACCGACCCCCGCCTGTGCTCCTTCTTCCCGGCGGAGAGCTTGTAACTCCATCTCGTTTCCAAATCACCGCTTCGTTCCTATGTCAATAGCCTCCGTCTCTGTGGCCCTGGAAGCGCTTTTCTGTGTGTGATATCGTCAAACCTAGTCGGAAGCTCTCCTGGCTGTATCCGATTGAACGCGAAGGTATCCGAAACGTTTCACATTATGTCTCAAGTAACCCGTTCATCTTTTGTAGTTCTCCTTTTCTGTCTCGCCATCAACGTCTGTCTGCCCGTTTCTGCTGTGCAGATCGTGGCACATAGGGGAGCCTCTTACACGGCGCCGGAAAACACACTGGCGTCGGTCAATCTGGCATGGAAACAGAATGCCGACGCAGTGGAGGTAGATGTTTATCTCACAAAGGATGACAAAATCGTAGCAATTCACGACGAGACAACCGAACGTACCGCCGGCGTGGATCTGAAAATCGCCGAAACCGATGCAGATACATTGCGCCGTCTTGACGTGGGTCGGTACAAAAGCGAGAAATACACCGGCGAACAAATTCCACTTTTGAAAGAAGTCATAGAGACGGTTCCTCCAGGGAAGAGACTTCTTATTGAAATTAAATGCGGTGAAGAAATCCTCTCTCATTTGAAGAAAGTCATAGAGTCAAGCGGAAAATCCTCTCAACTGACCCTTATCGGCTTCGGTCTGGATACTGTCGGTAAAGCAAAACAAATTCTCCCGGAAATCCCCACTTATTGGCTCAAAGGTACGGAGAAAGACGAGGAGACTGACGAGTATATCCCTCACGGCAAAAACCTGATCGAAATCGCTCGAGACAAAAATCTCGACGGCCTCGATGTGAATTACCATGGCGTGACCCGGGAATTCGTTGACGCTGTGAAAACGGCCGGACTCGAGATTCACGTGTGGACAGTCAATGACGTGGAGGAGGCCGGGCGGCTGGCGAAACTCGGCGTGGACAGTATTACAACGGACCGTCCCGGTTGGATGAAAAAACATCTGGCGGAAACGGGCAAGTAAACACATCGAAAGGTTTTTCATCTCATGAAACCCGAAAAATCCCGAATTGAAGAATGGCATCAATCTCTCTCTGCACAAACCCGCGAACGAGTGAATCGAGTGGTCGATGAACTTTGCGCGGTAAAAGAACGCGGCGGCAAAATCGTGGTTGTCACCGGAAGCGGTCCAAATATCCATGAAGGGGTAACCACTCTGCTGGCAGATATGATCCGTGTGGGATGGATCGACGGCGTTACAACCAGTTCGGCGGTGGTAGCGCACGAGATGGCGGGTGTACTGGATCTCGTCAAACGTGTTGACGGGAAAGTGCTGGGAATTCCCCACGAGCGGCTTCCGCGAGGCGACATGTTTGAGTTTACTGTGCTCAGCGAGACGGAAATGGCGCAGGTCGCGGAGGATCTTCCGCTTGATCGCGAGCTGCTCTCCAACGGTGGCAAGATCGACGGTCGGGTGATTATTAAAGCTGCCGGAAACATGGCGTATCCGATGGGTTTGTGGACCGAGCGGATGGCGGATCGAATTTTCAGAAAAGCACAAGCCGAACAACAGGCGTTCGAGAAAGTAGCCGGTATGCTCGCGGACGAACAGACGATGCTCGGTCAGGGCGCGAGAAAGAATGTCCCTGTCCTGGTCACAATTCCGCAGTTGGTGGGTGGAGGCAATGTCGGACTTGCCATCGGCGACAGTATTCCGATCAGCCAACGGGCTCGATTGGTTGCGGATCTGATGGCCTCGGCGGATGTAATCATCGAATCGGGGGTCGCTCTGACGCAGGAGATTCACGACGGACCGTTCGAAACCTATACCGGCCACGGAATTTGGGCTGAATGGCAGGGCCAGGATGTGTATCGTCTGGAGAATAAAAAACTGATCCGAATCGATCTGGACCCCGCCTTGGATCGAGCATGGCAATTCGAAAGGCAGTCCAGCACCGTTCAGAAAGCTATTGATCGAGGTCTTCCGAAAACAAAACTGATGGAAATACCTTTCCGCATGGAAATGTCCGGTTTTGCGCGATTGGAGGGAAGTGTACCGATCATAGGCGATATCGGGGTGATTTGGCCGATTCTCGCCTCGCGGATGGAGGAACGCTTAGGAGCCCAGCTGAACTTCATCTCCGCCCCCCAGCAAAGCCCGGAAGGGGAGCGCATGCGGGACTGGATTGTGGAAAATGTTCGGTTTATGAGCTCTTTGCGCGATACCGAAGAGATCGAAACCAGTAAGGTGAAAACCGGTCCGGCGTGGTAACGATGTCTTTTCCTGGGAAGTGAACCGTAGCCCGCCGGCCAATTAGTCCGGTGTTCGAAAGAAATCCAGTTTCTTCAGCAAATCCGGATGGCTCTCGGCCAGCGCATCCCGTACCTCTTTCGTCTCTGTTCGGCTGAGCCGGGTGCCGTGCAGAACGTGCTCCTCGAAAAACTCATAAGCCATCGGGGCCACGGCTTTTGCCATCATCGCCATAACCTCAGCATACGCCCGAATCTCGCGCTGCGCATGCCAATCGAGGCGAAGCGCGAGAAAGTGGAACAGATTGTGTAAGTCGATCTGCCAATACCATTGAGTGTAAAGGCTGAGTGGCAAATTGATCCGTGCCAGTTCGCGCGCGATCCCCTTCTCAATCAATTCTTCATAGTCCTCGTATGCGTTCTCGTGGCTTTTTGTCAGAATTTCGAGGACCCGCGCACGCAGTTCGGGAGGAACGTCTTCGGAAGAGCCTCCCTGACGATCTTTCTTACTTTGGAAACGGATATCCTCCTCCGTCGGGACATAAAACTCGTCCTTCATGACGCTGTACCGGCCGGAGATCTCGTTAATTCTTGCCGTTCGATGACGGACCCACTGGCGGGCCACGAAAATCGGCATTTTCGCGTGAAACGTCAACACCACCTGTTCGAAAGGGGACGTATGCCGGTTTTGCATCAGGTAGTCGATCAGCGCCCGATCTTCCCGGACGGTTTTCGTCCCTTCGCCGTATGAGACTCGGGCCGCCTGCACAATGCGCCGATCCCCGCCCATATAATCGACAAGCCGGACAAATCCATTGTCCAACACCTGATATTCTCTGTCCAAAATGGCTTCAGCCTCAGGAACAACAACGTGTGCCATCGCAAATTTCACTTTCTAATAAGCTGACGGAGCGGCAAAAACCGTTCGTTGTCTGTTAATCCCCTGTAATCCCTGCCACTCCCGCCCAGTTTTGCCCACAATCTATGCGGATCACAACTTCCACGAACACAACCCCTTTTGTATCTCCCCTTACTGCGGTCACGTACGCGTGTCCCTCTTGGGGGAGAAAACAGTACAAACACACGCAACAAGCACACACATTCCTGTTCCTCCCCCGAAGATCGGGGGAGGTTAGGAGGGGGTTGACGTTTGCTTTCCTTCGTCCCGTCTACTTCTCACCATCCCATCAATAGTGAGCAGAATCTTAGCACACAGCCGGCTCCGTGTTTACCGTGGAGTCACCGCTTATTCACGTATATCCGATGCCGAATACAACACAATCAGAGAAACTGTATACTTAAATGTAGACAAAACAGTAGGTTGCAGGAGAGGAATCAAGAAGGCAACAATGAGTCCGGACGCAATACGATGTGGAGGGGGGAGGATTCGAACCTCCGAAGGCTGTGCCGGCAGATTTACAGTCTGCTCCCTTTGGCCGCTCGGGAACCCCTCCCGATATGCTGGCTGTCAACCAAAAAAACAAGATAATCTCGTTCGAGTGTACGAGCAAGAGCAGTCAAACGCTGAAGGCAAGATGAACCGCCCGACGAGAAGAGCTTACCCTCTCCCAAGCAGGGTCTCCACGATGAACGAAACTTCCGAGAGATTCGGGACACCCAGGTCCGGTTCGTAGGAAAGAAGCAACTCCAGCTCGTGCATTCCAGTTGCCGTCGCTAATGTTCGGGCACCCGCTGTTTTGCCTGCTTCGATATCATCCGGTGTGTCCCCGACCACCCAGACGTTCTCGATCCGCTCACCGAGGGGTAGAAGTCTCTCCGCTTTCCGGATTGCGTGAGCCACAACATCCGGGCGCAGATCGCTGTCAGAGCCGAATCCACCGAACCGGAAATAGTCCCAGATCTTCCCATGCGACAGTTTCAACTCGGCCGCTGCTTCGGCGTTGCCGGTCTGAAGGCCGAGCAGAATATCGTTCCGAGTATGCAGATGATCGAGAATCTCGCTCACACCGGGCAGTATGGAGTATCCTGGGGAGTTCTTTAGCTCGACCGCAAGACACTCAACCAGGCCGATGATGATCTTGTCGATTTCCGCCTTGCTCGGAGTTCTTTTCAGACTGAACTCGAAGCCGTCCCGAATAATCCGTGGGTCCGTTCGGCCGTGCAACTGAACCGTTCGCAAGGCGTCCTCAATTCCGTATAGATCCGCGAAAACGCGATTGATCGCACGTCGTCCCGCACCATCGGAATTGATCAACGTTCCATCGATATCAAAAAGAATAACCTGCATTCCACATCCGAGTTTCTTTATCTTGGTTCCGTCGGTTTGACGTGTTCCCTGCTGTTATCTGTTATACTAACGACCGTGTCTGTCTTTTGGAGTGCCGATAAGCCGTTTTGGAACCGTTCGATTCAAGATACTGTATTACGAGAGGAAACAGCTCGTTGGGAGAATATCATTCGCCTGATTTCTGCCTATTGGTGACCCGTCGTCCAAATCACACCACGGTGCCGCTCGGTATCGTGGCGTTCTTCGGAACAACGATAATCCCATCCCGGATATAGACATTTTCCAGATTCATATTCTCATGGCCGCTGTCATTGGTCAGACGCACGTGCGCTCCAATTCGGGCGTTCTTATCGATGATGGCGTTCTTAATGACGCTCCGAGGGCCTATCCCAATTGGGATGGGGGGATCTTCCCCATGATCGGAGATGTAGGGCACTTCGTAATAATCGGATCCCATTACGATGGAACGCTGGATACTTACACCGGATTGGATGACACTGCGCAGACCGATGATGCTTTCATTGATATCCGCTTCTCGCACGATGGCTCCTTCACAAATCAGGGAGGAGTACACCCGCGCTCCGTCCACTTTCGCCGCCGGGAGATTGCGGGGGTGAGTAAAAATCGGACGATTCGGATCGTAAAAATTGAACGGAGGATCGTTCTGTGCCAGGCGCAGGCTGGTCTCGTAAAAGGAACGAACGGTACCGATATCCTCCCAGTAGTCGTCGAAGAAATGCGCCACAACGTTGAAATCCTTGAGTACCGACGGAAAGACGTGTTTTCCGAAGTCCGTGCGTTGTTCGTCCCGTAATGCCTCAACGAGGACTTCTTTCGTGAACAAATAGACTCCCATGGAACCTATATGTTCCCGTCCCCGCGGTTCGACTCCACGGTCGGTAAAGACTTTTTCCGGTACGGCCAATATATCGAGGAGGTTCTTGTCGCTTGGTTTCTCATAAAAATTGATGACGCGCGCATTCTTATCAATCTGCATGATCCCGTAATCGGGACAGCGTTCGCGCGATACCGGAAGCGCGCTGACAGTTACATCCGCGCCGGACGCAATATGAGTGAGTAGTAACTGCTGATAATCCATCCGGTACAGGTGATCGCCTGAGAGGATCAGCACATAACGGTCCCACTCGCGCACCAGCCGTCCGATGGTCTGCCGAACGGCGTCCGCCGTCCCCTGATACCAGTCCAGATTGGTCATGGTCTGTTGCGCCGCCAACACCTGGACGAATCCTTTACTGAATATGTCGAAGCGGTAGGTCTGTGTGATATGACGATGAAGAGAATCGGAATTGAACTGAGTTAGAATAAATACTCGATCCAGTCCGGAATGCAGACAGTTACTGACTGGGATGTCGATCAAGCGATATTTCCCGGCGACCGGGACGGCAGGTTTTGCGCGTTCTTTTGTAAGCGGGAACAATCGGGTTCCTCGACCGCCACCCAAGATCGCCACGGAGGTTCGTCGAAGGTAATCCTGGATTTCGAGACTTCCACGCCGTTGAGCATCTGTCAGCATATAATCCCTCGCAAGTCGTTTTGTATAGTTTACCGATGGAAAAGTGGCTTTCAACGCTCCCAAGGATAGCAAAGGGAAGTGAACAGGAAGCTAGGATTTCTTGGCGAAACCCCCTGATTCGCGTATCCTGCGGTGTATTCCAGTGAGGAATAATGGAAGGACCGAGAGTAATGCTGACGAAACGAATCATACCTTGTCTCGATGTTCGCGCCGGTTTGGTGACAAAAGGGATTGAATTCAAAGGGAATGTGGACATTGGCGATCCGGTTGCCATGGCGAAGAAATACTACGACGAAGGGGCAGATGAGATTGTCTTTTACGATATTACGGCGTCGAGCGACCGCCGCGACATCATGATTGAAGTGGTGAATCGGGTTGCCGCGGAGATCTTCATTCCGTATTCGGTGGGAGGAGGAATTCGCACGTTCGAGGATATGCGGCGGGTTCTGCTGGCTGGAGCGGAAAAAGTGAGTGTGAATACATCGGCGGTACAAAACCCCGAGATCATTTCCCAGGGTGCAAGAGCGTTCGGCAATCAATGCGTTGTCCTGAGTATGGATGTGAAACGAGTAGAGCGAAGAGACGAAATCCCGAGCGGTTATGAAATCGTGATTCATGGCGGCCGAACCCCGATGGGGATTGATGCCGTGGAATGGGCAAAACGTGGCGAGTCGCTTGGGGCGGGAGAGCTCGTGGTCAACAGCATTGATGCAGACGGCACAAAGGAAGGTTATGACGTAGAGTTGACTCGCACGATGGTGGACGCCGTCGGTATCCCCGTGATCGCATCCGGCGGAGCGGGAACTCCGGAACACCTCTACGATGTCTTCACTGAAGGCCGCGCGGAAGCGGCTATCATCGCTTCCATGATCCACTATAACCAGTACACAATCCCCGAAATCAAGCAGTACCTTCAGGATCGCGGCGTTGTCGTTCGTCAGCTTCCGGCGGTTGCCTGAGCAGGTTTCGTCGACGGGATTAAGACATGATTTTCTCCATTGTTATTCCGGCATACAACGAAGAGGAGGCTATCGCTTCCATCGTCGAACGTTGCCTTGCCCAGCAGGCATCGATCCTGGAACAAACGCCTATCGACGAGGTTGAGATTATCGTTGTGTCCGACGGATCGGTCGACCGGACGGTGGAGATCGCCGGCCAATACAAGCCCGATATCCGGCTCGTCGCTTACGAGAAGAATCGGGGCTACGGCGCCGCGTTGAAATGCGGATTCGAGACGGCAAAAGGCGACCTGGTCTCGTTTCTCGATGCGGACGGCACATGCGATCCGGCGTATTTCATCCCAATGATCAATGACTGCTTCAACCACGACGCCGATATCGTCATTGGATCCCGTATGACTCCGACAAGCCGCATGCCGCGAACGCGAAAGATCGGGAACACCATTTTCCGCACAATTATCAACATCCTCGGTGACGCGAAAGTAACCGATTGCGCCAGTGGGATGCGAGTGATCAGAAGAGATTCCTTACCGAAGATTTATCCTCTCCCCGACGGACTTCATTTCACACCGGCCATGACCTGCCGGGCGGTACTGGACAGCGGGCTTAAAATAACCGAAATCCCAATGCATTACGAAGAACGCATTGGACGAAGCAAACTCGGTGTGGTCAAAGACGGTCTCCGATTCCTCTGGTCGATTGTCGATATCGGTCTGACTTACCGTCCGCTCCGATTCCTGGGCGTTTTAGGCGTTCTGTTTGAAATCGCTGCGTTTCTTCTCGGACTCTCCGTACTGCGTGCCTATTTCGCCACAGGCATGATCCAGGCGCACATTATTTACCGTCTGATCGTTCTCCTTACCCTGGCGGTATCGGGCCTCGGCCTTCTTACACTCGGAACCACTGCAGAGCTCATCGTTCAGTATACGAGCGGGAAACAACGAGAACATCGTTTTCTTGGATTCATCTTCTTTTTCTTTTATCGTCCGTTGCCGGCGCTGTTGCTCGGATTTGTTATGCTCTTCTTATGCGCGGTTTTGTGGTTGCCCTCCGTGCTCGAGTATCTGCGTACAGGATTTGTAACCCAGCATTGGAGTTTCATCGTGACGGGTGCGTTTTGCTTTCTCATGGGGTCGCAACTGATCAGTCACGCAATCCTGGTTCACATGGTCAACCGACTCACTGAGATCATGCAGGAGAGAAGCCGCCTCAGAGCAACGCTTGGCTGATACTGAGAAAGGTATCGAGCCGTTATCGCTTACCCGACCGGCCTGCGCCTTCGACAATCGCCTGGCCGTGTCTTTCTACTGTTGAAGCGATCTTCATGCAGACCCGTTCAAGAACTGATTATGGAGACATTGAAAGAACCGATTCTTGTACACATCACAACGCTTTCGACACAGGGCGAGGGGATCGGCCGTGTTGACGGAAAGGCCACGTTTGTACCCTTTACCCTACCGGGAGAAACCTGGAGTGTCCGAATCGTCCAGCGGAAGGGCAAATTCGACCGAGCGCTGCCCATCGAGCGGATCGATCGGAATCCCGACGCCCCTGAACGGATCGAGCCCTTATGCCCTTATTACGGAGTATGCGGCGGTTGCCATGTGCAGCATCTTCCTTACCGCGACCAACTCATTCGGAAGCGCGACTGGCTGGAGGAGACATTTCGACGCATCGCACACCTGGATATCGCACCTGCAGAGGTCGTTCCTTCAAATCCCTGGGAATACCGAAACCGGCTCATACCGGTATTGACCCAGGACAATGGGCGGATTGTGTGCGCATTCCACAAGATTCATGACCCCGGAACGTTGGTTCCCATTTACGATTGCCCGATCGCACATCCGTTGATTCGTAAAGCACTAACCATCCTCCCGGATTTCTTCAATGAGCGCGTTCAGGCTTCAGAGGAGCGAAATAAGTTGGATAATTGTGACGGTTCCGTTCAATTCCGCGTGATAAATCAAAAACTGTCCATCCGCTTTCAGGACATTCCGCTTGCCGTTCTGGATTGCGAAACACTCGCGAGACGATTGGAGAAACAGGCTATTCCCATCGAGCCGATCGACATTTCGGCTCCCGACTCCCGGTCCACATCCGGCTTGACTGCGAGTGCAGGGACCTTTCTGCAGATCAATGACGAGATTCGTGAGAAGTTATACAGCCATGTACTTGATCTGCCTTTTGGTGATTCGAATCGCGTCCTGGATGGGTATTGCGGACAAGGCGAATTGACATGTCTGCTGTCTCGGCGGTTCGAGCGAGTCGTGGGCGTGGAAATCGACAAGACTGCTGTTGCCGAGGCAAAGGAACGTGCGGAGAAAACCGGTCAACCCCATCGCGTGAGATTCCGTCGGAGACGATTAGAGGACTTTCTCAGAGACTCAAAGGACCGGTTTGACTGCATCGTTTTGAATCCACCTCGCAAAGGCCTTTCCTCCCAGGCAGTTAAACAGGTGAGCAGGAAGAACCCGCGCGAATTGGTCCTGATTTCGTGTCATCCCGCTGCGCTGGCGCGCGATGTACAGGCGTTTACAGAGGTGGGGTACGAGATTCTCTCCGTCCAACCGTTTGACATGTTTCCCCAAACCTATCACCTGGAGGCGGTTGTTCATTTGAGATCGCGAGAGAAGTGAAGGATGGCAGGTTCCCTTGAATGAACGACCGTCCTGCGCGCAACATTAACGTTTATTCCCCGCTCCGGGCAGCGGACCGGGAAGGACAGGAAAATGGAACAGTTTGATCGGTTGTTATCTGAGTTCAATGAAGCGCTCGCGAAAGTCGAAAACGTGCGCGATCTCGAGGAGGTCCGTACCCGGTTTCTGGGACGGAAGGGGCTTCTTGTCGAGTTGCGGAAAGGATTCTCGTTCAAAACCGCTTCGCCGGAAGAGAAGAAAGAGTTCGGCGCGTCGTTCAATCAAGCAAAAGATACGATGGAAGCCGCAGTCGCTCTGCGGCGCGAGGAACTGGAAGGACTCGAACGAACGGAGCAGATCCGCGAAGTCGATGTCACCCTGCCGGGCGACCGGCCGTCGGCGGGGTCGCTCCACCCCGTATCCATCGTCCAGGCGTTTGTTGAAGACATATTTGAATCCATGGGATTTCAAGTCGCCGAAGGTTATGAAGCGGAGACCGACTACTACAATTTCATTGCGCTGAATATCCCCGAAGACCATCCCGCCCGGGAGATGCAGGATACATTCTGGTTGACCAACGGGATGCTATTGCGTACGCATACCTCCGCCTGCCAGGTTCGCATTATGGAGGAGATGCGGCCCCCGTTCCGGGTCATCTTCCCGGGACGGTGTTTTCGCTACGAGACGATGGACGCTTCCCATGAGACCACGTTTTATCAGTTGGAAGGTCTCATGGTTGACAAAGACGTGACCGTGGCGCATCTAATCGCTGTCATGAAGGCCCTCCTTTCCAGGGTATTCGGACGCGAAATGACGGTCCGTCTTCGCCCAGGGTATTTCCCCTTTGTCGAACCCGGCTTCGAATTGGACATACAGTGCTTGATCTGTAACGGCGATGGGTGTTCGACATGCAAGCAGTCCGGTTGGTTGGAGCTGCTGCCGTGTGGCATGGTTCATCCGAATGTACTTCGGTTCGGGAACATCGATCCCAGCGAGTGGACCGGATTCGCGTTTGGTTTGGGACTGACACGACTCGTGATGATGCGATACGGCATCTCCGATATCCGCGTGCTCAACTCGGGCGATTTGCGCACGCTCCGACAATTCGCCCCGTCGTATTCATAGACGCTTTGATTGGCGGGGAGGCAGAAAGTCAACGGGGTAGGACTCCCTCCCCAAGATTGACGGTGCTGCAAAAAGTCAGCGGAATGCGAGAAGTGAGG
>CAZTDD010000038.1:0-5073 GCA_964612675.1 uncultured bacterium
GTCGCTTCGCTCCTCGGAATGACGATTCGCAGGCGTTCTCTTAGGAGCGAAGCGTAGCGATCTCATTTTGTGAGCTGAGGGAATCGGGGACCTCGTCCTTTCGCGTGGCATCTCGGAAGATTGCGCCTTTTCTTGCTGCACAACCGACCGGATGATAATGTCAAGTCGTTACGATGCAATCGTGGGAACACTTCATTGAAACGTTGTGAACGGGAAGAAGCGTGGCCGGTTACCTTTTTGTTGCACTGTTTGTCTCGACATTTATTCTAGCTGCGATTTTGACTCTGCTGATGCGGAAAATCGCACCTGCGCTCGGTTTTCTGGATCATCCCGGCGAGCGAAAAGTCCATCACAAGGCGAAACCGGTCCTCGGGGGAGCGGCGATTCTGCTCAGTCAGATGACTGTATTATTTACAGGCTGGATGGTCCTTCAGCAGCTGGATTCTTTGGCCATCGTAGAAGTCGATTGGCTGAGTCAGCTGATCGTATTCCTATCACAGCACGCAGCAGGTGCTCGCGCTGTACGGGGAGAGATTTTGGGCTTGGTTTTGGGCGGGCTGGTCGTCTTTTTCGTCGGTCTGTATGACGATCGTTACGGCATGACCCCCACCGTGAAACTGGGCGGTCAGATTCTCGCCGGTCTAATTCTCTATGCCGCACATATTCGAATTACCTTTTTCTTCCCTTTTCCCTCGCCTCTGTGGTCATTGTGTTTGACTGTGTTCTGGGTCGTTCTCGTGACCAATTCCTACAACCTGCTTGACAACATGGACGGTTTATCGGGAGGCGTGGCGACGATTTCGGTATTGATCCTCGCCTGGGCGACATTCAGCCTCGGCGGCCAGTTGTTCGTGACGGCCTATCTTGTCGCTTTGGCGGGGGCGATTGTTGGGTTTCTGGTTTACAACTTCTATCCATCGACCATTTTTATGGGCGATGCCGGTTCGATGTTCGTCGGTTTCAATTTGGCCGCCATGAGCATTCTGGCGACGTTCATCTCAACCTCGGGGCAGGGATGGTCGGACTGGGCGATCATCATGCCGGTGATCATCATGGCGGTACCGATGTTCGATACCATCTCTGTGATCATCATTCGAATTAAGAACCGCAAGCCAATCTTCGTCGGCGACAAGAATCATTTCAGCCACCGGCTGGTTGCGCTTGGGATGAGCCAGCGCAATGCTGTGTTGACGATCTACCTGGTGACCTCTTGCACCGGCCTGGGCGCCCTGCTTCTTTGCCACATCGACAATACGACGGGTGCTTTTCTGATTCTTCTGCAGACCATCGTTGTGTTCTGTATTATTGCCCTCCTAGAACACGTCAAAAGCAACGGTGGAGACAGCAGAGAAGGAGGATAACGCTCGGAATGGAAATCGGTGCCGAACTGTCGTGGGGTTCCCTGAAAGGCAGTCAATAGAATCATGGGCGATCACGTGTGTCCTCCCTGGATAGGGTACCTTCTCGCATCACCCCTGCGGAGGATTTTCCATAATCCGCAACAAATCCTTGGACCTCATGTTACAGAAGGTATGCGTGTTTTGGATATTGGCTGCGCGATGGGCTTCTTCAGTTTGCCGCTTGCTCGGCTCGTGGGGACAAGTGGAAAGGTGTACTCCGTAGACTTGCAGGAGAAAATGATCCGGTCGCTCGAACGGCGTGCGCACAAAGCGGGGCTCGCCGACCGGATCCAGGCACGCACGTGCAAAGGGGATTCCCTGGAGTTGGGTGATCTAGCGGGGCAGATCGACTTTGCCCTCGCTTTTGCGGTGTTTCACGAGGTTCCGGATAGATCGAAAGCCCTTACAGAAATCCATGCTGCGCTCAAGCCTTCAGCAAGATTGCTCGCAGCGGAACCGAGAAAACGTGTATCGGAAGGGGATTTTAAAGAACTCATCGCTATCGCCGAAAAGGTCGGCTATAGCGCACTGGAGAGAGCCAACATAAAGTCCAGTCATGCAGTTTTGTTCGAAAGAGCGGGAAACGCATCGGCGGAATAATGTCCCCGCCTCTGATTGAACCGCATTGAATGCGAGATGCCGCGCCGCCGCTACTGTCTCCACGGTTTGTCATCAACGTACTGCACCTCGCGGGCCGGCTCGCCGCCCTTGAACGCGTAGATATCTCCTTTGCTGTTCAACCCATTGCTGACATCGAATCGCAGCACCCGTACCGTGAACGGATAGGACATGGCACCCGACGTATCATCTCCCGCGTCTCCGCCCAGCCCCGCTTTATTAAATGCGGAGTCCGGTCCGATGCTGTTCAGCATCCAGTCATCGAACGGCATTTCGTGGGATCGGTCGGGTTGATGATTCCCGGTACTCAGCTCATACAGCGACAACATTGTACCCGGGTCCTGGTCTCCAGGAATGACGTATTTCGACTTGAACGGATCGTGCATAGAGCCCGAGTTGATGTAGGCGACCGGCGTTGTCAGTCCGATCCAACCGTTCGGCGTTCGAAGGAACCCGCGCCAACCGTCGTATGGGTAGGTATTGTTATCCACGCGATAGGATTCGAGCGCCGTGCGAACACTTCGGAATTCGCCCTGGACTCTCGCGAGTTTTGCGCGCGTTTGTGCCTGCAGGAAATTCGGCACCGCGATGGCCGCCAAAATGCCGATAATCGCTACTACTATTAATAATTCGATCAGTGTGAATCCTTTGCAGTTTCTCATCAGAATTTCTCCAGCGTTGAATCTCTATGAAGCACCTACGCTATTCCTGTTGCGCCCCCGCTTCCTTGCTCACGTTGTGACCGGGGTAAGTGCATAAACACGGGCGTGGCGAGAAATGGACTGGGCGACCTTTAGAATCTCGCTGCAACACCAAGACGCAAGGACCTTTCGCGTAACCGCGATACTCTCGAATCAGCACTGCTCCCCCTATCCCGTCGAGTACATCACGAACCTCAATTCGGTCGGCGACAAGTTCCTCGTAACCATGCGCGGAAATTCGTAGGTCATTCTTCCCAACCCGTTCGACCATAGTAGGGAGTAGTCCGCTCATCTTAGTAGAGTATCACCTCTTCCCTCCGCTCACCATATTATGATTCCGTCCGATACTTTGTCCTCTTTTTGTTGCAGATCTTGCGCTTTTTCGCAAAGCGACTCACTTGAGTTTCACCCGCCCAACCATCGAAACCACTGCTACCGCACTGGCCGCCGCGATGATGTAAAACACAACGGCTGACACAACATGACCATATAAGAAATAACCGGTCCCAAAGAGGGCACAATACACCAGCAACATTCCCAGGATCACCGCCAGGAAACCCCAGGTAATACTGTACCCACTGTCCACCTCCGGCATTTCCTCCGAAATGGGTTTCCAAAACGGTCCGGCGGGCCGGGCAAGGGCGTAGAAACTCTTGAGCGTGTCATGAGCCGTCGGACGAGTGAGGAACGTCACGGTCACCCAGCCGATCGTCGTGATAATCGTCGTGTACAGCAGAACTTGCGTTTTGTGCTCGTTGTAGATCTGCTCCTCGGGATAAATTACCCAGCGAAATACGTTGGAGACGACCAAGGAAATCACCATCGCCGAGATCTCACTCCAGGCATTGATCCGCCACCAATACCAGCGAAGAATGAAAACAAGCCCCATTCCGGCACCAATGGTTAAAAGGAGATTGAAGGCGGTTGCTGTCGTGGTGAGCCAAAACGCCACCATCACGGCCAGCGCCATCAATGTGACTGTAGCGACGCGCGATGCGGCGACATAGTGTTTCGCTTCGGCATCCTTCACGAAGAATCGTCTATAGAGGTCATTGATGAGGTACGAAGAACCCCAGTTGAGATGGGTATCGATTGTCGACATAAACGCCGCGATGAACGAAGCCGCGACAAGGCCCACAAAGCCGGCGGGCAGATACTGAAACATCAGGGTGTAGCCGAGATCGTGATCCTCCAGGTCGGGATATAGAACGAGCGAGCACAGCGCCGCGATGATCCACGGCCACGGTCGAACCGCATAATGCGCGACCTGGAACCAAAGCGTCGCCCCCAGCGAGTGTTTCTCATCCTTCGCCGCGAACATCCTTTGGGCGATATAGCCCCCGCCGCCCGGTTCCGCACCGGGATATACCGAGGCCCACCATTGAACGGCGATGACCACAAGAAACGGCGATATCGCCGTCCAGCCGGAACTCCAGTCGGGGAAAATGCCGAGTGTCGAGGCATCCAATTTCGTGACCAGTCCGGACAGACCGCCGACCTCAGGTTGGCCCAAGGCGTAATACGCAATCGCTACCGCCCCGACCATCGCCATCACAAACTGGACCATATCGGTGATTACCACGCCCCACAGGCCCGAAATCACTGCGTACATCAACGCTGTTCCCGCACAGAGGAAAATCACAACGTTCTGATCCCAGCCAAGCAGCGCGTTGCCCGCTTTCCCGATAGCCAAGGTCACCGACGCCATGATCAGAACGTTGAACAGAACACCGTTATAGAAAGCCCGAAAGCCGCGCAGGAACGCGGCGGGTTTTCCCGAGTAGCGGAGTTCGTAGAATTCCACGTCGGTCAGCGCTTCCGAGCGACGCCACAGGCGTGCGAAGAAGAACACCGTCACCATCCCGCCGATCACAAACGCCCACCATTCCCAGTTTCCGCTGACTCCGCCTTTGCTGCGTGTGAGATTCGCTACGAGCAGCGGAGTGTCCGACGAGAATGTTGTGGCGACCATCGAGGTCCCGGCGATATACCAGGGCAGGCTGCGGCCGGTGGCGAAAAAGTTATTAATGTCCTGGCCGGCTTTTTTGGCAAACGCGATTCCGACACCAAGGGCGAAAGCGAAGTACAGGATCACAATCGCCCAGTCAACCGCTTGAAGCTGCATTCCGACTTCGACAGGCATGGACTTCCTCCGGATTGTCTCGGTTACAATGACCCTCCGCATTCTCGACGCGGAAATGGATTTTGTCTAGATCGAAACCTCGATCTTCGTGCACCAACACTGGGATTCATCTCTGCGACCGTCTGCGTTAGGATCAGGTACTTTGCTCGACCTTAGAGCGTAGACTCGTTACCGTGGGAGGACAGGCTGTGGAATCGATGGCTCTCGAACC
>CAZTDD010000038.1:5173-49420 GCA_964612675.1 uncultured bacterium
CTGTTGGTACCGGGTCTTACCTTGCCGTTCGCGGCGATAATAGGGATCTATTTCTTCATCCCGTTTTATCGGAAAGGATTACTGGTCAGTGCGTACCAGTACTTGGAACGGCGCTTCGGCACACCCGCTCGACTTTATGCCTGTATGGTATTCAGCATCGCTATGATTTGGCGTATGGCGATCGTTTTGTACCTCGTATCGGTGGCGCTTCAGGTTTTCCTTGTCGGTTCCACCGGGTGGGATCTACAGACCATCATCATTGTCGCCGGAGTGATTGTGGCTGTGTATACTGTGGTCGGCGGGATCGAGGCGGTGATCTGGACGGATGTTATTCAAACCATCGTCCTTTTCCTGGGTGGTTTGATCACGATTGCGATTGTGTTTTGGCGTCTGCCCGACGGTGCCATGCAGGTCATCAACGAAGGCGTCGCTGCAAAGAAGTTCAATCTCCATGCCTCGCTGGATTGGAGTCTCTGTAAACTGACCCTTTGGGTTCTTGTCATACACGGTTTGGTCGGCAATCTCCATGAATTTGCAAGTGACCAAGGGAAGGTTCAGCGATACTGCGCCCCGAAAACCACCCGCTCCGCCCAGTGGGGCGCTTGGATCTGCGGCCTTGGCTGTATTCCGGTCTGGTCGACGTTTATGTTTGTGGGAACCTGTCTATTTGTTTACTACCGGACGTTCCCCGGTCTCTTGGCCGAAGGGCTCCGGGCCGACCAGATCTTTCCGTATTTCATGCTCCATGATATGCCGCCGTTTCTCGGCGGGTTGGTGGTCGCCGCTGTAATGGCTGCCGCAATGTCGTCCATCGATTCCGCGATGAATGCTACGGCAACAATCCTGACAAAAGACATTTACGAGAACTTGTACGTCGGGGAAAAGGCAGACAAACATTATCTCTGGGCTGCGCGGATTATCGCGACGCTTCTCGGTATCGGGATGATTTATGGGGCATTGCTCCTGGTTCACGCGAAAGAGGAAGCCATCCTGGAGATGGGCTTGATCATCGGGGCGATTACGGGAGGCGGGCTCGGCGGTTTTGTTTTCTTGGGCTTCTTCTTTACCCGGCCGAATGGGAAGGGGGCCGCTATCGGTGTGGTCACATGCATCATGGTTATCATCTATTTGACTCTGGGTACGGCGGGATATTTACCGGAAAACTGGTCCGCCGGCTATCATCCGCTGCTGATTGGTGTGTTTGGAAATCTGTATGCGCTATTTGTGGGTTACATGGCGAGCCTCTATTTCAAGAGCCCCACACGAGAAGAATTGAAAGATCTGACCTATTGGACGACTACATACGACAAAGAATGATAGCGGTTCTCTAAACCAGGAAGGGACGAAAGGCTCACAAAAACGAAACAATAGGAACACTGAACTGGGGGTCGCCTCTCCCTCTGGTAGAGTCTGGGTAAGGGCATACCTTCGGTCCGCTCCATGAGCCGGAATACTGGACATTAAGAACCGGTCCGAATAGAGTACCTTATTCAGACTGGAGGTGACCGCGTGAGCATTTCGAGAGACATCAAACCGGTAACTTACCTCAAATCCAGGGCGTCCGATCTGCTCGATCAGATCAATGAAACCCATCAACCCGTTGTCATTACCCAGAATGGTGAGCCGCGAGCCGTCCTCCAAGACCCGGAAAGCTATGAAAATATGCGAAACGCCATTGGTTTATTGAAGCTGCTGTCCGTGGGGGAGGACGATGTTAAGAAGGGCAAGATCAAGACACAAGACGATGTATTCGCGAATATCGACAACATCTTAAAAGAAAAGACGAAATGAAGACAATCTACGATGTTGTCTGGTCGGAGGCGGCGGAACACGACCTTATTGACCTCATTCAATATGTTGCCGCAAACAACCCATCCAACGCGTCAAGCGTCTTCAAGCAACTCAAACAGAAGGCAAAAAGCCTCTGTTCTTCTCCCAATAGAGGACGTATCGTTCCTGAACTTCAGGATCAAGGAGTATCCATATATAGGGAATTAATCATTCCTCCATGGAGAGTTATCTATAGAGTTTCCGAGAAAACAGTTTATGTTTTAGCCATCCTGGATTCACGTCGAAATATAGAGGACATTCTATTGAGAAAATTGATTCGCTGAGGACCTGGCCTCGGGATTATTCGCTTCAATAGCTAATGCCCTCCACCGGCTCGCTGTCCATCCGTACCGCTTCGTCTCCTTGAAGATTCTCTATTTTCTCCTCTATTGTCTGAACGGCCTCCGCGTTCGGAGCCACTTCGAACCTCAAATGGAATTCCCGATCCTCACCGGGCTGAAGTTTTCGTACGCGATTATTCTTCCGTTCGATTTTACGATTATTTGGATAATTTGTTCCCGGTTCGATCCCGGTAACATAACCGTCCGCTTCCGCCGCCGTATTTTTCCAAAGGCTGAGACACGGTAGATTCTCGACCGAGTATCGAATACCGATTCCACGATCTCCATCGGCGTTTCGCAGAAGAATCTGTGTCATTCCCGCTCTGTCAACGCGCGGTTTGAGGTAGTAAACCTGCTCGACGTAGCCCGGCTCGGGAGGACCGTATTGATAAAACTCTCGTATGCCTTCCGCCGCTCTTTCATCACGCGGTGTGACTCGGTCGACTGGGGCTATAAAACGGGCTCCCTCTTCGAGCAACGGTCTTCCGAAATTCAGATGGTAAATCATTTCCATTTCAGCGTCGTGACCGCTGTTGTTTTGGACGCTGTCAAACACCTCGAATTGGAGCGAGTCGGGCTTTGTTGTAATTTCCGTCTGCAGCGTGAAATTCGGTCCGAACATCATCTGTTCGTGCGTTATGCCGGAAATAGTCAGGCGGTGTGGCGGGGCTTTTTCAACCGTTATTGAAACATGACTCGCAGGGATGTAATCGATTTTGCCATGGAGTGTGAGATCCATGGGGACAATTTCGCCGGTGTTGGTCGGCGCTTCGTCGGTGCCCGGTAGTCCCGCGTATTCAAGACCACAGCGAACCAACCAGCCGCCGAATCCTTCCAGCCAGCCGAGTCCCCCGCGTGCCTCCAGATTCACGTATTTCGGATGGACGATTTCTTTCACGGGCGAGTCCCAACCGATTCGCAGATCTTCGTATTTCACGTCCCAGATCGACATCCCACGCGTCGGCACAATGCGCAACTCGAGTTTTCCATTATGGAGTACAAGTACCTCGACGCCGTCCTGTTTTCCGTTTTTGAGTTCCTGTTTTGCGATCCACCAATCGCCTGGGAGGCCGAGGATATCGGCATCGATGTAGCCTTTCTCCAGCCCGCTCACCCATGCGCTTTCGTAAGCGAAGTCTTTCCCGTCTACAACCGATGAAGATCCGCATACAGCGGCGACGAGGCCTAAGGAAATGACATAAGTTGATCGCATCGTACGTTCCTCCTCTTGGGTGCGGCGGTTCCGGCACCGCTTTGGGGTATTTTCCTACAACTTCGTTTTGTTCGTAAGCGGAGATTGGGGGGGTGCAGGGGATGCTGCAATCTGCTTTACGTAGGCCGGAAATATATGCTACACATGCCGAGTACGGTGAAGTATACTAAAGGGGTGCGTAGCTGTTATATTGACGAATCTCTAACATTCGATATTCGTTCATGTCCGTAAGCCAGAAACGATGCCAACAATAGCCGACCAACGGGTTTTTGCATGGTGGAATACCGGCCTTTCTCCCAGGGGCCGCAACCGGGCTTCTGAGAGCGACATGAGGCAGGCCGTCCAGGTAATCCACTTGTAGGATGAGAGTTATGAGCCGGAGTAGAAAACGGCTGATTTGACCGTGCCACAACATCACCACAACTCTTCGGGCTTTTGGCATCCGCGGGGCGTCCGAGTAGATTCCTTGTTCAGAATCCCTTTTTTCGGCTTCTTCACCTTCTAAAGTGACATTCTCAACGGCGTGGCGTTAACCCCTGACATTTTCATTGTGGCGGAACAGGCACCATTTACTGATTGAAAGAGGTTGAAGCGCACCTTACAATGTCCATTTCAAGCAAAGGGAAACTCTGCTAAAATTCACCACAACCAGAAGAAATTGACATATGTGTAGATGGTTGGGCGAAATGACGCATAACCAAACGTTAGACCACAGTTGCCGATCCTGTGGAAATCAAATCGAACGCTGATCGGCGGCCGCCGGGTCACCTTGAGGTTGAGCATATCGGAGATGAACACGAATACACAAACATTCTGCGATATGATCCGCAACAGATCCGAGGAGAATCGAAGGGCAATAGAATGCTTGTCCCGGCAGCATGGTGTGTTGAGTCCGGCGCTTTCGATTCTCCGTCAAGAACTGGACTCCATGATTCGCGTGATCTATTTGCTTAATGTCAATGACCTCGGCCAGCGACAGGGGCTCATCCATTCCACACTTCAAGGCGAAAGGTGGAAGGTCCCGACTGCCAAGGCCAAGTGGCGAGATGTCACGGACCGAGAAATGGTTGAGTTGGCGCAGCGGTTGCACGGATGGACGCTATCGGTCTATAAGTTCGGGTGCGCTTTCGTTCATCTCTCTGAATTTCATAATCACCTTGTGGAGAACCCGTTCGATAAGCTGGAGGAGGATGAGAAGCAGGCTATACTCTCCCATATGCGCTATTATCATGGCGGACCGTGTCATGATAATCCTGAGATGGCGGAGCTGTGCTCGTATGTGCCCCAGGTATTAGAGAAGATTGCCAGCAATCTTGACTGCTATCTGAAACAGATTGAGCAAGATGAGACACTCGATGAAGAAGATGCCAATCAAGCCATGCACATGGGCGGGGATTACACTGCGTTCCACTTCAGCCAGTGACGGCCAGGCTAGACCAACGAGTCCATGTAGAAATCAACACTAGGAAGTGCCTTCGAGATCGAGCAGCATGGGGTCGACGCGACTGCCGACGCCTTCGAACCCGACCTCGCCAGGAGTCTGAGAGTATTGGGCACCGTTCACAGAGCAAGCGACAACCCGAATGAAGCTTTGGAATCATTTCGCCGCGGAATCGAGACCCTCAAGCCCCATTTCCTCCGACTTCCGCGAGCGTTCGCACAACTTATGCTGAGCCTATCACGCGATTACATCCAAGCCTGCGAGGAAACCGGCTCAGAACCGGATGCCGAGCTCCTGCAGCCGATTCAGGAGGAATTCAAAGAACTGGAACCACAAACCTGAACAACACACCCCACTCGGCTCAGGAGGAGAGACTGTCTCAGAAGTGTCTCCTTTTTCCCTCACCAAGATTGGGGAGGGTTCGGGTGGGGTTGATAAGTTGATTTTTTTCAACCCCCTCTGTATCTCAGCCAATCTTGACGGGGTGGCAAAACGTCAGTGGAGCTGCCCCCACCCCCAAGCGGAATTGGGGGTGGCACCCGCTATCGTCACGTCTGTCGACTCGCCGAAAACCTTGCTACAGAGGGTGGCATGCCAGAAGCGAGAGGGCTGCACAGAGAAACCATTGTCAGGAATACAGAGATCCGCCGAAGTCGACAGCCATGAGGCCCCACGTACGCCCTCGAAGCGCGGGCATGAGGTTTTGCATACAACTTCGATGGAAAATGAGGCATACTGTGGAGGAGCAAGAAAGCAGGAGGCAGTCAAATGAGTCCTGCGTTTCGCGTTTGCGGAAACCGCAAAAGGGCTTTTGGTGAAGGTTGATCCGAAATGTTGAAAGAACAAGATCGCATGGTTGTTGGACAATTCGCCGACCGGGTGCGCAGACGATTCCCCGGTGCGCGTATCTGGGCCTTCGGTTCCCGAGCGAGGGGAGACGCCGGGCCGGATTCAGACCTCGATCTCTTTATTGTGCTTGAGCGTGTGAACAAAGAGACTGATTCGATTATCCGCGAGATTGCCTGGGAAATTGGTTTTGAATATGAACTCGTGATCACCACTATCGTCGTGAAACGAGACGATTTTGAACACGGTCCCATATCGGCCAGCACACTTGCCGCGAATATTCTCCGCGACGGAGTCCCAGCGTGAGTGACGAGAGTATCGAAGCGCTCATAGCTCATAGATTCGAACAGGCTGAAGAATCTATCGCCGCAGCAAAACTCTTGCTTGAAAGTGGACTGACGAGGGCGTCTGTGAATCGAAGTTACTATGCGATGTTTTATGCTGTTCTTGCTTTGTGGTCGAGTTAATCGAGAAATGATGAAATGGTGACAATTGAGTGAGATCAGTAAGATGTAGCCCCGCGGCTCAGGAGGACCTTCGCCCTGCCGGGGGCCAAGCGCTAAGATTTTGCGCGAATATTTGCCTATTGACTTGTGCTTCCTTTTGGGGATAATACTAATGTCACTCGTCCGTTGCGTGCAACGGGCACAATGGCCGCTCGGGTGCAGACCCGGCGGCTATTGATATGTCTGGGGAAATGGGCATGCCGTCTAATCTCCTTCGAACCTATGTATACGTTGACGGTTTCAACCTCTACTACTCTGCGCTGAAGGGAACGCGCTACAAATGGCTAAATCTAAAAGTGGCTTTCGAGGCTGTCCTCTCGCCAACCTACGATATCGAGAAGATCAAATACTACACCGCTGACGTCTCGGGAAGACACGATCCCGATGCGCCTAAACGGCAGAAGGCCCTTCTGGACGCTCTCAAAACAGTTCCAGAATTGGAGATCTTCAAAGGGAAGTTCCTGGTGACGCAGAAATGGGCCGGCGTTGCAAATCCTCCAACGGATTTCGTCAAACCCTCCCCCGTAACTGCCCGGATCATCAGGACGGAAGAGAAAGGCTCGGACGTCAATCTGGCCAGCCACCTGATTCGCGATGCTTTTCAGAAATCCTTTGATGTCGCCGTAGTCGTATCTAATGACACTGATCTGGTGGAACCGATCCGCATCGTGACACAAGATCTTGGCGTTGCTGTCGGCATAATCTGCCCGAAGCGTGACGGTTCGCCGCCTTCACAGCCCCTTGCCCAGGTCGCTTCCTTCATCAGGCATCTACGAGTGAAACACCTCCGATCTTCCCAATTCCCACTCCGAATTCCCGGTACCACTATCCAGAAGCCTCCAAGCTGGTGATTGATGGGTTCGCAAAAAGTCGTAAGTTGGCATCGGAAGTTCCCTCTCCCCTCGGGTTAGGGTGAGGGGCTATCATTGCACTCGATTCGGGTATTATTCTTCGCTTGTGTATTCGCCAGACACAGCAAATTAAGCAGAGGCAAAAGGTGTTTGTGATGACAGGAATTCATTAAATACAGAGGGAGGGGTGACGCAAAATGCAAAGATCCCTCACCCCGCCCTCTCCCAGAGGGAGAGGGGGAAGAACTCCGCCGGACTTTTTGCGGTACCATCAACATTCTCCGCGAGGGAGTCCCAGCGTGAGGGCCGATTCTTGGACTTTTTGCGGTACCATCAACTATTCGGGATAACCTCTTGTCACCCATCACTCATCACTCCCCATACATCCTCTCCGCACTTACAATAAAAGCCAGTCAATCCATGCTGTGTGATGAACGATGACGACGCCGGCGACCGATACCGAAACACGTGAACGGCTCGAAGCGCTCCTGACCTTGGTGCAGTGGGTGAAAGGCGTCGGTCCGAATCGGGCGGCTCTGCTGAACCGGCTCGGTATTCAAACCGTCCACGATCTGCTGTGGCATCTCCCGCGCATGTACCGGACCCATCGCTCCGCCGCCACCATTGCGGGGCTCCGTGCGGGCGAGAAGGTCACCGTGCAGGGAACACTCCGCTCGATCTTCGCCCGAAAACCGCGCGGCCGCAGCCGCGTGCGCAACATCATCGAAGGTATCGTTGACGATAACCGCGCCGCGATCCGTGTCGTCTGGTTCAACCAACCGTACCTCATGAAGAAACTTCGGCCCGGCATAAACGTGCGCCTGTTCGGGAAAACCGACCTCTTCGATGGGTTTCTCCAGATGTCCTCGCCGGAAGTCGAGATCATCGACAACGAAGAGGAACCCGAGGAAGGACGCATCCTCGCACTCTACCCGCTCACAGAGGGGCTCACACAAAAGGTCCTCCGCACAATCATCGCCAATGCTCTAGAGAAACATGTCCCGCCGACACTCGAATATCTCCCGCTCGATATCCTTGCCCGGCATTCCCTACCGACGTTCGGGGAAGCGATCCGCGTGCTGCATCAGCCCGAGCCGGATGACGGTGTGCCAACCGTGGAAGGGCCGGTCGATGAAGCCACCCTGTTCGATACCCTCGGCGGTCTGGAACCGGACTCGTTTCGCGGCACCTCCACCGGCGCATGGATTGCGGCACGCAGACGGTTGATTTTCGAGGAATTCTTTCAGCTGCGATGGCTTCTCTCGAAAAGCCGATCCACCATTCGCAAACAGCCCGGTATCCCCCATCCTCCACCGGAACCCGACCCAATCGAGGTGGTGACCGTATCGGTTCCCGAAAGCACTTCACGAGAAAGCTGGCCGGCCCGTTTTCTCGCGGCTCTTCCATTCGATTTAACCGAAGATCAGCGGAATGTTCTTCGCGCGATCCAAAAAGACATGCTGAGCGACGCACCGATGAACCGCCTCCTCCAAGGCGAGGTCGGTTCCGGCAAGACGATTGTGGCCTTTTACGCCTTGATTTTGGCGGCGGCGGGCGGACACCAGGCGGCGATGATGGTGCCCACTGAAATCTTGACCGAACAACATCTCCGCACCCTGATGACGCTAAAAAAATCTATCCCCGAACTCTCTATCGCCGCGTTCCGGGGCAGTATGCGCGAACGGGAACGCCGACCGATCCTGGAAGCTTTAGCTTCCGGTTCTCTCGACATTGTGATTGGTACACACGCTTTGTTCGAGGAGCGGATCGAGTTTGACCGTCTCGGCCTTGTCGTCATCGACGAACAACACAAATTCGGCGTAGAACAGCGCACCAAACTGGTCGCGAAAGGAACTCGGCCGGATCTGCTCCTGATGACAGCGACCCCGATCCCCCGAACCCTTGCGCTGACCTGGTATGGCGACATGGATACGTCTGAGATCCACGAACTTCCCGCCGGACGCCCGCCGATCCAAACACGCTGGACCACATGGGACAAAATCGACAAGGTCTGGGAATTCGTTGACGAAAAACTGGGGCTCGGCCAGCAGGCGTACGTGGTCTGTCCCGCTATCGAAGCGACCGACGACACCGGCACGTATCCATCGGCGGAGGAGTTTCACTCGCTTCTGGCGGAGACTGTGATGCCCCACCGGCGTGTGGCCCTTCTGCACGGGCGATTCAAAGCCGACGAACGGAGCGCAGTCATGCAGGCGCTGGTGAGCGGCGAGATCGACCTTGTCGTCGCTACAACCGTCGTCGAGGTCGGTGTCGATTTGCCGAAAGCAACCATTATGGTGGTGCTCGGCTCCGACCGATTCGGGCTTGCGCAGCTCCATCAGCTGCGCGGGCGTGTTGGACGCGGTACGAAAAAATCGTATTGTGTTTTGGTGACGCATACCAATACCAGCAATCTGGCGCGAAAACGTCTTCAGGCATTGGAGGTTTCGCGGGATGGATTCCATCTCGCGGAAGAGGATCTTCGGCTGCGTGGACCGGGCGAATTGTTTGGAGTGCGGCAGAGCGGTCTTTGGTCGTTCCGGGTCGCCGATCCGAGCCTTCATGTCGACTGGCTGGACAAGGCCCAACGGGCCGCAACAACGCTTCACGAGGAAGATCCTCAGCTGCAGTTACCGCAAAATCGCCCGTTCGCTTTGTGGCAGGATCTGTTTCGGAAAGAGCGTCACCTGCGAGCGACGTGAACATGGAATGTGACAACGTCATTGAGTTAAGAAAACGAGGTGTAGTCGCCCGGGAGGGCGAGTCTCCCGACGAGCCGAAAATGACAAGAGACATCGGCTCAGCAGGAGCTTCGCCCGAGCCTAACGACATTGCGGAGCTGTAACAGTGAATTCAGCCCTTTTGACCGTTTTGATCCTGATCGGCGCTCAGCAGCCTGCCGAGGAAGAAACCCCTGCCGTCTTCCGGGTTATCGTCGCTCCGCTTCCTCTATCGGCAACGCCCGGCGTCTTTCCACCGGACGGAGACGAGGTCATTGATTTCTGGCACACGAAAAACCTCGACCGAATCGCATCTGTCCGATGGTATGACCTTTCGTCGTCGTCCTGGCTGCAGTTTCCCCGTCAGGTCACATTTCGAGAACCCGATGCGATTATCGGCGATTATCAGTATCTGCGTGCGACGGTGGGCCGACGATACTCCGCCTATCTTGCGTGGTCCTCTCCCCAGCCGCCGCAAGCCGCAGTTCTATTGACGCACGACAGGACGAAAATCGAACGGATTCCCGATTTGCGCGGGCAGGTTGTCGGTGTCATCGATCCCGCATACCCTCCCGGCGGACATCTGCAGCGTTGGTTACTCCAGAGTTCGGGCCTCACCGAAGAGGAAACGCATATCGCCGCCCTGGGGACCGCCCGGGAGGTGGTTCACCATCTGTTTGCGGGGACAATCGATGCGGCGGGGCTGCCCGAAGGCGAGGCCGAATTGGCTCTACAGCATTTTGGTTTTCCGCAGGCTGCTTCGGAACTCCGGGTTCTGAGAAAGTTGCCCTGTCCGGGCCGGTACGCCCTGTTTTTCCGGAAAGAACTGATTGAACGAGGGTCGCTTTTCCCACGGTTTCTGGCGGAGACGCTCAACGATCTCTATCCGTCGGGGTCCACCACACGCGAGCCGCTTCCACGCGGCGACATTTTCTCACTGCCCGATCAGGAAGCCGCGGATGAATAATTCAATACAGCCAACGCGTTTTCCCGGTATATTTGCTTTTTGATTTTTTCGTCGATTTCCGCTGCATCGATCATGCCAATGCTGAACCACGGATCGAACAGGGTTAGATCCGTCCCAAACAAAAACCGTTTTGCGCCCGCCCGCTGAACTGCATACGCCACTTTGTCGAAAAACGGAAGACTGGAAGCCGGCTCAAAATAGACATTCCCCAGCTCTGCGGCCTCATCGACCGTTTCTTTCCAGTCCGGTCCCCCCATGTGCGCCATGATAAAAGGCAAGGGATAAAAGTCTTTCGCCAGCCGAATCACTGCCCGAGCGGCCTCGATTTCAAATGTATGGATGAGAACCGGCTTTTGGGAGATATCGCAGTACTCGCCGATAATCTCGCGATGGCCTCGGCTGTCGCAGGGTTCGCCGCTGTAGCTGGGATGGAGTTTTAAACCAACGAATTTCGGATGATTTCCGTATTTCCGCATTTCCTCAATCGACTCCGTGACAAAATGCGGATTGATCACAACCTGCCCGGCGAGTTGATCGTGCGGTTCGATCGTTTCGAAAAGCTCCCGATTGCCTTCCTGCATGTTGCAGGTGATCGCTTTTGCCGAAGAGAGACAACACAGTTCGATCTGCGCTTTCTGCAGACTTCCGAGTAGCGTCTCGATATCGTGCCGCGCGGCTCCGTACGGCCAATGACCATAATGGGCATGAATATCAATTCGAAATGGTTTCATGGTTTCTCGTCAAGCAATTCGAGCAGCGTCCCGCTCAGTATACTTTGTCGGTCCTCCTTCGAAATCGTAGCGTTTTTCAATACATCCAAACTCGCATCGATAGCGTAAATCGGTGCGTTGGAACCGAAACATACTCGTTCCGCACCGATTTGCTGCGTCAATGTTTCGTACGCACTCGGATAATTGATCGCTACTGTCATCATCAAACTCAACGGATCGCGTTTCAGTACAGAAAGAAATTCTGTAAAGAAAAAATAATGACTACCGATCAGGATACGTTTGAAAGAATATTTTTCGATGGTTTCAATAAATTCCGTCACGTCACCATACCGAACGCCGGGCACCAGGAGCAGGTTTTCTGTCCCATGAAGAATCTCCCAGATTTCTTTGAGAGGTTCGTATCGCCATGGATAACCGTGACAATCGGGGAACAACCGGAAGAGGCGTACGCCTTGCTTTTCACAGCGTTCGACTTCTCTCGCTCCACTGTCCGTGTGACGCGGGTCCAACACCGCAACCGGCCTGTACCTCGGATTGTTGCGTGCAAGTTCAATTGTCCTGTCGTTCCCTCTGCGAACATCCATCTGGACCCCGTCCCAACAAAACACACACGCTCGATCGACAGGATGATTCTCCAAAACACGATCCAGGGTTACGAGTGACCGATCCGTTTTCCCTGTCGGGTCGGTACCGAAACTCACACATCCGTCGACGATCGATTTCCCGTTCATTTCAACCTTCATCTTCATTCGGCAGTTGCGGTATTGGTGGGTTACGCGTCGCCGCCGGAGGTCGGACCGTTGAAATGTTTCGGCCTACTAGGCGCCGCTAACCCACCCGCTACTTCTCCCTCGGTGGACAGTATAGCTTTAACTCCGTTCCGTCTGAAAGAATCACATCCACACGAACTGGAATTGGACTGCGTGGGAGATAGTCAAGGCAATTCGCCGCATGGATCGATAGTTTTCGCGCGCCGTCCAAGGGGATATCCAGCGGTTTCCCGTTTTTGTCTATCCGATTTCCAATTTCATCGAACACGGCAACTTTCCATAACGGACCGGCCTCTGTCGTCCATCGACTTCGGGTCGGTTCGGTGGTCTGCGGGCCGACATGTTCGATCTGAATGGTGCGGATGCGTTTGCCGTCCCGGGCGCTCAAAAACAATTCCCATTGAAGGTCGTGTTCTCCGTCCGGAGTCCAACTTTCTTTCCCGACAAAATCGTCCCACGGACCAAGATATTTCAGGAAATCCTGCTGCATATAGAGTGGACGGACCAGGAGTAAACACAACCATGCGACTATTACCGCCGCGCCAACTGCGAGAACGGCAGTGCCCGCTTTTCGCCGAAAGGTGGGGAAAACATCCTGTTTGCCGTATTTGTTCCAAAGTCTCGCAGGAATGAATAGAAGCGCAAGAGTTACAAGGACCGCGATGACACTCACAGTGCGACAAATATAGTCGATTGGTTCATCCTGGTATCGGATATTCAGAATGCCGTCACGAATGGGGATAGATAGAAACTTGTGAAGCTCAGGTTGTTCAGGCGTTGGAGACAGTTCGAGCGGTTCTACCGGTTCTTCATCGATCGTGATCTTCCATTTTCGGAATTGGGAGATTCCGACGCGCAGGATCGCGCCCTCCTCCGCCTTTGAAATCCGGAATTGAACCCGTTTCGGTTCGTTCTTCACAAGCCTGACAGAGGCGCTGCCCTCGACCCTGTATCCCCAACCATTCCAATTTGTGTTTCTGTAGACCTCGATCACTCCGAATCGAGCGATACGCTTACCGTGCGGCATCTCGGTGATTCGTTCCACCTGTTGGTCGACACGCCCAATGGCGTACTTGATATCGGCGAGTTCCAGCACGTCTTCGGTTAGTTCATACGGCCTGGTCCTAAGTAGAATGGTGGGCACATAGTCGGGACCGACGAAGCCCCACGGCGACTGAAGAACCAGCAGGCAGGGGTTCCAAGGGGTTGTCGAATAAACACGGAAAGGTACAAGCGGTTTGGAATAATCGTAGTACTCGTTTTGAAGTCTTTCTTTCTTGAAAAGAAACTCAAATGCTTTTACGACATCTTTCCAGTACGGCGGCTCGTCGGGAAGAATCTCGAATGAGTGCGCACTCGGCAGAACGCCCCAGCGATACACGGCATTCGATACGCTTGTACCGACCAACAGCACTGGAATGAATATCAGCACACCCGCTAAGGTCGCGACAATCTCCCGGGAGATGCGAGAGTAGAAACCAGACCACGAGTCAAAGGAATCGCTTTCCTTCCGTTCGAGTAAAGCTTGCCAGCTCTTTCTGAAAACCGGCTCGAGCATCCTCCCCAGCAAAATGCTGAAAAGAAGCATTCCCGTTATCTTCGCCGCCGCGAGAAGCCGTACGACTTGCATGTGAGCATAAAAATTGCCTAAAAAGTCTAGGTGTAGAGCGTATCGAAAATATTCCGTTCCTGTCAGAATGTTGATTAACGCAGCCAGGGACGACGTCCGAAGATAGAGGTTTCGTTGAAACAGCCCCCACGCGATACCCAGAAGCGAAACGGCGGCCAACATAGGAATTGTCTCAATGAAAAGGGAGGCGTGTAGGACGTCGTAACCGATCTCATTATTTACCCGGCCCCAGAAACCGAACGGTTGAATCCATTCATTCTCTGTGAAAAACGGCCCCCACCACCAGAACGCCAACAACAGTCCAAGACCCAGCATACTCAGTGCTTTGTCGAGGTGCGTTGTCTCCGATCGATGGGTTGATCGAAAGACGAAGCTCAGCACAAGAAACAGGGCTATCCATTCCACCATCAGAAACAGGCAGAGTGCGTGAAAAAGCGCGGCCGCCGCCGCACTGAGCGAGAGGACAACAAATACTCGCTTGTTCAGCTCGCCCGAGGCTGCTCGCGCAAACTTATGGAGGGTGAAGAACACAAGACCGACTCCGATGGCGTTTGCCCACATGCCGCTGTAGAAGAACTGATACCAGCCGAACATGATCGCCCGCCTGGAGTCGCAGAGTAGAAGAGGAAGCAACAACAGTGCCGCAGTTCGTCCGCCATACCAGCGGACGACCGCGTAAAGGCAGAAGACATAGGCGATGTAGGTGAGATAAACCAAAATGTTGTAACTATGTTCGGGGGGCAAATAGAATGTAAGGCCTCGAAAGAGGCAAAACAGAAGATTCCCGCCCGGCGGATAGAGCTCATTGAGCGGGATACCGGTACCGATGGCCGAACACCAGCCCTTCAAAAAACCATGCGTTAGGAAATCGCGCAGCGTGAGGACGCCGAGTACGTAATGGATCGCGTGATCCGCGCTGGCGACGAGAGCCCCGCCGAGCGGCTCTCGAAAGAGATAGGCGAAGAGACAGAAAAGAGCTGTCAGGCACGCTCCTTCCAATAACAGCGGGTAGGGAATTCGGGGCCATCGCCGCGTCGAGTAACGAATCCACGCGGCGCAGACAAACAGCACAAGCAGGATGGTCACTGTCCAGTCGAGACACGTGTACGCGACAGGTCCGAGCCCCATCGCCGGCTGGTCGTAATAAGACAGCCTCGAAAACACGAGTTTGAGCAGAAGCAGAAATGCAAAACGTACGCCCCAAATCAGGATTTCCGCGTGGCGCAAAACTGGTTTGTCCGGGTTGTTTTCCATCGTTGTTTGCGCTTTCCGATCCGTTTCCCGGTGCCTATTGATGCATTACTCCGTCCGATCTTTTAGCACAGTGATATAGAGTCCCGTAAGGATCATGCCCGCCGCGGCAAAAAACCAGCCGCCGGGTCTTTCATCCAAAAAGATCCACGCACAGGCGACACCGATCAGGGGCTGGAGAAACAGGCTGCCTCCTGTGACTCCCGCGGAAAGGTGTTTGAGTAGGCTGTACCACAAAATGATCGGCACCGCCATGCACGGCACCGCCAGATAGAAGATCCACCACCACAGCACCGGAGAGTATTCCCACGGCGGTTTCTCGGCCAGACCCGGAAACGCGAAAAACGAGAGCAAACAGGAGGAAAACAAACACGCCACCACAAAGACACTCTGCGGAGGGTTCCGGGAAACCACCGGTTTCGCCGTAACCGTGTAGAGCGCGTACAGAATCGTGGTGCACATGAAGATCAGATCCCCTTTCAACGTATGCGCCGAGAGTAGTGTCGTCTGGCGCAGATCGTTCCACAGAACCATTACCACACCGATAAGGCACAGCGAGAATCCGATTATCTGTTTCGACGTGATCCTTTCACCGAGTAGAATGGCCGCAAGAATCACACATTGTGCGGCTTCGGTGGCTGCCAGAAGAGAGATGTTGGACGCGGTGCTGAGTCGCGTGCCGAAATACTCGATCGGCAGCGCCAGCGCATGGACCAATAACCCCAAGCGGCACGCCAGGAGAAAATCCCGGCCTCTGGGGAACGGAATCCGTCGCCACAGCACCACGCACAATACCATCAGCCCCGCCATGGTTTGACGCACGAAGGCAAGCGAAAACACCTCGATGTGACCCGAAAGAAGATGCTTGTTTGCAGCGAACGTCGTTCCGAACAGGACGTTCGCCAGGATCAGTAGCAGGAAGAAATGGATTGGGGTCCGGCCGGTGGACGCGGTCATGGTATTCCCGCCGGCAAAAAGGAAAGAAGCGGACTCAGATCGTGGATAACCGCCTCTGGATAGGGCGGATACGGTGGATCCGTGCCGTTCTCGTCACGGCGTATCCAGACTGCACGGATATCGCATTGGAGAGCGCCCACGATATCTTTCTCATAGTTATCCCCGACCATCATTGCCTGCTGCGGATCGCACCCGGCAATATCGAGCGCCTGCTGAAAAATTTTCGGCGATGGCTTTGAAACGCCTACTGCCTGGGCTATCAAAACCTCGTCCACATGCTCTCGAAGGGAAACAGCCTGGATCTTTGCTTCTTGAATGTCATTGGTGCCATTGGTCACAACGATGACGGGAACCTGTTCGCGCGCCTTCTTCAGGAATGGCAGAGTATCCGGGTAGAGGCGATACGTCTCGATACGTCGCTCCCAATATCGTTCCGAAGCGAGAACGCCCAGTTTTTCCCAGTCTTTGCAGCCCACCCGGCGTAGCGCTTCCGGCCAGACCTCGAGCCGAATCGCTTCCGCGCTCGCGTTTGATGGCATTTTCTCATCCACCACCGACCAAATATCGTTGGACATCCGCCAGTAAATCGTTTTGAGATCGTCGTGAGGAAGAGAGGGATCGTGTTCGATCAATGCCGCGTAAGCATCCTCCCATGCCTGGTTACCGCTGAACCGATTATCGGCCAGTGTTTGGTCCAAGTCGAGTAATAAGGCGGAGATAGGAGGTTTCATGAGACTTCCGGTGAGTTACCATTGTCGTGTCACGGTCTATGAAGACCGCATCTGCGCCTCTTGACACCGTCATCGCGAGCCCCGAACCGTCGGAGCCGGCGATCTGGGAAAGAAAACGCGATTTCCGTTGCCGTCATGGCGAGCGAAGCGTGGCCATTTCGTTTTTCCGGTTCAACGGTGAGATTCCCACGTCGCTTCGCTCCTCGGAATGACGGATTCGGGAGCGTTTTCTTAGGAGGAGCGAAGCGACGTGGCGATCTCGTAACTTATTGAGATTGCTTTGTTTCACTCGAAATGACGATATCCGACCATGTCCATCAGAACGTTCGCCGGAGTTTTTTTTCAGAATCACAGAGATTCGATGGTACCGGTCACAAGAAGCAAATGGGAGAGTACCGGCGGGCTAAAATGGGACATCGTCCATATTCTGGGATGGCAATAGAACGACGGATCCTCCCTCGTCCTCCGGGCCCATCGCAGGCGGGATGTCCTCGTCATCGCGGGGACTGAGATCCTCGAAGCGTGTGTACTCGCGAATGAAGTAAATCCCGAATTCACCGACCGGGCCGTTGCGGTGTTTCCCGATAATCACGCTGTAGTCGAATTCAAGTTGATGAGGACCTTCGAACGGGATATCGGACTCGCCGCCTTCGGTTTTCCGAGGTTGGCGGTGGAGGAACATTACCAGATCCGCGTCCTGCTCAATCGCCCCGGATTCGCGCAGGTCTGAAAGACGCGGTTTGTCGTTTCGCTGTTCCACTGCACGAGAAAGCTGCGAACACGCGATCACGGGTACCTGCAATTCGCGAGCGAGCGCTTTGAGGGCACGCGAAATCTCCGAAACCTCCTGCTGGCGGTTGTCCCGGGCCCGAGCACTGGTCATCAACTGGATGTAATCAACGACGATCAATCCAAGATCGGGATGTTCCGCTTTCAATCGCCTGGCCCGTGTAAACACATCCGTCGGATTCAAATTCGGCGTATCGTCGATAAAGAGCTGAAGATCGTGTAACTCGTCAGCGGTAGAAAGGAGCTTGCGGGCTTCCCGGCGGTTGATCTGACCGGCACGCAGTTTCTGAAGGTTGATACGGGCCTGCGAACAGAGGACGCGTTCCGCGATCTGTTCACAGCTCATCTCAAGCGAGAAAATCCCGACAGGAATGCCTCGTCTGGCAATATTCTCGGCCATGTTCAAACAGAACGAGGTTTTTCCCACAGAGGGGCGCGCGGCCAATACGATCAGGTCGGATTTTTGGAGGCCTGCTGTTTGGCTGTCCAGGTCGCGGAACTCCGTCTCCAGGCCGGTGAGAGCGCCTTTTCGCTCGAACGCCAGATCGACCTTGCGAACCGTCTCTTCGAGTAATTCGGCGAACGACAGAAAACTCCGGCTTGCGCGAGCGCGAGAGAGGTTGAACAGACTCTCCTCCGCCCACGCCAACAATGTGGTGACCTCGTCGGGACCTTCCTTCGCCCGGCCGATAATGTCAACACAGGACCGAATCAGACGGCGGCGAAGAGCAAGCTCTTTGACAATGGCGGCGTGGTGAGCCACGTTTACCGAGGTGGTTGTCGCATCGAGGACTTCGGCCAGGTAAGCCGGTCCCCCGATCTCACTTAGTGTTCCCTGTCGGTCCAGCGTCTCGCCGATTGTTGTCAGGTCGATTCCTTTAGCGCCAACCGTCAATTCCAGAATCACATCGAAGACCTTCTGGTTGGCCTGCGAATAGAAATCGTCCCGTGCGATCATCTCCTGAACGGTATGGATCGCACTCGAATCCCGGATCATCGCGCTCAGGACCGACCGTTCCGCCGTCAGGTTATAGGGAAGACTCAACTGTTTGTCCGCCATTCAAGAACTCCTCATGCGAACCATATTGCCCCAGGTATGTCTGATGTCAAGATGGTTTCAATCGTAATGGTTTCAATCGTAAGATGTGTATGACCTCAGCGGGAAACACACGTCCTAAAGTAGGAAGCCAAGGACCAAGAAGAAAATACACCCATAAAAGAGTGCTATAGTCATTGTGCCCCAGAATCCACGTTTAAAGAGAAAACCAACTGCGATGAACATAAACAGAAACGGGCCTACCACCGCGAAAATCACGATCGGTCCCAGGTTTTGCCCCTCGTTGGCGAGTTCCATGGTCCCTCCCAAAAGTAACAATATAAGACCGTTACAGATAGCGAAAACCGGAACCATCAGGACCGACGCCACAAGATCTTCTTTTATCTCGAAATCCCACGTCTCTTTTGTGCCACAGGCCAGTTGAAGCCGCGCACATCCAAACAACAATACAACGGAGAAGATAAAGAGCACCAAGAGGAGCAGCCACGGGAAAGTTGTTGCTTCCGCTTCCGACGAAGTCGTGACTGGTGCCGCCTCGTGAAATCCATATGAAATGTCCACAAGGGCTACCTCGCAATCTCCCGGCCGATTGCCGATACGACCGCCAAAATCCAATGGCACCGAATATCCCGGCGTGACGTTGTATACCTCCTGGACCGCGGCTCCTAACTCATTTCCGGTCTGTTGACCATAAAAATGAGCGACCACGAGCGCATAGCCCAGGTGTTTATCGGAGAGATTCGTTAACTCTCCCGAGAAAGTGGCCCCGTGCGACATCGCGTACATCTGGTCCACCCCGTCCGCGGGTACCGGGGCGGGAATTACCGATCCGGGGTGCCAGCGAATGTGGTCGATACGAAACGCGGGTTCCGCCGGGGCGGTTGCGTCTTCTATCGTCTCCGAGGCGGCAACGGTCTCAATTCGGTTTCCCTGTGCGTCGAAATGGACCGGCTCCATGGACCGTGTTCCCAGAACGGAGGTGACAAAGTAGACAATGCCGATCAACAGGACAACAGCCAGCACACCGAGACTTAACTGTCTCATCCACTTTGGTGAGCCGATCGCCGCACCGCAGTGTCTGCAGAGGCGCACGCCGCGATGGATTTCTTCGCCGCAGTGTGGGCAAGGGCGCGTGCTGACTTTGGTCTTTTTGGCTTTGTAATCGATCCCTCCCGGCCGATAGCTGAATGGCACGGTAGGCGGTTTGTGTTGCTCTTGTGCCTGCTCACAGGTCTGCTTAATCTCCTGGGCTCTGGAGTTTTCAGAATCGAGCTCAAGGGTTCGGTTCGCCGCTTCGAGCGCTTCATCGTAAATCCCTTGGTTGCAGAGCAGTGTGGCGATTAAGGAGTGCGCTTCCGCACAATCAGGCGTACGATGGACGATCTTTCGTAGGTGGATCAGCGCTTCGGCGGAAAGTCCGTCGGAAGCGAGCATTCGCGCGTGGTCCAGATCCTCCTGCAAATCCCTCTCGTCGTTCGTCATTCCGCTTCTCCGTCGCGCTGAGATAGGGCATTGTAGAAGCTCTCATCGAGTGGATCACGTGACCGGCCCCTTGATTGTCGCGTTATCCTGATGGTTACTAGTACTCTGTTTCTCTTCCTTTATTCGGGGGCAAGAATCGAATCGAGATGTCGCAACGCAACGAAGCCAATTCCTGTTCTTCACTTGCGGTCTCCAGCGCGCTGCTCTTCCTCGCACTCTGGTGGAGCTGCCTGATTCTGTATCCGCAGTGGTACGTTCAGGGAACGAGCTCGGAGCGGTTGCTCGCGTTTCTGCTATCGTGGGGAGTGATCCTGGGCGGTCTCGGCATTCTTTTCCGGCTGCTGCGAGGGATTTCGGAACCGTTCCTGAAAGAACCGTTTTTTGTCTACCGCGCCTTGCGCCGGTTGTGGCCGTTTCTTGTTCTCTGTTTCATCGCACACCTGCCTTTTCTGAGCACTCCCATTGCCACCGGTCTGGACGCCCAGGAGCACGCCGGGGTTCCCGCCGTCGTGGTCTCACTCGCAGGTGACCGTCTGCCCGTGCCTTTGATTCTCCTCGGTTGGTGCGGTTTGGCCGTTTTCCTTCTGATTTGCACTGTGTTTTCCAGAAATGGAATCGGCATCAAAACATTGTGGGTGATACTGGTACTTTTCGTCGGTGCCGGTGCAGCGGAGCTGTTCTTTCTTTTGAACGCGGGAGAGATCTCCGATCCCCGATTCATCTCACGGTATCCGGCGCTGGGGCGGTATCTCTTTGGAAGTGCCTACCTTCTCTTTGGTGTCCATGAATGGGTCGGACGATTGACCCAAGTTGTGGCCACGATGGTAGCAGCGGTTTATGTCTACCGTCTCGGGCTACTGTTCTTCTCGGAACGGGTTGGGCGGGCCGGAGCGATGTTCCTTCTGTTTTTACCTCCGCTGTTCCATTACGGCAATTTGAACATGTTGGATTGTGGCACCGTGATGTTTCCCCTGGTGGCGGAGTTCTACCTGCTTCGTTATCTGGAGGAGTCGCGAAAGCGTGACTTCTGCCGGGCGTTGCTCATTCTTACAGCCGGCATTCTGTACAAACGGGTGCTGTTTTTTATGCTGCCCGTCGCGGGAGCTCAATGGGCCGCGCATCGAGTGCTCCTGGAGAGACGGATTGTTTGGTCTGAAATGCTCGGCTTTCTTTTGCCCGCCGGTACTCTTCTCCTGTACCAATGGCTTTCCGGATATAACTCGGACGTTCCTTCCGACTTGCGTTTCTACCATCTCTGGACCCCGGAGTATCTCACGGCTCCCATCCGTATGCTTCCTCTTTCCTTTACGTGGCCGATTCTTGTTTTGGTGCTTGCCGGGGCGATTTTAGCCGTCCGAAATGGGGTGCAGGGAAAGCGCTGGTTTTTATATGGAACGATCTGGTTTGTCGTGTATATTCTTTGTTACGTATTGTGGAAATCTCCCGAGAACATCCGTCAGGCTCTACCGTCCTATCCGCCGCTGATCGTTTTCGCTGCGATCGCGTTCGACCGAATGGTAGGCAATCTTCCTTGTGAGCGCCGACGGTCGATTTGGGTGATTGTACAAGCATACCTTCTCTGGGTCGTTCTCCTTCTCCCGCGAGCGGAGCCCGCGCCTGACCGTCGCCCCATCGAGGACGCCACATGGATGAACCTCACGAACCGGTCAAGTTTCTTTCTGCCGTATGATGACATGATCGGCAAAATGGCTGACCGTGTTCCGCAAGGGGCCGTCATTTATGCACCCATGGCGAACGAACCGAGTAAGTTCTATCTCGCCGTGCACGGCGTATGGAACCGCTGGCTCTGGCTCGATGAGCCCTGGGCGGACCCTCCTGTTCAAACCCCGAAGAATCTCGAACATTTTTGCAGAGAGAATAACGTGTCTTATGTAGTGCTCCCCAACGACCGTTGGGCTCAGTTGACTCTTTCCCGGTGGGTCCTTGACTGGATCGAACGAAATGAGACACAATGGCTGCAACCCGTCGAAAAATCGACATGGGGATCGGAGTACCTTGTATTGTATGAATTGTCGTCGGAATGAGATGCGTATTTGAAGGAGAGGCATTGTTGTTATTGCAGAAGGGGTTACTATGGAAAGGACAACCGATTCTGACGTGGAGGCCTGTGAGCGTGCTCCGCGGCAGGACCTCAATCTGAACTGTTTCTTATTGCATCGCGACCTTTCTCGTCCGGTTTTAGGAAAAATCGTCAACGAGAGTCAAACAGGCTGTTTGATACAGTCGAGCAAACAACTCCCCTCGGACGTGACCGTAACCGTGCTCGTCTCCGGAATGGGACCGGGAATTACCCGGGTCCGCCAAGGCAAACATATCTTTCATGGGGTGATTGTTCGGACGGGCGAGGAAGGATTGTACGGCATCCAAAAGCTTACACAGGCGTAAGTCTTCTTCTGATTCTCCCACACGGTGTGCGGCGGCTGTCGGACCGGACGCGGCTGCCACGGGACCAATTCGCTACTTTTCCTTCTCTTCATCGTCCTTCACAATGGCGACGCCGACATACAGCGTAGGTGCGTCTTCCCCCGTGAAAATAACCGGCACCAGCGCCCCTTCGGGTTGGATCTTTGCCGTTCGCAGGCTATTGGCGATCTTGATTCTCTTTTCTTCCTGACGGCGATACCAAACCACCTTGAGGGGGTGTTTCCCGTCTTTCAGAGGGGAAACAGTGATTTCCACTTCCATGTTTTTGTCGAGTTTGACCAATTGTTGTTCTGAAAACTCGATGGGTACTTTCTTGGTATCGACTGCTTCGAATCGGGCATCCCGGAGTTTCTTTGACAGGGCGACAAATTCTTTGCGGAACACCTCGATCTTTTTGTCGAGCACAGGTTTCGCCGGTTTGACTTCCGGATCGGGTTCGCCTCGGATCAGGGCGACGAGAACCGTCAAATCGCCCTCTTCTGTTTCATCCGCCGAGAACGCCAATCCCGTTCCGAGGGACAGCCCGACGAGAAAGATGCAGAGAATTTGTCCTGCCGGGGCACGTTTTGTCCTATGAATTGCTTGCCAACACCCAAACACGGTCGCTACCCTCTTCACTGCCCGATAGAATCAGGATGGTGGCTTCGGGAATATCGCTCTCGACGGTCGCCATCCCATCTTCTCCTGAGCCTATATCAGGCGGCAGGAGAAGTCCAGATAGTGGAACCGCCGTGATGCCGAGAACAATCGCGACGGCCACTGCCGGTTTCCAAAGAGGAAAAGCCAGTGCTTCCCATAAATCAAGGAGTCGCGCCCTCAGCGGTGGAACCGGAGACTCTTCTCGTGTGCGCTCTCTCAATTGCTGCATGAATTCTGCGGATTCCTGTGCGGTCAACGACACATGCGAGGTCTCCCGAAGCAAGTCCCCGATCTGTTCGATTTCTCGCTTCATCTTGACGTCATCCGGATCTTGGGCCGCCTGGTTCTCACAAACGGCCTTTTCGTGCGCCGGAAGTTCGTCGTCGACCAGCCGCTGGATGCGTTGAACGTGTTTTGGAATCCTGAAGAGCATCGTTATTCCCTCGAATTCTGAAGCAGTGGTTCGAGTTCCTCGGCCAATGTCTTGCGCGCGTGAAACAGACGAGACATTACCGTTCCGGGCCTGCACCTGACGGCCTCTGCGATTTCTTTGTAACTCAATTGCGCGATCTCCCGGAGAAGGATCACTTCCCGTTGCGCGGGCGGTAACCGATCGACCGCTTCGAGGATCCGATCCTCCATTTCACTTTCCTCCGCCGATTCACGCGGTGTAAGCGTGTTGGGAGCCCGCAATCCGTCATCCGCCTCTATTGTCTGCTCGTGGACTCCTTCCGCAGGTCGTCGCGCTTTCTGCCGTAGGCGGTCTCGGCACAAGTTGCTGGTAATCCGATACAACCAGGTCGAGAAAGCCGATTCTCCTCGAAAACGGTGAAGGTTGCGGTATGCCTTGAAAAAAACATCCTGAGCGGCGTCCAGAGCCTCCTCTCTGTCTTTCAGGTAGTTGAACGCCAGTGCGATGACACGGTCTCTGTGGACCAGAACCAGCCGCTCGAACGCCTCCTGATCGCCCTCTCGGGCCGACTTCAGAAGTTTTTTTTCTTCGTTTCTCGTGAATTCTCGACGGTCGGAATCGCTCTCCATAGTGAAGATGATCGGTCTGTACGCTTCTCGAACCGCCGATACGAATTCGCCCAGGAAATCCATCCCGTAGTCGGGACCGAAACCTTCAATCGCCAGTCGGATTGTGTGCTTCATCGTTTTGACGTAAGTACGGCGTGTTTCATTCACAGAAAGCAGTTTCATGCATTCCCTCTGAAGGGTGCAGCCTCTCCGAAGGACTCGGTGGATCCAGGGTATTCGCGATACGTATTTTATGATATGATCCTCCTTAACCTAAGTATATACAAGACGATAGGCATATGTAACCTGTCATGAACGCGCGACAATCAATTGGTGGCTTGGGTTCTATTTGCTTTTGGTGGATTCTTTAGGAGACTTTCTATGGGAATCTTGTTGTTCGAATGTCGAATCGGTGCAGATTGGGCGGATCGTGGCTGAAGATTTGAGATGCGAATAGCTTCGATGAAATGTGTGTTGAGTTAATGAGAATCGATAAGATATGGGGTTATAGATCTTATATCATGGGGCCGAAACAGGGACTTTTTAGCCAAAAGAGACTCCTAGTGCTTCAAATCAGGAGAGTTAGAAACTTACTATGAGTGAGAATTTACTCTTGACACTTCCGGTGCCCGTCTCCTATACTGCGCTGAGTGTCTCTATCCGCAGGGCTTTCGCTTTGCTGGTACACGGAGGCTGATGTGTGAACCGAAGGAACGAAAGACCCGCCTGCGCGGGGGATGAGTTCGTGTTAAGCGAAGATTACTTAGATACTTAGGAGGTCGAAATGGCCCTCAAGCGGCTCACTCGTGGTGCCATCGTCTGTTGTGTGTTGCTGGGCTTGAGCGCCTGGGCCCAGGAGAATCCCGGCGAAACTACTCCGAACCAAGACGGCGTGATGCTTCTTGATGGCTTGGGGTCGGTATATGGGAAAGGCGAAGACGGCTCAGCTGCGAACGAGTTCCCTGACATCGAATTCGAGTTCGGCTTAGTGATTGGAAAAGATCTGGAACTTGTGAAAGATCCACTCGGGGAAATCGTCGGCGGGTATGTATTGGATGCCCTCGGCGGCCAGTTTCCATTCGGCGAGTCCAAGTCGATGGAACAGCTCTCAGGTCTCGGAAATGCACCGCCGTTCTTTGGCTGGGATATCCTTCGCGATCTGGAAATCGCGGCCGACTGGCGTGGAGCAACGCACGACTATCAAGGATACTTATTATTGGACGGATTTGGTGGAATCCACACTGTTGGAAAAGTGAATCTTCCCCAATATCCGCTCGGCGCCGACGGCGCGATGGTAGATACACCGTTTCCGGAATCCATGATCACTACGGAAGATGTTGGAACGCCTGCGGATCTCTTCCGAGGAAACCCCATCGACGAAACTTCAGTGGCACGCCCCATCTTCACCTACTTCGGATGGGACATTGCCAGAGACTTAGAGGTCTCAACGCAGTTTGTCACAATCAGCACAACGTTGCTCGTTTCCCCGGACTGGAACCCGGCAAGTGCTCCGGCACCGTCCTTCGCGAGCGTGACTTCCACTCCCCAGGGGCGCGTCATCGCGATGTGTAACGGTTATTATATCCTGGACGGTTTGGGAGCCGTTCACTCCTGTCGTTTGCCTCTTAACTTCGACGTGAACGACGACGGTGTCGTAGATGATGCCGACGTGGAGAACCCGGAATTCGGTCGACCGGTGAATAACAAACCGTTGGTGATCCCGTGGGTGGGCAGCGATCAACCGTACTTTGGTTGGGATATCGCGCGCGAAATTGAACTGACACCGACACGAAACGGTTTCTATCTACTTGACGGTTTCGGTGCGATTCACGCTGTCGGCGACGCCCATACTGCGTTCCCGAATCCTTACACACCGTATTTCGGTTTCGACGTTGCACGTGGACTGGTTGTCGTTCCCAGTGTGAACAGAGACACCGCTGTCGGTTATTTGGTGGTGGATGGTTTCGGTATCGTTCATAAAGCCGGATTGGCGGCGGATTACGATATCAGCGATACCGGTAACGACGGCAAACCGATCGTCAGCTTCGCCGATAGCTTCAGAGATGTAGAGATCACACCGAAATATCTCGGCGTTACCGTTCCGCGGAACGTCTATAATCCGGGGTACGCGGTCAGTGTCGCTCCGTCGGGAACGGATCTCACCGACCCCACACAGGTCTACGAGCTGCTTCATCCCGAAGACCTGGGCGCTGGTCAACTGCAGCATGAGGTCGTTCCGTACTTCGAGGTCAGTACCGCTCCGTATCCGTTCTTTGACTATGCGACCGGTGGCTGATAAGGAACAGAATCCTTACGTCTAAAAATGAAGGGGTAACCCCGAGCGGGTTGCCCCTTTTTCACGTTTGTAGCCACGTAGAGAGTGCCACGGGACGCCCCTTACGTATCTCTTTATCAGTTATCGTGTAGAATCGTCTCTCGGAAAGCGACTGACGCATCATGCGTGAAACGGTTCGAGGCCTTTCCTCAGAATCTCTCTCGAGGTGCGATATGCAAGAATCTTCCAAAATCACTAGAAGGCAATTCACGAAACGAACAGCGGGCTATACCGCCTTAGCGACGTCCGCCCCGGCTCTTCATGTCCTGGGAGCCAATGACAAAATACGTCTTGGTTTCATTGGTCTCGGAGGACGCGGCAGCTTCCATCTCCGCCAAATCCTGGAACACCCAAAAGACAAGTTCTCGGATGTTGAGGTTGTTGCTCTGTGCGATGCCTATTTGAAACATCTCGAGAAGAACGCTGAGCGTGTCGATCACAAAGTCCAGAAGACTCAGGATTTCCGTCACATCCTGGACAATAAGGATGTGGATGCGGTCTTTATCGCAACACCGGACCACTGGCACGCGCTTCAGGCGATCCTGGCCTGCCAGGCGGGGAAGGACGTGTACGTCGAAAAACCAATGAGCCGCACCATCGAGGAGGGTCAGCGTCTGATCGAAGCTGTCGACCATTACAACCGGGTGGTTGCCGTCGGTCAACAACAACGCAGCATGGACCAGTTCCAAGAGGCCGTCAGAATGGTCAAGGACGGCGAGATTGGCAGGGTCACCTCAGCGGAATGCATCAACGTGTGGCCGATTGACGGCTACCTGAGTGGTGGCCCGGAAGGGATCGGCCATCCGGAAAACTCAGAGCCCCCGGAAGGACTCGATTACGAAATGTGGCTCGGACCTGCCCCGAAACGGCCGTTCAATCCCAATCGATTCCTGGTGAACTTCTATTTCTTCCTCGATTATTCGGGCGGTATGCTCACCGCTTGGGGCGTTCACCTGTTCGATATCGTAATGTGGGCGATGGGGCCGGAGATGAGCGGAGTGACCGCTTACGGCGGCAAGTATGCCCATGGTGACGCCCGAGACACGCCGGACACGGCGGAGGTGCTTTTCGACACACCGGGCTACACCTTCCGATACACTCTCCGTCACGGAAACGGGTTTCCAAACGACCCGGAAGAGAGCGGCATCGACCATGGGATCTATTTCTACGGCGACAAAGCTACGATCCTTGTCAATCGGAAGTATTTGAAGATTTATCCAGAGAAAGACCGTAAGAATCCGCAGATCGTCAAGAGCGGCGGCGGCGATATGGAACATAAGCGCAACTTCTTCGACTGTATTCACGGCCGGATGAACCCGATCTGCAACGTCCGTCACGGTCACGAGGCAAACCTGCCGGGTCTGCTCGGGTTGATTGCGTGGCAGGTCGGACGAGAGATTAAATGGGATCCGCTAAAAGAAACGATTGTGGGGGATAGCAGGGCTCGGCGGATGATGTCTCGCCAATACCGACGACCTTGGAAACTACCGAAGATTTCGTAGCGTTCCGACGAAGCACATCGGCCCGGGGACTCGATTCCCGGGCCGCCGGGCGCTGTCAATAGAAAAAAACGGCGCACGCAGCACTATCTTCAGTTTGAAAACGGCCTGTTCATATGTATGACTCTCCCCCAATGGAAATCCACGAACACCAGGATGGCGATGTCTTGGTCTTCACGGTCTGCGGAAGTCTGGACTCCGACACAATTAACGAAGCGACGATGCGGATGAATACCTGGCTGGACGAAGGGAAAACACGATTTGTAGGCGATCTCTCGCTGCTGGACTACATTACGAGCGCCGGTCTGTTGCTTCTCTTTACGTTGGAGAGAAAGGCGGTCGAAAGCGGGGGCGGAGTCTGCCTCTGTAAGCCGAAAGACCAGGTTCAGCATGTCTTGGACGTGTGCGGTCTTCCCGCCAAAATCCCGGTCGAGGATTCTCTGGAAGAGGCTCTCAACAAGGTCCGCGCGTAATCTCTCTCCGTGGATCTGGCCGGCACAATTCTCCCGAGTCAGCCAACCGTGACGGACTCCTTCGAAGATCGTATCCTCTGAACATTGTCGTATTTCGAATGCGCGCAGTGTCGAATAGTTGGTGCGGCATTTGAGAAACTTCAGAACGGTTGCCGAGAATCGCTCCATCGAACCGGCAGCCGATCCAGGGAGGTAACTGTGGCGTTAGCCGATTACAAAACCGTCATGGGGGACCATTTCCCCCGCTACATGAATCTGAGTTTCACTGACGAAGAACCGAGTGTCGATGCAAGCCTTACAGGGCAAATTGTCTACGAAAAGGTGACCTGGTCCATTCCGGATGAGAAATCCGGCGAGGATATCGAACGAGGGCTGCGATACGGTGAAAATCCGGGCCAGGAAGCCGCTCTATACCGTCCGATCAATGGGCATCTGGTCTTAGGGGATGTGGAAATCATCCGGTCCGGAAATCTGGTCGGTTCGATCGACGAAGAGGCCATGATTCAAGTAGGTAAACACCCCGGGAAGACCAATCTGACCGATATCGATAACGGTCTCGCTATCGTCAAGTATTTTCATGAATTCCCGGCGGCTGTGATCCTGAAACACAACAATCCCTGTGGCGCCGCCCTGGGCGAGGATTTGAGCACGGCCTTCACGAAAGCGTGGGAAGCCGATCCGATCGCGCCTTTTGGCGGCACGCTGGTCGTGAACCGGGCGATGGACTGCGATACGGCCCGGAAAGTCGCCGCCCAGTATTTCGAGGTGGTTTGTGCACCCGAATATGAGGAGGGATCGATTGATATCCTTTCCTCACGAAAGAACCTACGCATCTTCCGAATCAAGAACATTGATCGGCTTGTTGATTCTATCGGTCAACGATTTCTCGAGATGAAATCCCTTTGTGATGGCTGCATGATCCCTCAATGGTCTTATGTGCCCACCATTGGCAAAGAAAAAACCGTCATCCGTTCCATGCAAGACATCATTGACAAGGGCGTCGTGCCCAAAGACGTTCCCGAACGCGTGATGGAGAAGGGCCGTGTTGTGCGAACGGGTACCACCGCATCCATTGAGCGTGAGCCGACCGAAAACGAGTATCTCGATATGTGGTTCGGCTGGATGGTCGAAACGGGCGTGACCAGCAACTCTGTGTTGATCGCGAAAAACACGGCTACCGTATCCATCGGAGCCGGCGGCCAGGATCGTGTCTCCATGGCCAAACTCGCGGTCGGCAAAGCCTACGAATCGCGACGGGCACTGATCGCATTCAAGCGATTCGGTATGCTCTACGATGCACTTGCGCTCGAGGTCCGCCAAGGGAATCGACCCCCCTCCGTCATCGGGGAAATCAACGAAGAATTGAAATCGGAAGGCGTGGGGATCGACGGCGCGGTAGGTGTTTCCGATGCGTTCTTTCCCTACCGTGACGGTGCGGATGCGCTGCTTGATGAAGGTGTTCGCGCAATTATTCAGCCCGGCGACTCGTTGCTCGGCGACTTTCAAGTCGTGGAAGCGTGTAATACATGCGGCGCGACAATGATCTTCACCGGACAGCGGTGCTTCCGGCATTAAACTCTCAATCTGACACGATGAGACAGTCATGCTATTCTGGATCATATAGCCGGATAGCGCGGTATACGTGAGTCAGTCAGTTAATCGATCCCCCGATCTTTCGAGTTGACAGGGGCAAGATGTGCGCATCCGGCAGAACAACCTGGGCTCATCCTTGTGAGAATATGAAAAATACTTGTCTGATTTCTGTCGCGTTACTAATTTGCTTCTTCATGATGTCTGTGCCTGCAGCGTCCGGCGACGCTGGGATTGTGATCAACGAGATCATGTATCATCCGCTTGTCGGCGATCCAACCGCAAGTGAATACATCGAGTTGTACAACTATACGGACGAGGACGTCGAGCTGTCCGGGTGGTCTTTCGCGGACGGCATCCAATTCACTTTCCCGGCGGAGACAGTTCTTCCCGCGGGTGAATATCTGGTTTTGTCACTTACGCCTGACATCACCGCTTCGATGGAAGACCCCTCTGCAGTCTACGGACCGTTCGACGGAAAACTTGATAACGAAGGCGAATCGATTCGTTTGGTGGATGCAGAAGGGATGACCGTCGACAGTCTCATGTATCGAGACGAACACGGTTGGCCGCAGTCGGCGGACGGCGATGGCAACTCACTCGAACGACGTCACCCGTTGATGACCGGAACCCATCACCAGAGCTGGTCTGAAGGGCCGATGGGAGGTACCCCGGGGCGGGCAAATGCGTCGTCGATCCCGCTGCCCGAGCCGGTCGTGTTTCAGGTTCAACACAATCCCCTTATTCCCGCACCGGGCGATGAGATCCAAGTTACCTGCAAGGTGGAGAGCGTAGGTCCCTTATCCACAGTCCTTCTATTTCATCGCAAAGACGGAGACCCCTCTTTCGGGCAGTCGATCATGGAAAAAGGTGCGGATGGTCTCTACCGGGCCGATTTGGGACCGGGCGAGCAGGGCGATATCTTGGAATTCGTCGTGCAGGCCGTTGCGGAATCCGGAGCGGAAGGTCGATTTCCCGTGGATGCTCCCGCTCGTTCAGCCGTTCTTCAAGTCGACGCCAACAACTATCCCAACGATCTCCCTTTATATCGAATCGTGATGCGCAGGGCGCTGGAGCAGGAACTCTATGCCCGGAATGTTTACAGCAACGAACAGCTGGATGCCTGTTTTTACGCCGGAGGTCGGGTCTATTACAACGTTGGCGTTCGATTTCGTGGGAAAGGGTCTCGCCATTACCACGTCAAGTCTTATCGAGTCGATTTCACGGATACCGAACCCTTTGGAGCAATTCGCAAGTTAAACCTGAACGCGCAGCGCCCCGAGCATCAGTTGCTTGGCTTGGAGTTCTTCGATAGGTCGGGGATGCCTGCGCCGAAGTATCAATTGATTTCGGTCATTTTCAACAATCAATATGTTCGTGAGTACATTCAAGTCGAGCGCTGCGACAAAGATATGATGCAGCGGGTTTTCGGAAACGAGGACGGCAACTTGTACCGGGGTGTCGAGTATGCCGATCTCAATTACAGAGGCGAGGATGAAGAGGCCTACCGGCAGCACTATGTAAAGGAAACGAACGAACGAGAAGACGACTACAGCGACGTTATCGAGTTGTGTGCCGCGTTTACGAATTCGACCGACGAGGAATTTCCGCAAGCGGTGCAACAGCAAATCAATGTCGATCAGTGGCTGCGTTGGTTTGCCGCAAAAGTAGTCTTGAATGACGAGGAAAAAGGGATAGCGAACGATTATCGCGGTGACGATTATTATATTTATCACAATCCGGAAGACGATCTTTTTTACATTCTCCCTTGGGATCTGGACAGCGTGTTGATGCATGCGGATCAACCGCTGTATCCACAGAAAATTCCTTCCGTCTTGCGGCTATTGACCCATTCCGACTTCGCGCCGAAATATCTCTCCGAGATTTCCTCGCTTGAGTCGAACGAATTTGCCCAGGAACGGATGGCGGCGGATATCGAGTTGACCGCACCGATTCTTCCGGAAGAACGGCGCGCCGCAATCCAGCAGGTTGTGGAGGAGCGACACGAGGTTCTTCAAGCGCAGTTACCCACGACCTTAACCGTGAACTACCTGAAATCGGGCGGAGAGCGGATCTTCTTCCAGCCCGGTGATGTATGGAAGTTCTTCCGGGGCAGGACCGCACCGGTGCAGTCGCCGCCGTCTCAACCCCCACCTCAACAGCAACCCCAAAGCGAGTGGGCGAAACCCGATTTCGATGATTCGGGTTGGGAACAGGGGCAAACGGGGATCGGGTATGGAGATGGAGATGATGAGACCGTCCTGGACGATATGAGAGGCAATTACCTGAGCGTTTTCGTTCGAATTCCATTCGCGGTCCAGGATACTGACGCAATCTCATCTCTGTCGCTCAACATGGATTACGACGATTCATTTATTGCATATTTGAACGGCCATGAAATTGCCCGCAGCAATGTCACCGGCGACCCCCCGGCGTTCGATCAGAGCGCCGACGGAAATCATGAAGCCGGTACTCCGGAGGAATTCAATGTCGCCGACGCGGTTCAGTATTTGCAGGACGGGGAAAACGTACTGGCTATCGAAGGACACAATGTCAGCTTGACCAGCAGCGATTTCTCGTTGATCCCTTCTCTTGAAGCAGCGACGGATGGCTTGACGCGGTCACTTGTCGAACCCGGCGACGATTGTCAATTCCATCGGGGAACGACAAATCCCAACACGGACGAACCGATAACCCCTCCCGATGACCCCGAAGAGACAACGATCGAGTGGGCTGAACCGGGATTCGACGATTCCAGTTGGGAAAGTGGTCCGACAGGTATCGGCTATGGCGATGGGGACGATCAGACGGTCCTCGGTGACATGCGGAACAACTACGTCAGCTGTTACATACGGAGGGAATTTGAAGTCGTCGACCCTTCAGCCGTTTCGTCACTCACGTTCACGATGAACTACGACGATTCGTTCATCGCCTATCTGAACGGTCACGAGGTCGCACGTAGCAACAACATTTCCGGCAATCCGCCCGACTACGATCAAACAGCGAGTGGGGGCCACGAAGCGGGCACTCCGGAAGAATTCGACCTCCGCAATGCCATTCAGTATCTGGTGGAAGGAACAAATGTTTTCGCTATCGAGGGACACAACGTCAGCATCACCAGCAGCGACTTCTCCCTAATCCCCACTCTTCAGGGGGAACTGACGGGAGACGACGTTCGATTTTACGGAACAGCTCCCGCGGACCGGACATCGTCCGTTACGGTGAACGGTCTCGATGCGGATTACGATCCGACCGAAGGCACTTGGGAGACTACGATCATTCCGGTACCGGGAATCAATGAGGTGCTCGTGGAAGCGCGGGATCCTGATGGAAACGTCGTAGAGAGCGCTGTTTCTCGCTTGTATATGCCGGGGCAAGGCCGCGTGGTGGGAGTCAGTATCGCTTCCGATGAACGTTGGACCCCCGAAGGCGGCCCTTACTATATTGAGAGTGATCTGATCGTTCCCTGGGGGTTTACGCTCACAATCGACGAAGGAACCCAGCTGCTGCTTGGGCAGGGCGTAGGCATCACCGTTTACGGGCAACTGTTCATCAACGGGACTCCGGAGAATCGGATTCGATTCGCGGTTGAAGGCTGGCGGGGGCACTGGAAGGGCATCGCGCTGGATCGCTCTTATGGAGAATGCATTTTACGCGGCTGCGATTTCTCTTTCGGTTCTCAGGCCGAAGGAGGCGGGCAGCGATTCAACGGGGTTGTGTCTGTGCGTGGCGCTACTGTGACTGTAGAAGATAGTCTCTTCACTCATTTGAATGATAAAGGTGTCGAGGCGGAGGCCGGAAATATTGTTGTCCGTAACTGTGTCTTCGACGACCTGGGAGAGGGTATTCACTGCGAGCAGTCTTCGGCGGTGATCGAATCCTGTACCTTCTCCGGTTTGCGGGGACATGAGGACGCCATCGATCTTGACGATAACCAGGGCACACTGACTGTGTTAAGGCATGTTAGCGTTCTCGGGAGTCAGGATGACGGTTTCGATCTCGGCAACGGCGCGATTCTTATCGACTCCTGCCGTATCGCGGATTGTGTGGATAAAGCGATCAGTGTCGAAGGTCCCGGTCTCAAGACCATCCAGAACTCCTTGATCGTAGGAAGCGACGTCGGTATTGAAGCGAAACATCAGGGCGAAGTCCGTCTCATCAATTGCACGATCGCAGGAAACCAAAACAGCGGTATCCATCTTCTGGAAGAGGACGTTGGCTTCGGCGGTGGGAGTGCCGCGGTAACGAATACAATCCTTTGGGGCAACGGTGTGGGAATCGCGTCGGACGCAACTTCCGACGCTCGTGTGGATCACTCGGTTGTTCAAGGTGGATACGCCGGGGAGTCTGTACTCGACGCGGAACCTCGATTCGTTAATGCAGCCGGCGGAGACTATCGGTTGGATGTCGGTTCTCCCTGTATCGATACGGGTACTGCCACCGATGCGCCGGAAACGGATTACGCAGGCGAAGCGCGTCCCTTAGGGTCCGGTTTCGATATGGGGGCCTTTGAACACCGGCGCGAGACCGCGATCGACGGTTGGATGCTTTTCCGAAGGTAAGACTTTCTCAAACGGAGTTCGCGCGTACGGTCGGAACGTCTTCCTCGCGGAACGTTACGACCGTCACGCCGGAACCGCCTTCGTAGTCTTCCCCGTTGCGGAAGTTTTTCACAAGCGGGTGGGTCGCCAGATGGGACCGAACGGCCCGTCTGAGTGCACCGGTTCCGTGGCCGTGAACGAACGTCACATGTGGAGCGCGGGAAAGGAAGCAATCGTTGAGCGATTTCTCGACGACGGGAAGCGCTTCATCGACAGTCAAACCGTGAATATCCACCTGGGTTTCGACGGATTCTTTTTCGACCAGCGTTACTGTTGGTGCTGTCTCGATCTCGTCCCATGCCGCTCCCCGAACTTGTACGATCCGTTTCATCGGGACGCGAAGGTTCATCTCACTGATGGAGACTTCCGCTTGCTCGCGCCGGTGATCGGCACGCAGGATCTTCGCCCAGCCGCTCATCCCCTGGATCCGTGCCTCGAGGCCGGCCTGGATCTCGTCGGGATGGACCGGGGTCTCAGCGGCTTCGCCCCGCGCCTCGCGGGCTAAGGTGGAGACATCGTCCAATTGAAGCTGCGCATCGTGAAGATCGGTCCGGAGTTCTTTCAGGACTGTCTCCGGAGGTGTTCCCGCAGATGACGCCTTTTGTTCGAGCTCGCGCAATCGGCGTTTCCATTCCTTCTGGAAATCCTTTTCTTGCCGGCTCAGAAGGCTCATGCGGCGCTCCATCTCGCTGAGAAGTCCTTGCGCCTTCCGCTCGGCGCGCCGGAGCGTATCCGCCGCTTCGCCACTCGCCCGCCGGAGTTTCTTCTGGCTCTCCTGTTCTACATTCCGTGCTTTTCGAAGAGCCTCCTCCGCCTCCCAGCGGTATGTTTGGGCCTGTTTGAGCTCTTCACCCAGCCGATGCAGAAGATCTTCGGTCTCCCCGCCGGATTCGCCGACCGATATTCGCGCTCGACGGATGATCTCGCCGGGAAGGCCTAGGCGATTGGCGATTTGAATGGCGTTGCTTCTTCCAGGTAGTCCCAGTGTGAAACGGAATGTCGGTTCCAGGGTCTCTGTATTGAATTCCATGGCGCCGTTTGTCACACCCTCGGCGCTGTGAGCGTATACTTTCATGTCGTTGAGGTGCGTGGTCACAAACACCATCGCACCTTTTTCCATAAACGCTTCCAGGATCGATGTCGCCAACGCGCCGCCTTCCACCGGATCGGTCCCGGATCCGAGCTCATCCAGAAGCACCAAACTTCCAGGACCGCATTCTTCCAGGATCTTTCGAATCTGGCTCATGTGAGATGAGAATGTGGAGAGACTCTGCTCGAGGCTCTGTTCGTCGCCGATATCCGCCCCTAGATAGCGGAACAGCGGAAGCCTGGTTTCCGCTTTTGCCGGAATGTGCAGTCCGGATTGGGCCATGAGGACGAGGAGGCCCACCGTTTTCAAAACGACCGTCTTTCCTCCCGTATTCGGGCCGGTGATCACTAGCCCGCGAATGTCTTTTTCAAGACAGACATCCACCGGCACGACCTTTTCCGCGCCAAGGTGCTGCATCAAAAGAGGATGACGAGCCCCGACCAGCTCCAGTGGGCCGTCCTGTACCACCTGCGGCGCTTCCATGGTGTATCGCAAACTCAAACGTGCTTTCGCCGATAGGAAGTCCAGGTCTGCGAATATATCCTGATTGTAACGGAGATCTTCCGCGATCCCTCCGACCTTGCCGGTGAGTTCCCGCAGAATCCGACGAATCTCTAATTCCTCTTGTTTTTCGAGATCTTTGAGATAGTTCCCCTCTTCCACTAACGAGAACGGCTCAATGTATACGGTTGTGCCCGTTGCAGAACGGTCATGAATGATACCGTGGATCTTGTTCTGATATTTCGCCTCGACTGGAAGCACATACCTGCCTTCACGCTGTGTGTAGTACCCTTCCATCAGAAACGGCTTAAAGTCCCCGCGCATGAGCCGTTCCAACTTCCGAACAATCGCCTGTCGTTGCTCACGGATGGAACGGCGGATCTTGAACAACTCGCGGGAGGCGTTGTCGCGGACTTCTCCCATTTCGTCGAAAACCGTATCGATTGCTTTTTCCGTCTCCGGATTCGGGATCAGCCGTCTGCCATAATGCTGGATATGGGGGGCTTCCACTCGTATTTCACGAAGGGCAGATTGAATTCGTCTGGATGCGGCCAGGCTCTCTCGAATTTGTGTGAATTCGGAGGGTTCCAGCATTGCCCCCGGAATCTCACTACGCCTGATCGCGTGGGTCAAGTCATGAATTCCATCCAGTGGCGGTTCCTGACGTGCTTCCCACAACCGGCACATCTCGGTCGTCTCGCCCAGCTCATGTCGGATCTGATCGGAATCCCGACGAGGGACGAGTTCATCGATCTGCCGGCGCCCTAAGGGGGACGAGGCCAACGACCTCAGCAAATGGATAACCTTATTATATTCAAGTACATCGAGCGTATGTTGATTCATGACAACAAAACAGTGTATGGTACATCGACTTTGAACTCTCGCCGTCCTAAAATACAGTCTATGTCCACCAGGTGGAATACCAACGCCTCTGTACTGACCAATGCATGATCGAGGGTAAGCTCGGTGGAATACTCCGGGGCTCATGCTAGTTAATAGTACCCGAGCGTTCCTCCTTTAGCAGGTTGGGAAATATGGCCGGTTCTGACGATGCGCTTGCCCTTGATGGAGACGTTGGTTTCGGAGACATCTTCGGAGGCGAAGATCAATCCGACCTTTCCGTTGAGAAGTTCGACGACTTCTGGGATCGTGCCCGTCCTATCGAAGCCAAGAAGAAAGGCATCGATCCCAACCAGCTTGTTCGCTTTGTTCATAACGGGAAGATCCATTGGATCACCCAGGATGAAGCAAGCACCTATCTCCAGCTTGCCAACACCGAAGACAAGAAAGAGAACGCCGTAAAAAAAGAGATTAAGCGAGCTATGCGAGGCGAGACGCAATCTCTTTCGGATGAGCTCAATGTGCTGCTGGCGATATCCGCTTCGACGCTCAATCGTTACAAGCGTGACGACAGCATCGCTGAAGAGGAAGTAAGACGTATCGAGCCCACACTTCAGAAACGATTTCAGGAAGTGGAGCAGAATGTCGGGAACCTGAGAGACGTAGAAGGTATTGTCAGTCAAAAACGCAAGAAGGAACCGATCTTCGACGAGTATGAGCAAAAACTCGGCGAGATGATGAATCTTCAGCGAATGGGAAAGACGGCGGAAGCGGCCCAACTGGCCCAGGAACTGGCGGCCAAAAAACGGCAATATGTCATCATGAGCCGGGCGATCGAACCGGACGTCTACACGACCTATCATTACCGCATGGAACTCCAGAAATGTAAGAAGCGCGTATTGAGCATCCAGAAATATCTGGCCGCGCAGCGCGAAAACAGTCTGGAAAGCGAAATCGAGGATTTGAAAAGTGACCTGCGGGTCCTCGAAAAAGAAAAGGACGATCAAGAAGGTCTGCTCGAACGGGGCGTGAGCATCGATCACGAGAAGTACCAAAGAAATATCGAGCAGATCGAAGAGACACAAGAAAAAATCGCTGACGATCAAATACAGTTGGAAAGTCTGGCGAAAGAATCGAAAATCCTCGTCTCGCAAATCCAAAACGTTGACGACGTGATTTCGTATATCAGCGAAGAGGTCCTCAAAGACAGCGGGTACGAGGACAATATCCAGCAACAAGTCAGAACCATGGCGGCCAAAAAGATGTTCCGGAAACCCCCGAAACTGATGACGGGCAAGAGTCAGAGCCGGATGGTAACTACCCAACGGCATGCTCGGCAGTAGCCACAGCTTGTGCTCCGCGCGTTGGACACGATACCATTTTTCACGTACTCATAGCCGACCTGTTTATCGCATACGCTCTTATGGCCGATCCATTTGATTATTTCCGGGAAGATACTATTGCAGCCCTGTCGACCCCTGTCGGGCGCGGTGCCATCGCGGTGATTCGGGTGAGCGGACAGGAGGCGTTCCCTTTGATTAGCGGTATTTGTCCTTCGCTTCGCTGGAAGCCGCGCGAAGCGTCACTCACTTGGGTTGAGATCGACGGAGAGTGTATCGACGAGGTTCTAGTCACTTGTTTTCCCGCTCCGCATTCGTATACCGGCGAGGATGTAGTCGAGATCAGCTGTCACGGAAGCGGAGCGATTGTGCGGTCGATCCTGAGTGAACTGTGTCGTCGCGGTGCCCGTCTCGCCCAGCCCGGAGAATTCACGTTCCGAGCGGTTCGGAACAATAAACTCGACCTTATTCGAGCACAGGCGGTTTGCGATCTCATCGACTCGACGTCGGACCGCCTCCGCCGTGCGGCGTTGACCTCTTTTCGCGGCGAACTCAGCGATCGTTTGTCCGAGTTCGAGGAGAGCCTGACCGACATTGCCGTTCGACTCGAAGCCTCTATCGAGTTTCCGGACGATGTCTCCGAGGAAGAGACGACAGTTCCTCTCCAGGAGATGCGAGAGGTGCTCGAAGCGATTCGACAAATCAAACGATCTGCGCTGCGTCGTCGCTTCCTGAGCGAGGGACTCCGGTTCGCTCTGGTCGGCAGACCGAATGTCGGAAAATCGAGTTTGTTCAATCGGCTTGTCGGACGAGAACGGGCGATTGTCAGTCCTCATCCCGGCACAACGCGAGATACCATCGAGGCGACGGTGGATATCGCGGGAATGCCGGTGACCCTTGTGGATACCGCAGGTCTTCATGACCGGCCCGGAGAAATCGAGGCGCTCGGCATTGCTCGTACGCACGAAGCCACCAGCGATTCGGACGGGCTCGTTCTGATCGCAGAAGCGACACAAGCGCTCTGCGACACCGAACGGCAATTCGCGGAATCGTCGAGCAAACCGTGTATGATGGTCTTCAATAAATGCGACCTCACATCCTCCACACCGCATCTCGAATCGGAGGACGGTATCCGCGTCTCGGCCCTGACAGGCGAAGGACTCGACGATCTCCATGAGGCGCTTGAACGATGGGTCGAACGCCTGCTTCCGCAACAGGAGGATGAGCCCCAGACGATCCTTTCGGTCTTTCAAGAAGAACAAATGCGGGTCATGGAACAGTGTCTTGAGCGGGCTGTTCCCGCTCTTCAACAGAACCAACCGGAAATCGCTGCGGAAGAGATCCGCAGCGTCTTGCACTATAACGGTCGGTTGCGGGGCACCAACTTATCGCCGGACCTCATGACGGAGATTTTCTCTCGGTTTTGTGTGGGGAAGTAATCGAGTCCGGGCAGGATGTCTCAGCCCCTCCGCGACATACGCGCAGTCAAAACGCATCCGTCTCCCAAAACAAAAATGTTCCTTCCTGCACGCTCTTTTCCAATTCTTTGTAATAAGAATGCTTGCCTAAATCGCGCCACATCATGCAGGAATCGATCTGCTCTTGATACGCAAGAGTAGAATTCTCCAGATAGGTGCGTAAGTTGGTATCAAACAGGAAGGATCCGAGTATTCTTCTTGATTCACTTTGATACGCGATCTGATGCAGGGCCGAGAAAAAATCGCTGGGCATCAAGCGCTCGGCATCGTATGCAAATTCTGTTATCAGCAACGCCTGATCCGTCCACGGCCGGCAGCAAATAAAACCGCCGAGAGCCCCCTTTTTCAGAAGAACCCAACGTTTGTCTTCGTACAGCCAGGGTCGGTTTCGAAGCCAACAGCCTTTTTCACGAACAACGCGTCCCGTGCAGTCCGGGTGGAAGGAATCGGCCAGATTCGATACGTCTGGAAGATGTGCTTCCGTCATTGGGCGAAGACGGGTGTCGGGCGACAAATCCGAAGTGATTCCGGCGAGAGGCAGCTCGATCTGACGGCGATGGATGGACATCCAGCCGAGTTTGGCGTAAAAACTCTGAATCCCCGTAAAAAGCAGAGATCCTGCGAATCCATCCTCTTCCATAAACTCGACAGCATACCGGAGGAGCTGCGTCGCATACCCTCGCCGCCTATACAAAGGCGGCGTGCCGACACTGCCGATCCCGCCGAAGCGCACCGACCGGTCACCGATGTTCATGAGACGGGCAAAAATCTGAAGATGGGAAATAAACTTACCGTTCTGTTCGATGACGAGGCTATAACGCGGATCGTACTCAGGGTCATCGAGGACAATGCTCTCGAAGTAACGGGTCGGGACCTGGGGAAATGCGAGTCGCAGAAGCTCCAGCACTTCGTGGAACTCGTCCCGTTCCGCGTGCCGAATGATCTCCCCGTCCTGCAGGGAAGTGGGGGTACGGTTTTTGGACGTCATGGTCGTTCGGGAACAAGCACTGTTGCTCGTTGATAGTGAGGGTTGCAGAACAGGCCTTGCCGACGGCCTTTGGTTACGGCGATCTCGTTTACCGCGGCGAGAGTGTCTTCTCGCGACAGGCCGTCAAAGTGAAGAACCCACCAGGTACCGTGGCGTACATCGATCATCTGCCCGAGATCGCCCCGCTGACTCAGGGCGTCGCGGACGCCCGCCGCTTTCGCATCGTCTTCGTCTTCCACCAACACCGCCGCGACTGTTGTCCCTTCTTCTCGGGGGACCAGATCTTCCAGCGAGACGTTCACGTGAGTACTCCATCGATGCTTATTGGGATTGGCAAACAAAGCGGTCTTCGAGACTACACGCTCGACGGCTTCGAGTGCCCGATCCCCATCGAGATCATGCAGCACAAGGGACCAATAGTCGCTTCGATGAAGTGATTGAATCCGGCTGTATCCTAACCGGTCCCTCAACGCGTAGAGGGCGCTCGCCGCCACATTGTCGAATATCTTCAATGTGACCAGAACATCTACAGTGGCTTTTTCGGACATCAAAGTACCTCTGCCTGTTTTCGCGACGTATCTTCGTCGGCTCAATTATGCCACACCGGCCGACCGTGGCGAACCCCGCGTCCTTGTCTTGCAGATCGGATCGGCCTAGACTGCCGCCCGTCGACGCAACTCAGGTGAAGCACGTTTGGAAGGAGAGTCGGGATATGACCCAACCCAAAATCGGAATCCAACTCATCGTTTTCGGAGAGAAACAGAAAACAGATATCGCCGGCGTTCTTCGTGAAGTAGCCCAAGCGGGATACGAGGGAATCGAGGCGGATAACCTTTTCCAGAATCACGGAGAGGACGCGGTTCGCAAATTGATCGATGAAACCGGGCTCTCTGTAATCGGTCTTCATCGCGGGTACGACGATCTCGTTCAAGAGGAAACAATTGAGAAAGACATCGATTACCTGAAGGCGGTGGGAGGGACTTATCTCATCTGTTCCGGGGTGAGTGACAACAATTCGCTCGATGGCTATGAAAACAGCGCCGCCTTTTTCAATGAGACCGGTAAACGATGCAGGGACGCCGGTCTTGTTTTTATGTACCACAATCACAACTGGGAATTTCAATCTTTCAACGGCACGAAAGCGATCCATCGGCTTGTCGAATTGTGCGATCCGGCGCTTGTCAAACTCTGTATTGATGTCTACTGGGTTCACATTGGCGGCGAGGATCCCTCGACTTTCATCGCACGATACAAAGACCGGGCAGGATACTATCACTTCAAGGACGGCTCCCCGGGCAAGTTCATTGAACTCGGCCAGGGAGAGGTGGACCTGATGTCCGCAAAACAAGCCGCCTTGGCGGCGGGAGCCGATTGGATCATTTGTGAGCAGGATACAACGGAGAAATCGACACTTCAGTCCATTACCGAAAGCCGGGAATATCTGAGATCGATTGGGCTGTAAATGCGGAAAGGACCGATTTCTTTCAAGACGGAAAGTCTACCTGACTTTATCTTTGGTTTCTTCGAGCCCCACGTGCAGGTCGACTGTACCCGCTTCGGTCGTGAGCGGTACTACAAGGATTTGTGTGCTGGGCGAGGAGATCGATATGTTGGCACCGGTAATCAGTGTCGGCGGCGATATTTCACAACCATAGCCCGCGTTCTCCAAACCGATTGTCGCTCGGCCTGTGATCATGTTGCCGAGCTCGGCCAGGGCGCTCTTGGCCATGTCGTCCAATTCCTTGACTTCCAACCCCATCATCATCTTCGAGGCGATCTGGCAGCCTGTCTGGTTGTTCATTCCGTAAATAACTTGTCCTTCAACCTTCCCGACCACACCGAGGACGATGCAGAGCTCGGGATACGGTTGATTGGCCATTTTTAATGCCAATCGACCTCGTTCTGTATTCAATTGAACCAGCTGAAGCAGCACTTCATCGGCTGCCTCAAGAAATGGATTAATGAAGTCTACGCGCATAACCGTTATCTACTTATGATTTGGATAAGATGAAACACATTCACGCCAAACCTACCATATCGTCACGTTTAGTTGAAGGCAGATCGAAGTTACAGCAGGCGTAATTATCAGCGAAAGTCCCTTATAACTGCGCATTTGAGCTCCTTCCCCATTGATTCGTTCGGGTATTGTTACCCATTCCCGGTATACGCGAGAATCGTTGCGAATCCTACCCTGGCGCAACGTCCCGCCAACAAAAGAAGAACCCCGGGCAGGCTTGGAGCCCGGGGCTGGAGAGAGAAAGTTGAAGAATCACGCAGTGGGGGCTGCGGAATGATCTGTCTTGTTATTCGGTCCAAACACGGACCTCTTCTCTTTCGCTGCGTACACAGACCAGGTCGACCGGTCCGGCTTCGCGAATGCTTGAAATCACTTTCGGCAACTCACTGACAAGAACGTTCAGATGAAGGCATGTCTCGTCCGGACCGACTCCGAGCGCCGTAAAGTGTTCCTCGGTCATCATTCCATTTTTGAGGCTTTGCGCGACCAATTCGACGATTCCCAATGGAATCGCTACTTTGACGTTCTCACCGTCATTGCCAAGGTTTTTCACCGAAACTCGCAGAGTGGATGTGGTTTTTGCCGTTACGGAAGGTTTCCGTGACTCCGTCGCGACTTTGACAGTCGTCCCTTCGGCTTCAACGGTCAGTACTTCCTGTGGAGGGGCCTGGGAGAGTTCGTTCAGGACTTTTGTGATGACCTGTACAGGAATATCCGCTTCCTTGTTCGTTTGCTTTGACAGGCGTTCGAAATCAACGACCTTCTGAACAAGATCGTGAAGGACAAGGGGAAGCTGTATATCTACGTCTTCGCCTCCAGGATTTTGAACCTGTACTGTGAGCCATTTGGTGGCATTCCCTTCTTGCGCACTTACGGCCCCTGCTAAAGGCCCGGTCAAAACAGCAAATGCTAAAAAGAAAAATGTGTACTTCGATCCTCCGGTCATGTTTCTTTTCTCCTTCTGGTAGTGTGTTTTTTTGCCCTGCTGTTATAACTACGCAATTCCTGTCGGCAATTTTCAATTTCTTCGAAAAAAAATCCGACTTCGCCGGTGAACACGTTTCCATGCAAGTATCTGAGAGTTCCGTAAGAATCTTCGTAACGACCTGTAACGGGATTTCCGGTTAATTACCTGTTTTGCATATTCCTATGTCGCCTTCACGGCGTACGAATTCACGTGTATCGAAATTTCAATGCAATACCATCCATTTGAAGATCAACCTTCAACCTAAATTCGGCAGTTGGATGGGAAGCGCGGTTCCTGAGCCCGTCGAAGGG
>CAZTDD010000039.1:0-48141 GCA_964612675.1 uncultured bacterium
TGCCGCTTTCCAACCGCGCGTCCGGCCGACCTCTTCTCGTTTTTGCAACCATAGGATCAACGCGATTCCGCCGAAGATCAGGAACAGAACCAATCCGATGATACAGGTGATAAGGATCATATTCTGCAGCGATTCTCCCACGCGGAGTCTTGCGTCCATGAAATCGTCCTCGTAGGCGCCTGCTCCGATGACCCAATCCCAAGGCTCGAAATAGGTGACCGCGGCAATCTTCCACCTGGCCTCATCCTCTCCCTTGTTTTTCCAAGGATATCGTTTGAATATCACGGAACCATCGGAAGTATCGACCGCATCGTTCACGATGGATTGAATAAAGAAATTCCCATCCGCATCCTTTGCTTCCCAGATATTTTCGCCATCGCGTTGCCCGCCCTTGGAAATGATGTAGCGACCTTTCTGATCCCCTTTGCCACCGAGCACGTACACGTAGCCTGTTTTGCCGACGACGATATCCATGACCCCCTTGCGCAGCGATTCGACATTTTCCTCTTTCACGCCGACATAGAGGACTCCAACGACTTTGTCGTTCTTATCGAATATCGGTTCATACGCGGTGATATACCAGGCGTTGACCACGTACGCGCGACCGCGATAGGTTTCGCCCCGCATGACAGTCGATACGACAGGATTGGGGGTCCCGTCGGGATTGACGGCGGGAATATACGTTCCGACTGCCCGGGTCCCGTCGAGTTTCTCCACGTTGGTACAGACCCGCAGAACATCTCCTGCCTGATTCATGCGCTGGAAAATTGTGCACGTGCCTCCGACGAGTTCTTTTACCTGATCCACGATGGGAGAAGGTGTATTCATGTCTACAATTTGTCCAAGAGAGGTTTTGCCGACGAGCATCTCGGGAAGCGCCACCTCGTTGACTGCCTTCGTATATTGATTTACAGCATTCCACTGGAGTTCTTTCTTTCCAAAAGAGACTCCACCTTCCCGCTCCACAATTTCACGGGCGACATTCAGATCGCAATCGACCTTCTGTTGTACGGCTTCATTTTGCGCCCGGCACAGCAGGTACACGTCCTTTGCGAGCTTGGCTGTTTCGCTCTTTGCAAGAATATCCAGCTCACGGTTGACAGTCGTCGCGAGAGTGTCTTTCTGGATAATGATCGCGCAGAGGAGCGATGTGACGGTCAACAGAATTCCGGCGACACTGGCGATCATGATTTTGAATTTCAGGGAACGCTTTTTCATCATTTTTTTCCTCCATGTAGTCTCTGTTCTTTCGGTTGTCCTTTCGGCTGTTTTTTCAATTTAGAAGCGATAGGTGACTGCGCTTTGTATGCGCACATTGTCTCCGTCGTTGGAATCGGCATACTCCGTATCCCAATACGAGACTTCCAATCCGAGTTGTACGGCTTCATTGAAGTCATAGAGGACATTCCCGAAGATCGAAGAATTTCGCGTCCTTGAATCGAGAGCCAAATCATCGTTTTCGGGATCGTCGATACTGCTGCCGAGGTTGAACCGCCATCTATCGAACGGCCCGAGACACAAGGCGGCCCAACCACCAGTGCTTTCAATGCTCTCCGCGTTGACAAACTGGCCCGGGAAATTTCCTGCGTTGACTGTTCGACGCAGATTTCCCGCATCGTCGCTTGTTACGAGAATCCCTTGAGCAATGCCGCCCAGGTAGGCGTCGAGGTTCTCGCCGGTCCAAACAGTCCCTTGAAAGGCGAGCCAATCCTGAAGAGGAATCACCAGATCGAGATTGAGCGACCATGTGTCGAGATCTTCGTTATCGTCTGTGCCGTTATAATCGTATTCCTCCTGTCCCCAATGACCTGAGACGCCGACTGTCGTCGGGTTGTCGGTTAAGAGGGGGAACGAGAACGCAGTTCGTCCCTGGAGACTGGGAAAGCCTGCGTCCTCGCCGGTATCCGCACCGATGCCGAACGGGCCGTCGTCGCCAATGGTTCGTGCAGCGGCGAACTGGAATAGAAGATTCGAATTTTCGCCGACATCGAATCCTTTACTGAACCGGAGTTGAGGACGTCTGTACCCGATGTCGCCGGCCCACCATCCAACAGGGTAATTCAATGTCGGCGCAACGAGCGGAGAGATCACGTCGCTTGTCTGTCCCGCAAGAACTTGGAAATCCTCATTCGGCCAATCGAGTTGGAGGTATGCGTGGCGCATCATCAGGCGGTTTTTGTTTTCCGAGCCGCCTTCATAGAAATCCACCTCGACCCTGCCGCTGGTTTTGGCTCCCGATACGTTCGGCCCCTGCATTGTCATCCCGAAACGGGATTGGCGGGCGGTCAGATTGAATTGATCGTCGTCATCGTTTCCGTTTTCGGGCCGCACCCAGCGCGCGTAGTTGCCCACATCCGTCCGTGAGTCATCGTAGGCGGCGTCGAGGCGAAGGTATCCGTACAGATCGATGGGGTATTTCGATCGGACGGCGGGTTTTGCGGAGGTTTCGCCTGAGACGGTGGCGCTCTCGATTCTCTTGACCTCCTCGACGATGTTCTGTTCCTGTTGGATCAGTCTTTCTTCCAATTGGGAATTATGTCGTTCCAATTGGTTGATTCTTTTTTGTAATTGCTCGATCTGCTGCTGCATCTTTTCGAGGACGGCGGTTTGCGATTGCGACCATATCGGACTCACACAAAATGCCACCAACAACAGACCCATTCCTGCACGTACAACGATATTCATGTTCTTTCCTCCCTCTGGGTACTCAACAGGCTGAAGAGTTCTCGATCCCATCCTTCCCAAAAACAACCAAAAACGAAACCGTATTTTTGCGACGCGCTGTCGGTTGAACAGGTGCGTCATCTACTGACAAACAGACCCCCTCCTTTCCCTTTGCAGAAAGGTGTTTTCCAGTCACGATCCGCTGTGGGACGGACAGAGGTTTCAGAAGTGGAAATCGAATCCGGATTCGTTTTCTGTGTGTTACGACTCTGCTATGGAAAACGGCCTTTGGGCCGGTTTATGCACACATTCCTTTTCGTTGAGCGGAAGTCATTTGGAGAACTTGTCGAATCAAATAGAATAATTCTTCTTCGCTTCTGATCCCGAGACTTTTATACAGGACTTTGTCCATATGGCCGGCGACGATTGTCGGTACTCCGAATACTCCGTATCGCTCAGACAGGTTGGAGGTTTCTTCGACGACACAGACAGCTGTGTGGATGCGACCCGGAAAACGATTTGCAGCGGCCGTAAAAGCATCGATCATTTTCGCGGCGTTCGGGTCGTGACGGCTTTCGAAAAGAATGAGAAAAGGTTTTTCGGTATTCTTGAAAAATCCAGATACGTTTTTGTCGGTTAAGCGAACAAGCGGTGTTTGGTTCATTTTTTATGACATTCTCTGTTGTTGTTGTTGGCGTGGCTAGCAGCAAGAAGAGGGCCAGTTAGTGTGTGAAGTTGAAGAACCGATAGCGGTACAGCAAAGACGAGGGCATTCCAGTTTCATCGGAATACAACAAAGACGATATCGAAGTACTAACGTAGTGCGTACGCCTTTTTGTAGAATATCTGCGCCTCCTGTGCCCCTGATCGAAGGGAATGAAGCGACATGGCGATCTCGTAACGTATTGAGATTGCTTCGCTTCGCTCGCAATGACGATAAGTTATGCGATACCTATCGCAGTACGGAGATGCCCGCGACACAACGGAGACAGCTGGGACACTACGCCGGCATGGAGCAGGTTCTTCTGTGTACCCCGCGGCAACAGTGCAGTATTATGTGCACTATTTATCGTTTTGTTGTTGTCTTCCGGCCGGAATGCGGTTGGGAGGCTTCGTGTTTCCGGTTGATTGGAATCGTTGCATGCAACGGAAAGTGCTATAGCACATGGTGCACAATTGTAGCACTTCAGAGTACGTGCTTGATATTCTGGAACGGTTCGTTCGCGGGCTATTTTGGAGGTAATAGGTTGTAATCTTTGATCTTACGCCAAATGGTATTTCTGTGGACTCCCAGAATTCGAGCGGCCTCCGAGCGGTTCCATTCGACGGCGTCGAGCACTTCTTTGAGTTTTTCGCGTTCCGATTTGAAAAGCGTCGCGGCTTGTTCCGGAGCCGAAGTCGGTTTGGCGGGCCGCAGTAGTTCGTCGGGAAGGTGCTGCTTTTGGATATAGGACTCGCGACTGAGCACCACAGCGTGTTCGAGCACGTTCCGTAGTTGTCGGATGTTGCCTGGCCAATCGTAATTGAGAAGCACATGCATGGCTTCCGGTTCGGCCCCTTCGATATTCCGCCCCGCCTGGATTTGTAGGCGCTCCAAAAAGAAACGAATCAGAAGAGGAATATCCTCTGTTCTTTCTTTTAGTGGGGGCAGGTTGATGGCCACGACCTTGAGCCGGTAGTAAAGATCTTCGCGGAATAGGCCTCGCCGAACCAGTTCATCGAGGTTTTTGTTTGTCGCAGCGACGATACGCACGTCGACTTTGACCGAGTCGGTGGAGCCGACGCGCTCGATTTCCCGTTCCTGAAGCACTCTCAGTAGACGTTTCTGCAAGTCCGGCGAGACATCGCCGATCTCATCGAGGAAGATCGTTCCGCCGTGAGCGAGTTCAAAGCGTCCGACTTTGTCTTGGGAGGCGCCGGTAAACGCACCCCGGTCATGGCCGAAGAGTTCGCTTTCGAGGAGGGTTTCCGGCAAGGCGGCGCAGTTGACGCTGACAAGCGGCCCTTTGCGGCGGGTGCCGTGATGATGAAGCGCCCTGGCAACGAGTTCCTTTCCCGTTCCGCTGTCGCCTTGAATCAATACTGTTGTCTCCGTGTCGGCCAGATTGCGGATCATCTCAAACACGCGCAGCATTCCGGGGCTTCGGCCGATGATGTTTTCGAAGGAGCACTGTTCCGTGGCCTGAATTTCGAGTGCGCGCATGCGAGTGATGTCGCGGATGACAAGTACCGCTCCCTCTTCGGAGGTTTCGGGCAGCGGAGTTGCATTCACTGAATACGTGCTTGCGTAATCGCCCGTGCGGTTCGTGATCTGGAAGTCCCGGATGAAGTTTTTTGTTTTGAGCGAGTTTTCGGCGACGTCAACGATTTGTTTCAGCCCATGGCGGCAGATGGAGCCGAGCGGTTTGCCTTTCGCGAATTCCGAAGTTGTGCCGAGCAAGGACGCTGCGGCCGTATTCAGGCCGAGGATGATTCTGTTTTTGTCGACGGCAATAACACCGTCCTGGACCGCGTTGCGCAGCTGTTGTTCCAGAAGAGTTTTCTCTTCTTCCACTCGTTTTCGCTCGGTGACATCCCTAATAAACGCGCACATTCCCATCGGTTCATCTCGATCGTCGCGCAGCACGTATTTACGAATCTCCACAGGCAAGACCGAGCCGTCTTTTCTTATGTATTCCTTTTCATAGACGTCGGAGTAGCCCCTGATTAAGACCTGTCTGCGGATCAAGTCATCTTCCATGGAGTGCCATTTGGGCGGGGAGATGTCTTTGTAGGTCTTTCCTTTCAGCTCCTGTTTCGTGTATCCCACCATTTCGTGGAACGTGGTATTCGATTCGATAAACTCTCCATCCATGTTGACGAATGTGTAGCCGTCGCGACTTGCCTCGTAGAGCTGGCGGTATCTCCTTTGCGATAACGCCAATCTCCGCTCCGCCTCTTTTCGTTCGGTGATATCTTCCACCATGCCGATGATGTTCAGCGGACGGCCTTCTTTGTCGCGAACGACAGACACGGCCAAGCTGCCCCAGATCAGGGACCCGTCGCGATGGATATACCGTTTCTCCATTTGATAATAGTCGCGACGGCCTTCTACCAGTTCCCTGAACAAGTGCCAATCGATGTCGGCATCCTCCGGATGGGTAAACTCCGTGAACTGCATGCGTCGGAGTTCGTCTTCGGAGTATCCGACGATTTCTTGAAGAGCCAGGTTGCTGAGGATCGGATGGCCGTCCATGTCGAGGAGGGCTGCGCCGAATGGCGCGTATTGGAAGAGGATCCGGAAACGCTGTGCGCTTTCGCGAAGGCGTCTTTCCGTTTTTTTTGCGGCCGGTGATGTCTTCCACAGTGCCTTCGTAGCAAAGCGTTTCGCCGTTCTGGTTACGGACGGCTGTGGCGCTTTCGCGAACGAAGAGTGGTGTCCCATCGGATCGTGTCCAAGCCGATTCCAGGCCGACCACCTTGCCCTTACGCTCAATGATCTCTTTGAACTCCGAGCGTGAATAGCCGACCTCGAAACCTTCTCGCTCCAGATTTCGTCGGGTCAGTTCCTCGAGGGTGGAGTAGCCAAGCATGCGGAGCAGCGCGGGGTTCGCCATCAGGATGCGTCCGTCAGGTGTGGTCCGGTACAGTCCTATAGCCGCGTTTTCAAAGAGACTCTGAAAGCGCTTCGTTGCCGCTACAGCCTCCCTTTCCGCATCGATGTAGTATTTCTGATGTACCAGGAATGCCAAATCGCGCACGATATCCTTCGCAAAATGCTCCGCCAAATCGCGATGCCGGGGAGAAAACTCGAGGGGAGTATCGTTCCACCCACCGATCAAGCCGAACCGTTCACCGTTTGGCGGGGTCAGAGGGAATCCCAGGAAAGACGTCATACCGTGCTCTCTATCGAGAGAAGAATTCCACGTGGGGTCTATTGATGCGTCGGGAACAATCAGTGGAGCGTTATTCTTGATGACCGATTCCGCAAAGGGACTCGAGCCCCACGGTATGATTTCACCGGAGTTATAAGGGATTGTAGTCGTGCCTGCGGTACAGAGTACCAGAAGACCCTTTGGGTCGCAGACAAGGATGAGACCGGTGCATGTCTCCAGAAACTCGGTGAAGAGGAGGAGATTGTTATTCCACCGGTCAAGCATGTCTTGAGGAATTCGGTGCGCTGATTCTGCAGGGTTCATCGGATTCTTTGGTCTGAGAAGTCCATCCCAGGCGGTTTCTTGACAGTTTCTTGACAACGGATAGAGTCTGTTTCCCCGAATAGATCAACATCCGGAAATGAGACCGTGCTCCATAGAGAGAAGTTCCCTCGACAGAGAGATCGGTTCACGCCGTTTGCAGCGTTTTACTCGCGGTAATGATATAATGATGATGATTTCAATCTTAGCCTTTACGCAAGAATCGGAAAGGGCGAATAGTCGATTTTGAAGCCTTGGGGGACGTGACAGTTTGTCTTCCAAGAAGGACTGCCAGGCAAGAAGCCGGAGTGGAAGAACGCAGGGGGAGAAGATAGTGAAACACGAAGGCGCGAAGGAGACACGAAAGCACGAAAAAAGACAAAGAAGCCAATCGGTCTTTTCGTCCTCCCTCTTCCTATCAGCCGTCCTGTCGGGGTAGCTTCTCTTTCTCAAATCGCCGGCCCTGCCGGTCCGTTGCTTGCAATGGCGTTGGAAAATGGCCGGGAAGCCCTTTGGGTTGCGAAGGGCACATGACCAGTCGTCTTCTGAACGATCCTAAACCAAGGTCTATTGCACTTTGTCTTGAGGCGATACATAATAGCTGTACGATAACTGGGAGAGTACTACATCAGGATTCAGCAGCGATCTTCCCCACCCTTGGCTTTGCCAGAAGACAGAAAAACCCATACATCTTGTCTCCGGTAACTTTACGAGAAGGAAGAGCATCGGATGCGCGAAATACGTACATTCATTGTTGGTATTGCACTGTTGATCGCGGGAACGATATCCGCTCAGGACACAACCGAGTCGCTCGGTGTGTTTGAGAATTATCGCGACTTTGGAGGGGAGGCCCCGGGGCAGGTTACGTACGATGCAGAGGAAGGGGTCTATCGAATCACGGGAAGCTACACGGAGAACAAACCGGGATTTTTTGTCTACTCGAAGCTTACCGGGAGATTCACGTTAACGGCCGAGGTTGAGCTGGAGAACATTGACAGTACCATCCCCTTCTTTCAAGCGGGTTTGATGGTAATGGGGGAGATTGAGTTGCCAAGCGCAGTTTACAGTGCGGCCATTGAAGGCGCCGACCAGCACATGTCGGTCCTCTGGAAGCTGGACGCGGACGATCCCGGCGGTTGGACGGTTCCTCTTCCCGCCGAAGAGCACAGCGGCAGACTGATGATTGTCCGGGAGGAACCCGATGTTATGAGCGCGTATTATTTTGATGCGCAGACGGGGGAGAGAATACTCTACAATACCCAGGTTTTGGATCTTGTCGATCCCATTTATGTGGGAATCTATGCGATGTCGTACGATGTGGGTCGGTATGCGAAGGGGACATTCCGGAATGTTCACCTGATTGCGGACGACTCGGTTTGTGAGGAGTGGTTTTTGCATGCAGGGGAAGGCACGGGCGAGTTGCGCGAATAGACTCGTGGAGGCAAGATGACAAGGGCGTTGGGGGAATTACATCTGCGTAGTACATGACTGCGGCTGTCACCGCCCGGCGCAAGATCCATTATCAGTCACAGAAAGTCAATGCTCACTTTTCTTAGGAATCTGTTAATCGAACCGAAGCCATCGGTCCAGCAGCCCGAGGGGCGGCATCAGGCGGAGTTGATGGCTGCCTTATTGATTGCTCTGACAGGCTTGTCCTGCGCTATTCTTCTTATCGCGCTTCTCACCGATACGTTGATTCCGGCTTCAAAAGGCATCGATTTACTCGCGGGAGCGCTGTTTTTGATCTTCATGGGAGTGGCTTTTGCTTGCAATAAAAGGGGGAGGACAGATCTTGCCGCGAAGATCATCATTGGGGTTTGCTGGATCGTCATCTTTGTCACGACCATACCCGGTATTCTTGGATTATTTCCTCCTTATCGACCTGGCGACGCAAATTTGCTCATCTATCTCATTGTGCCGGTTTTGTTCGCGAGTGTGTTTCTCAGTATCCGAGAAACCATGCTCATCGCGTGTTTTACTGTGGTCGCCATGCTTCTGTTGCCGCTGATCTACTCCGAACTGAGTTTTGTCCTACTTTTGGCAGGACCTGTAGGTTTCTTTGTTTTGGTATCGGGTTTGATTCTGGTGGCGAGCCGACATCGGACTCAGCTCGAGAGGCTTCGCCAGGTGGAATTGCGTGAGAAGGAGGAAATCCAACGCAGCCTCTTGGAAACGAACTTTGAAGGGATCGCCATAACTGAATCGGGAGTCATCGTCGAGGCGAATACAGGATTTGCGGAAATGTTCGGCGGGGATGTGTCCGATGTCATCGGGCAGGCACTGATCGATTTGTTCGCAGAGACGTCGAAAGATGCGCTTGTGACGAGTCTCGAAAAGGAAAACGACCAACCCCGCGAGATGGTCGGATTGCGACAAGGTTACGAAGTCGATCTGGAGATGATCGCGAAGACTGTGCGACGGCACGGGCATCCGGTTCAGGTTGTGGCGGTACGCGATATTTCCGAGCGGAAACGTCTGGAGCAACAATTACGGCAGTCGCAGAAAATGGAAGCGATCGGTCAGCTGGCCGGTGGAGTGGCCCACGATTTCAATAATCTATTGACAGGAATCATCGGGAATTTGAGTCTTGCGGAAGAGGATGCGCCGCACGGGCTTCGGGAATATATCGCTTCGGCAAACAGCGCCGCGATGCGGGCGGAGGATCTGGTGAAACAGCTTCTCGCCTTCAGCCGAAAAACGCGTGTTGAACTCAAGCCGCTTGATTTGAATGGAATCGTTCGCGAGGTCTATCAACTTGCCCGTGAGACGATTGACCGCCGAATCGATATCGATGTCCGTTTGACAGACGAAACGGTCGGCGTTTTAGCCGACGCCGCACAAATGCACTCGGTCTTAATGAATCTGTGTGTCAACGCGCGGGACGCTATTACGCCCATCATGCATGGTTCGGAAAGGTTGGAAGACTCGGAAAGGCAGTTTTTGATTACCCTCGAGACGGACGTTATTACTGTCGATTCCGAGTATTGCAACGCCCATGCGTACGCCCGGCCGGGATGTTTCGCGGTTCTGATCGTGGCCGATACCGGCGAGGGGATGAACTCGGAGACTCAACGCCATATTTTCGAGCCGTTCTTCACTACGAAAGAGGTTGGTGCCGGTACGGGACTGGGGTTGGCGAGCGTTTACGGGATCGTCAAACAACATGACGGATGGATCAATGTATACAGCGAAAAAGGGAAAGGCACTACATTCAAGATCTATTTGCCGCTTGTACAGGAGTCAGCCCCAGGGGAAGACGACGTGAAGCGGGACGGAGTGGTCGGCGGCTCTGAAAGGATCTTGATCGTTGATGATGAGGATGCGATCCGTAATCTGGCAAAACGGGTTCTCGAACAGCACGGTTACAGTGTTCTGTTGGCATCGGACGGGCAGGAAGGTCTTGATACCTACTTCAGGGAGAGCGGGCAAATTGACTTGATCGTTCTCGACTTATCGATGCCGCGGATGTCCGGGCGGGAGGTTCTCGAGCGGCTGCGTGAACAGGCACCCGACGTGAAAGTAATTATAAGCACCGGTTACGCCGAGGGGACGCAGGCTGAAATTCTGCAGAATCTGAACATTTCCGCGTACGTTTACAAACCGTACCGTCCCCTTGAAATTACCCGCCTCGTGCGGCGTGTCCTCGACAGCTCGGCCTGAAATCCGGACCGGATCGATTTTTCTTCAAAAAATCCACATGCATTCCGCACTTCGAAAAAAGGCATTTACCGTATTCTAATACTTCCACAGCTGTGTTAAGCTCCCCGTTAGTACCGGTGGTTCTGTGGAGTGAGATTGAATCCGTTTCTGCCTGAAACTCGGGAGGAACGGAAACCATATAGGATGCCGGAGGATGGACCATGATTCGAAGACTGTTCGTATCATCGCTTTTGGGTTTGCTCATCGTTGGTATTACGCACACGGTTCAGGCGCAAGACGTTGCGGGCGAGCTTGTATTTGAAGATCCTCTCGAAGAAGGCACCGACATCACCGGTTGGTATATCGCGGGCGGCGGCTCTGCGATTGATTACGGCCTTGTTGGGGACGGTCCCGATGGGGGGCTTGCATGGGTTCTCGAGATTGTTGATCCCGGCGACGGGCTCAACGACATACAGCCCAGCATCACGTTTCCGATCCCCGAGGATGCGTGGGTTTATCCATGGCGTCTCATATTTGACATTAAGGTCGATATTGCCCCGTTTTTCTTACGCCCCATTATCGCCATGAATGCCGATCCCTGGTCCGGAACGGCTGTGGAATACGAGATCCCTGCGGACCAGGAAGGCGAGTGGACGACCGTGGATGTTGTTCTCGACGCGGGGGAATTTCTGACGACGGATAATCTGATTTTTATTATTCACATGGGCGCGAATGAGGCGTATGAGGTAATGCTGGATAACATCCAGGTTTATTTGTTGAATGAAGAGACGGCTGTTGAGAGTTGGATGATGCATTAGGATGGATCGGGGGGGGGTACAAAGCAGATATCGAGGGGCTCCATAGCCAACAGCACCACGCGTACCTTGTTTTCCAAACCGAGTTCTATCAATTGCCTGCTCCCGTATTCGAGGAGGCAGAGGGGAACACACGTGCCATTCTTTTTGCCCCACGACGACTAACTCGGATGGATCGTACGGATCGCGTCCGCGCCTGCTATCTGCACGCCTGCCTGAAATATGTGAATCGTGATTACTTGACGAACTCTTCCATACGAAAACGTTTCGGGATCCACGAAGACAACAAAGCCATGGCGTCGCGCTATATCCGCGAGGCGCTTGAGGACCAGATGATCCGTCCTTATGACGAGTCCGCAGCCCCCAAGCTCATGAAATATATCCCATTCTGGGCCTAGCATGGTAGTTGACTGGTAGTTGACAGAGACCAGGGGATCTGGGAATTGATCATACGTAAGGTATTCATATTTAAGAACTTGTCTTTATGGAGTTTAGTTGACGGGAAGTTGACTCAGGCCGTTGACACCTGGATTGATCGCCAATCCAGACAATGAGACAGAAGAGTGAACCAAGGAGTTCAGATTGGAGGATGAATCTTCTTGTATCCATCATCGAGGGAGCTGTGCGGCGCTTTTGCCAGGGCGCAGAAAATGGCTAAACTGATATTTGAGGAATGGAAAGATGAACCAATCTAATCAGCTCAGCATAGCTCCATTCAACGCCAGCGATTATTTGGACAATGAAGAGACTATTGCAGAATACCTTTCGGCTGCACTAGAGAATCCCGACCCAGATGCGTTTTTGGTTGCGGTTCGCGATGTAGCAAAGGCTCGCGGTATCTCTACTGTGGCGGAAAATGCCGGTCTTGGCCCTGACAGCTTACACAATGCATTAAAACCGGGGGCGCAGCCGCCTTTTGAGACAATCCGGCGTTTACTTGCTGCTTTGGGGGTGAGACTTGATGTTGTGTCACCTCCACATACTCATGCCCAAAAAGCAACTACGAATCTTCCTCCCAGCAACATACCGACCCGTCGGTCATCGAAATGAACAGTCGGCTTTCGGCAGCAGCCATGCCGTCCCAGATCGGTGTCGATTCGAGTGGATAGTCGCGAATCTTGCTTCCATCACTGGAAGCAACGACCCAGATTTTGCCGTCCATTTTTCCCATGTAGGCGGCATGAGGATCGCCCACCGGAATCTCGACGGGAACAACTCCCAAGAAGAGGTTGTCACCGGATTTCAGCATTCCTTTTGTGCGTGCAGGCAGGTCTTTTCTCCAGACACACGCCGTCGCCTGTTCTTTCGAGATATCGCGGAAATCCGGCAGATGTTTTTCCGCACTTGAAAACGTATTGTTCACTTTTTGGAACAACGAATAACTGCCGTTCGAATCGCCGTTCCTTCTGACACCCCACACATTCTCATTGTCATAGACCATCATGACACCGGTTGGGACCGCGATGGTCGGAGTGCGTGACCCCGGTCGGTTGACGATCCAGGAATACGCGACCGGCACGCGGCTGAAATCGCCTGTGCCGAGCACCCAGTGCGACCGATGGTTCTCGGCGTCGTCCAACAAACTCGACGTGGAGAACAGGTGACTTGCCATTTTCTCTTGCCGCCGCAGTTTCTCGTCAAAACGGACGTGATGAAGGAAAACATCCCTGCCGTCACTCACAAGCACGTCGGAGACCGCTCCGGCGGCCATTGAAAAAGAATCGCTTTTGTCGGAGGCAAGAAATGTTTTGTAATCGGTCGTGTTTTGATCGATTCGCGTTATGTGTTCCGGTGCCGCCTTGTCTTTGCTTTCTTCGAATTCCGGATGGCGGCTTTCGAAATGTGTTTGGTAGACGACTCTGCCGGTGGTCGGATCGAGACCATACAAATCAATGCCACCATCCAGCCACGTTGACCGCCCCGCGGAGCAGTAGGCGACTCCATCAAGAATCAGGACGCTTCCATGCACGGGCCAGAGCGATTCGACACGGTTTTCCGCGACGGTTCTTACGTCCGCCCGTGCAGCTAGAAACCGCCACATCAATTCGCCGTCACTCAGCCCCACGCAGTAGACATACCCGTCGGCGCTGCCGAACAAGACCTTGCCCTGATACACGGTGGGTGGGGAATCGATACGGCCGCCGACCGTATATTGCCAGACCACTTCGCCGTTCGTCGCATTTAATACATACACGGTGTCTTCGTCGACGGAACTGAATAGTACTGTTCCGTCGGCGATGACCGGTGGAGTAAGGCGTCCTCCGATCTCAGTTCGCCACGCAGGTTGCAAGGCAGTCTGCAGAGTTGTTCCTGCAATACCGCTACGGAGCGGATCTCTTCTGTATTGAGACCAACATTCACCGACATTCGACTGGGTTTCGATTCGTTTGCCATAAGCCGGTCCTTTTTCCAGACGCTCGTTGCCGGGGACTTTTGGGAACTCGGTTTTTTGGGCCGACAATGCCCAGAAGCCACGGAGCTTAGACTCCATATAGCAACCGCATGCATGCGGAGGAGCGTACATAAGACCGTTGGCCGGTAGGATGCCATACTGGCAACTGCCGCGGATCCAGTTGTTGCGCGAATGATTATCGCCGTGCAGATCCATCATCTCGATGCCGCGTTTGCCGGTAATGATATATCGCTCGGTTGCTTTCTCACGATAGCAGCGGTGATGATGACCGGCAGTTTGTAGTTCGGCCATAATCGAGTTGGAACGTTCGACTTCGCCTGTGTGGAGGTCCCGGCCCTGGTCGAAATCGTGAATTGCGGGAGGCGCTACGGAATCGCTTACATGCAATCCCTGCCACACCAGACCGTCGATAACGAAAACATCAAGGGGAGAATGGAACCCGCCGCCCGCTTCGCATTCCCAGAGTTTTTCACCGTTTTCAGCCGAGAACGCCGTAAGCTTGTCGGCTACATTGCAGAGGACGACGCCGTCGACGACAACCAATGTGTATTTCCCATAGGTGATTTTGCTGCGAAGTTTATCTTCGTCTGTGTTCCCCGCGGTCCAGAGTTCTTCACCGGACTTGAGATCGAGGCAGACTACGCCTTGCCCGACCTGGAAATAGACTCTTTCACCGTCAGACGCAAGAGTCTCCGGCTTGGGATTCGCTTCTGAATGGGACCATTCCCAAAGGGTATCACCGGACTCGATATCCACGGCCTGAACGATTTTCCGATTTGGTGCGCGGAACCTCTCGCTGAATGCCACGTGTTCCACGGCGTGTTCGGCAACCGGCTCGCCTTTCAGTACAAGCAGAACGCCGTCAACGACGATCATTTCTTCACCGCCGTTTGTATTCTCGTAGGTTCGCAATGTATCTCCGGTTGCAGCATCCAGCACCGAAATCGGCTTATCCAATCCCAACGGTACGAAGAGGCGATCTCCGGAGGCGACCAGGAGACGGGTAACCTGTGGTGGTCCGGACCGAAATCGAACTTGATGCCAGGTCCACGATTCGATGGGCTTGCTCCATAACTCGACACCGCTGAACGCGTCGCGGGCCAGGATCGACCATTTGCCAGGCAAGTTGATATTCGCGGGCGAGGCTTCGTCTGCGATGGCAAAGACTCTCCCCTGAGCGGTTACGACGGAGCTAATACTGCACAACCTATGGTGATTGCGAGTCCATCGCGGAGTGCCGAGCCATTGCATGTAACGGGGAGCGCCTACCACAGTGTCGCTCGCCACGGCGTTATTGCTTGGACTATGGAGGTAATGAGTCCATTCGTCGATATCGTCCGGCCATGGTTTGACCATCTTTCTCCAGGAATTGTTTTCGCGAACATACGCGACGCCGCGCGGTGCGAGTACGCGAAGCATTTCCTCTTGTGAGATGTTGTATTTCTCGGAGACAACCAGAAGGTTGACCACGCTGTCGGTGTAGGGGAGATGTTCGCCGTCGAATGTGTCGACGGTTACGCTTTCGTGCAAGTCCATCGCTTGGATGTGACGGCGCGCTTTTTCCATATCTGCTTTCATTTTCGAGAGACCGTGTACGAGAAAACTGTCGCTGCTGCGAAGCGCTGCAGTCAGACGACCGTCCGCGCAGCCCACATGAACGACTAGGCCGCCTTTTATTTCCGTTTCTTGAAGGATGCGCCGGGCAAGAGTGTCGGCATTGTCGGCCAGGGGCGCTGAGGAGCAGGTCAAGATGAACAACGACGCAAGCAATAATGGAAAGGTTCTTTTATGGCTTTTTTTGCATATATCCATCGGCATGAATGTATCCTCCGTTTACTTCCGATACGGCACGATCTATACCTGTGCTGTCGAATATCTTAGCATCTCGACATCCTGTGTGTATCGTGCGGGTGGCTCGCTTCCGGCGTGGGAGATTGTCATTTCGATACGCTGTCAGAAACAAGAAGGCACGGAGGAGACACGAAAGCACGAAACGAACGGACGCGGAGTTGTGAGAGATCTTAGTGGGGTACGCTCCTCTGGAAATTGATCGGTGAATGGGATGAAGGTCATGTCACCTGATCCATCCGGCAGCCTAGTTGTCAAAGCCCGGTACACATAAAAGGAATGAGAGGGGGAGATTTCGGCTGTGGGGATGTGATATTCTTACGGTCAAAATCAACCATTTCAGGAGGAACAGATGTCCGGCGATTCAAGGAGAGAGTTTTTTCCGGATTCGAGTATTCGGAGGGGCATGTTGTCTGTAACGAAAGTACTAGCGTTTGTTGCTTTGTCTCTGTTTGCGATTTCTGCAAGTGCCGCCGAGGATCACGGCGGACTTCGTGTGGCCGAGAATCAACGGTATCTCGAATTCGCAGACGGCACACCGTTTTTCTACCTTGGGGATACGGCCTGGGAGCTCTTTCATCGGCTCAACCGCGAAGAGGTGGATCTGTATGTGAAGAACCGGGCCGAGAAGGGGTTCACTGTGATTCAGGCTGTAGTCCTGGCGCAGATCGGAAACCTTAAGGAACCCAACGCGTACGGTGAGTTGCCGCTGGTCGACAGGGATCCGACCCAACCCAACGAAGCGTATTTCAAACATGTCGATTACGTTGTGAATCGAATCGAAGAACACGACATGTTTGTCGGCATGTTGCCCACGTGGGGCAGTTATTGGAAAAAGGGCGGAGGACAGATTTTCACTCCAGACAACGCTCGAACGTACGGACGTTTCCTCGGCGAACGCTACAAAGAGAAACCCATTATTTGGATTTTAGGGGGCGACAACGGGATCGCAAACGAAGAAGAGCGCGCGATCATCGAGGCTATGGCCGAAGGGCTTGAAGAGGGAGACGACGGAACGCATTTGATCACTTATCACCCGCGCGGGCCGGGACTTTCGTCGCTTCACGTGCACGACGCGGAGTGGCTGGATTTCAACATGATCCAGTCGTCGCATGCGGCCCACGATCATGATACGGGGTTGTTTGTCGAGCACGATTTGGCTCTCACACCGTTGAAACCGACCTTGGACGGCGAACCGCGGTATGAATGTATCCCCGTGGGGTTTTATTTCCGGGATTGGAATCGGTTCGAGCGATTCGATGCTTACGACTGTCGACAAGCGGCCTACTGGTCACTGATGGCGGGGGCGTGTGGACATACCTATGGGAACAACAACATCTGGCAGATGTGGGCGCCGGGAAGAAGTCCTGTCATCCATGCGGATATTCCATGGTATGAAGCGCTGGATCATCCCGGGGCTTTTCAAATGACTTACGTGCGAGAATTATTTGAGTCGCGGCCTTTTCAGACACTGGTGCCGGACGATTCGTTTATTGTCGATGCGCCTCGCAACGGTGCCGCTAAAGTGCGCGGCATCCGGGACGAAGACCATTCGTTCGCATTTGTCTATACGCCGATGGGCGAGAAATTCACAGTGAACAAAGGTGTAATTAAGGCCGACCGAGTCAAAGAGATTTGGTTCGATCCTCGGTACGGTGTATCTCACCACATCCATACCTCCGACAATTGGGGATTTCAGACCTATACGCCTCCGACTTCCGGACGAGGTAACGACTGGGTTCTCGTTCTCGAAGATGCGGAGGCGGGTTTTCCCTTGCCGGGGTCAGAATGAGGCGTGTTGCGCAGGGACCGGATCGTGGTTTTTGTGTATCGTGTGGCAATTGATCTATATTCCGTTTAGATGTACTTTTTTTCAAAGAATAGATTCAGTCCAGCAGAGTCATCAGGCGGGAGACGATGGCACGAAAGAAGGAGACCACAGCCAAACGCCAGATCGAAACAGACCGGCATCGGGACAAAGAGCCCGTTAATAGTCGGCTCCACGGCATTAAGCGTGGCTGCGGCTCTTCCCCTTCTTAGATTAAAGATGATGGAGATGGGTTGATGAATCCCGGGTGTGAGATTTCGCGCGAAACGGTAGCGGAGTTTTGTCGGAAGTGGCGCATCACCGAGTTCGCCCTGTTTGGTTCAGTCCTGCGGGACGATTTTCGGCCGGAGAGCGACATTGATGTGCTGGTGCGGTTTGCGCCGGATGCGGGACACTCGCTCTTCGACCTGGTCCGCATGCAGGAGGAGCTGAAGGATTTGCTTGGCCGCGAGGTGGACTTGGTCACGCGGGAGGCCGTGGAGAGCAGCCGCAATCTTCTGCGCCGCAAGTTGATTCTTGAAACGGCGGAGGTGGTGTATGCGTCCTGAGGAGGTGCTGTTGATCGACATGTTCGGGATGCCGTCGCGTTTCTTGGGGATTGCTCCCGGGAAGATTTCGGCCGGGATCGTATGCGACAAATGGCGACGGTCAAGGCCATGAAATCATCGGAGAGGCGGCCTCGCGGCTGTCGCAGGATTTTTGTGACGGGCACCCGGAACTGCCTTGGCACGAAATCGTGGGCATGGACATCGGCTGGTTCACGAATACTTCGGCGTCGATCTCGAACAGATATGGAAGACGACGAAGGAGGATTTGCCCAGTCTCATTGTTGTCCTTGAGGGATGGGTACCCTCGGAGGGCCTCGAATGACCCAGACCTCCAATGACCGATTCATCATCAACTCGCCTTACGTGGAGTTGGCGCAGGACAGGCGCAGCACAGGTGCTAGGGATTTCGATTTCTTTCTATTCTTCCGAATGCCATAGTTTTCGAATGGCGGCAGCGGCACGTTTCGGTTTTCTGTGAAAATCGTAAATACCGTAGGCGCATCGCATTTCATAAATTCGTGTATATTTTCTATGGACATCCGAATCCGCGAAACACCAGATAAATCCGCCCGCGAAATCAGGTTCTTTCAGAAATTCTTCCCAGTAACTGCTGAGTAAAGCGGCCTGATATCGCTCTCCGGGAAAATAGTTCGCATCGAAACCACGCAAGCACCAGGTACCGAATTCGGTAACGAGGATCGGTTTATCGGGATAGGTTTCACGGAGTATTTGCATTCGCTCGTGCATGGTATCCATCATGTTGGGGATTGAATCGACATGCGGTGTGGGAGCTCCGAGGTACACGTTCACCGATGTGAGATCGGTTTGTTCCAGCACGATGTCCCGTGGCCATTCATTGCTCGGTTCGATTACAGGTCGTGTGGTGTCCAGTCGATTCGCCATTTCCACCAGTTCTAGATTTCCCTCTACGACCATCTCGGACAGGCGGCGATATTCTTCACCTTTGTTGCGCGGTTGGGTTCGAGTTTCGTTGCTCACACTCCACATCATGACCGAGGGGTGATTGCGCAGGGAGCGAATCATCTCATCGAGTTGGGTTTTCGCCGCATCGAGGTTTTTTGTGGAATGGCCGATACGGCCCCACTGATACAGCGGCACTTCGCACACCGCGAACAGACCAATTTCATCACACAGGGCGTACGTCCACTGAGAATACGGATAATGGCAGCGTACGGCATTTACTCCCAGATCTTTGATCAAATCCAGATCGCGGCGTAGATTTCGCTCTGTCGATGTCATACCGGTTTTCGGATAGTTTTCGTAGCGATTGATTCCTTGAATTAAAAACGGTTCTCCGTTTACGAGCAAGCGAGTGCCGTCGATTTGTATCGTTCTGATTCCCACACGGTTTTGACGGCGGTCGAGAACTCGATCGCCTTCCTTGCTGCGTAGATCCACGGTCAGTGTGTAGAGGTTTGGGTGGGCGGGGGTCCAGAGCAGAGCATTTTCAACTTCTATTTCCAGGTCGATTTCGATTGATTTTTTTGTGAGCTGAACAGGTTGCACAATCCTGGCGGTTTCTTCTTTGTCCGGTCCTGCGAGCCGGAGATCGAGGGTTCGTTCAGTATCCTCGTCTATTTTCGAAGCCAGGAGCGTTCTTACTCGGATTCGGGCGGGGGTATGCATCGCATCGGTTTCGACAACAAGATCGTCGATATAAGATTTCTCGGTTGCTTCGAGCCAGACCGGCCGATAGAGTCCGCCGTGGTCCCACCAATCATGTCGTTCCATCGGGCAGCGTTCAAGAAGAGATTCGTTATCCACATCGATCGCCAAGGTGTTCTCTTCTCCAAATTTCAAAAAAGAATGAATGGGGAAAGAAAATGAAGTGTATCCACCTTCGTGCACACCCACTTTGTTCCCGTTCACATATATCACTGTGCGATAGTTGGCACCCTCGGAACAGAAAACGACTCGTTTCTTTTTCCACGTAGCCGGGATGGCGATTGTTTTTCGATACCAGCCGTGTCCTTCATAACTCCACAGATCCTCGAACTGTGTGTTCCAACTGCCCGGGACGGTGATATCCCACCAAACCGCGTCGTCGAAATCCTGTTCGATCCAACCGTAATTCTTATCGTGTTCGTCTTTTAAATAGTTTTTTTGTTCAGGACTGTTTTTTTGGAGGAATTCGTGGTTTGTTTGTAGTTCGGCGAAGGCCGGACAGAATTTCCATTCTCCATTCAAACTGATTCGAGGACGAATGGTGTTCTTCTGATGATAATGCGGAAAAGAGGGGTTGGGCGGCGTATCGGCGTAGGCACACGGGAGACGAGAAATCAGAGAGAGGCAAATCAATAGGCTCAAGGGAAGGCAATAGCCACGTAAAGACAGCATTTGTTTTATTCTCATTCCTTTGCGTTGAGATTGAGAGCGCAACATATTTTGCGTGTAGCGTTCTTCGAATCCTGCACCTGATACACTTTGCAGGTCAAGGCAAGGCGACGGTCCGCTCAGTATTCGATACCAGGAGAACGGAGATTCAGCCTGCCTTTTACGAGACAACAAGATCGTCTCATGAAGTAGTGTCTCGTAAAGTAGTTGACCTGCGTTTCCAGATGGAGTATCGTTCCTGGAAATTGGAGTTGAACCCTTCAGAAAAGAGTTTTTTCGACAGCGGACGGTTGAAAACACACGACGCTCTTGAAGGAGACGAATGATGATGAATGTGAAGAGAGTTTTAGTGGGCGGTCTTTTGGTGTGTAGTTTCTCTGTATCGTTGGCCTCTGCGGAGACGATTGTTTGGTGGCGATTTGAAGAAGGTGCGCCTGGAGAGGTTGTGGCTACGGTTCAGGATTGGGCACCGGATGGGACTTCCGAAGGCGATCTCTCGGGCGGCGATCCGTCGGGCGATCCGGTCTATGTGTCGACCGATCATTCGCTGGATGTGAACGGGCTAGCGGATGGAGTGGCGCTGCAAATGGATGGGGTCGACGACTATATCCCCAACATCCCATTTGTCACTCTCACCTGGGAGAGCCGATTCACAATCGAGTGTATCTTCAATTGGGCCGGTGCTGTTGAGACTCCAGCAGAGGGCTTCCGAGCCGTCGATATGATTCTTCAACAGAGTGACGGCCTCGGAACCGGGCGTTCGCTCTTATACATCATTACCAACGAGGAAGACGAAACGGTTATTCCGTCGCTGGCCAGTTATCTCGGCGGAGCGACGACGAATGTCGTCGACGTGGAGGTGCCGTCGAATCAGTGGGTATACGCAGGGGCGACGTATGACGACGGCGGGTATACGCTTTGGTTGGATACCGATCTCAGCGACGGCATTCAGCCGGATAGCAATTTTGCGGAGAATTTTCTGGATTTTGAAGATAATGACGCCCCAGTGATTATTGGACGGCACAAGAATCTCGTCGACTATTTCCACGGGATGATCAGCGAACTGCGTGTAACCGACAGCGGCTATGGTCCGGATTGGGGACCGCCCGAGGATCACTTTCAGGTCACGCCTGCGGCGGATGTGGGGGATTGGATGGTGTTTTGAGATAGCAGAACAAACCGGACTGGGGCGGGGGAGTTTGTATAAAGCTCTCTCTCCAACCGGGAATCCGGAGTTTGTGACAATCTTGAAGGTCATTGACGTCCTTGGTTTACAATTGCGAGCAGTCTCGGGAACTATGGGGTAGGGTATCCAGCAAGCGAGTGACCGGATTCGTAGTGGACATCTTATCCGTTATGTGCATCTTCAGGCGGTCTTTTGAGTAATCAACTCTTTTTCAAATTCCAGCGTATACGACAGCATCGTCCTTAAATCTATCCTTTTAGAGGCGCGGAGGATCTCGACACCCACTATCCTATCCCCGGAAGTCGTATCTACGTTAACGCCATCGGAGATTTCTATAACCCCATCTGGATTCTCATCACCCAGCTTCAAATACAGGGCGTCTACCTCATCATCATAGAAGACTTTCATCCTTTTCTTCCCTTCTTCAAAGGATAGTTTGTTATTACCGTTATAATATCATCTTCCACGGAAACAACAATCCTCAGGGGATACCTGAAGCCTTCAATTTCTTCTATAAGCTCTTGATTGCCTTGCGGCAATTCTTTTTCTTTCAAAATTCTCTTCACTGTCTCTTCTGAAATGCGATACAGCTGTCCTCTTCTTTTTGCATGACGAGAGAATTTGATATCCAATGGAACTCGTCCTCTTTTTCTATTGTCTCGGTCTACTTGTGGACTACGCTTCGCTGTGAGCCCAGCGATGTGATTTGCGACTAAGATGTTTCCGATTACTCCTGATCCAAAACCTCGCGGATTTTGGCGCCAAGGGGCCGGAGAGAGAACGGTTTTTGGATGAAGTGGACACCTTCATCGAGGACACCGTGATGGGCGATGACGTTTGCTGTATATCCGGACATGAAAAGCCGCTTCATGTCCGGGTAGAACGACAATAGCCGTCTGGCCAGATCGCGACCGTTCATTTCAGGCATGATCACGTCGGTCATCAGCAAATGAATCGTACCGACATTCTCTTCGGCCAGCGCGATTGCTTCTCCAGGAGAGCCGGCAGCGAGTACGCGATAGCCGAGACGCTCCAGCATCGTTTTGCTCAGTCTGAGGAGGGTTGGTTCGTCCTCCACAAGGAGCACCGTTTCGTGACCCTGTGCATCCGGTTCTGATGTTCCTTCGGTACGCGACTGTTCGGCTTTGCCTAGGTGTCGCTGTAAGTAAATCTTGAAGCAGGTTCCTTCACCGGGCTCGCTGTATACATTGATGAAGCCTTCATTTTGTTTAACGATCCCGTAAACGGTGGCTAATCCGAGACCGGTGCCTTCCCCCGTTTTCTTAGTAGTAAAGAAGGGATCGAAAACGTGTTCAACGGTGTCCTTGTCCATTCCACAGCCGTTATCGCTCACGATAATTTGCGCGTATTCACCGGGAATGAATCCTGCGTGGTCGAGGCAATACGCATCATCGAATTGGACATTCGCGGTTTCGATGGTGATTTTCCCTATTCCCTGGATGGCATCGCGGGCGTTCACGCACAGGTTCGCCAGCAACTGATCGATTTGACCCGGGTCGATTTTGACGGGCCAGAGACCTGTTCCAGGTTGCCACACAAGATCGATGTCTTCGCCGATAAGACGCCGGAGCATTTTGAGAGCGCCTTCTACGGTCTTATTGAGGTCAAGGACTTTCGGCGAGACGGTTTGTTTGCGGGCGAAGGCCAGCAGTTGCCGGGTGAGAGCGGCCGATCGTTCGGCGGCCTTCACAATCTCTCGCAGATCTGTGTGTAGGGGCTGGAAGTTATCTACCTGTTCGAGGGCCATCTCGGCATGGCCGAGGATGACACCCAGCATGTTGTTGAAGTCATGGGCCACACCGCCTGCCAAACGCCCCACGGATTCCATTTTTTGAGCCTGAGCCAACTGAGACTGTAGCTTTTCACGCTCTTCCTCCGCCCGCTTGCGATCACTGATGTCTTTGACGTACTCGATCACGCCGGTGACTTCACCGTGTTCGTTTCTGAGTGGGAAGGCTGAGAGGTCGATCCATCCCTTCGGTTTTTCCTCGTTGGGATAGGGGACCTCGGTCGAGTGCGTTTCTCCCGTTGAAAGGGCTTCGACACTGGGACACCACGGACAGACAGTGTCACGCTGTTGGTAGACGACGTAGCACTTCTTCCCCTTCAGTGGCGCCTGGTGGGCGTACATTCTTTCCATCCACGTGTTGGCCCGGACGATGTTGAGGTCCCGATCCAGGACACTGATGCCGTCCTGAAGGCCGTCGAAAACATCTTCAAGAAAACGTTCCCTGTCCCGTAATGCCTCTTCCGCCCGCTTGCGTTCGGTGATGTCTCTCACGAGGGCGACGATGCGAGGTTGTCCGAGGAGATTCACTTTCTTCAGGTTGACCTCAACCCAAAACAGCTGTCCATTTTTCTCCTTCGCATGCCACTCGAAAATCTGTGGTTTCCCTTTCGCTGCTTGTTGTACCCGCGCTCCAGCATCTTGCTCGGTATAGGGGGCCTCGTTGGAACTCAGAACGCTCACAAATTGTCCGACGACTTCCTTCTTTTCGGTGTACCCATACATATCGAGCATCCTCTGGTTCACGTCCAGAATCTCGCCCGTCTGCATATCGTGAATGAATATGGCGTCGTTGGCCGTATCAAAAATCGTTCGGTAGTTCGCTTCGCTCTCCCGCAGCGCCTCTTCGGTACGTTTCCGCTCGGTGATGTCACTGATAATATGTACGGCCCCCGCATATTCCCTGTTCGCCTCCAGGATAGGATCCACCGTGACTTCATACCAATTCTCCCCGATCTGCATTTCCATGCTTTCACGTCGTTGGTTCTTTCTTGCGCGTTCGAAGGGACATTCGAGAGGAATCAGCTGCGCTGTGCCGTGCGTGATCTCCCAGCATCGTTTGCCGATCATCTCTTCGCGCGGGCGGTGGAACAACGTCTCTGCCGTCCTGTTGGTGCGGAGTATGTGGTTGTCCCGATCGAGAATCCATAGGACGTCTTTCGTGGCGTCAAAGGTGGTTTGCCACTCTTGTGCCACTCGAATGCGCTCTTCCTCCAATTGTTTGCGTTCGGTGATGTCGAAAGCCGTCGCCAAAATGATCGGTTCCCCACGCAATGTGACCGCGTTCAAACGAATCTCGGCGGGGTACTGCGAACCATCCTTTCTTACGTGTTTCGATTCGATGAGAAAGGATTCCCCTTGGTTGAGGGTGTGCCAGAGCCGGGTGCGGTCATCTCGCGTCACGCTGGCGGGATCGACATCCTGGACCGACATGGCCATCAGCTCTTCTCTTGAATAGCCGGTGTTTCGACAGGCGGCCTGGTTGACAAGGACAAAGCGGCCGTCCATATCATGGGCGAACACTCCCCCCGGCAAGTTTTCCAGAATCGTTCGAAACCGTGTTTCGCTTTCTTTCAGAGCAATATCCGCTCGTTTGCGATCGGTGATGTCGAGAGCCTCGACGATGACAGCCTCTACCTCTCCGTTCTCATTTCTGATTGCCGGGTAGACATGGTATTCATTCCATGTTCCTTCTCTTTCGTCTTCGCCACGAAACAGTTCCCCCTTTTCGAAGACATTTTCCACATCCCTCTTTCGATGTGCTCTGACACTTTCCGGCAGGCAATCCCATATACACCGGCCGATCAACTGATCGCGCGTCGTCCGGAGACGTCTGGCATGTTCCTCATTCGTGTCGATCACGCGTCCGGTACGGTCGAGCAGAACGATGGCGAGGGGCGATGCGTTGAACATGGCGCGCAGCTTTCCCTCACTTTCGCTCAACGCTTTCCGAGTTCGGTATTCCTGTGTCACGTCTCTGAAGACCAGGACAGTGCCCATGATGTTTCCGTTATCGTCACGAATCGGCGCGGCGGAATCGGCGATCTGATATTCATTGCCGTCTCTGGCAATCAGTTTTGTATGATTTGCGAGGCCGACAACACTGCCGCTCTTGAGTACCTTCTCTATAGGATTCTCAAGCTTTTCGCCCGATCTCGCATCGATAATTCGGAAGACTTCGGTCAGCAATTTGCCGCGCGCTTCGCTTTGTTTCCAGCCGGTGAGTCTTTCGGCTACCGGATTCATGCGGACGATGTTGCCCTCTGTGTTTGTCGAGATCACGGCATCGCCGATGGAATTGAGAGTGGTGCGCAGGCTTTCTTGGCTTTCCGCCAGAGCACCGGTCGTTTCACAGGCGATACAGGACTCGGCCAACTTGTCGCATATCGGTTTTATGGACCGCACGATACTGCAATCGAGCGGGCGCGCTTTGAGGAGTACAAGAACTCCGAAACCTGTGAGATCGAAGCAATAGAAGTAGACGTCGCCGACTCGGTGCGCCTGAGGTTCGGGCCAATGGGTACGGTCGGTACCCGGTGGATCGGCGGGGGGGAGATCTTCAATCGCTGTTGCATAGGCGGGATTCCGGTGGACTCTGCGCGGCATGGCAAAGACCTCCTCCAGCCGGCAATGTCCGTTGTCACATCGATCGGCAAAAACCACGCCGCCCAGGCAGTTCAGTTTATCGACGATGGTCTGGATCGACCTCTTCAGCATCATCTCCAGGTCGATGTTGAAACCAATTTCCAGCGCAATTTCATAGAGAGCTTGGGTATGTTTCTGCACAGATGACACGTTTAGCCCTCCATACCGGTAATCCCGGGGGGTCGGTCGTGATGGTCAGGGAAATCCAAGCCTGTGTTGACGATCTCCTGAACGTGGTTGCTAAAAGCGGACTGGTTGAACGATGTGGAAACGTGATATGTAAAGAGAACACGTATACAGCGTATGTAAGAGAAGAGCCGTTCTATCAATTTCTTCTCCCCGAACAACAGACCGCCGAAAACGGACGACATCCTCTCACATCAGGAAAATTGCACAAAACGGTCTTCTACCGTTCGCTTTCGTAAGAGAGGTAGATAACCTCTCAATGCAGTCTGCGCCGTTAAAGTCCGGGTCCCTCACTGGTTACGATAGTCCTGGGCACGACCTTGCGCCATAGTGGCGACAATTCGTTTTCTGTAACCGCGACGCTCTTCCTGGAGGATCTTTCCGGAAGGCCGAGCGAACCTATCCAAGATATTGACGACAAAACGGAATGGAGTCAAGGAGCAAACTGGAGAGTAAATTGGAGGGGTTTGGAGTCAATTGATCCTGATGTGCCGGCCAGGAGAAAACAGGTGCCGCTACCTTGGGCCGAAGGAATGGAAGCACTATAGATGCAGAGGACAGTCGGTATTCGATTCTCATCCGTTCACCCCCCCCCCAAACGACACCGCCCTTCGAAACACTCTCGCTTCGCCCGAGATTTCGCGATTGCTTTTGCATCATTCTAGATTAGTGATACGTCGTAGGATCGGAGGCCTCATCGTTTTTCGGTCTCACCTCGATGAGCACTTTATCGATGCGGTTGCCGTCCATATCGACAACCTCGAAGCGTGCGTTTTCGTGCATGAAGCTCGCGCCGGCCTGCGGTATTCGTCCCAGATGGTTCAGCACAAAAGCCGCCAGCATCTCTATGTCCTTTCCCATATCGATTCCCGTTATGGTTTCGACTTCATCTGTGGGTATGGTCCCGTTTGCCAGCCACGACCTGTCGTCTCTCTGCACAATCTCGGGGTCATGGTATTCGCCTCGTTCCGGAAGACCTCCGGCGATGGCTTCGATCACATCGGTGAGGGTTACGAGGCCTTCCATGGTACCGTATTCGTCCACTACGAGAGCCAGGTGCACTTCGTCGCTTTTGAATCGATTCAAAAGGTTGAGGACCGTTATGTGGTCCGGCACGTATAATAACGGCGTTACCAAGTCGGACAGAATCAGATCTTTGCGCCTAAGGGCTTCGGGAAGAAGGTCCTTGGTATGGATAAAGCCGACGGGGTTGTCGAGATTTCCATCGCAAACGAGGATGCGCGAAAAACGATGCGACTCGACCATATCGATAAGTGCGCTTCGATCGGAGTTGATGTCTACCCAAACGACCTTGGTGCGAGGCGTCATGATAACGCGGACCGACCGATCCGCCAGACGGAGGACACCCTCTATCATCTCCTGTTCCTGGGGAACAAAAACTCCCGTTTGCGTTCCTTCGGCGATCAGAGACTTGACCTCGTCCTCCGTCACGGTTGTCTCCCGGGTACCGGCCAATCCCCAAAGCCCCAGGACCGTCTCGGTTGAGACATGCAGTGCCCATACAGCCGGAGCTGCGACCAGAGAGAGACCAAGCATTGGTCGGGCGACGAGAGAAGCGATCCGCTCGGGTTGCGTTAACGCGATTCGCTTTGGCACGAGTTCCCCAATAACTAAGGACAGATAGGTTATACCGACAACGGTGATGCCGATTCCTACAGAATTGCCATAGGGCGATATCAAAGAGAAGGAGTTGAGCCAGGCTCCGAGTCGCTGACCCAATGTCGCACCGCTGAACGCACCGGCGAAGATCCCAACAAGCGTGATGCCGATTTGAACCGTCGACAAAAACCGGCCTGGATCGTCAAGGAGACGAAGAGCGGCGTGGGCACCACGACTGCCTTGATCGGTCAAGTAGTCGAGGCGGCTTCTTCGTGAGGAAACAACGGCGAGCTCGGACATGGCGAGCAGGCCATTCATCAAGGTTAGAAAGAAGACTGTAAGTATTTCCAGGTACAGCATGGTGGAGGTCCTCTAAAAGATCTTCTGGTAGAGGCGATGCCGGGCCTGGCGGCATCCGATTCTGTTCGCGAAGTTATTTCCGGTTGGGCGAGAACTTCTGCGATTCGACTGTAACCAAGCTACTAAACAACACTGGTGGAGAAAAGCAGGATGGAAATGTCCGGAAGGAATAATCTCGGTGAGTTTTTTCAGCGTCCGCGGTTGGTCCCGCATGTTGGATTTTCGCTTTAGAGGAGAAGGATCGTTTTCACTATCCAAATAACATGTAAGCATGGAAGAAATCAGGGGAAACAGAGCAGATCGCGTTTCCTGTTTCCCCCGTTCTATCGTGAACCGCGAACCGTGAAAAGCTCGCAGTTTTTACCTTGACTCCGGTGGTAGGACTCGAACCTACAACAAACTGGTTAACAGCCAGCTGCTCTGCCTATTGAGCTACACCGGAATAAATGGCGTGTCTTCAGAGCATTATTTGTAAAGCCTTAAATGTTTACCGGTGTGGGCGGATGGTGTCAATGCTACTCGCCTCGGACAGGGCACGATTCGCTGGGATTTTTGGACCGAACGTGGACTTTTTACGGCGCTCCGCCTATAGTTTGTGCTATGACTGAACGGATACGCATTCAGATTGTGGGGGCGACCGGATATGCCGGTGGCGATCTTCTCCACCTGTTGCTGCGCCACCCACATGTAGAGATTGTCTCACTTATCGCGGCTGACGTTGACACGGCGACAGATGTGGGGGTCATCTGGCCCGACTTGCTGAATGTCTGCCGTGTTCCCGTCGAGCCGGCGACAGGCGCGGTTCCGGATGGCGTCGATCTGGCGTTTATGGCGACTCCCGACAAGGTTGCCATGAAACTGACTCCGGGCTACCTCGAAAAGGGCATCAAAGTCGTCGATTTTGCCGCCGATTATCGTTTCAAGAATGTGCAGCTGCACGATGAGATTTACGGCGGCGAGCATGGCTCTCCGGACCTGTGCAGCGAAGCAGTGTATGGATTGCCCGAGCTGTACCGAGCGCAAATCGCACAGGCGAGACTTGTCGGAAATCCCGGCTGTTACTCGACTTGCGGTATCTTGGGGCTTTACCCGGCTATCAAAGAGGGAATCATAGAGCCGACCGGGTCGGTTGTTTCGGCTTCGTCCGGTGTCACCGGGGCGGGCAAGCACCCGTCTCTGGCGTTTCATCATCCTGAGGTGGCGGAGAATTACCGGGCGTATAAGGTTGCGAGCCACCGCCACGGTCCTGAAATAGAAGACATTCTCGGCAGAATGATAGAAAAGGAGGTACGACTGACATTTGTTCCCCACCTGCTCCCGATTCGACGGGGGATCCTGGCCACCATTTACGGGGAACGCGCCACATCGATTGATTTGAAGGAGATTTACTCCGTCTACCGCGACGTATACGCCGGTGAACCGTTCATCCGTGTATTGCCGCTCGATTCGACACCGCAACTCCAGGCGGTGCAGCTGAGCAATTTCTGCGATATCTCGGTCCACGAGGATCGGCGGAACGGGAAGATCATCATTCTTTCTGCATTGGACAACACCGGCAAAGGGGCTTCATCCCAAGCGGTACAGAATCTTAATGTCATGGCCGGATTCGATGAGAAGACGGGGCTGTGGCCGACCAGCCTCTGATCCGGATCGGCTTTGACCGGCGTTGGAAAGGTGGCCGAAACATGAGACGACTCGTCCTGTGCGCTTTTTGCCTTACTTGTTCTTTTCTCAGCCTCTCTGCGTGGGGCTACTCCAAGAACCGTTTTTCCGAGAGTCCTTTGTCCGAACCCGAGCACTGTACGCTGCTGGAATCCACGAGCGAGCGAATTCGCTTCGGATTTCATTGGTCGGAGGATGCACCGGAGCAGTCGGCGGAAGAGATCTATCTCGCCATCCCCCGAAAGGCGACACCGGCGACTCAGTATGATCGGTGGTACCTCGAGATTGGAGAAAAGGACGGAGACCGAGAAATCGTCGCGGGCTCCGCCGACACTGCAAGCGAAGAGGAAATGGCGCGGGTACGGGACCTATTGGACCGTGCCACAGCCTACAAGGGGCAAACGAGATACTTCCTTCATGATGTTCCTATTCTGCGATTTGCGCTCACGCCCTGTTATCGTCTTTCCGGCGAAGAATATGAGAACAGCGAGCATTGGCTTTTTGTACGATCTGTGGACGTTACGCTCGAATTCTCCGGCGGTAATGCCGATCCGTTACCCCCTCTCGATCCCGAAAGGCTTCCAGGAGGATTCCCGTTTGTATATCGGGATCTTCTGTTCAATCACGAGCATGTAGACCTATATCGCACTCGACCCGAAGGAACCCCGAATCGCCTTTATGCCGAATGGGCGAAAGTTATCGGGACCGAAGAGACGGAAGGGGCACAACGGGTACAGCGTACGAATGCGATCAAAATTCTGACGCGGCAGGATGCGCTTTATGCGTTGCGTGCCGAAGACATTCGCAGTGCGGGAATTGACCCCGCCACTATCGATTTGTCGACTCTGACACTGTGGTCTGAGGGGCGAGTGGAACCGTATGCGTTGTTCAATGCCGATTCGGGACATTTTGATGAAAATACGGCGGTGGTTTTTCGAGCCGAGAAGACGGATTCGGCGTACACGAGAGATACGGTTTTCTGGCTGATGTGGGGAAAGGACGATGTGTCGCGGCGTCCTGCTCGGAAAGGAGAAATGGGGCAGACCGAAGCTGCAGCAGTCGTTCGGCACGGTACGGAATCGCTTTCTTTTGAAGAGGACCGTCAGTTGGGATATAAGTCGGTCAATTATTATGAGTGGTTTTGGAAGGTTTTGGGACAACATAACGATATAGAAATTGTCACGCCGGGCCGTTCCAAGGAGAGTTCCGTGCGTGCAGAGATCTGCGTGTTCAATCGGGAGAGGGTACGTCAAACGGTTGAGCTACGATCCGGGGACTCCCTGGAGGAAGATTACTTGTCGCCGGATCAGGAGAAGATCGTCAGTCTTGTGATATCCGCCACCGATGCCGTCTCCTCTGCGACGATGGATCTCGGGTTTCCCCGTGCGACACCGCTCGAAGAGCCGCTTGATCCATTGTTGACCGAGGTCACTGAAATCCGGCGTCCGTTTCTTAATGCGTATCGATTCGAGTACACGCGCGATTTGTCGATGAAGCAGGGCTCTTTCGATTTCGTCGTATCCGCGGAGGAATCGCCGGTTTGTTTCGAGGTGTCGGATTGTACGGAAGAAGTCGAGCCCGTGCTACTGGCGGAGCAACCGGACGGATGGTTTGTGGATTGGTCCGGGACGATGGAGCGTGATGGCGATACGGCCCGTTTTATAGTTACCGACGCAACAGAGAACGTGATTTTCAATCTGTTCGATGTTGAGCAGCTACCGTCCCCGGAGAAGACGGTAAGCGACCGAGCAACGGATCTGCATGAATCGACAAATTCGGCCGATGTCCTGGTAGTCGCTCATGAGATGTTTTTGGACCCGATTCTCGATCCGTGGCTTGAACTGAGAAAACAGCAGGGGTACCGGGTGGAGCTGCTGGACGTTCAAGATATTTATGACGAATACAATTACGGCCAACCCAGCTGTCAGGCGATCAAGGATTTTCTGGAGGACACTTTGCTGCTCTGGGAACCGCCGCTGCCGCAGTATCTGGTTTTGATTGGCGATGCGTCTCGGGATCACAAAGATAATTACGGGACTGGTGTGCGCGATCTCGTACCCTGTTATACGCCGGAACACGATCCGGAAGCCTATGCCTCCGATGTCTGGTATACGTATCTGTTCGGTGGCGAGAATGACACGCTGCCGGAGATGATTCTCGGTCGTATTTCGGTTCGATCGGTCGAGGAACTGGGGCACGTGATCGAGAAGATTGTGGATTATGAAAAGAACTCCGAGATTGGGCCGTGGCGTGGGCGAAACGTTTTTGTAAATGACGATACGTTTCGCGAGGATGCGATCGATACTCTGCAGACCAGTGTGCCGCCTTCTTTCGAGAATCGTTTTGTCAATCAGTCCGAATTCCCGCACGTGACTCTTTCGTACCTTTATCACATGCGCAATATGGAGGAGAAATACGCGCCGAAGTGTACCTGGGAGATTATCGACGCGTTCAACCAGGGCGCGCTTCTTCTTCAGTATTACGGACACGGCGGCAATCAGATGTGGTCTCACGAGCGTATTCTTGTGGGGACCGACCGAAACGTCAGTGAGGTGTTGCTTTTTGACGAGCACGGTCGGCTGCCGGTGGTTGTGAATTGGTCGTGTCTTACCGGGTATGTGAATTTCAATATTCCACCGTTTCATGTTTGCCTGGCGGAAGAACTCTTGCGTCAGCCTGGGAAAGGCGGGATTGCGGTTTGGGCCCCGAGCGAGAATGGATCGACGGAGCAGCACAAAATCCTCGCTCATCATCTGGTGCGTGTACTTGGAGATGAGCGTCCGCTGATTCTGGGCGATGTGATCGAGAATTCGCGTCTCGATTTTTCACTTGTGACTGATTATTCCGGGGTGTTGAGACAGTATATACTTTTTGGGGATCCTCTTGTTCGGCTTTCGCTTCCCACGTATACGGCTCAGTTGGAGTGCGAGCCCACAGTAGTGCGGCGAGGCAGAAAAGCGACCCTCTCGATACGCGGTACGGTGGATTCTTCGTTTACCGGCACGGCTACCCTTCGTGTCTTTTCCGATGAACAGGATGAAATCGGTTCTGTTGATGAACTCTCCATTGCGGGAGAGACATTTGAATGTCAGGTGGAAGTCCGAACACCCAGCGAAGCGGAACATCTTCGTATTCAGTTGTACGGCGTCTCGGAAGACGGGGAGAGTGACATCTGGGGCGGAACGAAGATTTCCGCCGAACTCCCGAATCTTGTCGTTCGCGATCTTGAAGTTTCCGCAGATGAAAGCGGGCAAATCACAGCGGAGTGGGTTGTTGCGAACGAGTCTCCGTTGCCGGCGAGTGAAACGGAGTGCAAGGTGCACGCGGGCTTTCTGATGGAATCGGTCGCCGCCCCTGAATTGCCGGGAGAGGCAACAGCGACACTTCAGTGGGAAGGAACGATCGAGTATTCCACATCTGTTTCAGTCACTGTCGATGCAGCGGATGAAATTCGGGAACTAGATGAAGATGATAATCACGATACTGCGGAAGTTTTTGTGGACGACGGTTTACCATTTGCGGCTCTTGCAGGAGACGCGACTCTGCGGCCCGATCGCCTCAGCGAAGGGATGGATGCGCGGATTCGGATCCCCTTTGCAATGGCTGATGTTTCTCCGGTGACCGCTACGGTCAATGCGTGGTTGTTCGGATTGCCCGAAGATGCGACATATCAAGAATTCATAGTGAATCATCATCGGCAGTTGGATCAATCCTGGACGTGGAACAACGTACCGGCGGGCGAGCACGAATTGAGCATTGTTGCGTCCTCGTCGGATGTGGCTGCCGCTACGGTCGGTGCCGTTCGCTTTTCCGTCACGTCGAAACCCGATCTGGCATTTACGCAGGGAGACCTTCGGTACGAACCGGAGCATCCGATTCTTGGTCAGTCCATCGAGTTTGTTACACGGCTGTATAACGTGGGAAACGCTCCCGCTTATAATGTTCGCGTGCTCGGTTACGACGGCCGGAGAGAACAGAACAAGATCATCCGCCGATTTCAGAATCGCAGTTACGCTCAGTCGAGACCGATCCCTGTGATCGAACCCGGCGATAGTGAGGATATTCGGATCCGGTGGGACTTGCCGGGATTTCGGGGGCTGGGAGACCACGAGATAACGCTTGTGGCCGATCCGAGCGATCAAATCCCGGAGATAGACGAAACCAACAACGAAGACACGGTTCATCTCACGATTCATGATTTGCCGGATTTGACGCTGGACCCATGGGATGATTTCCAGTATATGATCCCACCGGGTGTGGCTCGTTGGGGACAGCGGATTCCGGTTCGAGCGCGAGTCCGGAACGAAGGGGACAGCCCGGCGGAACAGGTACGGATGAGTTTTCTGTTTAATGGAAAGGAGAGTACCTGCTTCTTTCCGCTTGTCCGGCCCGGGAGAGTTCTCGAAACCCAGACGGCGCTGCCTATATATCATGGGAAGAGTACACTTGAAGTCCAGCTGGATCGTTACGACCTGATCGCGGAAAAAGGCGAGGAGGGAAATGGTATCGGGAATAATCTCTCCAAACCAAGACATCTTTACATGACTTTGCATATGCCACCTGCTCCCGAGAAGAACGACCGGTTGTTGTATCACATCGAGGATGAAACAGAATTTGCAGGCGGTATTTACGAGTATGCAGGATGGATGCCGGAAGGCGGACTCGGGATACCTTCCGATCTGGAGGAGTATAACGTCAACCTTCAGCCCATCTACGTTGAGAACCCGAGTTCGTATTCGCGTGTCAATACGCCGCAGCGATGGTGGTGGCAGAAGAAGTACAGTTGTTTTGTTTCGCCGTCGATCGATGGAGGCGAGATCCAGTTCGATTTACCGGCCCCCAAGGGAAAATATGAGGTTTCCATTGAGATTTTCTCGAAAGCGTGGACCAACGATGCCACCGGTGAGTTTTTCTATCGCGCCGATACGGACGAGGAATTCAAGCGCATTGTGCATTCGTATTCCGGCGAAGGATACTATTTTCAGCCACTCGGTATGTACCACATTCAGGACGACCATTTCCGTCTGACTTTGCGGTCGTCGGCGGGTCCGGAGCCCACTTCGATTTATAAGGTCAAATTCAAGAGACCGGATACGCCGGAGCCCGTAGCGGCCGGGTATCCGTCGGCGCTGTTTCCGGCGGGCGATTTCGAGCGGAAACGGGCCGTTGTATCGTGGGATGCCGAGATCCCCGAGGGGACCAGCCTGGGGATTCGTGCCCGATGGTGGGAGCGAGGCGAGCGGAATACGCTTCGGGCGATGCCGTGGCCTCAATTGGTCGACGGAACGGAGGGAGAGTTGGAAATTCTGGGGAAAGGGGACTATCTCCAATTCTATGCGCTGTTTGCCCGATTCGGACATGGGTACGCATCTCCAGTGATCGAGTCGGTGACGATTTCTATCGAGTCGGCCGACCGGTAAAGCTTGAGCGATTTCGTGGGAGACCTGTTTCTCCCGCGTTCCTCTATTGTGCTAACTGCGGTCGCCGGGATGGAGGTCAAATTGCCTCTTGTAGGAGGGCGGGGAACGGAGTACTGTATGGAATGACGAGACTCGATCTTGTATTTGTGGAGGTGGGCGATGAGAGGGAAGATCACCCGGGAAGACCTAGGAGAGATAACCGTACTCTGTGTACCTGCCCACATGGATCTATTGCTGAGTGAAAAACTTGAGCAGATGTGCGATGAATTATTCGACGGGGGCAGGAACCGTATTATCCTGGATTGTACTCAACTTGTATTTCTGAACAGTGTCGTTATTCGAATCCTGCTGAATTATCACGGAGCGGCGATACAGAGAGGTGGGGATCTGAAATTCGCGAATGCTTCGGTCCATATGGAAGATATTTTTCAACTGGCCAAGCTCACAGAGATTTTTAGTTGGTACAAAAGTGTCGATGAAGCCATCGAAGCCTTTTAGTCCCGCCGGTGCAGTCCGAATCAATTTCAACGAACGGTTGTTGAGTGCTGTATAGTAGCACGCAGCTCACAAAGGAGTTGTCCATCGTGTCTGTGGCTTTTCTCACCCTTATTCTCATCGTTAGCATTACCCCATTTTCGCCGGCAGCAAATTCAATCGAAGAAGTCAAGCAAAGATTCCGGGAACCGCCCGCCGACTGTCATCCTCACACACGTTGGTGGTGGCCGGGGAATCCTGTAACGCAAGATGAGATCACCTGGCAGCTGCGTGAGATGCACGAAAAAGGTATTCGGGGAGTCGAACAGATTACGATGGGGGCTGTTTATGAAAAAGGAAATATTCCTTTTTTATCGGAAGAGTTTTTTGAAATGTTGCAGCATACGGCAGAGACCGCCGAAGATCTGGGGATGTATGTTTCCATCAATTTCGGAGGACCGGGCTGGGTTATCGGCTGCCCGGGAGTTCCGCCGGAAGACAAGAGCAAGAGTCTCGTTCCGACCTTTGTCGATGTAGAAGGACCGGGTGTTTTCGACGGTCCGCTGCCGGTCGAATTGCGCGAGGCGCGCGGTTCCTGGGAATTACCGGTCCCACGGGTAACGGAAAGGGATCGTTTGACGGCCGTTGTTGCCGGAAGACTGGTCGATGATGCGATCGATCCTGACTCCATGATCGTTTTGACCGACAAGGTCGAGTCGCGCAGTTTGCACTGGCGAGTCCCCGAAGGGCGTTGGCGGTTGATGACTTTCTGGACGGTATTCACGGGACAAGGGGACGCCGTGGATCATTTCAGCAAGGCCGCGATGGAGCGATATTGCGACTACTTTGGGGGAATGCTGTACGACCATCTCGGCGAATATTTCGGGACAACCGTTGAGTCGCTGTTTTGCGATAGTTTTGAAGTGGCTTTCGCGCCGAATGGGATTTACTGGAGCTACGGCCTGCTTAAGAGGTTCGAACGCGAAGAGAATTACGACCTTACGCCGTATCTGCCTGCTATTTGGTGGGATATCGGAGAACTCACACCGAAGATCCGCTATGATGTGAACAGGTTTCTCCACAAAATCGGCATGGAAGCGTTTTTTGAACCGTTTCTGGACTGGTGCGAGAAGCATAATGTAAAAGGGCGCATTCAGCCCTATGGATTTCCGACAGACGTTCTGGAGGGGGCCGGGGAAACGCATATTCCCGAAATGGAAATTACAGCGGGAGAGAAGGACGCCGTACCCTGGTTCGACACGCGGATCGGTCCCAAGAAATATGTAGCTTCCGGTGCACATCTGTACGGACGGAACGTCGTTTCCACCGAAGCGTATACCTTTCTGCATTGGGAGCCTTACCGGGCGACGCTGGAAGAATTGAAGATCGCCACAGATAATTTTCTCCGGTCGGGGGCGAATAAGATCTACAATCACGGTTACATTTTTTGCCCGGAGCGTGATATTGCCCCTGCAAGGACATCCCCCTCCGCTATTCGAATCAGTCACGAGAATATCTGGTGGAAGTACTATCCCCTGTTAGCCGACTATATTGCACGATGCTGCTATATGCTTCGGCAAGGGGATTTTGTGGCGGATGTCGCGATATATTCGCCGCTTGCCAATCAGTGGACAAAGAGTGCGCTGGATGCGCGGCGGTGGACCCGCTCCTTCGAGTGGGGCGAGCTTGGTGAACTCCTGATCGCTAATGGATATGATTTTGACTTGGTAAATGACGATATTCTGCAGAATAGTACGGAGATTCGCGACGGAAAAATCAAAATTCGGAATAACGCGTACTCGTTTCTTATTGTACCGAACATCCAGGCGATGCCTCTCAAGACGCTGCAATTTATTGAAGAATATGCTCGCAAGGGCGGCGTGGTCATTGCGCTGGAACGTATTCCGAGTGAATCGGTTGGTTTGTTGGGACATGAGCAACGGGATGAAGAAGTCCGGAAGATGGCAGGAGAGATGTTCGCAGCGTCGCAGGGGCGCGATAACACCGGCCGCAAACGATACGGGGAAGGATGGACATATCAAATCACGCAGGTCATGGACCGGACGAATGTGTTGGATCGGCGCAGCAGTGTTCTCGATCCTTTTGTGAATGCCCTGCGGAACCACCTGCCGCCGGATGTTGGGATCGATTTCGTCCGTGAGGGTATACGAAGGAATGAAGGGTTGGCATTTATTCATCGAGTTGTCGATCGTGCGGATGTGTATTTTGTAACCAATATTCAGGATCGACCCGTCGATACGCACCTAACTTTTCGTACCTCGAAGAAACTTCCATGGACGTACAATCCTTACACTGGAGAAATATCGAGAGTTTATGTTTACCGCGAGGTCGAACACGGTATTGAAATTCCCGTAACCCTGGCGTCCTATGAGTCGAGTATCTTGGTATTTCAGCCAGGAGAGGAAATCCTCTCCATTTCCGATACGGATTTCTCACGGATTATTGAGATCGAAGACAATGAAGCGGTTGCGTTGACCGATAGAAATGGACCGCATTCAGTTTGTGTGCATTCTATGTCGGGCGATACGCAAAAGCGTGTCGTGGTAGACGGCATTCCGGCACTGTATGCGATTTCTGGAGATTGGACGGTTACTTTCGAGGGGCGGCGGTTTGATTCTCTGACGAAGCAGATGACACGTCTGACGTCGTGGACGGAAATTCCTGAGGTGAAACATTTCAGTGGAACGGCGACATATGAACTGACTTTCGAGGTACCCAGAGAGTATTGCGCGCGCGATATTTGTACAGAACTGGATTTGGGTAAAGTGGGCGATATAGCGGAAGTGACATTGAATGGAAACTGCGTCGGCCTTCAATGGATGCGCGGACAACGTCTGGATGTGACGGATTTCGTGCGGCCTGGGGAGAACCGAATCGAGATCCTGGTGACCAATACGCTGATTAACCGGGTTTCCGGTCTCGATAAATCGCCCCCGGTTCCCGCGGATCTTGTTCCGCATTACGGTGGGGGCATACCGCCGCTGACTCAGCATATGAACGTGCTCTCCGGGTTCGAACCTTTACCGTCGTCGGGGCTCATTGGTCCGATACGGATTGTGGCTATGAAGAAGGTCACGCTTGGTTTGGATTGAGTGAACGTCAGGGCACGGGCTTGTGACGTAGAAGAGCCGCTTCGCAGTCTTGAAACATACGTCCCAGATCGTTCTCTTCAAGATAGGTCAGGAATTCCCGGAATAATTCGTGGCGCAATTCAACCAATTGCTGGATGATTTGTTGGAGGCCCTTTCGGGATTTTTGCCGTCTGCCCTTTTTGTCCCACTTTGTCAGGATTCTTTCACATTGTGTGGTGAAGATGTCGAGGTCATGAATGGCTCCGATCGTCTCCTGATAGCCTCGAAGCCCGTCGAGGACCTTGGCACATTCTTCATTGAACACGGGCTGAAAGATCTCAAGCGCGTAGCGAGCCTTTTTGAACGCGATGCGCATTTGATGCAATTCCTTCTTGTTGTCCTCGTCCTTGACGACATCCTGATAGTCGAAGGCTGCTGAGAGGCGTTGATGCAGGATCGGCTGAGCCAATTCGTAGAGTACGGGAGAGGAATTGGTGTCGTTGATTTCAGGAGGATGCATGAAGATATCGACGTCTCGGCTCAGACGTTTGAGGGACAGTTGCTCGATAGCGGGTACCATGGTTCGGTATTGCTTCTTTCGCCTGGCCGACAGACGTTTGACAATCCTGTCGACCGCACGGTGCTGATTCTTCTCGTCGAGTCGTTTTTGAAGTTTGCGGAAGAATCGAAGGGCAACGTCGGTGTTACGAACCGGACCGAGAGTTTTGGTAACGCTTCTGGCTGTTTTTTCGAGTTCGGTGAACGCAACAGGGTCCAGGTACTCACGGAACAGGTCGAGGACCTCGCGCATTCGACGCGATGCGACCCGCATATCATGGACCGCGGAGACGCATTTGGGGCCGTTCAGCCGCTTCCCATAGCCGCTCATTTCACGCAGTTTCTCGCGCGTGAGCAAAACGGCGCACACCACAACCGGGGCTGAAGCATCGATTTGTGTTAGCATCGGTCAGGGAACAAGAATCTTACGTAGTAGTTCTCTCCCAGAAAAAACTCATCCTTAACGCGGATTTAACAAAAACCGCCGCTCATTGTCAATCATCCGTATTGTTAATTCTGACTTTGGTTACGACATCGTGACTCGCTGAGTTTCTATAAACTGTGCGTATTCCCGTTGCCAGGGTTGCTTCCGTTGTGTCCTGTATCCTTCCATTTTGAATGACTTAAGGTATTGTTTGAACGAGTCTTGTATCGTAGGTTGGCGTGCGCGATGTTGGATGGATGCTGCAACTGTCTCGTCTCTTTTGTGCTGTGCGGACGTTTTGGCGCTTTGGGAGAGGGGCTTCTTCTCTGCGCTGAAGCAGCCCGAACCATCGCCGCGACCGATTCGACGGAGAGCCAGGCGCAGGATCGGGACCTTGCATGCGGTACGAAAACATACGACTTAGACGGATCTCCTAATGGATGATATATTGAGATTCGAACTCTGCATCGATCGGTGGTAAGTCTACTCCTTATGGTAAAAACCTTCTGTTTTGTTTCTCTGTTTTGCGTCACTTTTCTCGTTCTCAGTGTTCCGCTTCCGGCAGCCTCGTCGGTCATCATCAATGAATTCTTGGCGTTCTCGGATACGGATTTCGCGGATGGGTCTCCGCGCGACTGGATCGAGCTGTATAACCCGGGCAACGAGCCTCTCCAGCTGAAAGGATACAGTCTGACGGATGATGCGAAGGGGGGGCGCCGTTGGGTTTTCCCCGCGGCGAGGCTTGAAGCGCACGGCTATCTTCGCATCTGGGCGAGTGGTCAGAATCGAGTATCGAGCAGCGAATATCATACGAACTTCGCGCTGAGTAAAGGCGGAGAATACGTCGGTTTGTTTGCACCGGACGGGGAGTTGATTGACGGCGTTCCGTTCGGCAAACAGCGGGTCGGCATTTCCTACGGACGATATCCAAACGGGTCGGAGAGCTGGTTTTACTTCATGGATCCGACACCGGGAAGGCAGAACACGGGCGAGAAGTATACCGGCATCGCAGACCCGCCCGTGGTTTCAAAGACGGGCGGCTTCTACTCGGAACCGATCTCTGTGCAGATTCTGACGCGGCGTCCAAGCGCCGAGATTCGGTATACGCTGGACGGTTCGGCTCCCGACCAGACCAGCGATGTGTACTCGGAAACGTTACAGATTTCCGAAACCACGCCCGTGCGTGCGCGTGCGTTTTGCGACGGTCTGTTGCCGAGCGACATTGTGACCAACACATATTTCATCGGTCAGTCCTTCCGTATCCCGGTCTTGTCGATTGTCACGGCACCCGAGAATCTTTTTGACCGGCGGACAGGGATTTACGTCAATGCGGAACAACACGGCCGCGCATGGGAACGGCCTACATCGGTCGAGTTTTTCGAAACGAGAGACTCGCGGATGTTTGCGGTCGATGCCGGGTTGCGGATACACGGGGGCGCGTCGAGAAGACGGTCGGAGAAGCACTCGTTCCGGCTTTACTTCCGGGCGGAATACGGTCCGAAAAAGTTGAACGCTCCTTTTATTCCTTCGACTACAGTCAATTCCTTTGACCGGATTGTCCTGCGGGGCGGTTACAATGACAGCTGGGCGCATTGGGATCCGGGCCAGCGGGAGGTTGCGACCTATACCACCGATCCACTAACACGGGACCTTCAAGCCGATATGAGCGGTGTTGCGTCGCACGGGCTTTATGCGGAGCTCTATCTGAACGGAGAGTATTGGGGGGTTTATAACCCGTGCGAACGGATCGACGATGCGTTCTTGGAATCCTATTACGGGGGGGAAGAATGGGACGTCATCTCGGATGATGAGTTGAAAGACGGCGACAGAAGAGCATGGCAGGACCTGCAACGATTTGTTCAAGGGGCGAATTTCTCCACTTCTCAGGATTACCAAGACTTTGAGTCAATGGTTGATATCAAACAGATGACAGATTACTTCATTGTGAATATCTGGGTACAGAATTACGATTGGCCCCATCACAATTGGTATGCGGGACGCGCGAAGCGGCCGGACGGGAAATGGATGTTTTTTTGCTGGGATGCCGAGTACTCGTTTGGCTCCGGACCTCAAGGATACAAGATCAATCAGAACACCTTTCAGACGGCACAAAGCGGAAGTCTGCTTGGAACGATGTTTGACAAACTGCTTAGGAGCTCCCAATATCGGGATTATTTCGAAGAACGTCTGGAGTATTACTTGGGGACAAGCCTTTCTCCCGAGCATGTTCTGCAGCTTTTTGATAAACACCGGGACGCGATTCGTCCTGCGATTCCCTACGAGGCCGAGCGTTGGAATCGAAAGCGTGGTCTCGATGACTGGGATCGGGCTGCAGAGAAATTAGAAGATTTTGTGAACCAACGAGCGGAGTATGTTCGTCGTCACGTATACGGCTCCAGACCGACTCCGACGCCTACGCCGACACCGAAACCGACACCTCGAACGATTGCGCAGACATCGTGGCTACCGCCGGAGGGCGATTGGGACTATGTATACGATCCCGATGGGGGAAGTCCGGAAAATATCGTCTCCGATCCGGGTTGGTCTCACGAAAACATGAGTGATCGCTATGAATTTCAGCCGCAAACTGCGAATGGCGAGATTCTGCAGAGTCCGGCCTTTATCGCGGACGGTGAAGGGGGACAAGCGCTGCGTATTTACGATCCGGGAAAAACCAGCCTCGATCCTTACGATGTGGGAAGCGGTGCGAATAGTCTGATGACGCTGAATTACGATCTAGGAAAGTCGCTGCGCGGTACCGCGGCGTTTCGGATACGATCCCGCCCATTTATGGATGAATACAGCGTGCAGATACCGTTCGGCTATACGGAGCCGGGTGGGTTTAACACAATCGGTTTGAATTTGAATTTGACCCAACGGTTTTACAAGAGTACACCTTATGCAGAGCGGCCGACGTGGTCACTGCCGAATGGACTATGGCCGGTCAGTGGATCCGGGATCGCGCTCCACAGCGATTTCCCCGATGTGTTGATGTGGCCCAACAGCGGTGGTGTCGCCTCGGGAGTGGAGCCGAATTCGCCTGGTTTTATCGATGAATTCTGGGATCACACGGAGTGGCATGAATACTGGATTTCATACGATTTAACGCCCGGCAACGAATCCACCACGCTGTATGTGGACGGGAGTACGAATCCGAAATTCGGCCCCGGGGGGAAGGAATTGTTCGCCATTGCCGACAGCCGGGATATGGAGATTCCCGAAGGGAACCTTGTGTTCCGAATCGCCCTTCGGTCGGCAGGCGGCGCGGGGAATATCGAGATCGATTATATTGCGCTCAAATCCGGTTTTGCACTAGCGCCCGAGACTGCGACAAATGTGCAGGTCTGGAACCGTCACGTAGAAGAATAGGCTGTATTTCATGCCACGACGGTTTGTGCTTCGGGGATCGGTATATGGGCCGGGAACGGTGTAAACTCCCGGGCCTTCGAGGAATCCGAGCGTTCGCGATAGATTTCCCAATACGCGTCAAAGGCTTTCAGGAAGGATCGTTTCTCCGCATACTGGCGCGCGCGAATTCCCATTTGGCGCCGTCGCTCGGAATTGGTTGCCATTGTTTTCATGGCTTCAACCAGTGCGTCTTCGTTTTCCCCTTGTACGATCAGGCCGGTTTCGTTGGGGATCAGGTTTTCCTGTGGTCCGCCCAGATCGGTAACGATGATCGGTACTCCGCCGGCCTGTGCTTCGAGGACGACGTTGCCGAAGGTATCGGTGGTGCTCGGGAAGACGAACGTGTCGCATGCGGGGTATATTCCCGCGAGCTCATCGCCATCCAGGTATCCGGTAAAGTGGACAGATGCACCGTTCATGGATCGTTTCATTTCTTTCAAATAGGGTCCGTCGCCGACGACGATCAGATGGACGTCGCTGCAGGTTTCACTGAGGCGTTTGAAGGCGCGGCAAAGGAGAGGGAGGTTCTTCTCTTTGGAGACGCGTCCGACATAAAGGAACCGAGTGCCTTCTGGCAGATCAATCCCGGTGCATTCGTTCATGGGATTGAATCGTTCGATATCCACGCCTCGGGGCATAATCTGAATCTTTTCACTGGGGATACCCCTATCGATCAATTCCTGGGCTGTGGCCTGCGAGGGTGAGAAGATGAAGTCGGATTGATCGTAAAACCAGAGAATTCCGCTCCACATCAATTCTTCAATGGATAGATCGTCTGTCAAATGCATTGCATACTGCGGTATGGCGGTGTGGTAGGTTGTAATAAACGGGAGTTTCATAATCCGTGCGACTGCCAGAGCTGCGAGCCCCAGCGGGCCGGGTGTTGCCGCGTGAATGTGCGTGAATTTTTGCTCGTAGCAGAAGTGCATAATTTCGAGCAGGGGAGGGATGCAGATTTTCTGTTCGGGATATTCGGGGGTTTCGAGGATTTCGACGGGCTGGAAGTAGCGGACGCCATGCGTGTACGGCTCTTTGGAGTCATCCGTCGTACAGGTCACGATAGTCAAGTCTTTTCCCGTATTTTGGGCGAGTTTGACCTGTCGATTCAGTGTGTGCGCGACGCCGTTGACCTCCTCGAATGTGTCGGTGAACAACCCCACACGCGGTCGGGTATGCGGAGGGATCTCGGCGGCGAACCGCTCGCCGACCATCTCGCTGAGGCGGCGTCCCTTGCTGTATACATTGTATGCCACGAAATAAGGTGCGATCAGGGTATACAGAGCTCCGGCCGACCCGATGGTGTGGAATATATCGAATGGGTTCCCGTTGAATACCCGTTTTCCAGTTTGCCGAGATAACTGGCCCAGGATATTGTTGCTGATTTTGTTGACAAATCGGAACCAATGTTGATCTGGTTCGGGACTGAATGCGAGCCCTTGATTAAGTACAACTCGGAGTTGGGGATCTTTGGTGACGAGTTTCTGCGCTTCGTATTGGATTCGTTCCATCATCGAAGCGCGGTCGGCGGGTGTTCTGGTTGGTTTGACCGTGCTACGCATTCGGGAATAAAGACGCGCCCACAGTCTGGGTTCACGCCGTTCGCGGATTTGAAGCATGCGATCCAAGAATCGCATCAGGATGTTGTGTTCGTAGTATCGATCCAGGTTTAGTTTGGAGTTATAGAATTGGTATGCCACGCCGTAGAGGTGATGGGCCATTGTGAGAGGTGTGCATGGCCTTTGAAATCCGACGCGACCCTGGTTCTCGGCAAGGCCCGCACAGAACTCATCCACACTACGTGCACCGGCGATTTCTGTGTAGGTATGAGCGATATTGACCGAGCTGTGATCGTCCGAGCCGCCGGTGAGTCCTTTATTCCACGGTTTATCGAACCAGGGGTCGATACCGTGGATATCGACGAGTTGTTCGATGTCTGCGGGTGTGAGCTGGGTAAGGACATGCTGGAGAGTGTGGTTTACCGTGGCGTCCTGGTTTCGATTCAGCTCAAAATGCCTGAACAGAAGCAGGCATTGTTCGAAATGCTCGACAGTCATGCGATCGTTGACCGCACCGAGAGGGTGCGCCAGGGAATGCATTATTTTTTCTTGCGCGAGATAGGGAATCAACTCGAAGACATTTTCGCGAAGGCTGTCGATTTCCTTGAATTGTTTTTCGGAGATTCGATAGGCCAGTACATGCAGTTTGCACCGGTCTTCCGGGAAATAGGTGGTTATTTCGCAGCCGACGAAGGTGTTGGGCAGATCCGCGATTTCGAGGCATCCAGCGATGGCATTGTGATCTGTAATAGTGACCGCATCCATGCCGCGGTCCATGGCGATGCGATAAAGATCGCGCGGTTCTGTGTAGCTTTCCGCACATCCGAGTTTCTGGAGTACCCAGACAGAAGGACGGCGTGAAAACCGGGAATGAACATGCAGATCGACTTTCATCTTGATCTCCTTCGGCGATTAATTCAATCTTGGAACGTTTGAATCTGGAGCTGGCACGCAATTCACATTGTGGACAATTCGCGTTACAAGCGTCGGAATACTGCAGAATCAGCTGTCCTGGCAGCCGTGTCCAGAGGAGTGGCAGAAGCTCACGAAATTGCTGTATCGTGTTTGCGGCGAATCGCAATATCGAAACCCTCGAACGATCATCTATCGACTCCCGGTCATAAATAACACAATGCGTAACTTATTAAGTCGGTCGAGGGTTAATGCCTGATTAGGCATACGATAATATCTTGTTAGAGAGTTTTGGCGGGCTGCGTTCCTCGGGAAGTCGAAACCCCGATGTAGATCCTGTCGTTACCCCACCGGTCACCCTTCTCTGGGTGACCGGCTTAACTAATCTCAAGCTTTCTGTTCTGCACAAACGTCCGAGGCCACAACATCGCCTCGAGGGGGGACACCAGTTCCCGCAACGTGTGTTCGATCAGACCTGGATCGCGGTCCGAAAACATTCGCCGAATCGGCGAATTCATGCCATACAAGATAGTCTTTAATATGGCATCCCCGGCGATAATTGTCCTGGGGGAATATCGGGAACATGTTTCCTGGCCGTCTTTCGACATGATTCGCATTCTCGATTCAATTTGGCCAATTCTCTCCTTGCCCGTTCGATGAGCGATGCCATTTCGGGGTCATCGGCATTATTGGCTATGAAATCAGCAAGATGTACTTTTAGCATGTCACGATCGTTCCAAATTCTTTCAATTCGTTCTTTTTCCAACCGTTTCTCTTCTTCCTCCTGTTCACGCCATATCCGTCTAAGCTCCTTATACCCCTCAGCAGGACCCGGTTCAGGGGCGTAATAGTCCTCCGCATATTTTTCTGCCGCATATTGGGCGAACTCATCAGGATTCAGCGTGGTATAGAGAAAACACAGAATAATGTCCGTGCCGGTTTCGCACGGCATCTCGGCGACGTCTCTGTAAGTCGGTACGTAATCATCGGCTGCTTCCCCAAGTATTTGCTTACCTACTGTCTTTAAGGTCCATTTAATACCCTTACTCATCCATAATCCCCCTGGATCGATAGATGAAATCGGATCGCTCAGGGCATATTGATAGGGGGTGATTGTTCTCGGGTTCTCAAGGACCGGCCATATCGGTTCCTTGGAAAGAAATCGGCCTTTCGTCGCGTTATAGTATCTGGCTCGCATGTGGTACAGCGTCGGGGTTTCCTGCCTCACGCCCCACTGCCCGACAAAGGTAAACGGCTGTGGGCTGTTGCCGTTGTGCGCGAGTAATTTCCCATAAGGGGTATAGGCGTAAGAGTCTGTTACTGCGGCTGACGCGTCGGTCAGAGCCAGGGTCGAGCCGATTTGGTCAAAATGATAATAATGGACTTTGTTGCCGTTACTCGCGTCGATCATGTACAACAAGCGTCCTGCCGGACACCATACGTAATATCGAAGAAATTCGCCTGACTCGGCGTCTTTTTCCGCCACAATGGGGGTCTTGTTCAAAGCGTAGTTGTAATAGTAATTCAAGGTTGTGTCGTCCTTGGTGCGGGAGACCAGGTCGCCCATCCCATTGTAGCTCAGGCTGTTACTGTTGATACCGATGAGCCGGGATGCGTCGTTCCACGTATAGGTCGCCCCCGGGGAAACCGTAAGCCTGCCTCGCTCATCATAGCTGTATCCCGCGTTGTTGATTTGGGATCCCGCATCATAGGTAACCGTGTCAGCCCCGGCGGTTAGAAACTCGGCCGGATTTAACGGGACGGTCATATCCGTCTGCGTTACCTTGCCTACCGAATCTAACGTGTATTCAATGTCAACAAAATCACCGTGCCGAATACGGGTAAGTCGATTGGCATTGTCATAAGCGAGCAGGGTGTCGATGCCGTTGGAGCGGGAGATCCCCGTAAGTTTCGCCTCGTTATCGTAGGTCAAGTCAATCCAGGCATCGGTGAGGTTGTCGCTCACCCTGCTGAGCAAACCGGTTTCCGTATCGTAGACATAGGTCACGGTCAAAACGCCGTTATTGTACGTAGCGGTTTTCATCCTGCCGCCGTCGTCGTAGGTTGCCCCAAAGTCCGCGTCTCCGTTGTTTGTATTGGTCACCTGTCCCTGTGCGTTTCGAGTCAGGGAAAGGCCGTTGGCGCCAATCAGTCGGTCAAGACCGTCATAGCTAAACTGCAGGTCCGTCCCATCCGAGTAGGATTCTTGGATAAGGTTCCCGGCGTTGTCATAACCACGCTCCACTGAGGCGCCGTCGGCAAAGCTCACGTTGAGCAGTCTGCCCCGGCTGTCATAACTGAAATGATCGGCACGCCCTAGAGGATCGCTGATGCTGGAAGTCCTGCCCATATCAGTATACGTAAAAGTCCAATTCTTTCCGTCGAGATTGGTGATTTGTTCGAGAAGGCCCAATTCGTTTCGCTGGTAGGTTGCACGTCCCCCCTGCGGAAGGGTCACATCTATAAGGCGTCCATTATCGTCATAACCGTACGTTGTGGTGCGGCCTAAGGGATCGGTGATCTCCGTAAGTTGGCCCATGGAATC
>CAZTDD010000040.1:0-47813 GCA_964612675.1 uncultured bacterium
TTGCCGTCATGGCGAGCGAAGCGTGGCCATCTCTTCGTTGCGGGTCATAGCAGCGGGATTCCCACGTCGCTTCGCTTCTCGGAATGACGGTCATGGTGCCGTTTTGTACAGAAGCACACTGCCCCGACTAAGCCCGTCGTGGTCCTTTCAATCCGGTCGAATAACATATTGAATGCGAGCCAGGCCATCGTCCGCCGACGTTTTGGCAATGATCCGAGTGATAAACCCCGAATCATCGCGCATCTGCAGCTCCTCCGCCGAATGGCGCTCAAGCCGCACATCCGGGCTACAGAGTTCGAATTGTACAGTCACAGCCCCACGTTCGCCTTCGATGCGAAGCTCGTGCGCCCCCACGATGGTGACTTCTCCTTTTGTTATTAGCACCGATTCGAGCGTTCCTTCAGGTTCTTTGAAATCAGCGGAGTCCGTCACCTGGATCGTGCGTTTCCCAACGCGAGACCAATAGAACATGCGCTGCAACTGTTTGACTCCCGCCTCCTCTGGATAGGCAGCGGAGAGGTCCGCAACGAGTGCGGCGTTTTCTTCGTCCTTTTCAAATCCCCCTCTCTTTAGGATCTTGCCACGCGCATCTGCTCCGGAACGCTGAAAATGACCGTTCACAATGGGAACGGGATGTCCACGGGAAGAGGTCGCAAAGAAGTCATAACGCTCCTTACCGAAGTACTGCCGCGAATAGACACCGGCCCCGGGATCGATCAAGATAGACTCCTGGTTCAGGTGAACCATGAAGCTGCCGACGTCGTTATGATTGTGCATCTCCGCGTTGTGACCGACTTTGGCGGCAACCACGAGTCCATCGGGATTCTGCGGTTCAGCCCGCCAAATCAACCACTCCAGCTCGGGAAAGAAATGCGTGGCTTCTTTTTCGTAGGAGGTTGCGACCGATGGAGCCTCCGGAAATTGAAGCCAGCTCAGCACCTTGTACTCTAATGAGCCATACGCAGACCTATCCGGAAATGGATTCCTAGTAGCGAGCGTCTCCAATTCGTGTAAATCCAAACGCTGCGCGAGAAAACGCGGAATCCAACGGACACTCAGCGGTCCTGAACTTGCATCGGAGAACGTGGTGTACCGTCCCGGCGATAATTCGCATCGGACCGGAAACAGGGCGATCTCTTCTATCTTTGGGTCCGCAAACAAGTCGATTCGGCCTTCCGTCCGCCTGTCCAACAGGTGTCCGATTAGCACATAATGGCCGAAACCGTACTGCCAATAACTCACCCCCTCGCTGGTCCCTCCACTTTCCGTAAACCCATCAACAAAGAGAGGCAATGATTCCAGTCCTACAGAAAGGATCTTCGCAAGCCTATCGATATCTTCCTCCAACAAGACTGCCGCCGCCATCACACCGGCGTTACAGACCGCGTTCCAGTTAGTGGTACTGTGTCTCCACCCAAAATCGTCTTTCAGATAGGGTTCGAAAAGTCGGCGATTTGCCTCGTAGCGGATCCGTTTGATAAGCCGTGGGTCCAGACGGTCTTCGAGAAGATGGACCATGATCCCCAATTCCAAACCCGTCTTTGCCGACATCAGCGCGACCGTATCGCGACGAGTCGGATCCGGCAACGCGTCACGGTGTGCGGGCAAAACCCAGGTCGATTGCTCACACATCGCCCAACCCAAGTCCAACAGTGAATCGGCAAATCGTTCCTGTCCCTCCAAACACTCCGCCAACGTGAAGAGCGACAATCGTCTGTACCGCTGTCCGACCATCCGCTCGTAGGCCGTACGTTCGCCGGTCCGCTCGAAGGCCAAATACAGGCTCGCAGGCAAAACGGGCATCGGTTCCTGGGCGATCTCCGCCGCCTCCGCGAGAATATCGCCTACGGCTTCCATGCCGATCGCTTTTCGTACTTCCATCCACGCCTCACGGTTTGAAGCCGGAGCGTAAGGCAAGGCCCCATCTGTCTCGCGAAGAATTGATGCGATTTCATCTGCATCGGTCGGCCAGGGCGGGTCCATCGCTACACCGGGCAATACAAGAAAAGTCAGAAATCCCGCCAACCAGAAAGTCGTGAAATGTAGATTCGAATCGGTTCTCATGATCCGGGGAGTGTTCATCCCAAGCTCCTTGTCCGTATTGTGAGATGGGATCAGCATGAATCATCGGTCCGAGAAGGTCAACTGGAATTCCGATAAGTACATCAACTGTTCCAAATTGAGACGTTCTATCGACCCTCGAAGTCACCTGTGTCAGGTTTGAGACAGAATCATCGGGCAGTTCTTTCCTGCGATTTGTCGCCTGCTTCGTCTCGTTTTCTGAACCAGGACGAAAATGGAGCAGATTCTTCTCATTCCTGGCCAAATGCCACTGCTGGCACCGAACTTGCTACTAATGGTAGGCACGGCAACGTGTAGAAGTATGCCGACGGATTTGCATCGGTATCTTTGGGATTTTTGGGATTTAAGGAAATGAAGTGAGACTTCAAAGAACACATGCTCGACAAAATCGTCGGAACGGATTCACACTGATTGAAATCATTGCGGTGATTGCAATCATCGGGATCCTTGCGGCGATCGCTGTGCCTAAATTTGTGGATTTGTCCGGCGAAGCCAAGAAAGCCGCCGCAGACGGCACATTCAGAGCCCTGCAGTCGGCTACGGCGCTCGCATTCGCCAAACACAGAGCAAAAGGCCTGACCGCAAGCGGCAGCGGAATGGATACCTACATAAGCGATTACTCAACTCTGGAGATCTATCTGGATGGCGGATATCCCGCAGATGTGACCGAAGGAGAAGGCGGCGGGATAGTCCTTCAGGACGGATCTGTCGTAACCGTACAAGCGGAGACAAACAACGGACGAGCCGTTTTGACCAGATCGGAGTGATCGAATCCGGCCTCTCAGTTCCCCAGCATCTTCATAAACTCACTTTCTTCCAAAACCTTCACACCGAGTTCCTGCGCTTTTGTCAGTTTCGAACCGGGGTCGCTCCCCGCAATCACAAAATCCGTCTTCTTACTCACAGAACTCGATACACGCCCACCTAACCGCTGAATGTGTTCTTTGGCATCCTGGCGGGTAAAGTTCTCTAGAGCCCCGGTAAGAACCACAGTTTTATCTTTGAACGGCGAGTCGGTAACAACGTGTTCCTCCACATCCTGCGTAAATGTCAGCCCGGCCTCATCCAGACGTTGCAGTTCCTCCGTATTTCTTTCTTCCGAGAAGAAATTTGCCACACTTTCGGCAACAGTCGGTCCGATCTCGTGGATGGCGGACAATTCATCCGCGCTCATCTCTCTCAAATCCCAGATGCTTTTGCGACCGCGCATCAAGACCTCCGCGACATGCGCTCCGACATGACGGATTCCCAGTGCATAAAGGAGCCGTTGCGGCGGCCGGGACTTGCTTCGTTCCAGTCCGTCCAACAAGTTTTGCGAGGATTTCTCCCCCATTCGCTCAAGCTGGGTCAGATCGGACAGCTGTAGATGGTACAGATCGGACAACCGAGTCACCAACTCCCTGTCGACGAGCATATCGACTAGCGCTTCCCCCAGTCCATCGATATCCATGGCATTCCGTTGGGCGAAATGCTCGATCCGTTTTCGCAGCTGATCGGGGCAATTAAGATTCAAACACCGATAGGCGACTTCATCCGCCTGCCGAACGATCTCCGAGCCGCAAGACGGACAATTCATCTCAGGAGCGAATTTTTTCTCTTGGCCGGTCCGCAACTCAATCAGGACTCTCACAACCTGAGGAATAATCTCGCCGGCCTTTTCCACCACAACGGTATCGCCCACGCGAATATCTTTTCGTTCAATCTCATCGAAGTTGTGGAGCGACGCGTGACGCACCGTCGTTCCCGCAACAAACACGGGCTCCAGAATCGCCCTCGGTGTTATCGCCCCGGTCCGCCCGACACCGAGTTCAATGTTCAGAAGTTTAGTTGTCGCCTGTTCCGCCTGGAATTTGTACGCAATCGCCCAACGCGGCGATTTTGACGTAAATCCCAAAATCTCACGCTGTCGCGGATCGTCGACTTTGATGACGAGACCGTCCGTCTCATAGTCGAGAGAATGCCGCTTCTCGTCCCATTCATGTGCCTTTTCGATCACTTCGTCTATCGATCGGCAGAGACTCCAGTCCGGAATCACGCGAAATCCCCATTGGTGCAGCATCCGGAGCGCATCGCTGTGTCGATTGCCGGTCATGGCCTCAAAGCGAACCGGGGTGTGAATGAATATGCTCAATGGCCGCTGTGCCACCAGCGAGGAGTCCAAGAGTTTGAGAGTACCCGCCGTTGCGTTGCGGGGATTGGCAAAAACCGCGAGCCCCTGCTCTTCCCGCTCGATATTGAGTGCCGCGAAGGCCTTTCGAGGCATATAGATCTCTCCGCGGACCTCCAGGTTCTCGGGAAATCCCTCGCCCGTCAGTGTCAGCGGCACCGACCGAATGGTTCGAACGTTCTGCGTAACATCGTCGCCTACCCGTCCATCGCCGCGTGTCACAGCACGAACGTAGCGACCGCCCGTGTAATGCAAAGCAATCGCCACACCGTCCACCTTCGGCTCGACCACATAATCGGGTCGAACATCATCCAACCCTTTCACCGTCCGCCTGTCGAACTCCCAGAGTTCATCCTCTGAATACGTATTCGATATGGACATCATCGGGATGCTGTGTTCGACCGTTTCGAATCCTTCGAGGGGGCGTCCTCCAACACGTTGCGTAGGTGAATCAGGCGTAACGAGTTCCGGATGGTGACGTTCCAGCTCCTCTAGTTCATGCATCAAACGATCAAATTCCCGATCGCTGATTTCGGGAGACGCTTCGACATAGTAGAGATGCTCATGATGGCGGATAGACTTCCGCAGTTCCTCGATACGTTGGCGAGGATCGGTCTTGCTCATGATGGAGGTCTTTCTATTCAATCAGCGTGATGGTCTGCGTTTCGCGTTGAACTCATCCTATTGGGCTCAATCGATTATCGCTGTTCCTTCTTCTCCAGTTGGGTTAGTCGTTTCTTTGCTTCTGCGAGGTAGTCCTGTTGCTGCGGATCGTCTTCCGCCGTGCGGATATATTCCTTCCAAGCGTCCGCTGCTTTCTCGGAATCGAATCGCTCGTAGGCCGCTGCGAGAAGATACCGAACCGTCGCATTCTCTTGATCGACCGAAAGAGCTTCCTGAAGTTCCTGCGCGGCACTCTCATATTCGCCCCGTTCGTAGTACAGACGAGCAAGATTGTACCGGGCAAGAACATCACTCGGTTCCAAGCGGATTGCGTCTTTATACGCTTCTATTGCTTGATTCCATTGTCCCATCGACCTGAGCGCATTGCCCAGATTATTGTGCGCCCGTCGGTGGCTCGGGTCGCATTCGATCGCCTGCCGATACGCCGAGACCGCCCGTGTCATATCCTCTTGCTGCTGCCACAAAAGACCGAGGTTGAAATGGGCGGAGGCGTTGTCCGGGTCCATATCCAGAAGCCGCTTGAATGTGCTTTCCGCAAGAGTCAATTCATCAATCGTCGCATATACAACCCCTAACCGCGTAGCCGCTTCCTTAAAATCCGGGTTGAGTTCCAGTGCTTTATGATACTCCTGGATCGCTTCGTGGTATTTCTTCTGAGGTTCATAGACAGCCCCAAGGTTGTAGTGGGCTACCGCGTAATTAGGCTTCAGCTCCAACGCTTTTTTGAGGGCCTCTTCCGCTTCGGCGTACCGTTCGAGTTTCGCCAACGTCTTGCCTAAGCCGTTTCGAGCCGGTGCATAATTTGGGTTGACCTCGGTTTCCTTGCGAAAATTCTCAATCGCTTTCTCATATTCTTCCTTTGCCAAATGGAGATTCGCGAGATTCGAATGAGCCGTAGGAAACGAGGGGCGTAGCTTCAGGAGATCCTGGTACGTCTCGATCGCCGCTTCAATATTGTGTTCATTGTCCAGCGACTGTCCCAAATTATAAAGCGCACTGGAATGGCGGGGGGCTGTCTGGAGAGCCGCCTGATAAGCGACAATGGCTTCAGCGTGCCGCCCGAGCTCACGGTAACAGTTACCTAGGTTGTTGTACGCATCTGCGAAGGACGGTTTGAGTTGAATCGCCGCTTCATACTCCGAGATCGCCTCGGCATATCTGCCTTGGATTTCGTACGTAATTCCCAAGTTGTAATGAGCCCCGTGGTCGTTTTGATCAAGCTCCAAGACCTCCCGGTATTGCTTCTCCGCCTCCTCGTAATCACCGGCTGCATGAAGGGAGTGTGCGAGGTTAAACCGCGCCCGCGCGTTGTCTGGATCTAATTGCACCGCTTCCTGCAGCTGGGCCACCGCTTCCTCATACAGTCCTTTTCGCTCCAAAACGACACCGAGATTCAGATGTACATCAAAGGATTCGTCGTCCACGTTCAGGGCGTATGCCAGATGCCTCAGCGCTTCATCGTATTGGTCCATGTCCATCAGCGCTCTGGCCAAATAGGTCCTGGTCTCCACATTATCCGGAGCGACCCGGACAGCGTTCCGATATGATTCCAGGGCAGCGGTCACATCGCCGATTTTCTGATGGGCATACCCTAAGAACAGGTGGGACGAAAGATGATTCGGTTCGAGTTCGACGGCCCGGTTGAGAAGGGATATCGCCTCTTGAACCTGATCCTCATCGTCACCTTTATCAAACACAGTGTGTGCTTTCTTGCAAAGAGCATCTGCGCTCTCTTCGTCTTGACCTTCCACCTGGCCGCTTTGAACGGCCAAAGGTAGAGCCATCCACAGAAAGACAATCACGCCTATTGCCGGAAAGACGATTCGCCGGAAACGCATAAGTTCCTCATGTCACATTAGTTCTGTGCTTCGTGGTAGATTTTCCCGTCGGCACAACGCTCAGGTGAAGGGGAGCACGAGAAAAACACGTCTTCAGACTGACAGCCTGCCCGGCACATGGATTCCGTGAGCTCAACAACCACGACAATACTATGCTACAATCGGCGAAATGTTGACTATTTTGCCGGTCTGCGGCAAAGATGTGGAGTAAAAGCATGTTTGGAGAGAGAGGATTCACATTAATCGAGCTGTTGATCGTCGTTGCGATCATCGGCATTTTGGCAGCGATAGCTGTTCCGAACTTCCTGAACGCACAGATCCGCGCGAAAGTCGCCCATGTCGAGGCGGACTTCAAGTCGCTCGCAACGGCACTCGAAGCATACAAGGTCGACAATAACCACTATCCAGTCGACTCCGACAACTCCTGGCCCCTCGGTTTGTCCATGCTGACAACGCCGGTCGCTTATATGAACGGTTTTGCACGCGACCCGTTTGTCCGAAAAGATCAACAATTCGTCTATGGCGCAGGCGACGATTCTTCCGCTCCCTTCTATGAGATGGGAACGGATACAATGTGGGAACGACGCAGTCCCAATTATGAACTGGGAACATGGTCTTTGACTTCGACCGGTCCAGACGGTGAGGACAATACCGGTGCGCAGCTGGATTGGCCCTGGGGAACGAACTGGTGGGATTTTGAACCCAGTAACGGACTCCATTCTTTGGGCGACATGTTTGCCATGGGCGGCAACTATAGCGGCGGCACCTTTACCCGGAATGGTGTACGAAACAAGTAGCAATCATGGACGGAGACAAAACCAGGCAGTTCTGTTTTGTCTTTGATTCTATTGCTGGTATCTCTCGTCAGCTAAGTCAATCGGGGTGGCGTAGCCTCAAGAGGCCGCCTGACTTCTGCCGTTCTCTTTTCGCGTTTTCGTGACTCTTTCGTGTCTTCGTGTTTCAATATCTTCGCGACCAGCGTCGTTCATCTCCGGTTTCTTGCCCGCAGGTCTTTCATAGAAGCAAAGCACTCCCAGTTAAAACCTTCGCGTGATTCGAATCCTCTCGATTCGGTTCAAATCCAAGAAGGGAAACTGAACTTTGAACGAGATCGCCCGGCCGGGAGGAAATCGCACCAGATAAAATCGTTGCGAGGCCAACACTTCATCGTCTGTGCCAAACGCCTGCAGGATGAAATCATAGCCACGGATACGAGAATAATTGAACCCGCCTTCTTCGGCTGGGGGAGCGTCATTCCGTATAGTTCCTTGAATATAGGAACCCAAACGCCCATAAAAAGAAGACTTCGAGTATCCCATGCCGATCCAGGGCACAGAGATTTCTTTCTCAGAGATAACCGTTAATTCCCTATCTTCGCCGAGTCTCCGCTTTGACACATTGATATCGACGCCCGTCGCACGCTGCACCATCTCGGCGACCCCCGCAGGAGGGCTCACCCGATCTTTAAGAAGGGTCGCGTCTTCGGGTTTGTCCACCCCTGTCTGAAAACCTTTGATCGCCGCTGTTGAGAATTCCAACTTCTGGCCGTCGATCTCAACAATGATATGCCCCTTCGTGTAGCCAAGGATCTTCCCGAAACGCTGGTCTCCATTTGAGAAAATGATCAGATCCGCTGCACACAGATTGGGAATCAATAATCCGGCAAAGAGAGAAACGATGAATAGACGATTCGACATGGATGGTTCCAACCGTTCTCCGGGCACAAACAGGGTTCTCCTGTAGCGCTTCTCTTTCCTATCGTATAGTTTCGTGACGGGAAGTACAAACCTTGAGGGGATTTTCATGAACCAATCACACATCAGCCAGAAGTTTCTGAAGTTAGTCGAGATTATGGCCGACCTGCGGAGCGAGCAGGGATGCCCTTGGGACCGGGAGCAGACCCACGAAACCCTGCTCAAATATCTGATCGAGGAATCGTACGAGGTTTCGGAATCAATCGCCGAAAACAACGATGACGCCCTCGTCGAGGAGTTGGGAGACGTCCTCTTGCAGGTCGTGTTCCATGCCCAGATAGCGAAGGAAGAGAATCGATTCGATATCGGCGACGTTCTTACCAAGATCTGCGACAAAATGATCGGGCGTCATCCCCATGTGTTCAGTGACGCGTGCGCGGAGTCTGCGGAGGATGTCCTCCGAAGGTGGGAGAGTGACAAGCAGAAGGAGAAAGAGGACCGTGAATCGATTCTTGACGGCATCCCGAAGCAACTTCCCGCACTGATGAGAGCGCAACGCATGCAGGATCGCGCCGCCTGGGTCGGCTTCGATTGGGAACGTTTCGAAGAGGTTCTAGAGAAATTCGAAGAAGAGTGGAGAGAATTCCGCGAGGCCTGCGAGCAACGGGATAGTGAGCAAATCCAGGGGGAACTCGGGGATCTCTTTTTTGCTCTCGTAAACACCGCACGGCTGCTGAAGATCGACGCGGAACAGTGTCTTAATCAGACCAGTGACAAATTCCAGTCCCGTTTCGCTTACATTGAGCGTCAACTCAAAGCTCGAGGACAGGACGTTCACAAGTCCACACTTGCTGAAATGGACAGCCTCTGGGAGGAATCGAAGAGACTTGATCTTCGTTAAGGATACAGGTCTCTTCTATGGTCCTTCCGTGGAAGGATCGGGGCTGGTCCACTCGCCGCCTATATCCGGTTCGGCGGCAAGCCCTCCGAAAACCAGCGCGACCCGATTGCAGTCGCCTTTGTTCTCGGAACGAAGGACCCGCGCGTTGTATATAATCGGGAAACTTCCACCTTGCCGTTCCCAAATGGACTTTAGCTGAAGATCCATAAAGAGAGCAACGCGAACCTGTTGGCCCTCTTCGAACTCGTCCTTCGTCTCGAACCCAATCCCTCCAACCAACACAGGTCCAATGTCCATCGTCGTGGCTTCATGCCACTCGCCGTCCGATAGAGAGTTCCCCTCGTCCAGGCTGTAGATGAACGGAATGTTAACCTTCTCTCGCTGATATTCGCGTTTCTCCTGCTCAGTCGCTTCACTGCCCATGATCGTATGCCCCCGGAGATTATCGGTCAGACAGCGCGCTAGCGTCTGGCTGCCTTCGCAGTATACACCATTCGATTCACAAATGATACATTATCGTCGCCTTCTACGGGGCGGGCGAGTCCGCGACGATATTCGTCCATACGCTCTGACTTTGCTCGATTGAGCGTGGCCCGAAATGCAGGCGAGATATTGTAGCCTTTGTCCTCCAAATGTTCGGCGAGACACTTCGGGACCCCAACACAACCCATCTCGTTGAGTTCAATGTATCCCTTATTAACCCAGCTCTTGAGCATCACGGGTTCCGGTTTGATTCCCTCGATGCGAATGGCATCCGAGTAAATGTTTTTAACCGGGCAGTAATCGGATCCGAAGGAATGGATGAACCAGTATAACGCTACCAATACTTCCAGTTCTTTTTCCTGACACTTCTCACAACAGAAATCAAAGTCGTCGATTCTGCTGCTTCGGCCACACAGATGACATCGTTTTACAGGCATTTTTGCACCCTCGCTTAGCAGTGTGTTTCTTATGTTATCGGCGAATTGGGGCCCTGATTGACATGCGGGCGCATGCGGGCACCCACAGCTAGCACAACAAGTAGATAAATCGAAGCACCATACTGCAGTCTTACTATATTATGTTATAAGCTGACACGAAACATGTCAAGCACGGCGCTAGACTAAATTACACGTACCGAAGAGCCCGGGGCGGCATACCCTGCGAGAATACGGTGTGATAACCTCAATATTTTGAGATGTTGCGGTTCAAACACACAATCTCAACACCTCACACCACAGCGCCATTTTGGAGTGTAGCCATGTTTCAGCCGGTCAGGCAGCTGGATTTCATCAAGATATACAAAGAGATTCTTGAGTTCTGGGACAAAAACCGTAGTTTCGAAAAACTCGTCGCCAAGAACCGGGGAAATCCACGATTCTCTTTTATTGATGGTCCGATTACCGCCAATAACAAGATGGGTGTCCACCATGGATGGGGACGCACACTCAAAGACCTCTATCAACGCTATTGGGCCATGCTGGGCTATGACCAGCGATTTCAAAACGGCTTCGATTGCCAGGGGCTGTGGGTCGAGGTAGAGGTCGAACGCGAGCTGGGGCTGAACTCGAAGAGTGAAATTGAAGATTTTGGCCTGGACAATTTCAGCCGCCGCTGCCGCGAACGTGTCAATACCTTCAGCGAAATCCAAACGGAACAGTCTATTGCACTCGGGCAATGGATGGACTGGCCCAATTCCTACTACACGATGAGCGATGAAAACATCCTCTATATTTGGCATTTCCTCAAGACCTGCCACGCGAGGAATTGGCTTTACAGTGGACATCGGGCTATGCCCTGGTGCTCCAGATGCAGCACGTCGCTCTCCCAACACGAGATGCTGGAAACCTACAACGAAATGACCCACACCTCGGTCTATGTTCGGTTTCCCCTCGTCGAGCGGGAAGGCGAAAGTCTGCTGGTCTGGACAACAACCCCCTGGACATTGCTTGCCAACGTGGCCGCGGCGGTTCATCCCGATCTGGAATACCTGAGGATTCGATCCAATGGTCATGTGTTGATTCTCGGTGCTGACACCGTCCATCGTGTCGGCAAAGAAGGCCAAGACTATGAAGTCCTGGACTCGATGCGCGGGAAGGATCTATTGGGGCTTCATTACCACGGTCCGTTCGACGATCTGGACGCCGCCAGAGACATCGACCATCGGATAGTGCCTTGGGAAGATGTAGGCAGTGAAGAAGGAACGGGAATCGTCCATATCGCCCCGGGCTGCGGTCAGGAAGACTATGAACTTTCTCATGTCGAAGGACTCCAGAAAATCCAGCCCGTCGACGAAACGGGCACATATTATGCCGGTTTCGGCAAGTTCACTGCTAGACGCGTAGCCGACCTGCTTCCCGACATTCTCGCCGACCTGAAAGCAAAAGACATACTCCTGAAAAAGGAGCAGTATACACATCGGTATCCTTCCTGCTGGCGATGTGGAGAAGAACTGATCTTTCGCCTGGTCGACGAATGGTTCATATCGAGCAAAGACATTCGCCCCCAAATGCGTGAAGCAAACAGCCAAGTTCGCTGGGTACCCTCCTACATGCAGAAGCGCATGGATGATTGGCTTGTCAACATGGGGGATTGGTGCATTTCCCGGAAAAGGTACTGGGGTCTGCCTCTCCCGTTCTACCCATGCGGCTCATGCGGAACAGTGAATGTTGTCGGATCGCTTGAAGAACTGAAGGAGCGGGCCACAGCACCGTTTGAGCTACCCGAGCTCCACCGTCCCTGGATCGACGATATCTTAATACGCTGTGAAAAGTGCGGTGCCGAAGTCTCGCGAATTCAAGATGTTGGGGATTGCTGGCTGGATGCAGGTATTGTCCCGTTCTCCACGCTGAAATATCTTGAAGACCCCGCGTACTGGGAAGCCTGGTTTCCGGTGGATCTGATTCTTGAGATGAGGGCTCAGCTGCGCTGCTGGTTCTATTCCCTCCTCTTCATGTCGGTCACATTGGAGAAAACGACTCCGTACAAGTCGGTGATGACATATGAGAAGGTACTCGCGGAAGACGGTCGTGAGATGCACAAGTCTTGGGGGAACGCCATCTGGTTCGACGACGCCGTCGAGGAAATGGGGCCGGATGTCATGCGATGGATGTACCTCGGCCAGGTTACAACGGAACCACTTCGATTCGGGTTCGGTCCAAGCCGTGAGATTAAGCGGAAGTTCCTCCAGTTCTGGAATGTGTACAGTTTCTTCGTCCTCTATGCGGAGCAGGACAAGCCCGAACTTCGATACAACGAAACACCGACAGAATCCACGAGGTTGCTGGACCGGTGGCTGATCTCGCGTCTCAATTCATCCGCCGGAGCGATCCGAAGTGCCATCGAGAACTACGAGGTGCGTCGAACGGTCCTGACGATCGAGAATCTCTGGAACGATTTATCGAACTGGTACGTACGACGTAACCGGCGACGATTCTGGAAAGAAGAGACCGGCCCGGACAAAACGGCGGGGTACCAAACCCTCTATCTGGCCCTGACAACGATCTGCCGTCTCATGGCACCGTTCGTACCGTTTGTCTCGGAAAAGATCTATCAGAATCTCGCTCGGAGCGGCCAGGACTCGTCCGTCCCCGAGAGTGTCCATCACACACCTTTTCCGGAACAGAACAACGAGTTTGTGGATGAGCAGCTCGAGGCAGCGGTTGCGACGGCACAGCAAGTCGTAAGTCTGGGGCTGGCCGCCCGGAATTCCGCCGGTCAGAAAGTGAGACAGCCGCTCTCGCGCGTTATCCTCGCACTGCCCCAGGAACAAGGGGAAGCCGTTCGTGCATGCGAGTCGGATATTATCGAGGAACTGAACGTAAAATCCATTCAATTCACTGAAGATATATCCAGTTATGTAAGACGGAGTGTCAAGCCGAATTTCGCTGGCTTGAAACAGCGGTACGGCAAACAGGTCGGCAAAATCAAACAGGCCTGGGAATCGTTCGATCATGACGCCATTTACGAGGCTGTTTCAGCCGGGAGGAGCTACAGTACCGAGCTGCCCAGCGGTGAAGAGCTGACCATCGGTCCGGAAGATGTCCGTCTGGCGATGGAAGGTGCCGACGGATTTGCCGCCGCCGAAGAGAAAGATGTGACTGTGGTGTTGGATCTAACAATGACGCCGGAGCTACTGGCAGAAGGTCGATGCCGCGAACTCGTCCGAAAACTCCAGATTCTGCGCAAAGACGCCGGGCTGGACGTGTCGGATCGAATCCGTCTCCACCTCGTGGGAGGCGAGTCGATCGAAGAACTGACCGGTCAATTCAAGAACTACATTGCGGCAGAGACTTTGGCGGTCGAGATCACTCACGAACCGCCGGGAGAAGGAGTGTTCACGCAAGAAATCAAGATCGACTCGGAAACGTTGCAGGCCGGAGTAGTCAAGGTTTCGTGACAAGACCGCAGGATGCCTCGGGGAAAGCCGACAAACAAAGCAGCATCATCCCAGCCCGGGCGCTCGCAAAGCCGCATCAACAGCATTCACGAACCGCCGCGGAGAATGAGGAATCGCCAAAAGCTTCTTTGTGAACGCTTCGGCACGCCCATTCACAGTCTGCTGAGTAAACCAGCCGAGCACGTCATACCAGTCCGGCTCGTGACGATACAGCCCCCGACTTTCTACGTAGCGATACAGTTCTAAGCTTAAGGGAATCAGATACCAGGGACTGAAGAAGCGCAGTCGCTCTTCACAGATGGTCTGCAGCCATTCTTCCCAGGGTTTGTAGCGAAAAATGGTAATCGTCGAGGGATCTTCTTCGAATCGACTGAGGACGGAAATCGACGTTGGATAACGGTCGATCTCTTCAAACTTGACCCGGACACCAACCTCCTCCGCCCATTCGAGGAGCCCGTCCGCCTCATTGCCGACAAACTCATCCATCAAGGCCATCGATCCTCACCCCGAAACCAAGCCTTCTCCGTTCGCCGCTTTTCTGCGCAATGACCACAGAGACAACAATACAAGGAGAATGAGAGTAACTACGGAAACGGCCACACCAGCGTAAACAACACTCGGGGTAAATTCAAATCGAACGGTGTGCTCTCCTTCGGGCACTCTCACCTGCATAAAGACGCCGTCGACGAGTGCGATTTCGCTGTCCACCCCGTCCACGGTAACACCCCAGCCGGGATAGACGCATTGTGAGAAGAAAACCGAGGAGGGTTCCTTCAGGCGCACTGTTGCCACCATTCGACCGGGACGCTGTTCCTCGACCTCCATGACCCCCTCGGAATTCTCCACAAGCCGAACGATGGTCTGGGGAGCGGGGTTCTCATACATCCTCAGCGGGCTGTACGGATCCGCCCAGACAAGATCAAACGCATCGGGAACGTCCAAAGTCGTTATCACGTAGCGTGTCGCTGTCCGATCGTATCCGTGTGGATGGACGCCGGCGGCCTGCCGGATGTAGAGCATTCCTCCCTGCTTCGTATCCGGATGCCGTCCCTGAATGGTGTTCACGAAAGCAGCAAATGTACTTAGCTGAATCGGGTCGTAACCTCGAACGGCTCTCACTCCGAAAAGCATCGGCCGATTATGTTTGCATTCGGAATGCCCGGGAACACCTCTCCCGATCACGATCTCGTCTGTGAAGAGCGTGCGATGCTGCGTATCGCGACCGGCGATCTGAAGTGGCTCAGTCTCCCGGTAGTGAAGCGTTTTCCACTGCTCCTCGGGAAACGTTGGGATGAACCGGTGAGCGAACCAGAGAAGATCGGCAAACAGAAGCCCCCACAGAAGAACGCAGGCCCACACCGCTTTGTTGGGAAGCCGTCCGACAGCGCCAATCGCTAACAGTCCGGCCCAGAACCAAACACAGGCAATACTCAGTCCCCGGAGTACCGCCTCGCAACGTCCGTCGATCAAGTTTGCGGGAATCTGAGCGGCAATGGCGTTGTAGGCCTCCGGAGGAAGCCCCACAGCCTCTCGGCTCCGCTCTACTTCAATGTGATGCAGGAAGTCCCAGATACCATGGCGATTCAGGTAGGCGAGCAAGGTGAATACGATCAAAAGGAATCCCGTTCCAAGCACCGCCGCGACCGCCGGATGTTGCCTGACCTGCCACCACCCGGCTCTGCAGAGCCTGAGCGTTCCCAGACCGGCCAGAATCGAAACTGCCAGCCCATAGAAAAGGACGAGTCGTCCAGGCACCCGGAAATAGGCAAATCCTGGAAAGAGATGATAAGGAATGCGATACAGGGGTGTGTAATGTCCGAGAGCGAGAAGAAGAGCAACGATCAGCAGGCACAAGGCGAAACGACGTTCTGTGACAAAATCGCTCTCATTGGGCGAGATTGTATATCCGGCAGATGCATTCAACCCCCTCTGTGTCTCCCCTACTCGGCCACGCGAGCGTGGCCCGCTTGGGGGAGAAAACGCTGCAGACACGCTCGTTTTTTTCCTCCCCCGAAGATCGGGGGAGGTTAGGAGGGGGTTGAAATCCGTATTCCAGACTTTTTGCAACAGTGTCAATCTTTGGGGGAGAGAATGGTCCGGACATCCTCTTTCCTTTTCCTCCCTCCGGGCTCCCCCCTGTTCCTCCTCCGGTGCTCCTTCCTTTTCCTCGCCTCGTGCTATTTTCTCTTCCCCTCGCTGTGCTCCGTCCTCTTCCTCCTCCGGTGTTCCTTCCTTTTCCTCCCCCGATGCTCCTTCCTTTTCCTCCCCCGATCCTGACGGGTAAAGACCAACCTGTTCCTCCCCCGAAGATCGGAGGTTAGGAGGGGGTTGAGAGTCCATTTCATCCCTGCCGCCGATCCTCTGCATCCTCGTCGATACCGGAGGAGAACTCTCCCCTCGCCCCTCCGATTCTCGCCTGGGTGCCACCCCCATGTCCCCATGGGGGTGCGGCAAAGGAACAAAGGCAAAAAAGGCCAATACAATCGAGACCACGCCCGCATAACCACAGATCTCATGATACCCGGTAATTGTCTCCCAGAATTTCCGATCGGGCGCTTCGTATGTCGGGTCCCCATAGAAGAACGGTGCGAAAAGTGTCAGCAAATGAGCGGGCGGCATGGAGTCGTGCGTAGCGAACTTGTATTCCGCACCTCCGGCCCGCGTGGAGGAATAACCGGAAAACTGTAGAAGCGGCAAGATCACGGCCGAACAAATCAGTAGAGACGCCGCAATACCGGTTCCAGTCCGGATCAGGTTCCGACCCACGGTCTTGAAAGAAAAACCCGAGTTCTGCGGCCAGAACGCTCGAAACAGCAGCAGGTAGAACGTATACAACGGCAATTGCAGGTGCCCGGCGAGGATCATCATTGCCAGCGGTGCTGCCAGGCCGGTTACGCGCAGCCACGAGAACCCCGTGCGAAGCCGGTCCTGGGCGAACAAACAGAACGGAATATAGGCATACGCCTGTATATGGATCAGATGCCCGTCATTCGAGTGCAGAATGAAGAAACCACTCCAGGCGTAAACAGTCGCGGCGATAAGCGCCGGTACCCGGCCAAACCTCCGATTCAGAAAGAAGAGGTACATCCCAATCGCTGCGATCAGGTGATGAATAACGATACAGAAAGCGAAAAATTCAGGGACGTCCAATACAAGATGCAGAACATTCCACGGGAACAGAAGCGCGGTTTGGATGTTGGCCCAGAACGGCACACCGCAGAAAACGTAGGAATTCCACAGCGGAAGATATCCCGCAGAGAGACAGGAGAGAGCGAACTCGCGCCACGGGATAAACTGATTGAGCATGTCGCCGCCATCGGGCAGCTGCCCCAGGAAGAGGATCTTCCAGTGGAACAGGCAGATCGGTCCGACGAGAAGGACAAAAGTCAGCCAGCGGATGTAGTTCTTGTGGGTCGTCATGGGAATCGATCTTATCCCATAGATGACGGAGTTGTGAAAGTGTCGTGAAGGCACTCGTCGACTAACAGTGAAGTGCCGCGTGGCGCTTAAAATGGTCCTCGAGCACAATCGCGGTCATCGCCTCGACCACCGGCACGATTCGCGGACAAATGCAGGGGTCGTGCCGTCCCTCAGTCTTGACCGTCGTTTCTGTCCCCGTGATATCAACGGTTTTTTGCTCGACTGAGATGGAGGAAGTGGGTTTGACCACAACGCGAAAGACAATTTCCGCTCCGTTGGAAATTCCCCCGAGAACACCGCCTGCGTGATTCGTCAGAAAACCTTGGTCGTTCATTTCGTCATTGTGTTCGCTGCCGAACATATCCGCCGCGGGGAAACCGGTGCCAAACTCGATACCTTTCGTTGCTCCGAGAGAGAGGATGGCTTTCGCGAGGTCAGCGTCCAGCTTGTCGAATACCGGTTCACCGAGTCCGGGCGGCACTCCTTGCACACGGCATTCCACGATTCCTCCAACGCTATCGCCGCGTTCGCGCGCTTCAATCACCCGCTGGATCATCTGCTCCGCAGCCTTCGGGTCGGGTGCGCGCATTACGTTCTGCTCAATTTGGCCGAAATCGATCGTTGCGCAGTGGATACCGGCGGCCCGTAATGTGTACGCTGTAATTCCGACGTTCCGTCGGGCAAGCAGTTTCCGAGCTACTGCACCCGCCGCGACACGCCCCGCCGTCTCGCGTCCGGACGCCCGACCGCTGCCTCGATGATCGCGAATGCCGTATTTTTTCCAATACGTATAATCCGCGTGGCCCGGTCGAAAGAGGTGTTGAATATCATCGTAAGCGCTCGGTTTCGCGTCTTTGTTGTACAGAATCATCATCAACGGCGTACCGGTTATCCGGCCCTCAAACACACCGGAGAGAATATGCACCGTGTCGGGTTCGCTCCGAGAGGTCGTGACATCGGATTGCCCGGGTTTCCGCCGGTCCAATTCGGCCTGAATATCGGCTTCATCAAGGTCAACTCCGGGCGTCGCGCCGTCGACAACAACGCCGACGGCTCCTCCGTGAGACTCACCGTATGTGGTCACCCTGAACAACTCGCCAAATGAATTGCCCGGCATGAATGTCTCCTTTTCGCAGTGAGAATTGGCCTTCAGTTGTCCGGCAGTGCTGATGGAGGCTCGCAAACGCACTTCTCGTTTTCCAGCGCTTCCACAAGCCTCTCGAAAGCCTCGTCAACATTGAGCCGGCCAAGATCCACAACAAGGTCGGCATGTCGATCATATTCGGGTTCACGCTCCGCGTATAGCCGATGGAAATGGCTGTGCGGATCGTTCCGATCGAGAAACGGCGGTAATCCGTTTTTCACTATCCGTGCAAATACTTCATCCGGGTCGACCCGAAGGCACACAACCTTGCCGATTTCCCGAAAGAGATGGCATGCGGAGTCGTTCAGAGCCGTTCTTCCCCCTAGAGCAATTACACAGGACGTTGCCTGGTCGCCTAGTCTCATGTAAAGATCTGATATTACAAGACTTTCGATCTTATGAAAGTAATCGTCTCCATGTCGTGTAAAGATTTCGCGCAGAGACAAGGTATCCCCAGTCTCGCAGGCGTACATCTCCTCGATCATCGCATCCACATCGTGAAAAGGACACGACCAGAGATCGGCCAGCCGTCGGCCAAGCGTCGTCTTTCCGCTGTGTTTCATACCGATGAGAACAATATTCATAATCCGTATACTATCAACTCTCGGCCCCGGACTCCATTCGTGTCCGATCTCCCGGGCTCGTATGGTTTACGAGGAAGGAATTCAAAGGTACTTAATCGTCAGTTATTTATTGACAAGCCGTGTGATTCTTGATATTGTCTCTTAATCAAAGGGACTTATCTTTCGAATCGGCGGTAAACAACAGAGATTCTGATACGTCGAGCGCAAATCGCCTGATTCGTCCATAAACATTGATATTTCGGCATCTTAACGATGATGTGCGGAGGCTGATCGGAGCGTCAGGTTCAACTACAATCGCGAAAGGGTGTTTTTGTCGATGTCGATGCAAGAATTGTTCGAGAGCCTGGATCTGCTGGAAGAACGTGTAAATTCCCTGTCGTCGCGGGTGCGGACGGTCGAGCAGGAACGAGACCGTTTACGCGAGGAAGTCCAAAAGACACAGTCAGAGGGAACAGACTGGAAAGAGAAAGCGGAATCGCTTCTTCAAGAACGTGAGCAAGTACGCGGCCGCCTGGAGGCGCTAATCAAGAAGATCGATGAGCTTGAAAGTGCCGTTTCGAAAGGCTAAGCAGGTGACTGGTTTCGGGCGCATCCCCCATTTCGGGTTCACTGGCGGGTAACATGGAAACGATCGAGTTTTCTGCTTTGGGGACACGTCTTCGACTTGCGCCTGGAGACAGCCCCGAGGAAGTTCAGGATCTCGTACGATTCGTCGAAGAACGAGTCGAAGAGGTCAACAAAACCGCTCCGAACGCCCAGCCTGTCCAAATCGCGTTGCTGACTGCGCTGAACATCGCGGAACAGTTATTCAAAGAACGCCAGGATGAACAGGCCGAGCGACAACAAGCGATAGGCAAAGTCCGTCTGATCCTGGAGTCGATTGAATAAAGAGACTCATTGGATTTCCGCGTATACCCAATTGACATGGGAGCCCTTCCCCTATGGTTCCCCTTTCCGTTTTGGCACTAAATTACGAGTATCCGCCTCTCGGCGGAGGCGGCGCAACGGCGCATCAGGCACTCCTGAACGAAATGACCTCCGACGGTTCCTGCCGCGTACTCCTGATTACAGCGAACACAGCGAACGATCTCTCCGAAGACTGCATCAACGATTTCCTAATCGTCCGACGAATCGCGGTCGGCAAAAGAGATCCACGCTACTGGCGCCGAACGGAGGTTTTGCGATACCTAATCGGAGCGAATCGTGAGGTGACACGATCTCTCGATCAGAATGAATTCGATGTGTGTCATGCCTTCTTCGGAATTCCCTCGGGGTTGATTGCGTATCGATACAGAGGGGTTCTACCGTATGTGCTCTCTCTGCGCGGATCCGACGTTCCCGGTTACAACCAGCGATTCACACTCGATCATCGTCTCCTGAAACCTCTGGTGCGTCGTAGTTGGCATTCCGCACACACCGTAGTGGCCAATAGCGAGGGTCTGCGAAATCAGGCGTTGCAGGCCTTCCCGGATATCCCGATCGATGTCATCCCCAACGGAATCGATGTGGAGAGATTTCGCCCCCTTCCTCGTGCTCCAGGCGATACGGTCCGAGTGGTGACAGTGGCCCGTTTGATCCCTCGGAAGGCGATCCACCTGTTGATCGAGGCGCTTGCACAACTCAGGAACAGCTCCTGGCGACTCACGATCGTCGGAGACGGTCCTGAAAGGGAGCGCCTGTCGATTCTCACCGAACAAAAGGGCATTCATGAGAGAGTGGAATTCTCCGGAGATATGGATCGTCGTAGAATCGCGGAACTCCTCCCGGAGTGCGATCTCTTCGTACTGCCATCTCTTGCGGAAGGGATGTCCAACGCCGCACTGGAGGCAATGGCCTGCGGGCTGCCCGTTCTGTTGACTGAAACCGGAGGCTCGGATGAGCTAGTGAACGAGAACGGAACGGTTGTACCTTGTGGAGACGTTGAAGCGCTCAGAAAGGCATTGGAACACCTTTTGGCAAACCGGGAACAGTGGGGGGAGATGGGGAGACGGTCTCGTGAAATCGCTGAGTCGCTCTCGTGGTCGGCGACCGCGCGGCGGTACATATCGCTTCTAAGGCAGGCTGCAGGCAAGGAATGAATCAATCATTCGAGCGAATCAAGGAAAGAGATCGTGAAATCGCACAGGAATACGCGGGAAAAGATGCGTATTTCTATCTGTCGCCCACACGAGCCAGCCTGATTCGGGAATTAAAACCCTTGCTGGAGAAGCACGTCACAGGCCGAATCTTGGACGCCGGTGCGGGTAGTCACGCATATACGCCGCTGCTATCCCGGTTGGGAACGGAATACATCAGTCTCGACGTCACGGTGGAACGCGCGAATCAGAACGTTGTCGGATCGCTCCTCTCTTTGCCCTTTCAAAACAGCGCGTTCGACACCGTCTTCTGTTCTCAGGTTCTGGAACATCTTCCCGAACCGTTGGCGGCGTTGCACGAAATGGCAAGAGTTTTGAACTCCGGGGGTCTCCTGATTCTGACCGCACCGCATTTATCTTATTTACACAATGAGCCACACGACTATTTCCGATTTACGCGGCACGGTCTCGCTCATCTGTTCGGCGATTCCAAGTTCCGGATCGAAGAACTTGAGGCGGCGGGTGGGCTGTTGTCTTTCGTTGGTCACATTCCCTCCGTGATCGGGAAGACATTCCTTCGACCCGTGCCAATCGTGTACGATGTTTTTCTGGTATTGAACGCGCTGTATTCCCGTGGAGTGGCATGGCTGGATGAACGAATCGACAGAAGGAAACTCTTCGCACTCAACTACATCGTCGTGGCTCGGAAGAGTCCGTGATTTGCTGCCCGGTATCGCTTTCGGGATCGCTGTTTTCGCAGTTCTACTTGTGACACTCGGAGATCCCGGAGTTACGTGGGACGAGGTCTATCCGAATATCGAAGCGGCGAAACGACAGGCCGAATGGCTGAGCGGACTCTTCTCGCGGCCGGACAGCTTCTCTTCGGAGACGATAGACAAATATTGGAAGACCACGTCCGACCACCCTTCCCTGCCTCGTGTTTGTGCAGCGGTCTCCTATCTGGTATTCGGTTCAATCATAGACGAGTTGATCGCGTTTCGAATTCCTTCCGCGGTTTTGTTTTCCGTTCTTGTCGCGACGGTATTCTTCTGGTGCCGCAAGTATATCGGGTCGGAGGCAGGATGGGCGGCGGCGCTGTTCCTTCCGGCAATGCCAAGAGTATTCGCGCATGCACATTTCTACAGCCTCGATGTGCCGATCATGTGTTGGTGGACATGGACCTTGTTCGCGTTCGCCGCCGCGATCGACGGATCGCGAAGAACGTGGCTTGCCGCACTGGTCTACGCTGTAGCATTCGCAACGAAGCTGCATGCCGTGTTCCTGCCGCCACTTCTGCTGGGATGGGTCGTCTACTTGTTTGTTGTCCATAGCGACAGTGACGCGCGGAGCCTGATCGCGAGACGGGTTGTCTATGTGATCGGGTTCGCAGTTGTTTTGGTACCGCTTGTTTATCTCTGGACGCAGCCGTGGCTGTGGTATGAAACGATTCCACGGATACAAGATCGATTTCTGGACTACGCAAAGAAATCGACCGTGCGTCCTATCGGCCTGTGGTATCTCGGCGAGCGCTATTTTGACAACACACCGTGGCATTACCCCCTTGTGATGACAGCATTCACGATTCCAATAGGCATTCTCATCTTTGTCCTTCTAGGGTTGAAGACGGGCTGGAAGAGAAAGCCTGAGACGACCAGAGAGTTTCTTTTTCGTCGGGACCGTTGGGTGCTGATTGTCTTCGGGGCACTTGTGCCGATGTTGATCGTTGTGCTTCCGTTGGCTCAGGGGTATGACGGTGTGCGCCTGTGGCTTCCGGCATTTCCGTGCCTGGCAATACTGGCGGGCTATGGGTACCAGGCTTTGGTCGATTTTGTAAGAGCGCGGCTAAGAGCGCCGGTTTCGCAAAAGAGGTTTTTGTTGGCATTGGTTGTAGTGGGAGTTGTTTTGCCGGCCTCAATGGATATGATCCGGCTTCATCCCTGCCAGCTCGCGTATTACAACGGCCTATGCGGCGGAGCGGCCGGGGCGCAACAGATGGGTTTCGAGACCACGTATTGGTGTGATGCGCTGACGAAACCGTTTTTGGAACAGATGAATGACGTTGTCCAACCCGGTTCGTCGATGCGCCCGATGGCCATGAGTTATGATGTTATCGGATATTGGCAGCAACGTGGAATGTTGAACGCGGATATTCACTATCTAGGCGATCCACCGTATGATTATCATTTGTTACAATGTCGTCAGGGTATGTTTACGAATACCGAGTGGTTCTTCTATCGATCGATGAAACCGCTGCTTGTACAGGAAAGGGATGGGGTACCGTTATTCATGTTGTTTGGGCCGCTGCCGAAATAGACCGCAAGAAAGGAATCATCATGAGCGAAATCATTGTCAAGAAACCAACGGAAGAAGAATTGAAAGAACTCGGGGTGGAAGAATGGCCTCCGTGGGGCTGCGATATATCCGAGTTCGACTGGGAATACTCGGATCAGGAGACGGCTTACGTTCAGGAAGGCCGAGTCACCGTTCTCCATGAAGGTGGGCAGACCAAAATCGAGGCCGGAGATCTGGTAACGTTTCCGAAGGGGATGAAATGTCGCTGGGTGGTTCACGAGCCGATCCGGAAGGTGTATCGGTTTGGATGAACAGAAGGTAGATTTACCGATTAGAACTGCCCTGATGGTGTAAGACCTTGCTCATTAGAGCATCTAATATCGCTGTTTGCTATAATAACGGGAGTCGTCTGCAAGACGACATCCGTTGTTGCGATCGCCCTAATTAGGCAATTAAGACGTGAATATTGTCGATATCAAAGAAGCCATACTCGGCGGCAGGGTACGGATTACGGACCACGCCGATGAAGAGGCAGCTAATGACAATATCGAATATGACGATATTCGCTTCTCGGTGTTAAATGGTGAGATCATTGAGGATTACCCAGGCGACAAACCGTATCCAAGTTGTCTTGTGTTCGGTAAGGGCTCCAGCGACGAGCCAGTTCATAGTGTCTGGGCCTATAACGAAAAGAACAGATGGTCTGTTCTGATCACCGTCTACCGCCCAGACCCGAAACGATGGATACACTGGAAGGAGAGGATAAGAAAATGAGACCTTTTGACAAATGCCCGGTATGTGGAGGTGAACTTGGTGAGAAGAATGTGGAAAAGTTGCTGAGGGGTGGTCATCACACAGCAACACTAAGGGTGCCAGCGGATGTGTGCCTGCACTGTGGAGAGCGTCTCTACGCGGAAGAGACTGTAAGATTATTCGAAGAGCTCAGAAACAAACTTGAACGACAAGATTTCTCTGACTTCAGAGCTGTCGGTCAGTCGTTCACCGTCGAAGACCACCGGCTTGACACCGTAATCGAAGAAAATGTCTAGAAACCAGTCATCATTGCTTTCGCAACAACGCCCGGGTGAGAAGACCACCCGGGCGTCTGCATTCATCTTCTACAATCGGAACTGATACTCTATCAACGGTATTGAAGAGACTCGTCTCCCGCACTGCTGGAGATCACTTGTTCCGAAGCGTATATCTTTGCGACCTCACCGGCGCTTAACGCTCTGTTGTAAATACGCACATTATCCAGATACCCGAGCCAATTCTCGCCGGAAGACCCTTCGTTATCGCCACCGAGGAAAAGAGGATTGGCGTTGGGGATTTCCTGAGTCAGGGTGTGCGTCGCGCCCTGCTCTCCATTGCGGTAATAAACCAGTTCTTGACCAATTTTCACCACAACATGGTGAATCCAGACATCGTTCGGGATGTCTTCGTAATCCATGTTGTCGTCACCGTTTGCATTCGCATGCCATTCGAACTTCGTTGGAGTAAATTTAATGAACGCACGGGGATCGAAATCCTCGGCATCGATATTCATCCGGTTACCAACGATAATCTGGTTTTCGGCGTTGCCTGGCGCTTGCTTCGCCCAAAACGCCCACGTAAAGTCCTGGCCAAACGTCATGCTCGGAATGATTCCGTCTCCGACCAAGCCATACGCGCCTCCTTCTCCTCCACCGAAGCTGATGACGGAACCGCGTTCCGGATCGTTAACCCAAACCGATCCTCCTCCACCAAGGCCAGCCTTGGGATTGACAATCGTCGCGTCGTTCCCCTGACCGCTGGAATCGACAGCAGTGGTTCCCAAGCCTTCCTCAAAGGTCCACATACCCACAAGACCTTGCCCTGAGGATGTCAAACCAAGGCACAGGACAAGCGACACCACAAGGACGATTCGCTTCGACTCTCTCATAATGGCCTCCTGAACAAGTTGTTTTTGCGTTCGATCCTGTTACTGCGGACCGAACGCTCGCCACCCAAGCGTCCCGTGATCGTAGAGCACATCGTCGGGGGTGTCAATCCAGTTGTTTTCCCGTTGTTTTTTAAGTTGTTTTTCAAGTTGGTGATCAACTGTTGTTGCGGTTGTTTTTTCAGATAAGAATAAGGTCGCCTAGGCAAGGTCACAGCCCGGTCGGTTCATCTCGTAGGACTCCGCATAGACGCGATCTCTCCCCCCGGCCTGGTCGCACCAGTTCCCTGAAAGCCGATCACGGAAAGCCGATCACGCATACACCGAGTAATCGATCTCCTGGAAGATGCTGTCTCTGTGTTCGAAATCGGAAAGAACCGCCTCGTCGATTCGGTTGTTGCTGACTTGCTCCCAAAGTTCGGTGAAGCGGTGAACGTGTTCACGGGTACGCCGCACGGCGTACGGAACGGCGGTTTCAGTGGTCATAATAAAGGCCCAATCGCTGCTTTGGGCGAGAAGAAGTTCGCGGGCCGCCTGATTGAGGGCGCGCCGTAGAACACCCTCGGCATTCGGATGCCGCTGCGCCATCTCCGCCATCCGCGATTCGGCGAGATGAAGATGCCGATAGATCCAATCATTGCTGGCATTCAACCAGACCTCATTATACCCCTTGTCTCCCCATGATGAGGCACTCGGCTGAACCACTTGCAGCTCGGGAAACCGTTCCAAATACTCGGTGGCGCCGCTCATCTGAATCACGTCCTGGTCGCAGTGGATTTTGCGGCAAAGAAACTCAATGAAGTCGGGCCCCTCATACCACCAGTGCCCAAAGAGTTCCGCGTCGTACGGGGCCACGATAATCGGCGGCTGACCGAGAACACCGCTCAGATGCCGACATTGATGTTGTCGGTTGAACATGAAATTGCCTGCGTGTTCGGCGGCGCGCTCGCGCGCGATCTCCGGTCGGTAAGGCTGTTTTTCCGATAGACCGATCTTGGCACCGGTAATGCGGTGATATTTAAGCCCGACGTTTCGCCGGACACCGTCGCTGTGAAGATAGGGACGGATCCAGTCATAGGGAGCGTCATAGCCGAGGTCTCTATAGAACTCGCGATACTCGAAGTCTCCCGGATAGCCCTCTTCCCTGCTCCAGACCTGTCGGGACGATTCGATATCACGCCCGAAGGCGGCCACGCCGGACGGGGTCCGTACAGGGGAAAAAACACCCTTGCGAGGGCTGGGCTTGCCATAGAGAAGACCGTGCGCGTCCAGGAAGAAATACTCAAGACCTTCTGCATTGAGATGTTTATCCAGGGCGGGCGCGTAACCGCATTCCGGCAGCCAGATCCCACGTGCAGCTCGTCGAAAATGTTTTTGGTAATTGAGTTGAGCAACTCGAATTTGTGCTCGAACCGCGTTTTCCGTCTTCATTAAAGGCAGGAACCCATGGGTCGCTCCACAAGTGATAATATCGAGAACACCGGCATCCTGGAGTGACTTGAATCCCTCGAGCACACTTCGTCCGTAACGCCTCGTATAGAGATCGTGAGCGAGCCGCAGTTTGCGCTGGTACATCAAAGCGGAATCGTGATATACCGCGTCTTGACCGGAAGAGGTGCGTTCTACTTCTTTGTCAGTCAGTTCAATCAACCGTTCGAGCCGCCGGACGGTTCGGTCTTGAAGCAATGGGTCGACAAGCATTTCGCACAAAGGAGGCGTAAGCGACATGGTGATCCGGAAATCGATACCGTCATTGATCAGTCGCTCGTAGCCCGCGAGCAGGGGAAGGTATGTTTCAATGATCGCCTCAAATAACCAATCTTCTTCCAGAAACTCGGGGTGTTCGGGGTGACGGATGAACGGCAAATGAGCATGGAGAACCAAACATACATAACCCTTTGGTGAAACCATAAAGCAGTATCTCCTTGTTCACAGATGCAAGACGGCGCGCGCCTTACTGACGAGTCGTGTGACGATTCTCAGCGGCTCTGGAGGTCCCCTGAACTGATGGTAAGGGCTCCGGACCAGCCAAAACGCTGCGACTGACGGGTAATGACTCTGTGGAGGTTCTCCGAGCTGCCGACCGTTTCCGGGCTCAGGTCTCCATACACATCGGCCAATTTGCGATAGCGCTCGACAATCGTGAGCCATTCCTCCTCATCTTGGAAACTCGGCTGCGCCGCCGGGACACAAATTTCGTCGGAAGAGACGATCGATGCAAACTGACCGTCTGCGAGTACCAACCCGAGCTCAAAGGTGTAGTGCTGATCGGGTTTAACGGGTAGATACCAGTTGCGCGAATCCAGAAGGACGGGCAAGTCGCGATGTGTGCCGCCGTCCATCTCGTGTATTCTGAGTACCGAGAGAGATTGATGGAACACCCAATCGCCATATTTCGACCGAATCTCAGCCTCACGTTCCGGCGAGATCTCCCAGTAGACGAATACCCAGTAAGGATCCCGGGCCATCGCCTTCAACGCGGTCGCTGGAAGGCGACTCGGCAGTGGAGGCCCCTCCTCGCCGACATAATCCCCGGCGGGTGGCGGAGTCATATACTGAGGGGCGCCGGGAGTCGGACGAGGCGAGCTTATAGAGATCGCTTCGCTTGCCCCGACTGCCTTCGGGATTTCCGGTATGTAAACCTCGGGGACGCTTGAAGGATTGTCAGTCCGCCCCGGTTCAGTTTCCTGGGTCAGCGCAGTCAGCGCCTTAATCAGCGCCGCCTTGCCCATCTTGCTACGCCCCGGAATGGCGTGTTTTTGCGCCTGGCTATAGAGTTCCGCCTTGGTCATTCGTTCAAGTTCTGGTTTCATGGCCTCGTTCTCTCTTTCCTTTCGTGGCTCTATTCGGTACGCCTGTGTATCTGTACAAGTTCAGCACCGTTGTGAAATTCCAAACACATCTCGAAACATTAGAATCCGAGGTACTACTATTCTAACTTCGCCTTCTCGGCAATCAAACCATATCCCCGTGAGGGAGCGACGAGTGTCCTCGATGCGTGTGTCGATGCAGGGACAGAGATCGTCGGCTGCTCGAAATGCGACAGCACGACAAACACGCGAGAAAGAACGTTTTTTGTCGGACTGGGGCTCGTAATACCGAGTATGCTACTCTTTCCATAGAAAGGTCCGGCCCCCTATGAGACGTAAATTCTTTGTACAGACTTTATCAGGCACCATTTCATGCCGCTGGACGATCTTGTGGGCGGCGGTGGCATTCGCCACAATGTATTCATCCGAAGCACTGGGAGAAAAGGTATCGATGAAGACACTGCGCGTAGCTGTCTGCCAGACATTCTGTATCGACAGCGACCGGGAAGGCAATTTCGTTCGGATAGAAACCGCCCTTCAGGCCGCCCAAGAACAGGGAGCGCAGATCGCGTGCTTTCCGGAAACTTGCATTCTGGGATGGGTCAATCCGGAAGCCCACTCGGTGGCGTGTCCGATTCCGGGCGAAGATAGCGAACGTCTCAGCGATTTGGCGAGACGGTATGGGATGATGATCGTCGCCGGACTTGCCGAGAAGGATGGTACAAAGTTGCATGACTCGGCGGTGCTGATCGATTCGGATGGAACGATTCTGCTCAAACATCGGAAGATGAACATTCTCACGAACCTGATGACCCCCGCGTATACTCCCGGTAAGGAGATTCGGGCAACAAATACGCGATTCGGCCGGCTGGGACTCTTGATCTGCGCGGATACATTTGTCGCCGAGCACCTAGAGGCAATGAAGAAGCAAGAACCGGATCTTGTGTTGGTACCGTACGGCTGGGCGGCGGAAAAAGACAAGTGGCCGGAGCATGGGAAGAACTTGGCGGCCACTGTGTCAAGAGCCGCCGAAGGGATCGGGGCTCCGGTGGTAGGTGTGGACCTGGTTGGTTCCATCACAAACGGCCCGTGGACGGGACAGACATACGGAGGCCAAAGTGTTGTTGCGGACGCGTCGGGCAAGATCCTCGCTGTAGCCAAGGACCGGGACGCCGATGTTCTGGTCATTGATATCCCGATCCAATGACAGCGGATCATTGAGAAATACAGACGATGTGTATCGCGACTCACTGGGTGTTGTCCCCCGATACAATTCAGATCCGCGCTTTGTTCTTGGAATACGCAGCCAATGCGGAAGCATCGTAGAGAACAGCTTGCAGCCGCCCCCCACCGTAGTATGAACGCAAAGAATTCGTACACATTATACTGCGTATGGATGTAAACGTCAGGAATATCATTCCCTTGACCGTACCCGGTACAGGCTTATAGTCAAACATAGTCAGTTTTTCGAGCGGGCGTTAGCCACATAACCTATACCAATTCAAAGGATTACGAGATGACGAGCAGTTACACGACCGACCGACGCACATTTCTTCGAGCAACAGGTGTGGGATTCGCAGTAGCGGCAACGTCCCCAGGAACTCTGTTCGCCGCCGGAAAAGGAAATCTCATTGCGTGCCGGGATACCCACCTTAGAGAAGTGGACGCCTCCGATTCCTGGAATGCCATGAAGAAAATCGGCATAACCGGGGTCGAAGTCGACGTGGAGATCGACCGAACATGCCCGTACCTGTTTCACCCGGACAAGAAATATGCGGTCCGAACAGAGGGTGACATTGGTCAATTGGAGGAAGACATAGAGAAGAATGAAGTGAAGATTACTGCGTTCTGCCTTCCAAATCATTTTGACGAACGTCCGGAAGAAGAACTGTCTTGGATAAACGATATGATTGAGGTATCCAAAAAACTGAATGTCTCCGCAATTCGAATCGATTTCATGCCGAGAAAGATCAAGGATCGAGACGAGTATCTCAAGTTCGCCATTGAAATGGGGAAGAAAATAACCGATTGTGTCGATGGAACGAATATCCGGTTAGGGATCGAGAACCACGGATCCACGACAAACGATCCTGAGTTCCTCGATGCGCTTTTTGAGGGAGTCGGTTCCGATGCGCTTGGCCTTACACTGGATACGGGAAACTTCTACTGGTACGGCCACCCGTTGGACAGCCTATACACGATTTACGAAAAATATGCTAAGCGGGCGTGGCACACACATTGCAAGAGCATCGATTACCCGAGCAACGTGGAGAATATTAAGAGAAGAATGGGATGGGAATACGGGAAATATTGCTCCCCCATTTACGAAGGCGATATCGATTTCAAGAAAGTGATTTCCATTCTCCATGCAGCAGACTACAATGGCGATTTTTGTATCGAGAATGAGTCGCTGGGACGATTTCCGAAGGAGCAACGTCAAGAGATCCTAAAAAAAGAGGTAGACTATCTTAAAGGACTTGTATGACGATTGAATCTTTCGACAAGTGTGAAAAGAGCAAAGATCCATGGAACTTTACGGACTGATATTCGATCTCGACGGTGTTATCGCCGATACGGAGGAGGTCAACGCCAAGGCTTCGATCAAGATGTTTGAAGACCTTTTCGGTATAAAAGGCATTCAAAGGAAGGATTTCGAGGCGGGCCTCGGTCGTGGCGCGGAAGCGTATGTTCGTGCGGCGGCGGATCTTCATGGTTTCGAGATGACATCAGAGCAACTGGACCAGGCCACGAAAGTGCGTCATGGCAACTTCATGAAGATTCTCGATACCGAACCGCTTCCTCCCTTCCCCGGCGTACTGGAGCTAATGGAAGAGGCAAAGAATCAGCCCAAATTCCGTGTTGGGATTGCCACATCGAGCAGTCGGGAGAAATCTCGCGCCGTCCTCGATTCCGCGCGCATTCCTTACCGTGATATGACCTACATCAACGGGGACGACGTTACAGAGAAAAAACCCTCACCGGAGATCTTTATGGTTTGTGCAGCACGGATGGGCGTGGTACCGCAGAGATGTGTCGTCATCGAAGACGCTCCGGACGGTGTGTCGGCGGCGAAAGCCGCTGGGAGTAAATGCCTCGCCGTCACGAATTCGGTCAGAGCGGACCGGCTGAATCATGCAGACAAAGTGGTTCAATCGCTGGGGGAGGTCGATACCGACCAGATTATTCGGCTGGTCGAGACGGAGTAGTGCCTTAATGGATTCCGCTTCGCTTTAAGCCTATCCTGCATGAATCGCATCTATCGCGGTTTCCAATTAAAAGCGAGGATGCTATGCCGACACAAATGAAGATCGTTCTCGCCCCAAACACGTTCAAAGAAAGCCTTCCCGCTCAGGAAGTATGTCGCGCGATGCGGGAGGGCGTCATCCGCGCCGGTTTTGAAGGGGAAATCGTCTTGGTTCCATTAGCCGATGGCGGTGACGGAACGATCGACGCTTTGGTCGCCGCCACTCACGGAGACATTCGGTCCGTTCGCGTCCCCGATCCGCTCGGGCGACCGGTCAAGGCCCGTTACGGTGTTTTGGGTTCAGGCGACACGGCGGTCATCGAGATGGCGGAAGCCTCCGGCCTCTGGCGGATCAAACAACAGGATCGAAATCCTCTTCAAACGTCGACAAAAGGAACCGGCGAGTTGATCCGAGCCGCACTCAACGAAGGCATTCGCGACTTCATTATCGGCATCGGCGGCAGCGCCACAGTCGACGGGGGCTCGGGGATGGCGGAGGCACTCGGTTACCGTTTCCTTGACAATGCGTCCAATCCGGTGAAGCCGAATGGGGGAAATCTGAGAAAGATCAGCAAGATCGACGTTGCCGGAGTTCGCCGTGAACTCCGTGAAACGCGCTTTCGGGTGGCGTGCGATGTCAGTAACCCCTTACTGGGACCGGAAGGCGCGGCGGAAGTATTCGGCCCGCAAAAAGGCGCAACAGCCGAAATGACGAATCTTCTGGAGAAGGGGCTGGAGAATCTTTCCCATCTCTGGGAACATGATTTGGGGTATCGAGTCGCCAGTTTGCCCGGAGCGGGCGCTGCGGGCGGCCTTGGTGCGGGCCTTGTTGCATTCTGTGGCGCTGAATTGGCGCCGGGCTTCGATCTTGTAGCGGAATCCGCGAGACTCGACGACGCGTTAGAAGGAGCGGATCTTGTGTTGACCGGCGAGGGAAAAGTAGATGCCTCTACTGTTTTCGGTAAAGTGCCTTCGGGAGTGGCTCGGCGTGCGGGAGCGAAATCGATTCCCGTGGTTTGTCTGGCGGGAGAGGTTGCCGGGGATAGGAGTGGATTGCATCGTACAGGAGTTACGTTGGTTTCCTCAATCGTATCAGGACCGATGGATCTGGAATCGTCGATGAGCAACACACCGGCTCTCGTCACTCAGGCCAGCGAACAAATTATTCGGTTTTGGCTGGCCGTACGCAGAGATCAAGGGGACGCGAATTCATGAAGATTGTGATCGTTGGCGCCGGTGAAGTTGGCAAGGGACTCGCAAAACAGCTGGTGGAAGAAGACCACCACGTAACTGTGGTCGAGCAGGATTCTTCCGTCATTTCAGAGCTCGAGGCGGAGTTGGACGCGTTGTGTATCGAGGGAAACGGCGCAAGCGCTCGAGTCCTGGAAGAGGCTGGGATCAAAACAGCCGACATGCTGGTCGCGGTCAGCGACCGGGATGAGATGAACATGGTGGCCTGCGCAGTGGCGCATTCATGGGGGGTAGCAGTTACGGTCGCGCGGGTCCGCAGCGAAGAATACATCATGAAGCATCGCTCCCGTTACCGGGAAGCGATGCACATCAATTTGCTGATCAATCCGGACGAAGTTGCCGCACAGGAATTCTCGAATCTTCTCCAGATTCCCATCGCGACCGAGGTGGCCGACTTTGCGGGCGGACGGATGAAACTAATCGGTTTTCGGGCGACACCGAAATCGCCCGTAGCCAATCATCAAATCAAAGACCTTCCATCTCTAGGATTCGGAGAATCGATTTTGGTGGCGTCCATTGTTCGTCACGGGGAGTTGATCATTCCGGGCGGGGATACGCGAATTGTGCCGGGAGACCGGTTGTTTGTGTTGGCGTATTCGGAAGCGGTTGACAAGGTTTCGCAGATGGGCGGGCGCGATCCGCGTCCCCCGAAACGCGTGGTCATTGTCGGTGGAAGCCGCGCTGCGTTTTATCTCGCCACACAGCTCGCCGAGGACAACGTCCAATGTACCCTGATCGACGTGGACCGGACACGATGCGAGCGACTGGCGGGAGAGCTCGAAGAGACACTCGTAATGTGCGCAGATGGTACCGACGTGAAGAGTCTCGAAGAGGCCGGTGTGACGGGTGCGGAGGGATTCATTGCAGCCTCCGAGGACGATGAGACCAATATCCTTGCGGCGCTGCTCGCCAAGGAACAGGGCGCGCAAAAAGTCATCAGTTTGCTGAGAAAACCTCAGTATTTACCTTTGATGGAACACATCCGTCTGATCGACGTCGCTCTCAACCCCCGACTCGCGACAATCAACGCGATCTTGCGCTTTGTCCGTCAGGGGCGAATCCTCTCCATCGCAACGATCTATGAAGATCGGGCAGAGGCGATGGAGGTGGTCGTTTCCTCGGATTCCCCGCTGATCAACCGGCCGCTCAAAGAGAATTTCCTTCCTAGAGACGTTCTACTTGGGGGTATCGTCAGAGGGGGCGAGATACGGATTCCTCGTGGAGACGATTCTCTACAAGCGGGTGACAGTGCGATTGTAATTGCGCCGCGCCGCATGATTAAGGAAATCAACGAACTCCTAGCCAAAGCGAAAATCACAACCCGAATCCGCCGCTTCTTCACCGGCGAATCCGGACCGGTGGAAACATGAAAAGCGTCGACAGAAGGGAGGCGCCTCTTTCAGCTCTGCACCCCGGCAGTCAGGCGGTCACAACATCGAATCTCTATCCGTTTCTAGTTGACGCATGAACGAGTAGAGCGTAAGCTATAAACGGAAGGAAGGGTTAACTGCGGTCTGAATATTGCACATATAATGTGATTTCCATATCGAGCCACCTAAGAGGGGGATGATGCAGGACGAACAACCGAATTTGAATGATCCCAGCGTTGGCTTTGACGACGTGTTCGGAGCCGACAGCGATAGTGATTTATCGATTCAGCAATATGAAGATTTCTGGGACAAGGCGCGTCCCGCTGCAGCACAAAAGAAGGGAGTCAATCCCAATCAGCTGGTCCGATTCGTCCACAATCGGAAGGTACATTGGATTACGCAGGAGGAAGCGGATACGTACCTCCATCTCGCCAACGACGATGACAAACGGGAAAACGCGGTAAAGAAGGAGATCAAAAGAGCGCTGCGCGGAGAAACCAAATCCGTCGGCGACGAACTTTCGGTCCTTCTGGCGATCTCTTCATCGATTTTGAATCGGTATAAACGCGAAGAAGCCATCCCTAAATCCGAAGTCACTCGCATCGAACCCACACTCCGCCGCCGATTCCAGGAAGTCAAAATGAACGTCGATTGCCTCCACGACGTCGAGGGCCTTATTTCCAACAAGAGAAAGAAAGAACCCATTTTTGATGAATACGAGAACATGCTTGGCGAGATGATGAACCTGAAACGCCATGGCAAAGCACAGGAAGCCGCCAGGTTGGCATCGGAACTGGAAGCCAAGAAACGGCAGTATATCATTCTCAGCAGATCGATCGAGCCGGATGTCTATACAAGCTATTTCTACCGCATGGAACTTGAAAAATGCAAAAAGCGTATTCTGACAATCCAAAAATACCTAGCCTCCCAACGTGAAAACAGCCTGGAAGAGGAGATCAAGCACTTGAACGGTGAGCTGGATGAGCTGCGCGAGGCGAAGGAACAAGACGAAGGGCTAATGGCGCAGGGAGTGACCACAGACATGAACGAGTATGAAGATCGGATCGGTAGAATCGAACAGGTTGAGGAGAAACTGAAAGACGATGAGGCTGAAATGCAGAGCATCGAGAAGGAATCGAAAATCCTTGTTTCTCAAATCGAAAATGCTGAGGATGTGATATCCTACATCAGCGAAGAAGTGCTCAGCGGATGCGGTTACGAAGACAACATCCAACAACAGGTTCGGCTTATGAATGCGAAACGGCGTGTACGGGAACCGCCGAAGTTCGATTTCACTCGAAAAACAGATTCACGAATGGTCACCACCCAAAGACGCGGATGAGCATTCACCGCGAGCTTAGCATCAGCGTGCCGGCAATCTGAGAAAGAAAAGAGCGGTAGGGTGGGCTCCAATAAACGTCAACCGGGCACCACAGTGCAATGCGACGCCCGTGAGCCCACCCTACGACGCTCGCTGTCTACTTCCTGCCGGACCGACACAACTGACGGCCTGTGCTCTACTGTTGTTGTTCGAATTCTTCTCCACCGATAATCGAATAGGAACGCTCCTGGAGGTTTTCCGGTAGAGCGGAACTTGGATCGTAGGTGTCTTGCTCCATTACCTCTTCGCGATCGAAGTAAACATCTTCCTGTTCGTTGGGCAGTTCGTCGCTCCAGTCCAACAAGGATTTGTCGACGTCCGCCTCCATGAAGTCAAACACGCCGCCTTCGCGAAGCTCGTTGATCCGCTCTGTATTTTCCACGAATGCGAAATCGTATGGATCGTCGATATTGACAATGGTCGGCGTGATGAATATCAAGAGTTTTCGCTTCTGATCCGACGTAGCAGTCTTGCCGAAAGCAGCGCCTAGAACAGGCACTTTGCGGAGAAACGGAACACCGCTCTCGTTGTTGCTGGTCTCCCGACGAATGACTCCACCGAGAACGACAGTCCGGCGATCTTTTACAGTGACCCGTGTTTCTACAAGCGTTTGGTTGACGCGCAATCCCTGTGTTTCGCCGATATCTACACGATCTGCGCTGCTGTCCTCGACGCTGATCTCCATGTCGATATATCCCGCTTCGCTGATATGGGGGATGATATCGACAATCGTGCCGACCGGGCGGCCTCGCTGAGTATAGTAGTCGCCTCCGTAGCCGCCCCCGTACCCGTAATCGTCGTATCCACCGTATCCACCGTATCCGCGTTCCCGAACCATGTACGGCTCTTCAGCACCCAGGTTGAAATAGGCCGGTTGATCGTCGGCAACCAGCAGCCGTGGACTGGCGATTACTTCGGCCTTGTCGTTGCTCACCATGGCCTGAATCTCCAGCTTATAGCGCCCGTCGCTGATATCGGTGAAGGTAATCCCCGATGAGCCAATACTCGCGAACGGATCCAGCGAGAACGTCGCCGCTGTCGAATCGCCAATTCCCGCTGTTGCGGAATCGCGCCCAATGGCCATCTCCGTACCGAGTTCGAATTTGTCCGTATCATTAACCTGAACAAGATCAACTTCGAGATAGACTTGAAGCGTCGGGATATCGATCTGCTCAATCACCTTCGCCATTTTGTCCAAACGCGCAGGCGTATCCTGGACAATCAGACGCATTGTTCGAAGGTCGTAGTCGATCCAACCCGAGGGAGACAGCATCGGCTCGAGCATGCCGAGGATAATATCGATATTGTACTCATCAGTAAATTTCAACGGGAATACACGGATTTCGAGATCCCGATCCAGCTGTTCGATAATCGCTTCGGCCTTATCGAGTCGCTCAATCGTGTCTGTAATGATCAGCAACCCCGTGCGCTCATCGATAACCAATTCGCCTTCCTGCGTATTGACAACGCCTTGCAACTGCTCGGCGATCATCTGAATGTCACCGTGCTCGATTTCGAAGACACGGGTTTCAACGGGCGTATCCAATTCCGCTAGAATCCGGCTCATTTCCGCGATCGCGTCCGGCGTGTCCGTCGCAACAATGCGATTCGAATCCGGCTCGAAGATCAACTGGCCTTGGTCGGTCTTCACACTGGTCAGCGGTTCCTTCAGGAGTTCGATCGTCACATATGTTGGGATGAACGTTTCGGTGATGAGCTGTGCAGGCCCTTGCTTCAAAGCCTGAATCGCCGCTGCTTGTCCGATCCGGATCGTGCCCGATTCCGTGACCATGTAGTCTAATCCCTGCCCCGGGAGAACGGTGTCCAAAACCTCGCGGACAGTAGGGTTGTTGAGAGAGAAAGTGACTTTGACGTTAATGCCCTGGTCCAGCGTGAAGCGAAGCCCACTCTCAGCCCCGAGCAGCGTCAGGATTTGCTGCAGGTCGGTTTGCGATGCGATCATGGGGCCCTCAATACGGGTATCGAGACCGGCGCCCGCGCCTCCGGGGGCAGGCGCCTGCCCGTAGATCGATACTGTGGCGAACAAAGCCAAAGTAAATACACCGAATTTCGGTGTACTACGTGACCGCTCCGTTCTTGTTTGATCCGACCGCTGTGTCATTGGCTTCACGTCGTCCTCGCTTGTCTCTGAATTCCTTGTGTCCATTTTCTTTACCATCGATCCACCTGACTACTTCTTTCCCCCGCCCCCTTGATCCCATTCCGTGATCCATCTTTCCGCTCCGTTGGAAAGGAGTTTCACCCGGACCCGGCGGTTATCGGCATCCACTTCTTCAACTCGAAACTTCCCCATTTTCTCATCAATGACCTGCCCCGCCCGGACAATATGCTGCTTTAGCGCATAATCCACAAGAATGGCCGACGATCCCAGAATATTCCGGATTTTGTAGTTCGTGGCCAGCGGAAGCGGGGTCGGTGTCGCCGTTGGAATCGGCGGCGGTGTACTTGTCGGTTTGGGCGTCACCAACGGCTCGAAGACTTTGGTCTGTTGAAACGTCATCGCCACCTTCTGCTGTTCCTGCTGCGGGTTTTGCGGGTCGGCCGGATTGTTTCCGTTACCGCCGTTTGTCGCACGCCGCACCACTTGAAGCCCCTGATCTTCATCGGGGCTCGGATGGATGCGCTCCCGGATTTCGAGTCCCAGAAAACCCGCCGACGCGAAAACCGCCAAAGCGAGAATGATATACCACATCGTCATGCTGGTCTTGCTTGGCATAATCGTTTACCTCCTCAATCGAAGTCGTCCGCGTCTGCTCAGATCGGGCCGTTCCTCATCCGTGGCGTATTCGACAAGCCGGGCGATATTCATATCGATCGCAAGCATATCGCTTTCGGTGCGGGATCTCCCCCGCCGGCCCATGTCATTCATAATGGTCATCTCCTCTATTTCCAAAACATTCGACCGGTTTTCCAGGTTGTAGAGGAATTTGCCGAGCTGCTCGGGGGTTCCTTGCGCCCGCGAAACCTCGGCGAGAATAATCTTGAAATCCTCTTCGTAACGGAATTTCTCCTGGGGCCGCAGTTCTTGGTATCGCATACCGGCATCCTTGAGCAGAGCATCCAGTTCGCGGCTGAACTCCGACAATTTGGCGGAGTCATGCATATCCATGGTCAGTTGTTGTTGTGTTTTCGCGAATTCCTGTTTGATCCCTTCCCGACGATCCAGGTAGGTCTCGAGACCGGCGAGATACTCCCTCTGCCGCTGGATTTCTTCATCCATACCGATCCAGGCCTGATAAAGCCATTGGCCCACAAAGGACCCGCCTAGCCCCAGGATTGCAATCAAAACTACAAAAAACAGCATTTTTTCACGACGTGTTCTAGCCATAATTAATCGTCCGAACTTCGGCTTCGCGAATGCTTGAGCCGATTTCTGACTCGTTCGAGTTCCTTTTCCTTCTCCTTATATTCCAGTTCGCATTCAAAAGAGAAATCCCATGCACGCAATCCGTCAAAGCCCAACTCGCGGCTGTGCCGCGGGCCGGGATAAATATTCTTGAACAGTTTCGTCTTCCCCGCGGCGGGCTGCGGTCCCATCGTGAGCAGAATGGAATTGACTTTGTTAATGTCATCCGATGTCCGAACTTGTCCCTCCAACGTCAACGTCTCGCCTTTCTTAAAAACGATTCGACTCAGGGCCACGTTATTCGGAGGATTGTCCGGGAGACTCTCAAACACCGAAGAGAGTACCTTGAGACACGAGTGTTCTCTGTCGAGATAGCTGTCGACAATCTCAACCTTTGCCTCCTTCTTCCGTAGCTCCTGGAATTCCGGTTTCAACTCGGCGATCCGTTCTCGCAACGCGGTTAATTCCGAGTATTTCGTTTCCCATTTCAGATACAGGCCCGCACCGCCGCATAGGAGGGCGATCAGAGCCAGGAAAAACGCACTTTTCCAGAACGCGCGTTGCTCGCGACGTGCCCGTTCGGCAACCAGCTCCCTCGGCAAGAGGTTGACCGCCCGTCCGTTACTCTGCAGATTTCGGAGAGCGATTCCAATCGCCGGGGCCAATTCCGGCCCATGATAGGAAGGGTCGGTGGGAATATCTCCGCCCAGGGGCAATTCGGCGTTCGCGTTGGTTTTGAGGCGAACAGCCAGCGAGTCGGTCGGTCCGGTAGGGATATATCCTCCGCCGCCGCACAAGATGATTCGGTCGACGCGGCTGCCCGGATACTCGCAGGCAAATGAGCTGACCGATCTCATCAGATCGGTATATAAATCTCCGATCCACTTTTCAACACGCTCTCGTTCCTGCGGCGGCAAGGCACCGATTGCCGCGAGGCGGGTCCGAAGATCGGTCCAGGTACTCGCTCCCGGAAATTGCGCCAGCAGGCGGGTTTCACCGATCGAGAGGCTGCGGCTGAAAAGCACTTTCCCACCGGACATGATTCCGAGGCACGTGCTGTCGCGACCGAAGTCGATCACCGCTGTGGTTTCATCCGTCTTTCCATTCTGCTGATACGCCCGGCACGCCCCCAGGATGTCGACGTCCAAACACTCAGGCATCACACCGGCTTCACGACAAATGTCCATCAACAAGTCGATTTCATCGCGCGGTGCGCTCACCAGCATGATCTTACTTTCGTGTTCGCTGATCTTCTCGAGAATCTCGAAATCCAGCTCCACATCCTCGATGGGAAACGGGATATGACGTTCCGCATCAAGGATAATCATCTCCTTGAGTTCGTCATATCGACTGGACGGCAATTTCAAATAGCGCACAGCCGTGAGTTCCCTGGGCACCGCCAAAACCAGCTGCCCCTTCAGGCGCTTGTGCTGATGAACGGCTTCTTTCAACGCATCGATTCGCAATTGACGAAAATCGACGTCCTTTTCCGAACGCTTCGGAAGATCGATGGGTTGAACCGTCACATTTTGAATTTGAAATCGTTCCGACTCATCGGCCGCAATAGTGACGATTTTGACGGAATAATGTCCTATGTCGATCGCGGTCGAAAATCGTTTCCCGCGACCGAGCTTCGCAGTGCGCTGTTGTTGCTGTGCCCTTTGCCCGGGACGCCGAGCAGCCGTACGCGGTTTGGCACCGCTTCGGGTAGTGCGACGGGTGGTTCCCGGTCTCTGTCTGGGTCGTCTTGCACGTGCCACGTTGATCTATCCTCAAAAAGCTTTCGTTGCGTTCACTCTGCCTAAAGGCGTCTCATCCGCCGGCTCTGTCGCTCCAACCGTCTACGAGAAGAACGGTCCACAGATTCCTTCATCATCTCTTCTGCATCCAAAATCGGTTCGAAAACGCGAACCGTCAGGCGGACCTGTTCCATATCTTCAACAAACTCCGTGTCAACTCCGAACAACGGCAGTTCTTCCTCCGGAACCCAACGCCGGTTAACGATCGCATAGTATCCTTTTTGAACGTCATCGTACTCGCCCAACGTCGTAACATTGAACACGTCGGAACGAATCGCGGCGATTTTCGCAAACAGTTTGTCCAGCAATCCCTGTTCGACGCCGGTCACTTTGTCAAAGTGAATATTGTCCTCATCGTCGTTCGTTATCGTCCGCATGGGCTGATCGTCCTTTGTGTACGGTACACGGTCGAAACCGTTGCGATAATTGACGATGCTGTGTGCGGTTCGTTCGGCTTCATCGCCAAGGAAAGGATAAAGAATCGCGTAAATGACTTCGAAAGGAGCCGTATTCAGATTGACACGGTTACTAAAGACCGTTACATAATCCTTCAGGCCCTTCTGCAGAAAACGATCTCCGTTATCGATGGGAAACGACCGATCTTTGTCACGTTCGTTCTCATCGAGCCTGCCGTTATTGTTCGTGTCTTCACCGAAATAGACAATAGAGTCAATCCCATCTACCAGCAGCAGTTCTTCCATCGCACCGAACGGGCTGTTCTTGCACAAATAATTCGGACCGTTCTGGCGAAGGTCTCTTTCGTTCTGACGCGGATTATAATAGCGCGCCTCGGTGCTCGTATCGCGGCTCCGGCGTTCCGATACGATCGTCGGATCGTCATCCGGGTCCCGCCAGTCCACAATCGCGCCCGCCATCAGCTCCGCTTCATCTTCACGCCACCCAAGCGCCATTAATAGACGCTGGTAGGATTCCATGGGAATGTCGGGATTGTTCAAAGGCAGTTTCGCCGATTCATCGCGCACTTCCACCCGGTACGTCCCACCGCCGAATTCGACATACACATACAGGTTTTTGCTGTAATCGCCCCCGTGCGCCCAATGCTCATTCCCCGCATCGTACTGATAGCGATCCTTAAAATCGAACCGGAAAATTGTATCACGTTCAATGCTATCCTCGTGGTCCTTAATCAAATCTTCGCGCAGGAGAACCAAAGCCTGTCGGAGCCCCGCTTTCGCAATCAAGTCGGCGTGCATGCTGTCCGATTGAAATCCAGTCATTTTCGCTGCCAATCTGGTTTGATGGGCGAAAGTCAGCGTCATGGTCGATAGGATCACCACCACCCATAAAACAAGAATCAAAACGACGCCGTTTTCTTCGACACGCGGATTTCGTTTTCTGTTATGAGACGGACCTGTCCCTGAACGGGAAGTTGCTGCATCGCTTACAGATACACGTTCACTGTGTGGGAAGTGCCATTCCCGGAAACGCGTCCTATATGGAAGGTATTCTCCAAACATCAAATACTTCTCCGTAACGAACGCCGGAACATCATTCCTCCCGGACGTGCGACCGGGCTTTCTCCTGCCGCCCCCGCGCGCGGCGGCGGTTTACCGCTCGGCAATAGGTGATTGAGTCCGCCCGCCGGGACATCGACTTTGACACCCAGGGTCTCGTTATTCTCCAGCGTGAAGGTAATCGACACAGCCGCCGGTAACCCTTTTTCCTGCCGAATGACATCCAGTTCCGGATCGAACTGACGATCGCGACTTGGGCCGAAGGGCATCAAGGGAATTTCAACAATTTCGCGAGAATCCCAGGAAGAATGCCACCCCTCTCCGTCAAAATAGGAAAACTCGACTTCTTTTATCCCCGGCACCAGCGGCATCGAGCGCCCGTCCATCCCGACATCGCCCACAAAATCGTCCAAAGGCGGTTCACCCGGATGAGTCAGGCGCCGAACGCGGCGTGGTTCGCCGCCCGGCCCCATGATGATCTGCCCGCTCAGGTCCGTATCGTACAGATACGCGAAATACCACGAGGCAATCTTGATATCCAACAACGACTTCACCAATTCGAGACGCAACTCTTGGCGGTCGTCATCCAAATAGATTCGAATCTCCTGAATATCGAAAATCTTGTCGGATGTCCCACCGAAGACCTTTCGTGCGAATATCACCTCGTCGCTCGTACCGGAAAACTGGATTGGACCGGGTTCGTCTTCTTCAACCATCTCTCCGGTTTCCAGGAAGTAACGCATTTCCTCCCACATGAGACGCGGTACGATTTGGTCTCCCGGTCGCCAAAAAGCACTGGGGGAAAGCGCACCGCGCAGCAGATCGGCGACCCGGTTCAAACCGACACGCACTCCCTGATACAACTCCATCTCCGCCTGCCCGATGCTGTACGCGGTCATGCCCATCTTCAGCGTTCCGTGCACGGCTCCGACAACCAGAGTCAGAATCATCACGCCCAATATCAGCTCGATAAGCGTAAAGCCGGCGGGTCTTTTCATCGTTCGATCACACTGCATCATCTTCGTCCTCTCAGTAGACGTTTGTCATACCTCGGACGGGGTACCAAACTCGTCATTTCATAAAAACGTTCTCGTTCGTATTGCTGCCAAAATGTCTTGACCGTAATAATGTACGCCCAGCGATCGTTGTCAGGGTCGACTTCCGCTTCCCACCAAAACTGCGGATATCCGTCCCTGCGGTAGTCACCGCGCAATTTCGTACCGCCGCGAATTTCAACATTATAAAATTCAAACTCCAAGTCCAGCATTTTGCTTTGTGTCAAATACATCGCGCGTGACCGGCGTTTGATAATCTTCTCCGCCTGAATCGACGTTTTGAAACAATAGATCAGAGATGTCCCTGCAATCGCGAGAATCGTCATGGATACCAAGACTTCCAATAAAACGAATCCCGGCGATGTCGAGCAACGTTTCTGTCCTATGCTTCCCTTCATGACAATTCATCTCTGTCGTCGAGTACTCCGTCAAAGAAATCCCATCCTTCGTACTCGTAGACGCCCTCATGAACCTTGATTAACCCCGTCGTCGCGGACACTTTGATGAAAATCCGACGATTGTCCTCAGGCTCTTCGCCTTCCTTGAGCAACGTCATGTATAAAGCGTCCGCCGTCCCGTCCGGACGAAAACTCACGGTGGTCTCCCCTTTCGTTACCTCCTGGTCGTAGGTCGGATAGTAAAAAAGATCCACGACATAATCCGCCGATATCTTCTGCCGGAAATTCTGGAAGACATCCGGACGCCTCGATTTCCGAACACGGCCGCGCCCTTCTTGACGGCGAACGTCTTCTTCGACTCGCGGAATCCAGTAGGCCTTTTCGTCCAGATCGAAAACGACGGATATCGTGTTCCGTTCCAGAACGGATCGCTGTTGTGCGTATCGCAGCGTTTGCACGACTCGCGATGCCTCCGCCGAAAGACGGGCTCGTTTTTGGAAACTGTTGAAAGCCGGGAGACTCGCCCCGATGATGACCGCAAGGATCGTGACAACCATAGCCAGTTCCATCAGGGTAAAGCCTGCCGCACTCGCGAGGTATTCGCGGTTATCCAGAGACCTTCGCGAGCGCAGGCCGGTCCGGCGTTTCATTACAGCTCTTCCTCCCAGTTTCCAATATCGTCATCCGTCCCGTCGGTCCCGTCAGGACCAAGAGAATACAAGTCGTATTCCAAACCGTAATTGCCCGGATACCGATACTGATAATCGTTCGCCCAGGGATCTGCAAAATTCCTCTTGTTGAGATACGGTCCGCCCCAGCCGGCGACACCTGGATCTTCTACCAGGTCCGTCAATTCTTCGGGGTAGGCCCCTACTTCCATCTCATATAAGCTCAACGCACTCTCGAGACTTGCAATATCGTTTCTGGCGCGCTGTATCTTCGCCTTTTTCGACTGACCACTGATGTTCACGAGAACAGCACCGGCCAAAATCCCGATAATGGTTACAACCAACAGTAATTCGACCAACGTGAAACCTCTTGCCTTTTTGCTTCGTTCACGCTTCATCTTTTTCTCCTCCATGCGAATCCTTCAGAAATCTTTCATTCAACCTCCACGACACAACCTGCGCGGGAAGTTATTCTCTTTGCCTTACCTATTGGATACTCTGACTGATTTGGAAAATCGGCATAATCATCGCAAAAACGATGAATCCCACGATCACCGCCATTACGACGATCATCATCGGCTCCAGCAATGTCGTTAGTGTTTTTACGACTCGTTCCGTTTCGCTTTCATACGACTGAGCGACACGAGACAGGGTCTGTTCCAGCTCCCCTGTCTCCTCTCCGACAGCGACCATGTTGACCGCGATCGGCGGGAAATAGGGGCTTTGCGCCATACGGTCGGAAAGTCGTTCACCTTCCTTGATGTTCGTGCACATATCCCCGATATCCTTCGAAAGGATTTTGTTCGATACAACATCCTCTGTGATATCCAACGCACGTAGAATATTCACACCGTTGCCGAGGAGCGTTCCGAGGGTTCTCGCAAACTTGGCGATTTCCCGTTTCGTAATCAGATCGCCGATGAGCGGTATTTTTAGTTTAAATTCATCCCACTGCACACGGCCGGTATCGGTATTGATGTATTGCCTGAAAAGCAGAAACAAGCCGACAACCCCCACGGCCATCGCCCACCACCAGCTCCGGAGAAAACCGCTGAATCCCATCAGGAATTGCGTTGACAACGGCAATACCGCACCGCTGTCCTCAAACATCGTCTGAAACTTCGGAACAACAAACGTGAACAGAATCGCAATCACCATGATGCATACCAGCACCATAAACGCTGGATAGGTCATTGCGGTGATAATTTTGTTGCGCATTTCCTGCTCCGATTCCAGAAAGTCGGAAAGACGCTCCATGACAGCGTCCAGACTGCCGCTGACCTCGCCGGCCCGCACCATGCTGCAATACAAATCGTTGAACACTTTTGGATGACGTTTCAGCGCATCCGCGAACGTGCTTCCTCCCTGCACCTCCCCGCGAACGGCCTTGATAACATTCAGAAGCTTCGGATTGCCGGTCTGTTTGGTCAGCACATCCAGCGCCCGTGCCAAAGGAAGACCGGAGCGCAGAAGGTCGCTGATCTGGCGGCTGAACGTAGTCACGTCTTTCAGTCCGATCCGTCGAAACGTGTCGAAAGAGATCTCGGTCTGCAGACCTTTTCCGCCTTCCTGCTCGACGACGGAAATGGGGAAGAACTGCATCTTCTGCAGCTTATTAATCACCAGTCGCCGGTTGTCCGCTTCAATGACTCCCTGAACGACTTCCCCGCTGGTTTTCTTTGCCTTGTACGTATACCGCATCCTTACCACTCCTGGGTTACGCGCATAAGATCGTCGAGCGTGGTGACACCTTTTCGGACCTTCTCCAAAGCCGCCATGCGGAGCGTTTTCATTCCGTTATTCAATGCAGCCTGTTTCAATACGCTCGTTGAGACCCGCTGGACGGTCAGGTCCCGGACTTCTTCATCCATCATCATGATTTCGTATATCGCGGTTCGGCCTTTGTAACCAAGGAATTTGCACTCTTCGCATCCTCTTCCCCGGTAATACTTAATGTCGTGATACTCGGGACCGTCGATCCCTAGGCCCACCAGGATATCGTGTTCCGGCTCATATTCCTCTTTGCAATTCTCACAGATACAACGCATCAAACGCTGTGCGACAACTCCCACCACAGAGGAGGAAACGAGATACGGCTCGACGCCCATATCCACCAGTCGTGTAATCGCCCCGGGAGCGTCATTTGTATGCAATGTGGTAAACACAAGGTGACCCGTCAGCGCGGCCTGAATGGCGATTTCAGCAGTCTCGAAGTCACGCGTCTCGCCGACAAGCATGATGTCGGGGTCTTGCCGCAAAAAAGAACGGAGAATATTCGCAAACGTCAAACCGATCTTCGAGTGGACCTGGACCTGCACAATGCCCCGCATCTGGTATTCGATCGGTTCCTCAATGGTCAGGATCTTGACATCCGTGCTGTTGAGCTTATCGAGCGCCGCATACAGGGTTGTCGTTTTACCGCTTCCAGTCGGTCCGGTGACCAGGATAATGCCGTGAGGTTTCTTAATCAGCTCGTCGAATTTCGTGAGCGATTCGTTGATGAAACCAAGCTGCTCCAGATCGAACAACGATGAATCCCGATTCAGAATACGAACTACGATGCTTTCACCGTGTGCGGATGGAACAGTCGATACACGCAGATCGTACTCCATGTTTCCCGTACGGATGTTAATACGACCGTCTTGAGGTAAACGTTTTTCCGCAATATTCATATCCGCCATAATCTTGATACGCGAAATCACGGCCGACTGATAATGGCGAATCGAAGGGGGAACCGACGCTTCGTACAGGATTCCGTCAATTCGATACCGAATCCGCAGTTCGTCCTCGAACGGTTCGAAGTGAATATCCGTGGCGCGGTCGGTTACCGCTTCCGACATAATCTGGTTAACAAAACGAATAATCGAGGCGTCCTCGACCTCTTCGATGTTTCCTTCGTCGGAGTCTTCCTCTTCTTCCCCTGTCTCTCCGGCGAGCAGGCTGTCGACTGTGTCCGCACCGATACCGTAGTATCGTTTGACACACTCGCGGATATCCGCACTAGGAGCCAGCACGGGCTCGATGTCGCATTTCAGCAGAAGCCGGAGATCGTCCAGCGCATGGAAATTGAGAGGATCCGCCGTGGCAACCCGGATCGTGTTCCCCTCTTTCCCAATCGGCAGAATGTTGTATCGGTGAATAAAACGAACCGGCACGGAACTGAGGATCTCAGGCGGTATCGTCAGATTCGTTATGTCGACGCTCTCCACGCCTAGGTGGGAAGACAACGTCCTGAGGATCTCGTCTTCGCTTGCCACGCCGCTGTCGACAATGATGGAGTCGAGGTTCTTTCCGTTCTTTTCCTGGACCGCCAAGGCACGGCTTACATCCTCACCCGAGACGATGTCGAGCGACTTGAGCAACTCGCCGTATCGGCGGCCAAGTAATCCAACGCCTTCTCTCATCTTGATCGAGACCTCCGGATACTTTCAAAAACTTGTATATACATCGATCCTTTTCCTAGCAGAGACTGTGCCATATAAGAATTTCTCGAAGATAATAAAGAATTCTCTGCCTACAGGCGAATGTAAATCCATTAAACAGAATAGGTTATGAATCATGAATCTCGTTCTGGAAAAAGCACCTGAATTAAGATTCGGTATCGACGAATTGTGATTTCACAATTGGGGAAACTCTGCAATCGAAGAATCACGATTCGGAAAATTCCTGCTCCATCCTCGAAAACGTTTCACCGGACGCTAAGTTTTGACGGTGCTGCAAAAAGTCAGCGGAATGCGAGAAGTGAGGTGTCAACCCCCTCTGTATCTCCCCTTACAGCGGCCACGCAAGCGTGTCCCTTTTGGGGGAGACCACGCGTC
>CAZTDD010000041.1:0-47667 GCA_964612675.1 uncultured bacterium
TAAATGGAAAGTCAATAGGCAGAAAACACTCGGTATGCTTAAGTAAACAGTATTGCGCTTTGAGCCCACCCTACAACTACAACTCTGCCTCACGACCGTGTTTCACAAAATGGAAGACCCGAGGTGAATCGTACGTGGTACATCACCACTCCAATCCCAATTTAGCCGCCACTCTCTCGGCTGGGATCGTCTCGGCACCGGCCTCGGTTTCGTGGACGGAACGCTGAAGAGCCGCTTTCATCTCCTCGCGCAGTTGCAGACCTTCATCCGGATCGTTGACCATCTCCATAAGAGTCTGCTTTACGGTTTCCCGGATGAGAACTTTGAATTCATCCACTGTCAAATCAGCCACTCGTGTGGAAGGCATTCGTATCCCTCCTTTCTGATGTTGATCGCGGGAACGTATGCCACAAAACCCCCATTATCGTCCCGACGGAGAATGACCTTGTAATCCCATAATCCACTCATGATAGCTTTCTGCACCTACCGGGATATACAGCATACGCGTGGACATTATACGTGGGGATATCCCCCATCACAATGTGCGCATTTCCCGGATGTTTGCCGCAAAGAAGTATTGATAGATTGCCATAAGGGTATTTATCCGGGATGAAGGAATCTGTCTTCAACGTTCCCTATATACCAACACACGCAATAAATCTCCCCATTCCCGAACGGAGGTGGTAACGATGACCGTACACGAATCAAGCCGACTCGATCCATTTCAAACAACACTTCAGAAGACCGATACGTGGTTCAAAGAATTGATGGAAGAACTCCACACAGAGGATGTCAATTCGAGTTACCGCACAATGCGGGCTGTGTTGCATGCTCTGCGCGATCGTCTCATACCGTCCGAGGCGGCGGATCTGGCCGCGCAGATGCCGATGTTGCTTCGCGGACTCTACTACGAAGGATGGACCCCGTCGGACAAACCGACGCGAGAACGTTCGCTGCAGGAATTTCTCGATTCGATCCAGGAAAAACTCCAGCCTGCCGTCGACCCGGAGCCGCAGCGAGCCGCGCGGTCGGTATTCAGCGTGCTGGAGAGACAAATAACGGGCGGAGAAATCAAAGACGTTCGTGAAATGCTTCCAAAAGATTTTCAAACACTTTGGGAATCCGCACCTGCATAACAGCAGAGAGTCCGGCAAGAAGGCAGCATGCAAATTTCAACCCCTTCCTGTACGGCTCTCATGTTTGCCTTGCGCAAGCCATTCCCTTCCTCCCCCGATCTTCGGGGGAGGAAGGGGAAAGAAGCTAAACCGAGCCGAATCTGCGCCTAAAGCGAGCCCAATCTGCGCTTGGCTTCGGTTGTCTCCCCCAAAGTTTGGGGGAGATACAGAGGGGGTTGATCCGTTGCCTCTCGCACTTCGTCGACTTTATTCCACTACAATATTCGGACCGGCGACTTCCGCTCTTAGGTCCGTCTCATAATACGAATACGCCGTGCTCGTTCCCACGATCGCCTTGACCGGGAACAACGCTCTCACCTGGAACGTGAACTCGATTGTCTCACCGGATGCAAGCTCGTCCACGTAGAAAATCACCTTCCGCCCGGCGTGCTCGATCCGTTTTACTTTCTGCATATCCAGCACACTGTCCAGACTCTCCGCAACGGTCGCGAAACCGGTGGGTACGGAGATATCCAGGATGATCATGCCGGAGGAATACGGTTCCGGTTCGGGCGTGGGTTCGGTATCAGGCGGTATCGGTTTCGTCGGCTCGGGTTCGGGCCGAGGTGCGATAATCGGCTTTTCACCCTCATCGGCCGCCGGTTCCCTGCTACCGTCCGGCTCGAGGGGGACAGGCTCATGACCGATGAACGTTGCCGAGACATTCACGTCCACAATATCATCCACCGCCACATGATCGGCTGAATACTCAACCGTCAGATCCATACCATTGCTCGGCAGATTTTCATCGACCGCCCAGACATTGTAGATCCGCGCCAACTGATAGGTGACATCGCCGGTACCGTTATGCCGCAGCTCAAGGTCGCCCTGTCGTGGCAGCTCGAACACCTGCAGCACGTCGAAATTCTCACGGTTGACTTCAAACGTGTGAAGCGTTTCGCCGTCCAGCACAACCTCGATCGTGGCGTTCAAGTCGCGCGACTGAAGCATCGCCGCGTGGGCGAGAGCCCGGAACGCCATGACAGTATCCTGGGTCGATCCGAACCCGCCGAGCGAGTTCCGTTGCGATGCGAGCCACGAAAGGGCCTGAGTCGCCTCCGGTCGGTTCTGCTCCATCAACGCGAGGCCCGCGTAGGCGGTGGTCTCAACAGGATTCGGGGTCCAATAGATCCCGTTCTTGTCTGTTTGAGACAGTGTCAGCAATTGGTCGAGCACGGAATTTGTAACCGGACTGTCGGCTACAGAGAGTGCATACGCGCCGATTGCCAGTACGTATGGATTATCGGTCGCACCTTCATAATTGTTTTCGAGGTAGGAAATGGCTTTGCTGAGCACGTCAGCGGAGCCGTTTCCGTAGTTCGACAGTGCAATGGAGACAAACGCGGTCAGTCCGTAGTTCCCCTTCATGCCGCCGATCATCTCCTGATGATGGAGGAATCCAACCGGTTCCCATGAGCCGTCAGCGAGCTGATAATTCTCGATCCACGTTGCCGCGCCGGCCAGGACCGAATCGTCGATTGTCCGTACATCGCGCGCCATACTGAACGTTGACAGCACAAACGCCGTGAGCCAGAGACTCCCAATCTCATCGGATTGGCCGAACGCGGAAAAAGAACTGTCATTGCGCTGGTACGTCAACTGGCGCTGATAACCGACATTGATGAAATGCTCGGCCTTGGCACGAATTTCCGGGTTCAGTTGGCTGGTAAACGAGAGATATCTCAGCACCTCGATATCGGGTGCGAGGAACATCATGTTTTGCTCGCCGCATCCGTACGGCATCCCGAGGAGATCGTCGATTCCGTTCATCGACTGACCCACGAGGCTTGGTGTGATTGCGACTCGCATCCGTCCGGAATCCGGAACGATACCGATAGGAAGATCGGGATCGGGAGGAATGAGATCCTTGATGGTGTCGTCTTCCGGGACGGGGCGCGGGTACGGAACATCCGGGAAATGGCCGTCCAGTTCGATTGTCTCGCCTTCATGGATAATTCCGTTGGTGATGCTTTCACGGCGTGTGCCTTCCGGCTCGACACGGAACTCCTTGCGAATCGCGTCTGCCCGGCTGGAGGATTGCGCGATTACCTCAAGAGTCCACAAACCCACCTTCGTGGGCCGGATCGGGATACTGACACTCGCCACAGAACTCGGCTGGACAGTGACTGTATGAACCACCTCGCCCAGCGCCTCGAAGAAGTCGGCTGTCTTCAACTCGATGCGGACCTCTTGCGGCTGATCGACATAGTTGAAGACCTGGAGTCGAAGCGGGAATTCCTCGCCCCGGGTGACCGCGTAGGGGAGATCCGGCTCGACAAAGAAATCCTGAAATACGCGTACGCTTCCCTCGGCGATCCCAAGCCCTCTCTCAGAGGTTGAGACTGCATGGAGCCGCCAGGTCGTAATACTGTCGGGAGCGGTCAAATCGAGTGTGGCGGAGCCGTCGTCGTTCAACAGCAAGTCGGGCTCCCACAGCCAGGTTTCCGGGAAGAACTGGCGGACTCGTTGGACTTCAGCCAGTTGATTCGATTTATCGTCGACCCCGGTGCCGGCGTCCACCGGTGCTGGAATGGGGCCTCCTCCCTCCTCAGGGCCTCCACGCCAGAAGATTGGCCCCTGGGAGGTTTCTCCTTCCGGTAATAGGAAGCCTTTTGAGGTCACCATCTGCAAGCCGCTGGATTTGAGGATGTCCACAGCGCCACGATATTCGGCCCGAACACCCCACCACCAGTTGTTTTCCTCGTGGGTCTCGGCTTGCGGTTCCATGAAGATCCGCTCCAATTCAGCGAAAACCTGCTGGAGGTTCAAACGACCTTCCGAGAGCGCGTAGACCGACTCGTCCACAATCGAGAGCCCGACCATCGCCTCGCCCGCCGATTTCAGCTGAAGGCTTACCGACTCGCCGGGCAGTACTTCCTCAGCGGAGAACTCGGCGTTCAGGTCGTCGGTTTGCGACAATTCGACCTCAAACGGCAAAACGTCTGCAGCTACCTCATTATTGGGATTAATAATGTACGCCACGATCTTCGATTTCGGGCTCATTTCAGGTGTAATTCGGAACTGTATCGTTCTTTCGCTGGTCGCCCCGGAGAAGACCGTTCGTCCGGAGGCAAAGACATCGTAGTAAATCGTTCCCGGATTCGTGGCACGCACCTGGAAACTCGCGCTATCCCCAACCTTGTACTTCCCAAACTGTTCCTGGCGAATGTGGATGAAACTCGCCGAGGGAGAAAACGCGCCGTTCAGGTCGAGGGTCGCGGTTGTTGTGTGTTCATCGACTTTCAATTCCGCGATGATTTGAGCGGCGATCGCCTTGTCCGGTACGGGAATCTCCAGAAGTCGGAGGCCGTTCTCCGTGGTTACAGTCTGTCTACTGTCGGAAATCGATCCGTAGCCTTCACCGTAGAAGGTTGTGCGGAGGGTGACGCTGCTGTCTGTCGGTTTGCCGTCCGGGGTCTCTGTAACCAGCAGGATCTGAAGAGGGAAACCGGGTTTGATTGTGTTCGACTCTGCGATCATTCGCGCCTGAACCGGAGCATCCACGATGCGTAGAAGCGTGGTGGTTCGTTCTTCATGACCGCCTTCATCCGTAACAACCATGTCCAGCTGAAGCGTACCGGCTCCTTCTGCGCCCGTCGTTCCCGCGATGTACTCGACAGGGGGCAGAGTGAATTCCACTCGTCCGTCCGTAAGTTCACCGCTGAAACTGGCGTATCGATCCCAGTTGCCGATATAACGTGACGCGGCGATGTTCACTGTACCGTTCACGGGCTTTCCGAAGAAATACTCGGCCTCGATCACGCCGGAGATCTCCTCGTCCACCAGGAACCAGTCGCGTTCAGGTTTCAGTTCAACGTCAAATTTCGGGAGAACATATTTGTCCACCTCGATGTCCAAGATGACTTCTTCGTTGCTGGATTTCGCGCGTATCGTCCATGTTCCCAGGTTGAGTTTATCTGCTAGAGAAAGCTCGAACGATGCGACCCCAAATTCATTGGCCTCAATGGTTTCCTTATGGATTTTGATGGCTTTCGCGTCGGAGATGGACACCTCGACAGGGCTGGAGAGCGGGGTCAGGGCGTTGTTCAGTGTTAACACCCGCCCTTGGATTGTCTGCCCCGGCTTGTAAATCGGTTTGTCCGTTTCAATGAACAGTACGGGACCTTCCTCAACAGTGATATCCGCGCTGAGCGGTTCCGCATCCTCGGCGACAAGTTGAAGTTTGTATGTTCCCGGTGCGAGTTTCGGCACAGTAAATGACGCGTTGAGATGTCCTTGAGCGTCCGTTGTTCCTTCGAAGACAGGAACCGGAGTGCCGCCTGATTTGCTCAATGAAAGGTTCACCGGGACGGACTGAGGTGTGTGTTCCTTGCCGGCGACTGTCGTTACTGTAACCGAACTCTGGTTACCGACGCGGATCTTTTCAGGAGCGAGCATCATCGCGGCGACAGAATCCTCGTCCGGCCCAACCGGAAGCGGATCAAGATCGCCCGCGTGGCTGAACACCACGAGATTATCCAGGACGATGTTTTCCGGAACTCCAGGTAATTCAGGAAGTTGTGTATTCTGAGCGGCGGCAAACAAGCCATCGAGGGGCTCTTTGAACAGAGCGCCCACGCAGAGCCGATCTTTTGCGGAAGTCACAAGCCGTGTGGGATAATCCACAACACACGCCGTCTCCTTATTGCTTGTGAGCAGCAGTGTTATGTAATTCGGACCTGGGTCGGAAGAAATAACATCCGCCTGAACGAATAGCCATCCTTTATTCTCGAATGACAACGATGCAGGAGAGAGACCTGCGTTGGCGGCACCGCCCTCTGCGGTGGTCGTGAGTTGGAGCGCGTGGCCGGAATCGGTGGGTACGATTTTCGCGTCGCCCGGGACATCGTTGATGCCGGTCAAGAGGTTTTCACCGCCGCTTTCAAAATCGCCCATGGGATCGAGTTCGATTGGGTCGCTGACCTCAGGAAAACGAGCGGGAATCACCTCGAAATTGTCGAAGAAAATCTCCACCGGCCCCTTAGCATCCGGACTCAACACCGCCTGAAAGGCCGGTAGCATGACCCCGGAAGGAGCCGCACAGACTGTACCCAGAAGTTCAGCATCTTCAGGGGGATCGGTGTATTTCCGTGTGGTATACGCCATCCGTCCGTCGGGATTGTCGTGCCTGCCAATATTTAGAGCAGCGAGCGCAACTGTCGCACCCGGATCGGAAGTCCAGACGAGGCATTGAACAAAGACCGGCTCCGTGCCGATGTCGTGAGCGTCTGTCCCCATAACCAATACCCCCTCACCGGGGTCTAGTGTCATTTTGAGACCATGACCGTCACTGAGTTCGATCAGAACCGGTGCCCGGCCCATGGTTACCTCGCCGAGGACATAGCCCGTCGGCGGTCCGAAAGCGTATTTGTCCGTATCGAGCACCTTGTCGTTGAACCCCTCCGATACAATCGGCTCGGTTCCATTGACCGAAACGGTCACGGAGAGCATGGCGAGGCACAACAGAGAAGCGAAATAACCCCTTGTAGCACAATGACTTAGAAATTTACTCATCGGTGTCTCCCTCCCGGATCGATTTCCAGGGAATTTGTACGAGCACGCTTAAAATAGTTGACTCGTTTAAAAGTATATATCTTGGAACACCCTAGTTCCTTCCCAATAAAATGTGCAAAACTCACTATTGCCTTTATTGAACCCGGTTGGATCGGCGGGTGCAGATTCGTAGCAACAGACTATTCTTCCGACTCGGCATTGAAATAGACAAGTTTACTTCTCAGTGTGTCACACAGCTGATCGAATGTCAGGCAGAATATTTGTCGCGAATCGACCAAAACGCGACTCAAACGCCATCGGAGGCGATTCTCTTGCTTTGCATTCATAGAATTGCTTCGTCCTATGATGAGCATGCCGTAGTAAAGTATATCGTCTTTCTCAAATCGATTTCGGTAGTCCAGTGTATTTTTCATGTCGTCCAATTTCCAGAACCAATCGACAATTTGGCTGAAACCGCGTTCAAAACGGGGCGACCATTCCGGCGTAGCCCGGTTTGGGACCGATCTGAAAATACTTGTCGGAGAGGCATCCTCAAACTCAACAAAGCAGTAACAGCCCTGAGTGGAATCTCCAACCACCAGATCGCAGGTAAAATCGCCGAACAAAGAGTACTGATACGCAAGTCTATCGAAGCTGGCGACGTAAGGGATATGGGAACCGAGAAACGCCGACAGATGTTTGTGTGACTCAAAGAAAGGTACTATGTGCTCGTTTTCCTTTAGATGCTCTCGACAACGAAGCAGGTCGCAGAACTCGTCGAGCTCGCAGCTACATGCCGAAGGATCGAATTCGAAGCGCTCAAACTCCTTCATTCCATGTGACCATCGCTTCACGCGGCAGAAGATGCATTTGACATATCTCGTCTCGCCGTTATATCGACCACCTGCGGAAAATCGTTTGACAATTCGAAAATGACACGTATTCGCGACGTGACAGGTAATGCATACAAATGTTGATTCGGTACGGCGAGTTTATGAACGTCGTCCCGTTTCAGCATACAAAGCGGGTTCTTCTTCAACTCGTTCAGGGATTCTTCTACGAGCTCGCGATCATCAGGTTGGAGAGCGTCATAGGCTATACTTGCCTGTTCGGAGAACGTGAGTACGGAGTCATTCATCGGATTCCCTCCACGCAACTATTTGCCACATCTTACTTCTTTAATTATTATACACGAAACAAGGTGGAATTGTCACTCTTTAGTCAACTCCACAGGTCTGCAACAGCAGACATGAGGCTATCGAAGATCTGGAATAGCCAGCCTCACCCCGTAAGTCGCTGCAGCACCCACGCCATGTTTTGGCCGAGCAGGCGCATGGTGCGCTCGCCCTCCTCATCTTTTGTCACATCGCCTTTGTCGAGGCCGAATCCGAGGTTCCAATAGCAGGACCCTGGGATGACCATCTGGCTGATCAGAAAGAAGTGATTCATCGTATCGAATGCATGGACAGCGCCCCCACGCCGCACCGAAACCACCGCAGCTCCTACTTTTCGTTTGTACAGATCCCCGTTCGCTTTGGCGACCATTCCGGCCCGGTCGATCAAGGCTTTCATTTCCGCGCTAACGTCTGCAAAGTAGGTCGGCGAGGCGAGGATGATTCCGTGCGCTTGCACCATCTTCTCAATACACTCGTTGATCGCGTCGTTTTTCACGGAGCAGTAGCGGTCCTGGTTTTTGAAACATTTGTAGCAGGCGGCACAACCGTGAACTTCCTTGCCCGCCAGCTGGACCATCTCCGTTTGGATATTGTCTTTCTCCAACTCTTCAAAAACCCAGCGGATCATTTGCGCGGTGTTTCCATCTTTTCGGGCGCTTCCATTAAACGCGACTACTTTGGTCATTCTATCGTTCCTTTCCAGGTGGTATGGTGCCACGGTGCCGCAACAGATTCTCAGAATCCCGCAGTATTGACGGCGTCGCAAAGAGTCAGCGGGGGGCGAGAAGTGAGGTGTCAACCCCCTCTGAATCTCCCCCAGGCTTGGGGGAGAATACGCTGCAGACACACTCGTTTCTTTTTCCTCCCCCGAAGATCGGGGGAGGTCAGGAGGGGGTTGAAATCCGTATCCCAGACTTTTTGCGAACCCGTCAGTATTGAGCCCTGCAAGGTTTCCTACGGTACCTTTTCATGCCAAAATGCACCTTGGAAGGGCCGGGGGAGGCGAACGTGTCTGGTGGCGAGGATAAGGATCTGTACCAGTTGGCTCGGCTCGCCGGGCAGGCGCTTTTTATCCCTATTTTCCTGGTTGTTTTCCCACTGGCCTTCCACTGGATCGGTGAGCAGTTGGACGGTTGGTTTGGAACGACGCCCTGGTTAGCAAGGATTTTTCTGTTCCTTGGTTTGTTCTCAGCGTACCGCCAAGTGAGAGATCTGATAAAACGCATCATGGCCGACATCTCTTGACCAATGGGGGGATAGGACGATATCACTCCACGAATGTTGGAGAGGACAGCGTGACCCCTGAGATAGTTGACCGCACAGTCCGATCGTCGCTTGTGGCCACCGCGGTGGCCTTCCCGTTTCTGCTTGTGCACGTGAGTGCGGAGTGGGCCATGGGGGTAGCCTTGGCTTCTCTCTGGAGCTGCGCCAACGTGTGGATGATTTCGATGGTCGTTCGCGAATATTTCGGGCCGCGGCGCACCCCGTTACTGGCGCTGCTCCTAGGTGTCAAATTCCCACTCCTGTACGGTATTGGGATTTGGGGCCTCAGTCAGCGAGCGGTACCCGCCCTTTCGATTTTGGTGGGCTTCCATATCATTTTTCTTGTTCTTGTATTAAAAGTTCTCTCTCAACGTTTACTTTGTTCCGGAAATGAACCCGGTTTGTCCGAAGGAGGAGCCCCCCGGTTCCCGGGCTCTGAGGAGAGAAGTTGATGTCAGTCGAATCTGTTGCAGGGGCCGCGGCGGAACACGGCCATGAAGCGGCGGGTGCTGCGGCGCACGGCCATCCGGAGATACCGAATCTGATCACCTTGATCAAGAGTTTCGCTCCGGAGAACCCGGTCCTCCAATTCCTGTCCACTTTCGACACGGTGATTTTCTCCGCCATTGTCATTGCTTTTCTTGCTTGGGTGGTCCGGCGCGCGTATGCGCACTATGACATGATCCCGACGCCGCTCCAGAATGCGATTGAAATGTTTGTCGAGGCATTCGAGGAGCTCGTTGTCAGTGTCCTCGGCGAGAAAGAGGGCAGGCGATATCTCCCCTTTGTCGGGACGTTGTTCATCTACATTCTTGCGATGAACCTGGCGGGGTTGATCCCGTTCATGAAATCTTCGACATCCAAGATTCAGACCACTGCCGCATTGGCGATCTGTGTTTTTCTGTATGTCAACTATACGGCATTCAAACGGGCCGGGGCCAAAGGGTATTTCCATCATCTGATGGGCTCACCACAGGACATGATCGGATGGTGTCTTGTACCGTTGTTCTTGCCGCTTCATATTCTCGAGGAATTCATCAAACCGGTCAGTTTGGCTTGTCGACTTTTTGGAAACATCCTGGGTGAAGATATCTTGTTGGGCGTTGCGCTCATGCTGGGGATTTTGATCACCGGCGCCTTGCCCGTAGGGATTCCACTCCATTTTCCGTTCATGTTCTTGGCTATGTTGACCAGCACAATTCAGGCGCTGGTCTTCTCACTTTTAGCGACGGTCTATATCGCGATGGTCCTGCCTCATGGCGAGGAGCATCATTAAGAAGCGAACCGAAACCGGCGTTCATCGTCCGGAAACAAGGAGGAAAAGTCATGCAGTTGGATGCCACGTCAGCGTACCATATCGGCTTAGGGATCGCCGCAATCGGATCCGCTATCGGTCTCGGCCGGGCGGTGGGAAGTGCGATGGAGGCCATAGGGCGGCAGCCCGAGGCGGCAGGAAAAATCCAAACCGCCATGATCATCGGTGCTGCGTTTATCGAGGCTCTGACAATTTACGCATTGATCTCGATATTTCTTCATGCGTAAGACCAGACTACCGGACATGAGAGGCTGGGGTCCCCCGGTTTCTCAGGACCGGAAGGGAGATCGGTATCGTGTACTACCAACTGCCTGATCTGTTATCGGTGGCCGCGGTTGCTGCGGAAGGCGGCGGCGGTACAGGCGAGATCATCGGCCTTATTATCACTCATATCATCGGTTTCCTGATTGTTTTCTGGATTTTAAAACAGTTCGCCTGGGGACCGCTTTTGGGGGTGATGGAAGAAAGGCGCCATAAGATCGCCTCCGAATTTGAACGGATCGAGAAACTCAGCCAAGAAGCCGATCAGCGTCGCGAAGAATACGAGACGCGTATTCAGAAGATCGAAGATGAAGCGCGCGAACGGATCAACAAAGCCGTGAATGAAGGCCGGAAGGTCGCAACGGAGATCCAGGAGAACGCCCGGCGGGATGCGGAGAAGATCCGGGAGAAGGCGAAGGCCACTACGGAAATCGAGCTCGCCAAAGCGAAACAGGAACTCCGTGACGAAGTGATCCGGCTCACGGTCATGGCCACAGAGAAGATTATTCACGAACGGCTGGATGATGAGAAACATCGCACGCTGATCACCGAATTCGTCGATCAACTGGGGAACTGATGACAATTGATCCTGTTGCTGTAGAAAACTGGGCTCAGGCGCTTTATTCGGCTGCGAAGAAAGCACAGCAGCTGGATAGCGTTCTGGCCGAAGGCGCCACCCTCCGGGAGATCTACGGGCGGCAGAAGAAGATGGCGGCCTTTTTGGAAGGGCCACAGTTTCGAACGCAGGACAAGCATCAGTTTCTGAATCGCGTATTTCGGGACCGACTCAATAGTTTATTGCTCTCGACGCTCCATCTCCTGGTCGACAAAAACCGCATCAATCATCTTCCTCGGATCCTCGAACGTGTTGCAGAGCGATACGACGAAGAACGGGGCTTTGTGCGGGGGACGGTGGTCACGGCAATCCCCCTCAGCTATGAGGGATACCGGTATTTGCAGGAGAATCTGGAGAAATACAGTGGGGTCAGATTCCAGTTCGAATTCCAGGTGGACCCCAAAATCATCGGCGGCGTTCGTGTGAGATACGGTGATGTCTTGCTTGACACCACGATCCGTTCGCAACTGGATCAATTACGCGAACGGCTGTCACATGTAAAAGTCGTCTAGACGGAGACGTCGGACGGAGGAAAGACGATGGCACTTCGACCCGAGGAAATTACATCGCTCCTGGAACAGGAGATCACTCAATACGAGGCCGGCCTTCATATGGAGAAGGTTGGGACCATCCTGAGGATCGGGGACAGCATCGCCACCATTTACGGGCTGGAAGAGGCCATGGCGGGCGAGCTGCTCGAATTTCCCGGCGGATTGAAAGGGATGGTTCTCAATCTCGAGGAGAGCAGCGTAGGCGCGGCCCTTTTCGGCTCCGACCGGGGTATCAAAGAAGGAGACGTTGTCAAACGCACCGGTTTGATTGCATCCGTTCCGGTAGGCGATGCACTGATCGGCCGTGTGGTGAATCCCGTCGGGGAGCCACTGGATGGCAAAGGTCCAATTGCGACGGAAGAGCGCCGCAACCTCGAGAGCCGAGCCCCGAACGTGATCGAGCGTCAGCCGGTGAAAGAACCGTTGATGACGGGTCTAAAAGCCGTCGATTCCATGATCCCTATCGGCCGGGGGCAGCGTGAGCTGATTATCGGCGACCGGGGAACGGGAAAGACCGCGATTGGTATCGACGCCATCATCAACCAAAAAGGCGGAGACGTTCATTGCGTATATGTGGCTATCGGCCAAAAGGCTTCCAGTGTCGCCGCTGTGGTCGATGTGCTCGAGCGGCACGGCGCGATGGAGTACACCACGGTGGTTTCGGCGACGGCAGAACAGCCCGCTTCGCTTCTTTACATCGCACCGTACGCAGGATGTACGATCGGCGAGCACGCTCTCTATAACGGCAAGCACGCTCTCGTCATTTATGACGATCTTTCGAAACACGCAGCCGCATACCGTCAGTTGTCGCTGCTCCTGCGTCGACCGCCGGGCCGGGAAGCGTTTCCCGGTGACGTGTTCTATTTGCACAGCCGGCTGCTTGAGCGTGCCGCGAAGTTGCGCGACGATCTTGGCGGGGGCACATTAACCGCGCTTCCTATCATTGAAACCCAGGCCGGCGATGTCTCCGGCTATATTCCGACAAATGTTATTTCCATTACCGACGGCCAGATTTACCTGGAGCCCGACCTCTTTTACGCCGGTGTGAGACCGGCCATTAACGTTGGAATCTCGGTCTCTCGTGTCGGCGGAAACGCGCAGACCAAAGCCATGAAGGCGGTCGGCGGCCGTTTGCGCCTCGATCTCGCTCAGTATCGGGAACTGGCGGCGTTCGCCCAATTCGGATCGGATCTGGATAAGTCCACGCAGGCGCAGTTGACTCGTGGCGAGCGCATGGTTGAGATTCTGAAGCAGGATCAGTATCAGCCCATGCTGTTGTGGAAACAAGTCGTCATTATCCACGCGGGCGGTAAGGGAATGCTGGACGATTTGCCCATTTCGGATGTGAGTCTCTTTGAAGAAGGACTTTACGACTTCATGGAAGAGAAATACCCGGATGTCGGTCACAGGATACAGGAAGACAAAGTACTGTCCGACGAGGTAAAGGCGGAGCTGGATAAAGCGCTTACCGAATATAAGAAGATATTTTTGGAGAAACAACGAGTCACGGAATCGTAGTCGATCCGTTAGTCGCCGCATCAAAAAGACAAGCGGAGGCAGCACTAAACCGGAAGTAGAACACTGGAAGACAGCGAGTTCAACAGGTAGCGATGGGCACACTCAAGGCACTGCGAAACCGGATCCGCACGGTAGACAATACGAAGCAGATCACGCGTGCGATGAAAACCGTATCGGCGTCGAAGATGCGTCGGACGGAAGGCAATTTGCAATCGGGACGCCCGTACGCGCGCTGTCTGGAACAGTTGACGGCGAGGCTGGTGGGTGCCACCGACGAGCTGCATCATCCCCTCGTCGTACAGAGGCCTGTCGAAAGAACTCTTGTCGTACTCGTGACCGCCGATCGTGGACTGTGCGGGGCCTTTAATAGCAACATTATTCGCAGGGCTCAACGACTGATCGAAACGAAAGAGAGTGACAAGGTCGATCTGTTCTGTATCGGGAAGAAAGGACGCGATTTTTTCCGAAAACGCGGTTACTCGATCGTAGCGGAGGAACTGGACTTCAGCGGCCGGCTTGATTTGGAACGAATCCGCGGAATCACCGATGATATTGTGCAACGCTACTTGAACGAAGAAGCGGGTGAAGTTGTTTTGGTTTATAACGCGTTCGTTTCAGTCGTTACCTATCATCAGACGGTCGATAAGTTTCTGCCGCTCGAGGCGGAATCGCTGGGACGCGGCGCGGTGACGGAACATATTGAGTATATTTATGAGCCGGATGCAAAAACGATTCTGGAAAATATCCTTCCGCGTTACTTGAAGTCGAAGATGTATATCACTCTCGCAGAGGCGTTCACGGCCGAACATAGTGCGCGAATGGTTGCGATGAGCGCCGCTAGTGAGAACTGCGAGGAACTGATTCGAACATTGACTCTCGATATGAACAAAGCGCGGCAAGCATCCATTACAAAAGAGCTTCTAGAAATTGTAGGCGGAGCGGAAGCCCTGAGAGGGTGACGCGACATACAAGGAGACGATCATGGCGGTTGAAATCAGCGGCAATGTCGGAGCAGTAAGACAGGTTATCGGACCGACGGTGGATGTCGAGTTCGATTCCGATCATCTCCCCGACATTCTCAACGCAATCCGAGTCGAGGACGACGAACGAGACATTCAACTCACCGTCGAAGTCGCTCAACACCTGGGCAATAACCTCGCCCGCTGTGTCGCAATGGCCTCGACCGACGGTCTGGTGCGCGGAATGAAAGCGGTCGACACCGGCGGACCGATTTCCGTTCCGGTCGGTGAACAATGCCTTGGTCGTATTTTCAATCTGCTTGGCGAACCGATTGATGGTTTGGGACCGATCGCCGACCCGGAAACTCGCCAACCGATTCATCACCCGTCTCCAACGTTTGAGGATCAGGTCCCGGTGCGTGAGATTTTTGAAACCGGCCTGAAAGTCGTCGATCTGCTTGCACCCTACGCGAAAGGCGGGAAAATCGGTTTGTTCGGCGGCGCGGGTGTGGGCAAGACCGTCATTATCATGGAGCTGATTCGCAACATCGCCCAGGAACACGGAGGTTATTCGGTGTTCGGCGGTGTCGGTGAGAGGACTCGTGAAGGAAACGACCTTTGGCTCGAAATGAACGAGTCGGGCGTTGTAAATCGAACGGCTCTGGTTTTCGGGCAGATGAACGAACCGCCGGGAGCACGGCTTCGCGTCGGTCTTTCGGCGCTGACCGTTGCGGAATCGTTCCGCGATGAGGCCGGGCAGGATGTGCTTCTCTTTATCGATAACATCTTCCGGTTTGTGCAGGCCGGGTCGGAGGTGTCCGCTCTGCTCGGCAGGATGCCCTCCGCTGTGGGATATCAGCCAACGCTGGCGACCGAAATGGGAACGCTCCAGGAACGAATTACTTCTACGAAACGAGGGTCCATTACGTCGGTGCAGGCGATTTACGTTCCCGCCGATGACTTGACCGACCCCGCTCCGGCGACCACATTCTCTCACTTGGATGCGACTACTGTTTTGTCACGTCAGATTGCGGAGCTCGGGATTTATCCAGCTGTCGACCCGCTGGATTCGACGTCGCGGATCATGGATCCCCGCATCATCGGTGAGGAACACTACAACGTCGCGCGCGAAGTCCAGCTGATTTTGCAGCGCTATAAGGACCTTCAAGACATTATTGCTATTCTCGGTATGGACGAACTCTCGGACGAAGACAAAGTCACGGTGAACCGTGCCCGCCGTATGCAACGCTTCCTGTCGCAGCCGTTCCACGTAGCAGAAGCGTTTACGGGTCGGCCCGGGAAATATGTCCGGCTCGAAGATACGATTCGGGATTTCAAACGACTGGCTTCGGGCGAACTCGACCACCTGCCGGAGCAGGCATTCTATATGTGCGGCGGCATTGATGAAGCGATTGAAAACGCCCGGCAAATGGGCGTCGAGGTATAAAGGCAGTGAATTTCGCACCCGAGTGTATTCCGGGTGACACCGACAGCGGATGCTCGCATGGCGGACACATTTAAACTTCAACTGATTTCGCAAACAAAGAAACTCTACGAGGGAGACGTTGCCTCACTTGTCGCTCCCGGTATCGAAGGGTATTTGGGAGTATTGGCCCACCACGCGCCCCTGATCACCGGCCTCGGGCCGGGAACCGTAACCTACCGCACCGCCGACGGCGAAACGACCGAACAGGGAATCACCGGCGGGTTTCTTGAAGTTTCTCACAACGAAGCGGTGATTCTGGTGGATGATCTGGCGGAGTAAATCGTGTCAAAAGAATCGCCCGAGATAAACTCAGGCGCTACTGACAGACAGATGTAAGGTCCACTGAGTGTAACCCGTGTCTCATCGGTTGCTTCTTCTACGGTATCCCAAAAAAGACCTCTGGAGAGAATTATGAAGATCACCCTCATCGGCGGTGGGAGTTGGGCATGGGGACCCAAACTGATCAACGATTTCTGCCTTACGGAAGAACTCGACTCGGTCACAATCTGCCTGCACGACATGGTTCGGGAGAATGCCGAACTCGTTCAACGTGTCGGCAGAAGAATGGCGGATACCTTTGGTAAGAGGTTCAATTTCGAAATCGTGGACGATCTTGCCGACGCGGTGAGGGACGCATTTGTCGTCTCGATTACCATCACGACCGGCGGTCTCTCCGCCATGGAACACGATCTCAAGATCTCCGAGAAATACGGCGTGTTTCATACAGTCGGCGATACTGTGGGACCCGGCGGTTGGGCGCGGGCTCTTCGGAATATTCCGGTGTTTCAGAAAATTGGCGCTGCGCTCCGCGATCACGCACCGAACGCCTGGGTTTTCAATTTCTCGAATCCGATGGCGGTACTTACGGGAACGCTCAGCAGATATGTACCCGGGAAAGTCACCGGATGTTGCCACGGTCCGTGGGAATCGCGTCAGGATATGAAAGCGTATCTCGGGCTCAGCGAAGACAGCCAAATTCTCTGCGAGACCTCGGGTGTCAATCATTTCTTTTGGGTCACAAAATTGAGAGTGGATGGAAAAGACATTCTTCCCGAACTGACTCAGCGCCGCGACGATCCCGACCAACCCACATTTATGGAAGACAAATCAAAACTGTTTGTCGAACTTTGGAGGATGTATGGTCGAATGCCTTACAATGCCGACCGGCATACCTGCGAGTTCCTGCCGTGGGCGATTGCGCCGAGTGAAGATCGCTTGAAACTCTGGGATCTTAAACGGACTTTCATTGAGGACCGCCACGAGTGGGCTCGCGAATCAAGAGAATGGATCGATACGTTTCTTGCTGGAGAGGAAAAGCCGAAAGAAGAGAAATCCGGTGAGGCGATATCGAACGCAATTCCGGCTCTCGCGGGGAAGTATGAACTGGTTGATGTGCTGAATGTGACCAACCGGGGGCAGTGTCCCCAATTGCCGGCCGGCGCGCTGGTGGAAACGTCGGGTGTGATCAATAGCATAGGATTCACCCCGCTGAACGTTTCACCGTTGCCAGGGCCGATTGCCACGTTGATTCGGGTTCATGCCCAAAATCAGCTGGATTTGCTGGATGCCGTGGAAGAATGGGATTGGAATGGCTGTGTGCGTGTGCTGCGAAACGATCCCTTGTGCTCTCATCTCCCGCCCGATAAGGTCCGGGAACTTGCCAATGAGTTTCGCGCAGTGAATCAGGAATGGCTCAAGAAGACCTGAATCACTAACGCCCTGTGATCGGACGAGGGGTTCAGTTCCATCGACCACGTCGCTATTCTTGTCTAATCCGTTGTTAGTGTGATAGATTGAGCACCTGAACAATCTGAGAAACGATCATGCATGCGGAATTCTTCAGTCACAGTCCTCAACGTTTAAACCGCCGTGGTTGGCGTCTCTGAACGCCAACGTCCTCCCTCTTTTCCAAACATTTGTCGTTCAAATTACAGAAGAACCATCAGACGAGGTAAAACAATGAACCAGAAACAACAACGAATTCTGTCGGGAATACAACCCTCCGGCGACATCCATTTGGGCAACTATCTCGGCGCGATTAAGAATTGGGTCGAGAATCTCGGTAAGTACGATTGTTTCTTTCCGATCGTGGATTACCATGCGATGACGGTACCGTACGAGCCCACCGAGATGCCAAACCGGATCTACAACGCGATCTGCGCCAATATCGCATGCGGACTCGATCCCGCGCGTTGCAGTATTTTCATCCAATCTCAAGTCCCTGAGCATACGGAGCTGTGCTGGATATTGACATGCATTTCCTCCCTGGGCGCACTCGAACGAATGACGCAATTCAAAGAGAAGTCGCAGCGTCAGGAAGACCGCGAAGGTATCAACACGGGTCTTCTATCGTACCCGGTGCTCATGGCGGCGGACATCCTGATCTACAAGGCGGAAGTGGTTCCAGTCGGCGACGATCAGGTGCAGCATTTGGAACTGGCCCGAGAGATAGCGCGCCGATTCAACCATGCATTCGGTGAGACTTTCCCCGAGCCGGAAGCGAAGTTGTCGCAGTCGCCGCGTATTATGGGCGTGGACGGAAAAACCAAGATGAGCAAGTCGCTGAACAATCATATTGCGGTCATCGACCCGCCCAAGGTGGTAGAGGAGAAACTCCTTCGCGCGGTCACCGATGAGAATCGCAAGCGACGGTCCGATCCCGGGGATCCGGATGTGTGCAACATCTTCTCGCTGCACAAGTTCTTCTCCACTCCGGAAGAAATCAGCTGGGCGAATCGGGAGTGCCGGGTTGCCGGGATCGGCTGCATCGAGTGCAAAAGGGTCTTGATCAAACACATCAACGAGGCACTCGATCCGATCCGTGACAAGTTCAACGAGATTCATCCGCAGCCTGACAAAGTTCGTGAGGTGGTCGAGGAAGGCGCTTCCAGGGCTCGCAGCATCGCACAGTCGACAATGGCGGAAGTGAAAGACAAGTGCGGTTTGAAACTTCCTGCCGCCCAGCCCACTATCTGACAGGCTGTGTCAGAAGCAGCCGGGAACCGAGAAAGGACTCTCCCCCAAGATTGATGGCGTCGCAAGAAGTGAGCAAAAGAGATCTCAACCCCCTCCTAACCTCCCCCGATCTTCGGGGGAGGGAGAAGAACTCCGCCGGACTTGTTGCGGTGCCATCCGAGTTGGGGGTAGTGAGTGCGATTCAGCGCGCCCGGAGCAGCTCGAGGGACTTTTCTGCCCGGTTTCGATATTGATGATCGCGCAGCACGCGTTCCCGACCCGCTGTCGCGATCTCTCGGCGGGGCTGGTCGTTGCTCAGGTAGTGATTTGCAAGTTCTTTTAAATGCGGCGTGCTTTTGTAGAACACGGCTTCCTTTTCGTCCACGAGGTAGTCTTTCTCGACGTCCGGCACCCACTCCGATAAAAGAAAACCCCCCGCCATCGGGACATCGAAATCACGCGGGTTCAGGCAGGTCGGGCACTGAAGGCTGTGAATATTCAGGCAGATCTTCGCACTGGCGTAGATATGGGCCACTTCCTCATACGGCGCAGGGCCACGGTAGGCGTGGCGTTCTTCGTTCTCCAGAAGTGTCTCCCAATCGGCGTTCCCATAGACCGCGATTCCCAGCGGAAGGAGTTCCCTTACCAGCCACACTCGCTTATAGGTGTTTCCAATCACGTAAAGCGCGTAAGCCAGGGCCTGGTCTCCGGTCAAATGTTGTTTTCCCATCCGCATACAGATCGATTCGGCCACAGCGACCGCGTTGGCCTGGTTCACCTCATCGAGTAACCTTATCGATTCGGGCCGAACATGCTGGATGACAGCGGAGGCGGATTGTTGCAGCCATGCTTTGGCGGCAGGCTGCAAATTGCTCAGTTCCGAACGTAGATCGGTGACAGAACCCACGAACACAATGGGATGATCGTATTCAGAACGGTATTCGCCCGGGCCGGGAAGACTGGCGGCAGTCGGTAGAAAATAGGCTTTTCCGGCTCCCAACCCCTCGGCACGTGGGAGATATGTTTCGTCCACACAGAAAACGATGTCTCGGTTCGAGAATCCTCTATCGTTACCGGGCGCGTAAGCGAAATCGTCCGTCATCCAAACCACGCGCGGGATCGGGCAGCAGGCCTCCACCTCCGTGGATTGAAAAATCCACTCCAGGAATCCGTTCGGAAATGTATTCAAGAAAAAGACGCAGTCCGGGTCGGTTTCGGCGTAGCTTTCACGCAAACGACACGAGATTGCCTGCCGGAACGGCAATTCATGACGAAATGTCACCTCGATACCTTCTTGACGGTATTCTTCAACCAGCGTGCGCAGAATTTCGAGATGGATCGAGTACATCTCCTCGCCACGGCTGATTCCACAGGTCCATAGACGTGTTCCGGGGCCCCAGTCGGTTCGGTGTGGACGTTCGCGGATCTCAGTCATCCGCCGGTTGAGTGATTCCAGTGCCTGCTCGGAATCTCGAGTGACTTTATCGACCGCCGCATGAATACGGTTCTCTGCGTCAGATGGAAGAGCATATCCAAGGATCAGAATCCACTCTCGGAAATTACTTAGAGTCAATGCCTCTTCATTCACCGTGTCGGAGAAATGCGTATCGAAATCATCCCCCACGGCGAGATAGAAATTCAGGTTCGACAGGACCTCCGTATAGTCGTGTAGAATCAATTCGGCGACCAGGTAAAGAACATCCGGTTCGAGGCAAAAAACCAATAATTCATCCGGTGTATGTGGTTTTGCGATTCGTGCCGGAAGCAAGCCGAAAGAAATCATTCCGGGCACGGCATAGATGGATTCATCGGCCAGCACGGTTTCCATCTCGCAAACCCGGGTTTCCTCGATCAGTGGAATCACTCCGGCGTCATTTCTTTCTTCCAATCGGAAGCCCTGCTGGGACGAGTGAACAAGCAAATCGCGGCCGGGAAAAGCGTCCCGCAAATCCGATAGGTTTGGAGCCGACGCTGGATCGGCGCATCCGAGCGCCCTACAAAAGGAAGTGTGGGCCTTCGGATGGCGTTCCAGCAGAACATTCCATGTTTGTTCCCAGTGGGGGGGCGAGAAGTCGAAAATCGATTGAAGTTCTGTTTCTTTGTCGTTCACATCTCACTCACAGTTCTTTGTCGCTTCGTGTGGCTCCGTTTGCGATACGCCGGATAATTCGCGAAGTCGACGTATCCTGAACCGCGGGAAGGATACGGATCTCTCCCCCGTAGCTCTCGACGACCAACCGCTCTTCTTGAACGATACTATCGATATCATAGTCTCCGCCCTTTGCGTAGATGTGCGGTTGAAGTCGCTCGAGCAAGCGTACCGTATCGGTATCGCTGAAGATGGTTACATAATCCACACAATCCAGACTCGACAACACTTCCGATCGTTGGCGTTCCGGAATGATGGGTCGGTCCGGTCCTTTGATTGCGCGGACGGATTCGTCGCTGTTGATTCCAACGATCAAAATGTCGCCAAGCTGCCTGGCATTCCGCAAGTAGGTTACATGTCCCATATGAAGAATATCGAAACAGCCGTTGGTCCACACGATCCTTTTGCCTTGGTTTTTCAGCTGAAGCACTGCGTCGGCGAGTTCGTCCGCGTCGAGGATGCTTCCTCGCGGGGGTTGTGCAGTCCGTCGCGCTGCGGGGTAGTACCGAGCCTCGAGCATCAGGCAGAGTGTGTGGTAAACGGGGAGATGAAGTTCCTGTACTTTTCGGGTTTGGGAGGCCGGGACGCGGATCGCGATATCGGCATTCCGTGCCAGCTCGCCGCCGTCTTCCCCTGTCAGGGCGATTGTCTTCATTCCTTTCGCTTTGGCGGTCGTCACAGCGTACAGCACATTGCGGGCGTTCCCACTCGTACTGATCCCGATCAGCACATCGCCGGTGCGGCCCAGGGCATAGAGCTCCTGGGCGTATTGGGTTTTGTCCAGACTGAAATCGTTTTGGACGGCCGAGCCGAGTACCGTATTGTTTCCCAGCGGAATCGCGCGAAGGCCGTGTTCGAGTTGTTTGGAAATCTCTTCTCCGTACGGCAGGTCCGCGAATGGTTCTTGCTCTTCGGGAGACAAGTGGCGATTTTTCTCGAATGATTTGAGGAGTTCGCCCGTGATGTGAAGAGCATCCGCAAAACTCCCGCCGTTGCCACATACGAAAAGTGTACCGTCCTGGTCGTACGACCGCACAACCGTCCGATATGTCAGGAACAATGAAGCCGCAACGGCTTCCAGCGACGGATGCTCCAAAAAAAGGTCGAGAAAAACGGTTATCACGTCGGGACGATCGTCCGCCAGGCGTTGAAGACTCTCGCCAATCTCGCTGTTTTCTCGAAGCCGTTCAAAAACTCCTTGATGGTTCTTTTTCATACGCCTCTCAAATTCGTTTCTACAAGCGGTGAAAAGCGGTCCGCGCATGTGCAATTATGTGTTCTTTTGCTCTGGAACCGCTAAAATCAGGATATTGTGTATCTCGCCGGGAACATAGGGAAAGTCTTTCCGGATGCAGTTGCCCAAAGACCTACTCTAGAAAATCGGCCTGTGTCTTCTTACCGTATTTGCAGATCATCAACAGTCAATCGTACAGTCTGCGAAAGGAGTCCGAGATGACCGATACGATTTTCGGAAAGATCGCCCGGGGCGAGATGGAATGCGACAAGGTGCATGAAGACGATCGATGTGTGGCATTCCGCGATATCAATCCACAGGCGCCGACCCACATACTGATCATCCCTAAAGCATCGATGGAGACCGTTCGGGAGATCGACAAAGATCCAGGTATTATGGATCATATGGTTGCCGTTGCGAATGAAATTGCCGGCAAAGAAGGGATTAGCGAGAAAGGGTACCGGTTGGTTGTCAATATGGGGCCTGCAGGGGGGCAGTCGGTATATCACCTGCATCTGCACCTGCTCGGGGGCCGCGCCCTGACCTGGCCGCCAGGCTGAAAATCCAACGATTACTCGATAGCAGGATTTGTAGACGGGATTTTGCAGTGAGCGAATCGACGCATTAAAATCGACCTCGGACCCAATAGACGAGGTGTACTACGATGGAAAAGACTCGTGTCAGTTGGAAAAACCATATTGTTTCTACATCGGACGTTCTTCGTGGCAAGCCGCGGATCAAAGGAACACGGATTCCGGTTGGCTTGATACTTGGTTACCTTGCGAATGGCAAAACCACCACCGAAATCGTGCAGGAGTTCCCGGATTTGGAAGAGGAACACATTGTTGCGTGTCTGGATTATGCCAGAGATTTGGCGGAGTTTGAGGTGATTTCACTGTGAGTCTGCGTTTCCTTGCCGATCATTGTGTATCGGAGGCGATCAGCCACACTCTTGAAGCGGCCGGTCATGAAGTTCACCGTTTGCGAGAGCATCTGCCAATAGACTCTCCCGATATGACTGTGATAGAGAAGGCTCAGGAAATCGATGCAATCTTGATCTCCTTGAACGGAGACTTCGCAGACATAATCACATATCCACCTAGTGATTACAGAGGCATCGTCTCGCTGCAAGTCCGAAACCATCCTGAAGTCGTTCCTCAGATAATGGCAGTGTTAACAAAGTACCTATCTGCCAATCCAGACAGAACGCAATACATCGGAAAACTCTTCCTGGTGGAAACTCATCGTATCAGATTTCGAACCTAGTCCAACTAAGTCGAACAGCCGAGATCTCCATTCGATAGTCATACCACGTTAAGCGAATCACCACATCCACCAGTCATTAACGCCCGTCCCTCGGTAGGGAAGCGCTAGGCCGGTCCTGCCGGTGCGGGCCTGGGCGATTGTCGATGCAAAAAACGCATCCCACGCGGTTCCCATCGCGGCGATCAACAGACGGTCGGACTGGTCGCCACGCCCGAACGCCAGGTCCGTCGGACCGGGAAATCCCCACGCGAATCGCTGCAACGTGCCGTCCACATGTAGCCGCCAGATCCATCCTTCCTGCCCGTCGGCAAGATACAAGTTGCCATCCGTATCAAATGCCAGCGAATCGAGCTGCGAGGTAAACGGATCGACGATTCGTTGAACTTCCCCGTTCGCATCAAGCCGGTATACCGTCCCGTGTCCCGAATCGTTTGTGGTTACAAAGAGATCCCCGCCCGGTCCGAATGCGAGGTCGGACGGATTACGTATTGCGTCGGTAAGGGCGGTCAATGAACCATCCGGTTCGATACGCGCGACAATGTCTTCACCGGTCAGGCAAACATGAAGTCGATCCATTGCGTCAAACGCCAAGCCGACTGGAAAGTCGAGATCCGAGACCACTGTCTCCAACTCGCCGGCGGCAGTAAATCGCACGATTTCTCCCGTGAAGCCGTTCGAGATATACAGCTGTCCTTGATGGTCGAACGCCAGCGCATTCGGTCCGAGCAATCCCCCTTTTGTTTCGATCTCTTCGATTATCGGATTGATCTTTCCAGACGAATCTATCTCGACGATTGTCCCCGATAGAGTGTCGACGAACAGAATTTCGCCGGTTTCCCGCACGGCGAGGCCGTATGGCAATCCAATGTTTTCGGCGAGCAGCTTCGGCGGCGGAACCAGAAGTGGATCGGTGGCATGCTGTTCGTCAGCGGAATCCTGGATCGTCATGAAGAAAATCTCTTTAGGAGCGGCAGAGAATACCACAACTGTATCCTCAGTTTGGGAAAGACGGACTTCTTTGGACTCTCCGGTCTGATCGCGCGTTACCGTAGCAGTCACCGGGAGGGTATCATCGATTACAGCATCCGAGGCGAAAGCGATTTGGGCTTCGTTCGCCGTGTGGTCGAGTGTGACGTGATCGAGTCGCACACGAGGCGGTTCGAGATCGTATCCCGTGCCTTCCGTCACAGAAACGATATAGGGTCCCGCCGCACCGGTCGCTCCGGCGAGCTGCGGTGAGGCGATCACCTCAACAGTGTGTGTACCGCTTTCGTCCAGGTACACCCCGCTGATCAATGCTCCGTTTACGCTGACCGCGTCGTCATTCTCGGCAACCAGCTCGCCGTTCGGTCCCACAAGCCTGACCGCCGGGTCCAAGCGTGGAAAACTCGACGAGGCCCAGACCGACATCCTGTCCCCTGCGTTTCCTTCGAAGGTAAATGAATCGCTGTCTCCGACCGGCCCGACAATTCCTTCATGTTCTTCATCCAGTGCGAGCGGTTGATTCTCGGGCTCGTCGGATTCGAGTCGTGAGGTTAGTGTGTATTCTCCGGTTTCTTCATCTTGAGCGCCGAACACAGCGGCCACATAGCGACCGTTTTCAATGGGAGTATAGCCGAATATGCCGGACAACCCGGACGGGCCGGATTGATTGAGGGTTACCAAACGCCGCCATGGATCGAAGAAAACAAAAGTGGATCGGAAGCCCTCTGTTTCGCTTTTCGCTTCGATGGAAATGACCTGGTCGGTCTGCAGATTGAAATAGTAAGCATTCGATTCTCCGACAAAGTCGATTCCGTCTACCGTGATATCCTCCGGCATCAACTCCCACACGGTTTGCACAGTGACCTCGTAAGGACCTTTGGATTCACGGTAAGCGCCGTGAACCACAACGAAGTAGATGCCGTCCTCCTGTGGATCGATCAGCGTTACCGGTGAGGTATCAATGAAATTGTCGTTAATACCGACTTCCACCCAGTCTTCCGTATACACTCGCAAGAATCCATCAAGAACATCGTACGGTGTCCGCAACGTCACCCAGAATGGTCCTTTACTGACATCCAAATAGATTCCGTACAGATCCGTGTCCTCAGCCGGGGAGATCAGGCCTTCGAACCCGATATCTCGTTTCAGAGCTATCCCGTCCGGTTCATCGTCTATGTATTCGCGCGTGATCAACCGGAAGTCGGCGCTGTCCTGATCGTTCAGCATTTGACCTTCCACACGCAGTGTGAATTCAGAAAACGACGGCAGAATCACGGACAGATACGCGCCCCAGTATTCCGGGAAGTTCATCGCTGTGCTTTCGGCGAAGGTGTTGCCGAATCGATCCAGAAGCGTGACTTTCAGATCTACGTCTCGATTGGGCGTATCGCAGATGACGGAGAGATGGGTCCCTGCGGTTCCGGAGAGAATATATTCGGGAGCAGGCTGCTCGACATAGAGGGTTCCATTCACAACCTCGCCGATCTCGATCGGTGTTTGAGCGGAAGTGTCTATCACTGCGGAAAAACAGAGAACAAGGAGTGCGACAGACGACAAACGAGCGCGCATTGAAGATTCTCCTTTCCCGCCGATTTCGTGTGGCGGTCCTGTACGGCCTACCCTCATCCATACCATAATACAGTGACGAGTCGAGAGACACATAGGATTCAAAAGTACAAAATGAATGAAAGGAATCAAAAGATGAGAATACAGCTTGGCCTATATACAATCGTATTGGTGTGCTGTGCGCTCCCGGTACTGTCTTATGCTGCGTGCACGGAGGACAACTGGCAGCCCCTGTTTAACGGTAAGAATCTCGAAGGCTGGACAGAGGAGGGTGAAGCGGAATGGACGGTCAAAGACGGAATGCTGATTGGTGAGCAAGGGCCCGGCGGGAAAGCGGGCGATCTGTTTACCGAGGCTGTGTATGACGATTTCGCGTTACGGCTGGCGTTCAAAATGAACTGGCCCGGGAACAGCGGTGTGTGGTTTCGATATCAGTCGCCCGACGTCGCCTACCAGGCGGACATCCTGGAATACAAAGACCCCGTGGCGTGGTCCGGGACGTTGTACTGCCCGGGAAAACTGTTTCTCGCTGTGAATGACGAGGAGTCGCTGGTGAACCGCGACGGTTGGAACACGCTTGAGATTTGGGCGAAAGGGGATCACATTAAGATTCGCCTGAACGAGGAACTTGTCGCGGACGTGCATGACAAGACAACGGACCGCGGAAGAATCGGTTTTCAGATTCATCAAGGCGATCAGTTCAACGATATGAAGATTTGGGTTCGCGACATGCGGATTCGTCCTCTCGATCCCGAAGAAACGAAGTGTAATTGGCAGCCCCTGTTTAACGGCAAGAATCTGCAGGCTTGGGAGGAAATCGGCAAAGCGGCGTGGACGGTGGAAGAGGGAATGCTTGTCGGCCGGCAAGGTGAAAACCAGGCCCCGGGGGATCTGCTTACCGACAAGGATTACGACGATTTTCTGCTTCGGTTGGCTTACAAGGTAAAGTGGCCTGCGAACACGGGGGTTTGGTTTCGGTACCAGTCTGCGAATGTTGCTTATCAAGCGGACATTCTGGAATACAAAGATCCCGTTGCCTGGTCGGGGACGCTTTATTGTACGGGGAAGATGTTTCTAGCGGTCAATGAAGATGAAACGTTGGTGAACCGGGAAGGCTGGAACACAATGGAAATACGAGCGGAGGGCGATCATATCCGAATTCGCCTGAACGAGCATCTTGTGGCGGATGTTCACGATGACACCAGCGATCACGGCAAGATCGGTTTCCAGGTCCATCAAGGCGACCAATTCGCGACGATGAAGGTCATTGCACGAGACGTGCGATTGTTGCCGTTAGGGGAGGATTGATGCGGGATAGGAATCAAAGGGATCCAAACAGGGAAAACGGATTCGGGGAGGGCGAGGCTCCCGCCGAGCCGCCGATATGAAATGAAAACAACGGCGCAACAGGAATCCCACCCGCTGTCCAGGCTGTTTTTGTTGATTTTTCTTATCAGATGTAGGGCGTGAGCCTACCCAAGGATGCTGCTCCCATTCACTGATGTCTTTTTGCCGCGTTGTTAGGCTTGAGGAAAGTTCCTGCCACCTCAGGTTCATGCGTCAGGCGATGGAGTGCGAAGGATTGCGGCTTCTGATAAGCTAGTAAGTGAATTCGGCGAAGGAGCTTGAAAGGGAGTTTTCATGTCTATTCAAATTCGATCGGATAATCCGACTATACGGCGAGTTTTCTTCCCAGTATGTATTGCCGACGAATCGGACGAGAAACTCGTCCGGCGGAAGGATGGCACGCCCCGCGAAAATGTTCGCCCTCAATCGATCAGAGATTTTCTGAGCCAAAAGGTCGATACACCGTTCGGTATGCTGACCGAACCGATTCAAGCCTGCATCGGCCTGTGCGTACCCGACGACGCTCAGTGGGCCCATGTGGCGATCCAGATATTCGAAAACCACGACACGTTTGTCGATGCCCTTCTGTGGCGTCGGGACGACCGGCCGGTCGCTTTGCGATTCGGTATCGGTGCAATCGAGCGGGCCGCTCAAGGTTCTCAATTGGGTGCGGCTTTATTGGTCGGTTTGGGGACCCGGTTCTGTGTAAGCATCCTGGACGGGGCTGCCGAGCGGGAAGCGCTAATCGGCTGTTTGGAATCGGCGTCCCAGTGGACTTCTGACGAACAGAAGCAAGTGGAGCAAGCACTCTCCGTACCTGGAATCGATCCTAATGGGGTGTTTCTACGTTTTTTCCAAGAGGGGCTGAATGCGGATTTGGACGAACGGCAACGGCTCGCCGCTTGGGTTTTGTCGCGAGCGCAAGTGCAACTTCCCTACGACGCCCCCCGGGTGCGCCACGCTCTTGATAGCATCACCGACATTGCACAACTCCGCTTCCAAACATACTCGATTCTCAACGAGACATTCGATTACGAACTTGACGGTCAAAACGCAGATCGCGTTGCGCAGTGGTGCCGGGAAGAAGGTGTTCGGTTGATCGGAGGGCGCTTCAGTCGTGCGTTCTATCTGGAAGCCATGCTCGCCGCAAGTGCGAAAGTCTTCGATCCGCAAGTACTGGAACCGTGTATCGGAGAGTTGAATCGTCATGTCAGCCAGAGCCGGCTGAACTTTCTCACAAAAGACCTGTCGAGGCATGCTACGGCCATTCAAACTCTCGGGGGTGAGAAACAGGCGCTTCTTAATCTTCTGGGAGAACACGAAGTCTCGGTGGCGCAGGTCGACGGCGCGATCAATAATTTCCTGGAAGCGCTAAGGTCGATCGAGCAACAGATTCAAGAGACCATCGACGGTTTGCAGCGTGTTTTGCGGGATGAAATCCTGCAGGAGAGGAAGGAGAACGACGGAGCCAGTCCCACATGGCGCCGATTTCAAGCGGACCGTGAGGAGGTTGTGGAACAGTGCGATCGATTGCGGGTTCAGGTCATGCGCATCGAAGAGGCCGTGGCGGCGGCGGCGAAACGCGACCCCGCGTTCATTGTTTTCTTTCAGAGGCTCTTTCCGCTGGATGCGATCAATATCGGCACGGTGAACGAATTCGTCGACCCGTTCTTCGGCGAAGACGAACATGTGAGGCGTTTGATCTCCGACTGCGGTCACCGGATGTATATCACGCCGAACCTTTCCGCGTGGCTGCGGCATTGCGAAGACTGGATCGAAGCGCTGCCGGCCTATGCGAGCTACACGATTACGCCGCGAGGGGGCGGCGGCTACGATATTCGGCCGTATGTTCAACGTGGCATCTTGGAAGACATGTTCCGTCGGCACGCGGAAGACTGGGCGCTGAATATCGAAGAAGTCGTGCGTCTTGAAAACGCCGCTCTGGCCCGGGAATTGTTGGCGGAATCGAAGGGACTTCTCCAGTCTGCAATCGAAATCTCGGAGCGTGAACGAGAACCGATCGAAGAGGTGATTCGTCGTCTTCCTGAGATGGCGGAGAACCGCGACAGGCTCGCCGGGTTGGCTGTGCTGGTGGAAGTTACAGCGAACGAACTGGCTGTTGAATTAGCACGCTGGATGGAACACGAGCGCTCAACTCGATACGAGGCCCTTCGCTCCCTTCTACGGAATTCAACGGATGACGCCAACCTGGTCGCACCGATACTTCACGCTCCCGATCGCGACGAGGCGGTTGTTTCGACACTAAAATCCTGCGGTGTCAGTGACCGTGCGGACGTATACCGAGAAATTGCGCTCGCCCGACGCAGGAACCTACCGAATCTGCACGTGCTGACGACGTTGGGACCGGGCGAGACAAATACTCACATCCGCAACTGGCTTGAAGAGTCCATGGGGTTGTTCAATGTTACGCGGGCGTACTCGCTGGAAGAGAAGGCGCAGGAACGCGTTTCCGAATACGAGTCGAGGATTATTGCCGCCGCAAAACGAATTGTCGCCGAACTGGATCTCCAAGGCGATCTTTTTGCGATCATGGAAGAAGAAGGGCTCGATCCAGAGGATTCTTCGAATCGGAAAGAGGCGCTTCTCAAGCTGGTTTTTTCGTATCCGGAAGTTGGTCTCGAAGTCAGCCGTCTGGCGGTTATCGCTGAGATGAAAGGGGAACTGGAAGACCTGAAACAGGAGGCGCTGTTGCCGTCAATCGCCGAATTCCGTGAAGGGCATCCGGAGTTGGAGCGCGATGCGATACAGCGCGTCATCGCAGAGAACGAGATTGAGGCGAAGAATGCGACAGACCTGATCGAACAGAACCCGGACTGGCAACGCGAGAAAGAGAGTTACATTTTTGCCCAGGCGCGATCTGAACTGGTGCGGGAACTTGGCTTGGAAGACGAGACTCAGTCGTATCTCAAGAGGCGCGTACGGAACATGCATGGGATTCTGCATGCTCGTCGCGAGGTCATCACGGAAGCGAATTTGTGCGCCGAGCTCGATAACCCACAATATCGGTACGAAGCCACCGGTCCATTCAAACGCTACAACATTCTCTATACACCCAGCCGTGTCGATTTGGGTGCGCAGGAGGTCCACTCGGTTCGGAACGTTCCAAAGTGGGTGGGCGGAATCGATATCGACGCGGCGAACAGCGGCCGCTCGTTCTACAGTCTCTACAACATGGCCGGTGTGACCGCGGTCAATTCACCGAAAATCGCCGAGTTTTTGAAAGTCGGAGAGAACTTCTTCTCCCGGGGCGGTGTTTTTTATCTGTCACTGACAGCGGGTGTCAATATCGACATGTTGGGGATCGGCGATTTCGAGTTTTGCCGAGGCCAATGGAACATGCGCGGCGATCGGGTGGTGCTTCCGACCGGGGAAACGTATGGGGGATTCTGCGTTCCGAAGGAGTTTTCGCTGCTGTATTCCATTATCGTTGCGGCGCTGCGCCCCGCAACGTCCGAAGAGGTTTTCAATAGTTTCGGCATTCCGAAAGAAATGCGCGGTGAGTTGATCAACGATCTGCGTGCGGCGTTGCGGATCTGGCCGGAATGCGGTTCGCTTCTGGAATGGGAGGAAAAGGCGAGAGATCTCTTGTCGAAACGGCTGAAAGGAACGGCGGGGAGATTCGCCGCTCGTCTTCCGCGATTGGCATTGACGCTCGAGGAACTCGGTGTCCTCTCCCGTGAGGAATTGGAAGAGAAACATAAAGAATTCGCGTTCACCGATTGGGTCAATAAGAAGGCGCAGGGACTCGAGGAAATCAACCGGGCCGGTCCGTTTCGCAAGGTGCATTTGATACAACGTCTTGTACACGAAGCGCGCAAGAAGAATTCGGATATCGCCGACGACAGCGATCTTGTTCTTGTCCTGGGCGCCTCTTACAAAGAAGGTGAACGTATCGCCGGCAAAGAGATTCCTATTACGGACGTCCGTTTCAGCGCCGGTGCGCGGAAGTTGGCGATCTATGCGGGCATGGCGGAAGAACATCTCCTGCTTGACCTTGACCCGGACGGCCGCGAGCTGACAAAAAGCCTTCTCGAAGGTCTCTCTTCACCGGGGGACGTGCGTCTTGTGGGGCGGTGTACGGGCTCGGATATTCTAGCCTACGTGCCCGGCTCGGGGTTGGAGGAGGCCAAAGAAGAGATCCTTGCGATTCTTCAAGAGAATGGCCTCGATGACAATACCATCGATGCGAACGCGGAGGTGTATGGCGGCAGCCTCGAAAACTGGGCCGGAGTAAAAGACCTTCCGGAAACACAGAAAAAACAACTGATCGATCGAATCGGCGGACGAATTCATCTTGTGGTTACAGATCGTCGAGGGCCGCTGCGCACCTATCGGGAAGCGGTGCAGGGAAGCGACTGTGTCGACCTCGGCATTCCCGATCCGGAGCTGCTCGACTTGATCGACGATCTGCCGCGATTGACCGCGTTGATGCGTCGGGGGAGAGAGAACAGCGCGTTGGTTTTCGCCGACGGGACATCCGGCGGAAGACGTCGTGCTTTTTCGTACCGCTACACCTCCAGCGAACGAAAGGTAAAAGAACTAGCCGCGCTGGAACCGAATGCGGTGTATGGCTCTCTCGGTCTCGGAATGGAAACCATACAGGGCTGGCGAGCCGAGATGGAGGACGACCGCCGCCGGGCGGTGATGCTTCGAGAAGCTCTGCGGCAACGAGATCCATTAGCGGCAACGAGTATCTACGAAAACATCCGGAAAGAGTCTATTAAGCAACGACGTGCGGAACGCGCCGCAAGCGATGAGGTGAACGCGCGCGAAGTCCAATGTTCCCCGGAAATATTGCGTTCGTATCATTTCGTTTCGGAAGCATGCAACCTGGTAAAACGCGGACTGTGTCTGGGGAACCTGGATTTCGGAACATGGTTGATTCTCGGTGGAATGTACGAATTGAACGGCCGTCATTCGACAGCGGAGATCGATGCTTTGCGGAGAGAATTTGAATCGCTTATCGATAGTATTCCGAAAGAAGAGAACGGTCTCCCCGGATTGCCGCCGGAGGCGGTGGACGAAGTGATTTCCGCATTTGTCCGTCCACGCTACGTTGTGCCTATCGAATCGGAATATCGGGAGGTTTCGACGGGAATTGAAGGTTCCCTGAAAGCCGCGGAGGAACAGGTCAGCCGGTTGGCTCAACGTGCGGCACGGAGAAAACAGGCTAGATACGCTCACCGTCAGCGCGTTCAGCGAAGAGCGTTTCTGACGGAATCGCCGGAGGGCGGAATCGAGGAACTTTACCGAACCGCGGCCGGTTTCCTGGGCGATGGAAGCAAGCCGGTCGAGCCGAAGAATTACGGGAGTTTCCTTGCGTGGGCGCAGGCGTATGTACGTCGAGCAGCGGGCGATCTTGAACCGTCGAATGGGCAGTTGAGTTCACAGATCGACCTCTTCTTTGAGACGGGTGCTATTTCGGAAGATGCGTATCTATCAGTAAGCGAATCCCTGGCGAAAGCAGCGGAAGCATACCGAGCAGAGAAAGACAAACTCGAAACGTGTGCGAAGGCGCTCGAACTGATCGACCGTGCGCTGTTGATTGAGCGAACGATCGGTGTAGTCGATGAAGATCCTGACGAGCTCATGGTGCAGATCGCACGTTATTTCGATACGACCGTGAACGGTCATGTTTTCGATTATATTCCGTATCACTACCACAAACAGCGTTCGGCGGCGTTCGAGTCTCTGTCCAGAGAAGAGAAGATCGAACTCGCATCGCGGCGGCACGATTGGCTTTACCGGTATGCGAGGATGCTTATGGTCGGTTATACACGTCTTGTCGATACCGACGAGGCGTATCGAGACGAGTGGATCGGAGACGCGACGAAAAACCGCGTACCCATCGGGGTTCGCGGAGACGATCCGGCAGAACGATTCTGGTTTTCCTATGCACGGTTGCGCGACGCCTCTGTGTTGGTTCATGAGGGCTATCCGTTGCCGGAATTGTTTGTGGACGTTCCTCCGGAGGCGATTGAAGCGGGCGACCGTCCGACGGTGGCGATCGTCTATCCGTTCGGCAATACCACGGTTCCGGTTGCGCTCGAGCAGGGGCCGCGCCTGGCCGAGGTCGAGAATATCAATCTGATTTTAAGTGCCTTCCCGACTCTTGAGCGGAATGAAACGATCGACCGATCCGTGCTGCGAATTCATGACGGATTGATCTTCCTGCAGCGATCGGACTTCGCGCGTTTACTGCAGTTCGCAGGCCGCTCTCAGGAGGAGATCGAGAGGAGGAGTGCTGCTGTGGGAGATGGTGGCGTTTTTGCGGCGGTTCGTTTTTCTCACGCATTGGACGCAGATGCCGTCTTTTTCCACTTTACTCATCCGCTCAGGGCGGACGTGGGCCATGTCGGCTGCCCGTTAATTCAGCCGATCTTGTGGGAGGCCGCTACGCACTTGAAGTGCCGTTTGCCCGAAATGCTGGAAGGAAGCGGTGTACGTACGGCCGATCAATTCAACTGGTACCATAGTGAACTGGAAGCTTCGACGTCCGATGAAGCAAAAGAAGAGATAAAGGGTCGTCTCGTCGAATTCGCCGAGAAACACGACACAGCGATCGTAAAACCTGAAAAGGAATCGGGTGGACGCCGGGCGAAAATTCTTCCAATCCGAAAAGACGGGGCCGCGATTCGGGAAAATATCGAGGAACTGACCGACCTGATTTACGATATTTCAAAAACCGACAACGCTGTAATTCAGTCGGTAATTCCATCGCGGGTGCGTCAGCTGTTCACGCGCGGTTTTCTCGAGCATATGGTCGACCGATTCGCGCGAATCGGCGTTCCGTGCCACTTGGACCGTGAACCGCAAACGCCCCTTTTCTGTTACTTCCGGCAGATTGTCGTGCGCGGTGCGGAGGAATATGAGATCACTCACCACATCACGGTGGTTTCCACCGCCGGGATCGCCAATGTCGGACAGGGCGGACTCCTTTACGAATATACTGATGAGATGATTCACCCAAAATATCGTGACGACCTTCGCGAAGAGATCACGTGGGCGGTGTTTCACTCCATCCATTCGCAGAGGAAATATATCAAAGAAAACCAGCGTGAAATTCTGGACGAATATCTGGGCGCGTATCCTGAATTCAAAGACAAGGTACCCCAAGAGCTGGGAGCCGATTTGACGGGCGTCGAGGATTCCGATATTCCATACGAGATGGGCGATTATATGCCGTATATGCTTGTGGACGAAAATGATAATTACACGGCGCTTTATGACCGAAAGAATGAAGAAATATTGCCCCTCTATCATCCGGACGGATCGATAACGGACACAAAGATCTTCGACAAAGACGGGAAGGAACTCGTTCGGCTCGATCCTCTCGGTCAGCCTGCCTCATTCCCGGCATTTGACGCAAGCGGAAACCGTATTGAGTATTTCAACGAACACGGAGAGCCGGTACGGACTCTTGCTGCGTTGAAGATCGAGCCGAATCCGGGTGCAGGTCTGTGGCGACCGCACAACGATCAACTGCCGCTCGAACGAAAAGGGGAAGGGGTGTACAAGATCTTTCGGTGTCTTGGAGAGCGAGGCCGGCTCTATAGACAACGATTTCTGGAGATGGGCGGGAAAATACCCGCAACGGAAAAGAAATCCAGAGAGACGATTTTTATTCCGTCTTCCGCTACCACCGATCTTGTGAATATCGCCTTGCGGAGGGCGGAAGAGGAGATCCAATAATCGGATCTATTTCTGCCGACTCTGACATGAGATCAATTCAACCGCATGAGTTCAGTGTTGTGCTGGATGCATTTCTTCGCACTGTCTTGGAATCGCGGTACGGCGTTGAGTGTTGGAACGCACTCTCTATTCCCAGGAAGAAATCCCTGTTGAAAGAAGCAGTCCGCGCGATTTTGACTGATCCGACATTGTGGAACGAATTGACCTCGCATGTGTATCTGACCGAGGGAACATTCGAGGATTTCCATTCAGAATCTTATTTACAGCACGTTGAATCATTTTTTGTTGAACGAGTTCGCTCGAATTTCCAGTTGCGCGCGCTTCGTATCGATCCCTATTCATGGAATACGGAATCGATTCAAGCGTGGCTTAATGGACGGCGATTATTTGTTGTTTTGACGGGTAGCGAGACGGTCTCGATCACTGAGACCGTGCGCGCGATCGACGCGGGATATCTCGGAATCGATCGCCTACGGTATCGGACACTTGGGGTTCCGCTGCACAATTGGATGAGCGAACAAGGAAGAGTGTCGGGGGGCGTTCTGATAGGGGAGGACGCCAAATGCCGATATGTACGATTCTGCGAGCCGCAACGGCCTGCGGAAGTTTTGATCTCCGGTCTTGCACGAAAAGACGAAGTCGAAATCCATCAGCGCGTCAGCCGACAAGCACAGACCGCATGTATTCATGTTTTAAATCCGTATTCCATTGTCGCTGAACAAGCGGATCGAAAACATTGCGCTCATGAGATATGGCGAGACAAGGACATCCCAACACCCGATTGGTGTTTTTTGTCTGCGGGCTTGAGTCGGAAAACCATTGAAGCAAGATTAATAGTCTTTTCCAACGAAAATTCCAAAGCAACAAATTCCTGCGTGTATGTTTTGCCGGATGCGGCAACGGAAAGTGAACGAGTTAGACGTTTCGCTGGTATCGACAACGACGTGGACGCGATTTCCGCATATATCCTCGAAGCGATCCATCCCCTCGCTGATGCACTCGTTCGAAAGGAATGTGGAAACGTTCGGTTTTTGGAAGACGGAGTTCCGAAGAGAGCTGTGCTGCGGCTCAACATTTTTCGGAACGGAAGCGGAGAACATTTCTTTTCCGGCTGCTGGCAGGTGGCCGGGGACGAGGATCCCGACGTTGTGTCGCCCGGGCGCGGAGGGACTTTTCGGGAATTCGGCGGTCGACACGCGCTGTTTGTTACGATGGATGCCGGGTACTGCTCTCCGGTTCCTCTGTCCGCGTGGGACACTCCGTCGCTTTGTGAACTCGGTGAACGAGCGACCACGGCACTGCATTCTTCTGCCAACCGGACAGAGTGCCTTTCGTTTATCGGATTGGATCTAGTACCGTCTTGGAGCCCGACCGAGAAGTTCGTACACTGGTTTGTGCTGGAGGCGAACGTTCGGCCTGGTGGCCTCGGCGCTGCCAAACCAATTCAAAACAAGTGTTTACATTCTCTCTCCTCTGGACAAAACGAGATCATAAACGGTGTTGAACGCCGATAAAAAATTTTCACTCGACCTCTCACTTTTTTCTTGCGAATTGGATATACTATGTCGTGCCAACAACACAGTGAATGAGAGCGGACTTGTTCGGAAGTGAAGGCACGGCCATCAGGAATGGCCAACATACTGCTTGACGGAAGCAAGCCTGTCAGGGAATTTGATACGGTGTGGCGGGGATTGTCTCTCGGGAGGCAGTTCCGCTTCGAAATCGACCTCAAAAAGTCCGCACTCTGATCATATAGAACAATTAGGAAAGATTTGTTACTCTCTGAGCGCTCTGGTGAGGTAGGATGGTAGTCTCTAGAACTCAACCCGTTGTTTATACAGAAGAAAACTTCCGTGTCGAGGCCGCCGATTTTTTGGCGATCGCCGGTTCGGCGAGTCATTTGGAAGTCGCGAGGGAACGTTTGTTCGAGCGAGTGACTCGGTATCAGTTTGACACGTTCCGTGAAAATATCGCTTTACCGGAAGGTAAAATCATCCGTGTTCGGGACTGCGCGCAAGCGCTTCGAAATATCCTCAAAGCCCGTTCGGATTCTTTAACCGGTTTCAGTATCGCTAAAGTTTTTTACGATTTGGCTCGACGTGTTCCTCGTCCCGACCTTCAGCCGGCTTTTTATGCCGATCTGACACACTTGATCATGGGTCTCGAGACGCGTGTCACGGGGGAATCTCCGAATTATCTGCGTGTGAGTCCGGGGTTGAGCGGACGCCGGGCGGCTCTCGCTCGTTCGACTCAGTTGGATCAAATGGGTGCGCGATACGAGCGGCATATGGAGCGCTATGCACATGGTCTTCGGGAAGATATTGAAGAAAATCGTCGTGTCAATCGTAAGCGAATACTCGAAGGATTCAATGCATCGCTCGATGATTGGGGCGATTGGCAATGGCATATCTCTCACGTGATCCGCGATGCCGATACACTCCGGTCTCTGGTTGAGGTAAGCGATGATGAGATCAAGGCAATTGAAGCGTCGAAGAAAGCTCGATTGCCTTTCGGTATCACTCCCTACTATTTATCACTCATGGACCGCGAACCGAGCGAAGACGACCGTGCGATACGTGCCCAAGTCATTCCGAGTCTCAATTATGTCGAGAACATGAGCAACTATCGCGGGAGCAATGAGTGCGATCTCGATTTTATGCGCGAACATGAGACTTCGCCGGTGGATCTCGTGACGCGCCGTTATCCGGGCATCGTGATCTTTAAGCCGTACAATACGTGCCCGCAAATCTGTGTGTATTGTCAGCGGAATTGGGAGATTACCGACGTTCTTGCACGAAACGCGTTGGCATCGCCCGAACGAATCAACGAAGCGCTCGCGTGGATTCGCGCGCACCCGACGATTCATGAGGTTCTCATTACGGGCGGAGATCCCCTGACCATACAGGACGAACAGCTTGAAGAGATCCTCTCGAAAGTCGCCGAAATTCCTTCGGTTGAACGAATTCGTATCGGGACGCGGACGCCGGTAACCCTTCCCATGCGAATTACGTCAAAACTGGCGAAGATTCTGGGCAGCGTCCGGGTTGCGGGCCGCCGTGAGATTGCCGTTGTAACTCACGTCGAGCATCCGTACGAAATCAGCCCGGAAATGGTGACAGCGATCGACCGGCTTCGCCGCGAAGGCGTTCCCGTGTACAACCAGTTGGTGTATACGTTCTATGTGTCTCGTCGTTTCGAGGCCGCTCTGCTGCGACGTCTTCTTCGCCTGGTGGGAATCGATCCGTATTACACATTCAACACAAAAGGAAAACAGGAGACCCTGGCGTATCGCGTGCCCATCGCCCGCCTTTTGCAGGAACAAAAAGAGGAAGCTCGGATCCTTCCCGGACTGAGTCGAACGGACGAGGCGGTTTTCAACGTGCCTGGGCTCGGGAAGAATTACCTGAGGGCCGCACAGCATCACGATCTTTTGACGATCAAACCGAACGGCGCGCGGATCTACGAATTCCATCCGTGGGAGAAGAACATCGTTCCTCAAGCGACTTATGTCGGTGAAGACATCCCCATTCTGAATTACCTGAACCGGCTGGACGAGATCGGTGAAGATTTGTCCGATTATCAGACGATTTGGTACTATTTCTAGCCCTCTATCTCCGATGCAATTCGTTTGCCTTTGGCCGATCGGGGGAGCAAATGCAACCCGTTCATTATTTAAGATTTCCCCTCAAGGTAACCCGAGTGAACGGTGACCGATGGGAATGCATAACTTGAAGAACGATTCGGAGACGCCTCAAGAAAATTACACCCCCTGTAACTTTTTTTCGGATTCAAGTGTTGACACAGCCGCTTCCGCGCTTAATATAAATCACCGTTGCGCAGTTCTCTGCCTGAAATCCACTACCGGTTGAGGGACCAATGCCTGGAAAGTCATTTGTACATCTTCATGTTCATTCCACATACAGTCTGTTAGACGGAGCGTGCCGGGTCAGCGACCTGGTCGAGACAACGCGCAAGCTGGGTATGACCGCGCTGGCGTTGACCGACCATGGAAACATGCATGGTGCTCTGGAGTTTTACTGGGCGTGTGAGAAGGAAGGCATTCAACCGATTCTCGGTTGTGAAGTCTATTTCACACGCAGTCACAGGACCGATCGCGGCAAGAACGGGGAGGCCGATCGAGACAACCACCACATCGTTTTGCTCGCCGAGAACAGGGAGGGGTATCGTAACCTGCTCAAGATGGTTTCTATCGCCCATCTCGAGGGGTTCTACTACCGGCCGCGAGTCGATTGGGAGACTCTGGAAACGTATCGCGGCGGATTGATTGCCACAAGTGCGTGTATGAAAGGCGAAATCGCCGAACTGATTCTGCACGACCGTTACGACGAAGCAAAAAAGGCTGCGGCTGAATATGCCGCGCTATTTGGCGACGATCATTTTTATCTCGAAGTTCAACCCAACGGATTGCCGGAACAGAGAAAAATCAACCGGGCCTATCGCGAAATGTCCGACGAATTGGGAATTCCACTCGTCGCTTCCACCGACGTTCATTATCTCACCGCCGAAGATGCGGATACGCAGGATATTTTAATTCGCATCGGCACTCGAAAAACGCTCGAAGACGAAAAGAAAATCGGCGGAAGTACAAAAGAATTCTACCTGAAATCGCCCGAGATAATGCGGCGGCAACTCCCCGATTTTCAGGATGCCATAGAAAATACGACGGATATCGCCAGGCGCTGTAACCTCGAACTCAAATACGACGGTCGGAAACTCCACATGCCGGTCTTTCAAATTCCTTCGGAATACAAAGACAGCGAGGCCTATTTACGCAACCTGGTCTATAAAGGGGCGGAAGAGCGGTATGGGACAATTACCGAGGAAATTGAGGAACGCATCGAGCGTGAGTTAGGCGTTATTATCGGGCAGGATTTTACGTGCTATTTTTTGATTGTATGGGATTTTATGCGATTTGCGCTGGAGCAGGGAATTTCCGTCGGTCCCGGCCGTGGATCGGCGGCGGGATCGGTTGTCGCGTTTTGTCTTCGTATTACCGATATCGATCCGCTGAAACACGGCCTTCTCTTCGAGCGGTTTCTCAACCCAGAACGGATCTCCCCGCCGGATATCGATATCGATTTCTCGGACCTCCGCCGGGACGAAGTGATCCGTTACGTTCAGAACAAGTACGGCCACGATCATGTTGCTCAGATCGCAACATTCGGAACGATCAAGGCCAAAAACGCGATCCGCGACGTGGGCCGTGTGATGGGCGTTCCCCCGTCGGAATGCGACAAAATCTGCAAACAGGTTCCCGAGGAACTCAATATCCGCCTTGAAGCGGCGCTCGAAAAATCGCCGGAACTTCGCCAGATTCGCGATCAGGATGAGCGATACCGTTCCCTTTTCGACAGGGCGATGAGCATCGAAGGCATGGTTCGGCAAAATTCGACGCACGCCGCAGGCATTATTATCGCGCCCGGCGACCTGACCGACTACACCCCTCTGATGCGCGGTGCGGATAAAGAAAACGACATCTGTACGCAATATTCGATGAAAAGTCTGGAGAAAATCGGCTTGTTGAAGATGGATTTTCTCGGACTGAAAAACCTGTCGATTATCGACCGATGCCTGGAACTGATCCGAGAAACACGGGGTGAGGAAGTCGATATTACAGAGGTACCGCTGGATGATTTTCAAACGTACGAGCTCCTCGGTCGCGCAAAAACGAATGGTGTATTTCAGCTGGAATCCACGGGTATGAAAGACATTTTGAAAAAGCTCGGCCCGACGCATTTCAGCGACCTTGTGGCTATTCTGGCCTTGTATCGCCCCGGACCGCTGGGAAGCGGGATGGTGGACGATTTTATTAAACGAAAACACGGCCAGCAGAAGATTACGTACGATCACCCGGCGTTGGAACCGATCCTGAAAGAAACGTACGGTACGATTCTATATCAGGAACAGGTCATGAAAATCGCGTCCGCCATCGCCGGATTTACACTGGGGCAGGCGGATATTATGCGCCGCGCGATGGGGAAAAAGGACGTCGATCTGCTGAACGATCTCAAGGCGAATTTCCTGAAAGGCGCGTCCGAGCGCGAGGTCGCTACAGAAACCGCGAAGAAATTGTGGGATTTAATTCTGCACTTTGCCGGATACGGGTTCAATAAATCGCACAGCGCCGCGTACGCAATTATTACCTATCGAACCGCGTGGCTAAAAGCGCATTATCCAAAAGAGTTTCTTGCAGCGTTGATGACGGCGGATATGGGGAACGCGAATCAGATCGTCAAATATATGAAAGACTGCAAAGAGATGGCGATCGAGATTCTGCCGCCGGATATCAATCAATCGGGAGAAACCTTTACGATTACACCGTCGGGGATCCGTTTCGGACTTGCCGCGATCAAAAGCGTAGGAACGTCCGCAGTCCGTTCGATTATTAGGGAACGCGAAATGAACGGTGAGTATCGTTCGTTGGAGGATTTCTGCAGCCGTGTCGAGCCGGGTGTGTTGACCAGGGGGCTGGCGGAAGCGCTGATTCGCGTGGGTGCGTTTGACACGTTCGGCCATACGAGAAACACGCATCTGATGGCGGTGCCGACGATTCTGGAACGGGCACAGGGAACCGCAAGAGACCGAGCAGTCGGACAAACATCTCTCTTCGGGGAAGTGGAGGATCTCGGAGTCGATTCGGATGACGATCTCGAGGAGTATCCGGAGCTGCCGGATGATGAAATTTCGCGTTCCGAGAAAAGTCTGTTGGGGAATTTTATTACACGGAATCCGCTTGCGGAATATGAAAAAGAGTTGGCGCTTTTTTCGATGATGAGCGCGGAACAGCTGCGTGATGAGAGCGTCAGTCTTGACGATGTGCGAATTGCAGGGATTGTTGTTTCGGTTAAACGAAAGAATATCAAAAACTCCAGTGAACGTATCGCCATTCTCGGTGTCGAGGATTTGACCGGTGTGGTTGAGGTTGCCGTAATGCCGAGCTTGCTGGAATCGAAAGGGTATTTAATTGATGAGGAGCAGAAGGTGGTTGTAAGCGGCCGTGGGGAGCGCCGTGGCGATCAGATTTCGATACGGGCCTCGACGATATGTACATTTGAGGAAGCGTGGAATCAGTATATCAGCCGGGTTCATATTCGGATGCACGCTTCGGGGATGGACGATCACCGTTTGCGATCGCTCGGAGAATTGCTTCAACAGCAGCCGGGGAGGACGCCGGTGAGCCTTCACATCACCATTCCGCAGTTCGGGGTGGTGGTATACGAGGTCGGGTCGGACTGCTATGTGGCGGCGGGGCGCGATTTGCAGGAGTCGGTCGAGTTGTTGCTGGAGGAAGAGTCGGTTTGGTTTAGCAAAGCGAACGGGGGTGGGAACGGCAACGGGCGCAACCGGCGCAACTACTGGAATTACCAGCGGGGGTGAGATATCGGTGATCGTGTTATCCTTACCGGTGGTTCCAGAAAATCCGAGACTGCACACATGGAAGAGCGGGTAAGCGGGTGAAGAGTGTGGCCGGTAGACAGACCTGGTGCGGCGCTTCCGACGCCGCTTTGGAGGAAGTGGATTCTAGAGACAGCCTCCCCGTAGACACGAACGCCACAACTCATCCCAGACCCTACTATAGTGTCGCAAATATCTCCTAACTTATCGTCATTCCGAGCGAAGCGAAGCAATCTCAATAGGTTACGAGATCGCTACGTCGCTTCGCTCCTCGCGATGACGGTCGGAGGAGGCGCGAATATGTTACAAACGCGTCGGGATACTACACTAGCGGGTGGAATCTTGTTAACGCGAATCCTGGAACCACAGATGGCAAGACCTCTCGTCACAAGCAGATGCCAAAACCTCTCCCACAAGCGTTTGACCCCAAAGGGGTCAACTAATTTAGCCAGGGGCACCCGCCCCTGGAAATAGATGCAAAAACCTCTGCTCACAAGCGTTTGACCCCGAAGGGGTCAGGTAATTTAGCCGGGGGCACCCGCCCCTGGAAACAGAGGCCAAAACCTCTCCCAAGCCCCAATCGGGGCGAAGTTGTCCAAACAAAACTCTCTCCATCCTCCTCCCACTGTCGACAGATTACTTCGTCCCTTCAGGACTTATCTGATTTTTTTTGATTTCCGGCTGATTTCCTCCAGGGGCGTTGCCCACTGGCTATCGTACCTCACCCCGTTGGGGTGATAAGGAAGATCGATTCTTTGCCGCTCAGGGGTTCCATGCCCGCGCTCAAGGTGCTGTTGCGCCTCCCGGGGATTGCAGGTGAAAGACCACCGGGTATTCCTCTCGTCTCCCGATTACAAAACAGCCTTTCGCTTCTGGCATGGCACCCTCTACGGAGAGCTTATCCGTACACCGGTTTGTGCACTTCTTCTTCGGGTAACGCTTCGTTACACAAGATGTAATAGGTGACTTTTCTTGTTGACAGCCTCGATTTATGGGCGGATAATTATGTTGTCGGGGTTCGATTGGAAGCGTCTTCTCAGAAGAATTCTCCTGTCGCTGCTTCCAAACCGCAAGCGACAGGATCCAGCGTTTTTGCGGTAACCTAGAGAACATTGGATATGACGCTTGACATTCGATGGAAACAGCGGTTTGAGAATTTCGATCGTGCTTTTTCGCTCTTGCGCGAGCCGGTTGAGAGGGGTGTCGAGAGGCTGTCAGACCTGGAAAAAGAGGGGATGATCCAGCGGTTTGAATACACGCTGGAACTGGCCTGGAATACGCTCAAGGATTATATGGAGTATGAGGGCAAGACGATCGTTCCCGTGACCCCGCGCACAATCGTCAAGGAAGCGTTTGCCGCCCGCATTCTGCCCGACGGCCAGGTCTGGATTGATATGCTTAACCATCGCAACCTGTTGTCGCACACGTATGACTCGAAGACCTTTGACGAGGCTGTGGTAGCCATCGGGGACCGCTACTACCCGGCAATCAAGCAATTGCATCAGTGGTTTATGGCACGGAGACACGAAACATGACGCGTGGAGGTTTGACCGAGCATGAATGGGATCTCATCCGGGCAGTTCTCGCCCGGCACAGTGAGGTGACCGGCGCGCTTTTGTTCGGGTCGCGTGCGAAGGGCGCGGCAGTGCCCGCATCGGACATTGACTTGGTTCTCGAAGGGGTCGACGATCCACTCAAGGCCGAAGCGATTGCAGACGAACTGGAAGATTTACCGTTACCCTACCGTTTTGATGTGAAGGCGTTGTCCGCCGTTCAACACCGCCCATTACGTGATCATATCGAGAGAGTTGGAGTGCGCGTCTACGATCCGGTAGGGTAATACGAAGAAGGAATTGGCAATCCGAGCGGGGACGCTCAGGACACCAAAACCCAGCACGTTGAGGAGCGGGCACGCGGGTGAAGAGCTTGACCGGTTGGGAGACACGGCCTACTGCGAAGCATAAACCACCACCTATTGTCTGAATCCGGATGGTCGGGATGGAAAGATATTCAGGATGGGTTTCGGGGAGTTGTTATCCTGTTCATCCTTCTATCCCGGCTATCCTGGTGCGGACAGGGAGCGAATCCTCTCCATTGGTTGCCCGCCCGCCTCACTCGGGTAACGATCCATTACACGATATAGGATAGTTGAGTTTGCCTATAGTTGAGTTTGGCAGTGTTTACCGCCTTGACAGGTTAGGGGGGGTATGCATAATACGGACTAACATACTCTGTGTGTATCATCAGAATGGTTAGGAAAGGGGAGAGTCGTATGAGAACTTGGGTTTGGTGTTTGGGTTTGGCGGTAATCGCGGTGGGCGCGGTTTCGGCGGAGCCCATCGGGATTTTCGAGGACCATGTGGACATTGAGTGGGAAGGCCAATTAGGTGCGCCCGGAAGCGCCACTTATGACGCCGCATCGGACACCTATGTCATTGAGGGCAGCGGTGCTGATGTGTGGACGAACACGGGCGACAATTTCCACTTCGCGTACACAACGGTAACAGGCGATTTTGACTTCCGCGCCGACGTTTTCATCGAAGGCGGTCTGCCGGAGCAGGATTGGATCAAAGCGATGCTGATGGCCCGCGAGAGCCTGGACGGTGACGCGATGTACGTGTCAACCCGATGCCGCCGAGACGGCCAGTTCAGCACCCAGTGGCGTGCAGAACAACACGGTCCCACTGAGTCCACATACCACGGTTTTAGATATACACCTTTGGGAGAACCTTATCCAATGCGCCAGCGTTTTGAGCGTGTACAAAACACGTTCAACACATACTATTTGGATGAATCCGGAAATTGGGTATTAGTTGACACCAACGAACTAATACTCAACGATCCGATACTTCTCGGTTTTGGAGTTACTGCCCACGACACTGGTGAAATCGCCACCGGGACCTTCAGTAACGTAGTATTAACGTAGTATTACTAGCGGAAGGCGAGGAGAAGCCAACACCGGCTCCGGTGGCCACGAATACGCCAACACCTCCGGACTCGCCGAGCAATACACCCACGTTCACTCACACGCCGCCCCGGGTGCCCACAAACACACCGACCTTCACCAGAACGCCGACGTCGAAGCCGACTGCCACGCCAACGTCACGCCCCGTGTTGCCAACCAACACACCGACGTTCACACGAACGCCAACGCCTCAGCCGACGAACACACCGACACAAATGCCGACACACACGCCCACGCTGACTCCAACGCTTGTGCCACTCGAAGCGCCAAGGAATGTGATCCTTGAACTGGATCGAGAAATGAAGACATTCCTGGTTTCCTGGACATCGCCCACAACTCCTGACTCCTTCCGTGTCCACCTCTATAAAGATGCAGCGTTCTATCGGGAAGCCATCGCTTCGGGTTCTGAGCGGAGCACCACCATTCGTGTGGTCGATTACGGGGACTATCAGGCCTTTGTTCAGGCGGAAATGAGCGACGGCCGACAAACTGATTTCATCAAGTCCAGCGTGATCACATGGCAGGCTGAGGCGGTTCCGACTCCTACGTTTACAAGCACAAACACGCCAACGGCCACCAATACGCCTACCCAGGAACCTTCGGCCGAGAAGACGGATTTCCTGTTGAAAGTCGTCGACAAGAATTCACTGGCGCCCGTTGCCGGAGCGATTGTGTTTTCTGAAGCGGTCGGAGTCTTTGCACGGACGGACGAAAGTGGCCTTGCGACTCTGTCGGGTGTGCCGGTGGGGACGATCACCGTCACGATTACGAAGAGCGATTATCTGGAAGAGTCGTTCGATATAGAAGTAAAAACTCTCGGGAGTAGCCAGATTCTCTTGAGCCCGGAAGTGGAACCACCCACGGCCACACCGACGCCTACTCAAACACCTCGAGTCGAAGTTACGCCGACTCACACACCACCCCAAGGCAACCTGACCTTGATCGTCATATCGCAGACGCGACTGGAAAAACGTTACGGTGCGGAACGAGTCGCGAGATTTCTCGAAAAACTGATGAACTTGCTTGAACATCCATCGGTCCGCGGCGAGTTGGTCGATTTGGATTTGAATCCGTCCCTCCGGAATCTGTTCCAGGAGTGGGACGCGAACACACGCCGTCTGGCGGACGCGACCGCATCGGGGCGCAGAACGAACGTACTGAAGGCCAATATGGTTGCTACAGGCATCAAGACCATCATCGGCAACCAACGCGACCGTGTTCGAAATGAAACGGTCGAGTACGTCCTTCTAATCGGTTCGGACGAATCGCTGCCTCACTACCGTCTCCCGGACCTGTCACGATCCAAATACGGCGAATCGAATTACTCGAAGAAACTCCTCGATGTCACGCACCCGGTCGGCGCAGCATTGGATACGAATCATGTCTTGGCGGACGATTTTTATGCGGATGCGACGCCGAAATCGTACGTTATTCTTGATCGCGAGTTCTATTTGCCTGATTTGAGAATCGGGCGGCTTGTCGAGACACCCGAAGAAATGGGCGCGTTGATCGACGCGTATCTCGCGCTGGACGGGAAGATCCACTTCGATCGCGGCTTTGTCGCGGGAAGTGATACCTTCTCGAATGGTGTCGATCGAGTCAAACAGGTGCTTCAAGCGGATCTTGGCGACGTGACGCGCCTTTCTGAAGATAGCGGAGACCCGTTCGAATTGGTGGACGGTCTGAATCAGGGCAGCACGGTCAATATGTTCGGCCTTCACGGGAACCATGCTTCGATCTTCCGCCGAGGTGGCGAAGGAGAACTGACCGCCAAAAGGATTGATCAGTTTGTCGAGGAGGAGAAGGTCAAAGGCAAGATCGTCATGAATTTCGGCAGCCATGGCGGTTTGAACGTGGATGAGAGCAATGATGTGGATACCGAGGATGTGGTCCAAACGTTCGCTTCAAAGGGTGTGGGCGCCTATATCGGCACCACGGCGTATGCGGGTGCGAGTAATGCGAGCGTTGGGTTTACGGAGGATCTGGCGTCGCGGTTTGTTCATTCCCTCGTTTCGGGCAAAGAAGCGGAGACTGTTGGCGGCGCGCTGCGTGAAGCGAAGCGGGAGTATGTCATAAACGAACATAATGGAATCCGGAATTCGAATTTATCCGATGATGAGATTCGAAATAATATCGGTGAGGATGAGAAGGTCGTTTCGGGGATGAATTTGTACGGGTTACCGATGTATACAGTGACGTCCAGCAACGCCCCCGCCGATCCGCACTTGGCGATGGGGTACGGAAAAGAGTCAACCCCCTC
>CAZTDD010000042.1:0-24300 GCA_964612675.1 uncultured bacterium
GCATTTCTGGGCGATAGATGTTAGGATGGTCTGCCTACATGGGAATCCAGGCTAGTCCAGAGTTGGGTGATCCGTCACTTGCAGATTGTCGGCGAGGCTGCAAACAGGCTCTCTCGTTCTCGTCGTCAAATGTATTCGACGATTCCCTGGTCCAAAATCATCGCGATGAGAAACGTTCTCGTTCACGATTACTTTGGCATTGATCTGGCAGAAGTCTGGTCCGTTGTGGAAAAGGATCTGCCGAACTTGAAGGAACAGATCCAACGAATACTGGATGAATTGGACGATTGAAGTCAGGCCAAGAATCGGTCTTTTTTACCTCGATCAATATACCTTCAATGACAATATTCTGCCTTACATTCACATTTGCACTCGTTGTTCTCCCCCCCGTTGTTCTCCCACCCGTTTTGTCGGCTACTTCTGATAGTTTTACTGTTACCGGCGAGGTACAAGCGGATGGAGCGGCGGGATTCTGTTTTGTCGAACCCGGCCGAGACATGGTTATCGTGCTTGATGAGGATGCCGGAATCTTGGCGGAACGTGCAGCGAATCTTCTGCAGAGTACCATCGAGCGAAGCACCGGACGGCGTCCGAAAATCCTTCACTACGACGCAGCTCTCTCCAAGGGTTTTCTGGCACATGCCATCGAACTGACACGGGTCCGTTCAAAACGTGATCATGTCCCCGAACGAGACACCTTCACGATCGAGGCCCGCCGCGATTGGGGACGAAACATTGTCGGCATCTCCTCGGTCACAGAGCGGGGCCTCCACCAGGGTGCCGTCGAGTTGCTGCGACGTACGGCAGAAGCGGAGTGGTTCCCTCCACGTGCCCATCGCCGACGCTCTGGAGCCCATAACCACATTCCTCAGGATCTCCGCATGAAGATGTCAGCCTATATCCAACGTCAAGAACGCCTTGTCTGGCCGGAAGCGCTGAATCCGCTCAGCCATACGGATATCTTCGAAGACCAAGCTCTGCTGATCGATCGTCAGGCGTTACATACTTCCCTCATCGATTGGTGTCTCGTCACCGGATTCGACACGCTGGTCGTGGATACACGTCCTGAGTCAAATGCTGCTTCGAATGCAAATGATGAAGCGCGTCGTTCGAATTCACTCGTTTCCTATGCACACAAATGCTCGATTAGAATTGTTGATCTGGATTCCAAAGACGATCCGCATCGCACGGCGGCCGAACCCTACTGCGACTATCTTCAGCGGCTCTTTCCTTCGTGGAACGTTATATCTGTATTTGACGATCCACAGGGAATCCACGCCAGGTTGGAGGGAAAGGCGCAATTCGGTGGAATACGACATCGGATCGACCAAGCGATCGCCTTGGGAGCCCGAGGCATCCTCGTGGACACTCGCCTGATTCGGAATCACGAAGCTCCGCTTTTGTATCTGGGTTCTTTGTGTCGGACTCCTCACCTCGATCTGAAAAGGTTTCATATTCGGTTCTGCCGCACATTTTTCAATCACGTTTCGAAGTCGTTCCTTGGTTGGGAAGCCTATTGGGGCGGCCACTACGGGTATGCATATGACTGTTTCCGGAAAGCCTTCGTTCACGCACGCTCCCCCATCGTTCAGGATCGCATTCGCGACATGGCGCTATCCTCATTAGCCCTGGACATAGAACAGAAAATGCTGTCGGTCTCTGAATCCGATGAGTTTCTCAGAAGGCAGCGGGAGAGAATCGACCATGCTCTGCGTTCAATGCCCGATCCTTTATCGTCCGATACGGCAAAAGACATTTGGTTGAGCGAGTTCAACGATCAGTGGAAACGAATCGAACGGGAGATAGAACCGCGTCGGAGGCCTGCACAGAACTGAAAGTTCAGTAGACTCGCTGCGGTTTCGACGGGTCGGACAGAAATGCTTTGAGGGGAGGAACACCCCGGATTAAGCCGATCCGTGTGGGTGGCCAGTATCGGAAGAACGCCTTCCCCATCACATTGTCGATAGGGACACCCCCCCAATACCGGCTATCGTAACTGTTCGTACTGTTATCGCCGAAGACATAAATCTCGCCCTCGGGAACCGTGATACCTTCAAACCGCTTACCGTTCGATAACCATTCTGTATAGCGGTTCCGGATGAAAAAGTCCGGCTCTTCAACCAACTCGCCGTCCCGATAGATGTGACCGTCATGAATCTCGAGACGATCTCCCGGCAATCCGACAACACGCTTGATATAATACGGTTTTTCAGGCCGGTAGATCGCTGCCGGGGTCCGGAAGACAACGATGTCTCCAACATCGATGTCCGTGAAGTGGTATAGGAACTTCGCTACGAAAATCCGGTCGCCTTCCTGAAGTGTGTCGCACATCGAAGGCGACGGAATCTGGTAAGCGTCCACGACAAAGCGCTTGATCAATAGCGCCAAGACCAACGCCGTAAAAAACGCTTCGAGATTCTCGTAGAGCCTACGATGTCGGACAACGTGGTTGACAATTTGCCGGCCCCATTCGTAATGACCGAGCCGGTCGCCCAGACGCATGTAAAATCGTCTCATATCACCCAGATCAATCTCGTAACAAGCTCATTGGTTCAGGCCATTCAGTATGCCTGGAAAAACCACAACGTGGAGTCTTCCCCGCCAATCAGGTTTCATCCCGGTGCCGCGGTTCCGGCAGACGGCGGGACAACCAGAATAGCAGCAAACCCGCCATGAGCGCCAGTACGAACACCGCCTGATAGGACAGAAGTGACGCCAAAACACCTCCCAAAACAGGAAACAGCGCCGCCGGAAGAAGGATCAGTTCCACCGTCCCGAGGTATGTTGGCCGAAGCGGTCCGGGCGCGATCTCTAAAAGGTAATTGATATGCCCCATCAGATAGGCGGTGTGGACCGACGCGGAGCAGATCACCGCGCCCGTCATCAACGCCATGGGAACGAGACTTCCGCTTCCCAAAATGCCTTGCGCGTACAATGCACCGAGCGCCAAGCCCGGAACGGCCACACAGAAGAGCGACGCACAAAAAAGGACCATTCGATTACCGTACCGATCGCTCATCCGAGCCCAAATCAGGTTGACCAGGATACTGACAGTCATAAAGATCCCAACGAATGTACCGGAAATGGAGGGCTCCGCGTCAAGGTGTTCGAGCGCGCAGGGAGCGAGGAACGGAAACGGTACCATCCCAAGCGCCATTACAGTCCGAAACAGGGCGAGTCCGCGAAACGCTCGGTCCGTGCGTAACGATTCGATCCCTTGTTTTGCGAAACCTCGCAATCCGAGCCGCGACGACCGAACGGGATGAAGGGGCTCACGGATAAACAAAAAACAACTGACTGCGACCAACATGATGCCGAGGGCGATGACAAAAACGAGCGAATAATTGCGAGGAAAAGGAAAACGCTCGGGGCGGGAGAGAATGGCGTAGAGTACGCTGCCCATTCCCGCCGCGAAGATCCCTCCGACCACACGGCGCAGACCAAAAAATGCGCCCCGCTGCGTCGGCTTCACCGACTTTGCCACAATATCGAAGAACGGAATCGCGGCAATACCGAAGGCTGAGGTGAATGCGGCGTAAAAAACAATGAAAAGCACGACGCCAAGCGACACCGGGAACCGGTCCAGGAAAAAGACCAGCAGGCAAAGAACCGCCAGGCTCGACGCCCGTGTGACTACCGATAGAAGGTAGATCGGCATTTTACGGCGGCGATGCTCGACAAGACCCGGCAACAGGGCCTGCGGCCATTGCCAACCGATGTAATACAACGCCTGAGGGAGCCCCGCCAGAATACGGTTGCCGGTGTAAGTAAAAATGAACGGTGACATCACCAACGAAGGCTCCACCAACGCGTTCGCGCCCTGGAACAGAATCCCGTTGATGACGCCCAACCAAAAATTCCGCGGCACGGTCTCCGTGGTCGACGACTCCGATTGATTCGTATCTGCTGAGGACGACATTCAATACCAGCTTTTCAACCGGACACTCAAAGCACTCTATCCGTGGATGATCCCATGGTACCAGAAATCGATGGGAAGGCTGAAACGTCCCCCATAGGCGTGCGTCCGTGTGTCTCCTAGATTCTCTTTTTCCTCCGAATTGTCGGCACGCGTAAGAGAACAAACCGCCGCAACAACGTCAAGTCGATAACTTGACACTCCGATATCCCCAGGTCTATACTCAATTTTGCCTTTCTGTATATTCATGATCGATTGTGAGACAGATCTCAATTCCATGCTGCTTTCCATCATTATTCCTGCACGCAATGAAGAGAAGAATATTGGAAATACGCTGAAAAGTATTGTGCGGGTTTTTGATCGGAATGAACTCTCATTCGAGATTATTGTTGTCGACGATGGAAGTACCGACGGGACAGTCGCCGAAGTTGAAAGAATGATGACGGACGACGAGCGAATCCGTCTCGTCCAGAATCAAGGTGAACATGGGTATGGACTGGCGGTTCGATGCGCTTTGGATGTATATGCAGGCGATGCCGTCGCAATCGTAATGGCCGACTGTTCGGATTCTCCGGACGACATTATTCAGTACTATCACATTTTGAAAGACCGAGCGGAATGTGCGTTCGGGTCGCGATTCATCAAAGGAAGCAAACTCATCGATTATCCCTGGTTTAAGCTGTTCGTGAATCGCATTGCGAATTTCGTAATCAAAGTACTGTTTCGAATCCCATACAATGATGTGACGAATGCCTTCAAAGGATATCGATCGGAAGTGATTGAAGGCTGCCGTCCGTTTCTTTCGCACCATTTCAATCTGACGGTGGAAATGCCGCTCAAGGCGATTGTGCGGGGCTACACATACGAAGTGATACCGATCAGTTGGACGAACCGCAGCGTCGGTGTTTCGAACTTCAAGATCAAGGAAATGGGAAGCCGGTACACATTTATCCTATTCTATGCGTTTCTGGAAAAGTTGCTTGTTCGCAAGGATTATCAGCGACGGAGAGAGGTAACGAGGCCCTATCGAAATGCCGATGTGGACTTGTCGAAGGAATCGCGTGTCGATCTTCTCGGCCAATACGCCGGTCTTTCACACCGCCGCCGACCGTGAGGTCCGAAACTCCGGAGATTATGGATCAACGTTTCCTTTCTTCTCGCGTTTTCTGGTCGATTGTCGCAGGTATCGCTGTTTTCTATGTTGTTTTCCGCGTTCCCATCGCTTCACGCTTCTCGCAAACAACAGACGAAGTCTATTACGCAATCCCCGGTGTCATGGTCCATCGGACGGGAATCCCATCCATTCCCTACATTCCCGCCCGCGATGCCGATTATCTATACTATAAATCAGACATTTGCCTATTCTTCTTTCCACCGTTGTATTTCTTCATTCAGGGCGCGGTCCATTCTCTAATCGGTGATGGTTTAGCCCAGGCACGTTTTGCGTCCACATTGGGAGCTGTGGGTTTCCTGTTTCTCGTTGCCTGGTTCGGAAAACGGGCGGTACAGGATTCCAGGGTAGTTCTCTGCTCGGTTTTTTGGGTTTCACTTTCCAACTTGGTCGTGTGGTGCGGTAATCTGTGCAGACCGGACATTTACTGCGCAGCCTTCGGTCTCCTTGCACTCCTCCTATTTCTGAAAGATGTGGAACACCCCTCCGCAAAGTTCCTTTGGGGTGCCGGGCTATCGCTGGGTTGTGCCGTGATGTGTCACGTGGTAGGGCTGATCGCCTGGGGTATGATCGGTCTTCTTTCGCTCGGTTTCATCGTACAGAAGCGGCGGGGATTCTTACGGAGCGTTTCTCTGTTCGCGATCGGGTGTCTGCCTTTTCTGATGTGGCTACCCTACATTCTGAAGTATCCTGAGATTTTCAGAACGCAGTTCATTACACATATGTTCGGCCAGGGCAGTTCGGAACTAAGCCATTCCATATTGTATTTTCCAATCACTGTGTATCGTCTGTATACCGTTTATTATTCCGAGATTTTCGGTTGGCCGCTTTTACTCCTCCTTACAGTTTCCGCCTGCACATTCCTATACCGACATCCTCCTCGTATTCGTGCTCTTGGGAGCGAGAACTCGATTGACGGCAGGGGGCGTCTGTGTATGCTTTCCACCTGCCTTATTCTCAGTCTATTCTTCCATGCGTTCCTCGTAGGGAGACATTATATTTTCGGATATGCGCTTTTCCCCCTGCCGTTTCTCGTTTTGGTCTTGGCACACCAAGGATTCGCCGTGTTGGACCGTTTCCCCTCTCTCCGTGGGAACGTTATCCCTACCGTGATTCTTGTGCTTGTTCTAACAGTGCCTTTCCTTCGAGGTTCCTGGCTTCGTGTCACGTTCGCCCACTACCAACACTGGAACGACCCCGCTTACATCATCTCACAGCAAGTCGACCGTGTGGTTCAGGATATCCCTGATGGCAGCCGCGTGGCGGTCGGTAAGACAGCGGTCATGCCTGTGTATTTGGAGGGATACCATACGATTTATGCCGATCCCCGATGGTCGCCCGGTTATATTGGCGATTACGATTATCTCCTTGTCGGGCGGTGGGGCCGGGAAGAAATTCTTCCGCTTTACGCAGAGGAGGTGCGATTGGTTAGAAGCTACGGCGATCGAGACGACCCTTTCTGCGTCTATCTGGAACTATACCAACGCACCCGTTCCGGCCCCGAACAGTAACGAATTTCTCTCCCTCTTAGCTACTCGTCAATATTCATCCCCTGCTCGACCTTGGCATTGCTCATGTTGTTGATCCGCATAGGCCCGTGAAACCGGTTGCCCTTGATGATGGCGGATCGAAGATCTCCGTCCATGAAAATGTGCGGTTTCGCTCTGCCAAATCGCGAGTCGGAAATGATCACGTCACCGTTTGTTGCCCGGATAGCATAATCGTCCTCCGACCAATCGCAGAAATTGCATTGCGAAAAACTAACAAATCCCGGGCCACGCAGCTCCGCACACGACCTCGTCGGGCCCCAGAAGGAGCAATTCGAGAGTTGGACCACACCTTTGAATGTCTCAGTCGTGACAACCTCCACCGGCCTGTCCCCGGAAAAAGTCACGAATTCACCGTTGGTAATCAAAAGGCCGGGCGTTTGGGTCTGCTCCACCCACAATCCATATTGGCCTCCATCCGCCCCGATACCCAGGAAATTCCCGTTGCAGGCTCCGTTCGCCGTCTCAACAAATTTGTAACAGATCTTGAACCCCCAAGCGAACGTGTTGAATACATATTCCCAGTCCGTTCTTCCGAAGACAAACACTTCGAGATTGGTATTCACGTATTCGGCGAGCTGTTTCCACTTGCCGCCCTCTTTCGGTGCATTGGCAGCGTCTGCCCGCGCCCAATAATGGGGATTGACGTGGACATTCTCAATCCGGCCGATGTCGGTGCACTTATCAATGAAAATACCGGTGCGCAATACACAACCATACACATTCCGGATCGAATGGAGCTCATGATGTCGATATCCGAAGTTGATCCCCTGGTAAGCCGCCACCAGGGTCACATCCAATACGCTGCAGTTCATCCCCGCTCCACGGATTGCCCACGGGTATGGAACGACATCGTCAATGGACTGCTCCGGGTAAAAAATGGTGAGACCCCGAATCGTACTGCTCGGCTCAAGCTCAACCGCCGGCGGACCGTCTTCAACGCCTCGGCCTCCGGTCACGAACAACGCACTGCCCCAGGATTGGTCGGAATGATGCGGCGCTTCCCACACCCCACGCAAAGTGACACCGGAAGGAACGGTCAACGATCCCTTCAAGAGATATTTTCCCGCAGGAAGATACACTTCACCGCCGCCTGCGTTTCCCGCCGCGTCGAGGGCCTTTTGAATCGACGCCGTGTCGTCTGTTTTCGCATCTCCTTTGGCTCCGTATTCCGTAACCAAAAAAGATCGCGAAACCTCAGCGGCATTCGAGGTACAAATCGCGGCCAAAGCCATAACACAAAATCCGACGATGAAAACTCGTTTGTTCATTGGAAATTCCTCCAGTCGATCAACCGGGTAATGGATCCACCTACAGCCCGAATCCGATTCGTATAATCATCGCACAAATCCTCAACTATCTGAATGTCCAATGAACCACGAACTCGTCGGTTGTCGCCCGAAGCAAATATAGCGCAACTTACATCTCATACAGTTTTGGGCACCCCCGACATCGCTCGTACGGGGTGCCGTTCGCGAATCCCGAGCGAAAATCCGAGTACGCTCTTGACTTCCAGATGGCGGGAAGCGATTCACGATCGACATTTCCAAAGGTCAAGCGCTCATACTCTCGACGGGTTCCTTGTTCGACATATTCGGCTTGTGTTACGGGCAGGTTTGTGAAAACACAGGGAGAAACGCTTCCTACGGCGGACACGACCAGGGCCTGTTCCACGTTCTCGGCGCAGGCATAACAACGACTATCCGGAAGAGAGAATGCATTTGCCGACGAAGGTCTTTGTTCTGGCGCATCGGGAGGAGTATCCTCGGAGAAAATCGGAAGCGAAGGAATCTGTACGTGGATTTCGACCCCGTGTTCTGCTCCTCTCTCGACAGTCTTGGTCAAACAACGCCGTGCATTCTCTCGTGTCTCTTGGTCGACGTATCCCAATGCTTCTTTTTCCAACGATGGTGTTGGTACAAAATCCAATCCGCTAATTACAACCTGGCTGACACCCAGCCCGCAGAGCGTTTCCGGCAATCCTTCAAGGTCCTCTATCATCGAAGGAAGAAAAAGATAAGCGACATGGATTGCCGGACGACTGAACCCTACTTCTCGTTTTGCACAGTCCACATATCGAATGGCTTGGAGAACTTGAGAAAGTTCTGTTCCGCGTCGGATCTTGTCGTTCCTCGCGGTTGTTCCGGCCAGAGAGAATGCAAGGATATCGATTTCCGAATGGACCACGCGGATCGCTTCACGTTCGGTAAGATGCATTCCATTTGTCGTTGTACCCACTCGATATCCTGCCTCCTTCGCCAAGGTCACAAATGACATGAAGTCTGGATGCAGAAAAGGTTCTCCCCACCCCTGCAGAAACAATAGTTTTGTTTTTCCCGCCCCGGCGAGAATATTCTTGAACGTAGAGAGCGACATGTGATGGTTCAGCCAATTGTCGCGGTAAACCGTGCGCGGACAATACACACAGGAACCGCTGCACCGTGTAGTCACTTCCACCTGGATCCAATCCAGACATAATCGCTTGGGAAAACCAAATAATCTCATTTAGCCTGCATCAAAGTGGTTTGCCGCACCTGCTCGATCGAGTGGGTAAACAGGGTATATCTCCGTCTTGAGGACATCATTTCGCAGAGCGAAACGGGATAGATCCACGCTTCTGAATCGAGAAATCTCTGTTCAGTAGAGGTATCCCTCCAATGTCATTAAGTTAAGTTTCAGAGAAGGAGCGAGGGGAGGGCGAACCTCCTGGTGAGCCGCATTTTTCTTCATTTCGGCTCGGCGGGAGCCTCGCCCTCCCAGTAAACGGCTTCGCCCTTTCCTAACTTAATGACATTGGGTATCCCCCCCCATATACCTCTCAAGCGTCCCGGATTTCTCTGTTCACCGAATCGTACACCTGCCGCCTGCCGGTCTCCCATGATCGATAGGCCAACATCGATGCAAGCGAATGAGCGTAACCCGCTTCAACAGGGGCGTTCGGGTCGTTCCGGCTCCGCAGGCATTCCAGCCAATTCTTCATATGGCTCGTGCCGGCGGCCGCTTCGATCTTGATTTGCTCTTGGACATGATCTTCTTTGTGTCCGCCTTCGGGCGTGACATACCAGTCCGGATAGGTGTACATCGTCCCGCGCGTTCCATAGAGGATTACGAAGGCTTCGGTTTTGCTGTTCGCGAGGCGTGTGGAGTAGGTCAGAAGAAATCCCTTCGGGTATTCGAACAAACATTCGATTGTATCGGCGTGCTCGCGACCGTCTTTCCAGACATACACACCACCGTGCGCCGTTCCGCTACTGGGTAGTGGATCGTCCATATACCACGTGCCAATGTCGATCATATGGCTGCCAACCAGACCGGGCGTCCCGAGTGTGAATCCTTTGAAAAGGTGCCAGGCGCGAAAACGTCGGGGATCGAAAGGCCGTGGTGGGAGGTACATCAAATACTGCTCCCAGTCGACGTCTTCTTGTTTGACATCGCTGTAATCGCGAGCCCATCGCGGACGACTGTCATGCCAGCAGGTTTCCACTTCGCTGATTTCCCCGAGTATCCCCGATCGAACCAACTCCGCCCCGGCAATATGATGACCGTCGCTTCGACGCTGAGTACCGACCTGCACAACGCATTTTTTCGCTCGAACCGTATCGACAGCATCAATCGCATCTTCCAGGCGTACCGCCATCGGTTTTTCACAATACACGTCTTTGCCGGCTCGTGCCGCGTCGGCCAGAATTGGGCTATGTGCGTGGTCGGGTGTGGCGATAATCACCGCGTCGACATCATCCCGTGACAGGAGCTCGGCATACCGTGAGCAAGAGAACGGTTTCCGTCCGGACCATTCTTCGATGGTCGATGCGACACGTTCGCGTTGCGGCCGCCACACATCGCAGATTGCCGTGAAGTCCAGAGTAAATTCCTCAGCGAAATCATGGGCTCGGCGTATCCGGTTGGTACCTCGATCGCCGCATCCGATCAAACCGATTTGAATACGGTCATTCGCACCAAGAATTCGCCGCGGGGAGGCGAGTCTCGCCGCTGCGAAACCCGCTACACCCGCCGCTGATTTACCCATGAATTCCCGCCGGTTCGTCTTGTCTTTTTGCATCGATATCTCCTTTGGCGGGCTTTTCGTGTCCCACACACTATTTCGATTTGCTACCCGAACCACCGGAGGCAGTCCCACCGCTTGGGCAATTACCGCCGCATCCACCGTCGGCACACATACACCACGGCGCCGCCGCCTCAAAATCGATTACGAAAACATCGTCCAGTATCGGACCGAGCTTCTTGCCGAACGCTTTATGCGCCGGGTGAGGAAGATACTTGTCACGGTCTTCCTGATTCTTGAATGTCAAAATGTAACAATGAGTGAACCCTTTATCGAGTCCTTCAGGACTGACATTGGTTCCGGCCCGATAGGATGTAATGAACGGAATTTCGTTTTTGAGGTTCGCAAAAGCCTCGCTAACTCCTTCGATTTGCTCGTCTGTCGCCGAGTCTTTGTATTTGAAGCAGACCACATGATAGACAACCGTTCCGCAGGCTTTCCCCGCCATTGGACAGGCTTGCTTCGTGTCCGAACCACTCTGTTGTGCAGTCGAGACGCCTTGCAGTCCAAGTCCGACTACCGCACAAGCCACCAATAAACAAAAACATACAACCATCCACCGTCTTCTCATCGTAAATCCTCCAATGCCACCGCTAGAATAGGATTCTGAGCTCCACCAAGAGTCTCAGTGGACTATTTTGACAAGAGTCTGGGAAGAGGGATACCCCGGTCGTAACCGAAATTGGGCTTGCGAGGGCCTTGACGTGATGCAGGACGTTTATCTTCGAGAGTAAATGACGTGGTCACGCTGTGCCGTTAGTGGTCGTGACACAACGAAGACGGAGAGAAATGTTTCCCGGGGTTCTGGGTTTGCTGTACGTAATCGTCAGTCGACATGTTCCTAGAATAGGATTCTGTTGCACGCCACAACCGATTCAGTCTGTTCGTTAGCTGCATGGCGCTAACAAGGACAAATCCGCTAAGAGTCCCCCACGTGAGATGCTTCATTAAGGCTCTTTGAAGACGCGTTTCTGCGAGCCGGATATCATCGGCCACTGCAGCCGAAGATTGGGTCATTTCTGATCCACCTTCTCTCACATCCAAATGTCTTCGGAGGAGTATCGATGCTACTAGAAAACCATTTATGTCTCCTACCCATCTGATACAACCATTGAGAAGACTTTCCATATCGCGGTACGCCGAATCCTCAAAGGCATCCTTGTCCGCCGCTGCAAGGAATAGATCCGCTCGTGCGCTAAAAATCGTCTCTCGTGCTACTGTAGCTGAGGTCAGACGCCACGCCCTGAGGGCTCCCAGCAACAAACTCACAGACACGAAAACGAGTAAGCCGTTCGCAAGCTGGTCAGCAATCACGATTCTGAACCCTTTCTTTTGGGGACGGTACCTGAGTTGATGAGACCGCTGGTACCGCGATTCTCGTCGATTCTCTCCTGCAGTTCTTTGACCTGTCCCGCGTGTCTCTTAATATAGTCATGATGGGCCTTGCGTTGTCGGTACCAAGCACCGGCAAAGAATCCATTCGACAATAGCAGTAAGGTCCAGTAGGCCCACTTACTGACAAATACTCTACTGAGTATGTCTACTATGAAAGCCGTGTTTTTTCCCGCCAGCTCTCTGACAGGAAGGTATACACCCACGTACACTAACCCTATAAAAACCAGACCTGGACCTAGACGGTCAATAAAATAAAAAGGAAACGAGAACAGAAACTGCCGTAACGCGAATCCCCACCCGTAATCTGGTGGAGAGAACCTCTCCGAAGGTCTGTCCCTTCTCCGCTTCGCCATGCGCCCTTACGCTGTGTCTTCTTAACGATAACTCTAATATATTACCACACTTCATGCAGTCTGTCTCCCCGAGATTGAGCAGGCCAAAGACTTACGCACGCTCCAAAAACAAGGGCTCAATCTTGGATTCATCGACTTCGATACCAAGCCCCGGGCCGGTCGGCGCAGGCAGCTTTCCGTCCTTGACTTCGTGCGGAGTTTTGAGAACCGAATGACCGAGAAACTGCGGCCCGTTCACCGCCGCCGGATACTTAAGCCCGTATGCGGCATAAAGCGCCATGCTGGCCGTCAAAGCAATATCGGGATCGCTCAGGCCGCTTCCAAGAAACATCAGTCCGGCGTCGAGCACGATCTCGATCTCACGCCGCGCCGGATTGAGCCCGCCACATCGAGCGGGTTTCATCGCGACACCATCCAGCATGTCCAGCCGGATGAATTCAATCAAATCCGTAGGCGACACAACACCTTCATCCAGAATAATCGGCAGCGCTCCTTGACGTTTCAATTCAGCGAACGCAGACAAATGGTTTGCTTTTACGGGTTGTTCAAAAACATCAACACCCACGTCCGCAAGTTTCGGTGCGACCTGTTTGGCCACCGCAGGCTCATATCCGCCGTTTGCGTCCGCCCAGAGGAACCCATCCGGCACACGCTGCTTCACAAGCCGACACATCTGTAAATCGAATTCCGGGTCGGGCGCAACTTTGACATTAAAGTTGCGATATCCCCGCTCCCATCCCTCTTCGATCAGAGGCTCTACTTCGTCCAGCGTTCGCGGATTGAGTGTCCAGCTCAGAGTCACCTCGCCCCCCGACGGTCTTCCCCAGAGCTGCGCCAATGACAGGCCCGAGAGTTTCCCAATCAGATCGTGCAAGGCCATGTCGATCCCGGCTTTCGACAACGGCATTCCGGTCGAGAAGGACGGACAGATCTCTGTGTTCATCGTCCGATGGACACCGCTCAGGTCAAACACATCATGGCCTATCAAAGCCGGTGCGAGGTAGTCCCGAATCGCCACGGTTGCGGCTTCAAGGGTCTCGTAACACCAGGAATTGACAGGGATACTCTGCCCCCAGCCGATCGTTCCGTCGTCCGCCGTCAGCTTCACCAACACCGCCGCGCGCCCATTCTTCAGAAACTTGAAATACCGAACCGCGGGGTATCGCGCCGGAAAAACATCGATTCGCTCAATTCTGATATTCTTTTCCATATTCCTGCCGGTCCGCTGCCTTTGTCTGGATAACCATCACACTCACTCATCAACAACCGCTTCAGCCCAAAGGACTACAGATTCAGCTCTACTGACTGCTTCTTCGTACTCATCGTGTCCAACTTGGGCGTAGATACCCGGATAGCGTGTCTGCGAGGCGTAAACACTCAGTTGATCGGCGTCTTGAACTTCCTCAGGCAAAGCAAGTCCTCTACGTTCTAAACCATCAAGAAGTCTGCCGATGTCGTGAACATAGTCAAACGTCCATCCTTTGTACTGGTAGACCGCTTTGATTGCCAACTCAGCTGCCTGCTGCGCACAGAAGCATAGATCCTCGTAGAAACCGTTGGCTGGCAAGGAAACACAAGCCAATGCTGGTTTCCCCCGGGCTCGATTGAGCCACTCGCGAGGGTTTCCTCGGATATTGCTACGATCCGCCACGGTAGATCTCCTCCCCCTCGGACAACGCGGTGTGAATCACCAGATAAGGATTGTCGCGATATCGGTCGACATCACTTTCCTGTACGACAACAAAATCCTTGGCCATGTCTAGTCCACGGAGATGACGGTGCAGAACCTTAGCTGTTTCACGACAGTCAGAACCATCGGGCATGACAACTAGAAAATCCAGGTCACTATGACGCCCAATTTCCCCCCGGGCGGCCGATCCGAATAAGAAGATTGATGAAGGATGTACCTTTTCAACAATTCGACTAACGGCATCGTCCAGTAGCTCCGAATTCAATATTCTCACAATTCATTCTCCGTTATTTGCTCAAAAAAGAACCCCGACTAGGTATCCGCCCGCTCGCGTGTTGCCATACGGCGGCCGGATTTTTCGGATGACTTGACCTTTTCAATGAGTTGATCGAGATGGGAGGCATGCTCCCCGGTTACACGAATCGCCTCCGACAAGCGTGTGATCTCTTTGTCTAAGTTCTGGTTCTGCACGCGGATGTCTTTCTCAGACGTTTTTTCTTTTGCCGCGCTTTCGGCTTCGATTTGTTGTGCCTTCCCGATCTCCGCCCGCAAGCTCTTCAGAGCGGAATCGACACGCCGTCGTTGATCGGCTGCGAGCGTGACGTCGGCGGCCGAACTGCGCAGCAAACGGCCCCAGTCCGCATAGAGTTGAAGCTGAATTCGCATAAGCCGTCGCTGTTCACGCAATAGCCGATACCGCGAATGCAACGCTGCCTGAATGTCCGGATCCAGCACACGTCGACGCGCCTCATATTGCGCCAACGCGTCTCGATTCTCGCCCAGCAGTCGGGCCGCCGTCTCGGTGTCACCCCGCTGTTTTGCCGCATGGATTGTACGGGCGACTTCATCCAGCTTACTCAGCAGGGGATCGGCTCCCTTTTTCTGTTCGATGGTCTCTTCGATCTTTTGGACTTCTTGGGCGAACCGCAGGGCATTGTCCGCACTCGATTTCAGATTGATCTTGGTGTCGCGCTCATCGAGCGCCGTCATACGCTCGGCCTTCGCGAGCAGCGTTACCAACCGAAGGCAATCTTCCAATCGAGCCTCGAAATCGCCGACTATGCTGGAGTCGCCGCCCCGAATGGCCCGTTTGAATTGTGGCTTCTGCTCCGCTTGGTCCGCTTCGTGCTGTTTGGCCGATTCTTGGACCTCTTTCTGACGGTTGATGACTTTGCGCTGCCTCTCAACACGCTGGGCCACCTTGGCCTTTGTGGTAACCACACGTTTCCCCCCCTGGACCGTGGTGACGATCTCAGACGGGTCTACACCTAGTTCTTTGGCTTTACTCGGCCGCAAGACCTGATCGAAGTCCTTGCGGAGTTGATCCACGTTCAAGCCCGAGCTTTCGATATCTTTTCGTTCAACCATAGTTCAACGCTCGGCAAAGTTCTTCCTGCTCTCATCTCACTCTACCCAATCGCATCGCTGGCTTCCAGACGAGCGAAGATGAAGACATCCGAAATCGCGGCGGTTGGCACACGGCTATTCAATCAATGCCAACCAGCTCTGTTCAGTGTTGGGAGATGACAGGATGATCTTGGTCTCCTTCGTTCTAAGTTCATGGTCACATTGACAGGTTCGCGGGGCGGGGAACTCCACAGTCGTCGGATCACACCATTGTACTTCATACGCCTTCGGCATCACCACCCTCGGAATAGGAAGTTTCAACACGTGAACCTGTGTCCAAGAACATTTGACTCATCGGCCGCAGAACATCGACAGGTTCATCCGACTATTCACACAGGTTAAGCCGATTCTTCTCGGATGTCCCTTTTCATACTCCACCCACCGGCTGTCCTGAAAACAATTCTCCGCCCGTTGTCCCCCGCGCTCAATTGCTCGCCTTGTTCTTCTTCAATAGCGTTGAGATATCGAGCAAATCGCGACGGAAAAGGCACTAGGCTTTCCTGAGACGCAGTCTCATTGGCATGAGTGGTAATATCTCGTGTCGCAGAAGTCATTTTCAATCGTCCTATATCAAGTTTCTAACTCGTGCAATCCGGTAATTGTTGGATAAACCAGACCAAGCAAATCCGCAACCGCTTTGATAGGCTCTATGTGGATCTGATGGAATGGATCCCGAGCGGATGTCACATACAGTATCCCAACCATACTCTTCTCTCCACCAATATCATAGCCGTTTATTGGAGCCACCATGAGTGTTCTTACGTCATGAAGATCATCAGTTTGGGTTCTCTCCCATATTCCATCGCTGACAGCTTGAGTTATACTTCGAATAATACACACACCTCTGTGGTTCTTGTCTCGAAGGGCACGAGCAATACCTTTATCAGATGGAATAGGTTGCGATGACTCACGGCGATAAGTATCCATCCCTTTCGAGCGCCCGACTGTAACGTACAGTCGTTCTCTGTCCCGTTCTATAGCCAGCCTGATTGCACAATTCACAGACTGGTCTCCCACGAGTACTTGGAAGTACAAGGCAATCCATTCCACTATGTCGGAATGGAATCGACGAAGTTTTTCGCGGTACTCCCCAACTTGCTCTCTGGTATCAGCACGGATCGCAGCATTCAAAATGCTCGCCACATCATCTCGTATCGAATGACAAAGAGAATGAAGTCGCACGCCCAGATTGACGTCGCGGATCCTTCTTTTCCTGATCGTAAGAAAAACCAACACACAGCACACAGCGATAGGGACAAAAACAACGGCAACGCTCAACCCCACTCCCCAGTAGCTCACAATTCCCAACGCTATGTTCAGGAGCACGGTTAGGGTAATCGCCCGTATCCGTCCAACCCAGCCCCATCCTTCCTTCCAGGCCTCCAATGGGTCAGCCGAAACAAAGTGTTCCATTTCTCGCTCGTCTCAGAGTTCACTCACACAAATGGTTCCCAACGGACGCTTGTATTCAAACTCAAAAGTGCCATAATGTCAATCATTTTTTCAATCTTGAATCGGGCATTGAGATGAGAATACAAACCGGCGGGGACTTCTACACCAAAGTCACCCGCCGCAAGAATTAGCCTTTTTATCGGCCACTCCACTTATCGCATTCCCCAATCAAAAACACCTTCCGGCGTCCCAATGGCGTACAAATAACCATCGTAGGAAGCCACAAGAACCGTGCCGTCCGCGCGCGGCACAGGCGAACCGGCAATATTGGTTTCCGTTTGAAACCGCCACCGCCCGTTGCCCTCTGAGTCGATTGCATAAAGAGCACCATCCCCGGCACCGATCAAGGTCGTCCCGTTTGCATCCACGGTAGCACTGCCGAGAATCACATATGCATCGGTTTGAAACTCCCAGTTCAGCCCGCCATCTTCTGCGGCATACGAACAAACCCGGCCTCCCAGATCGCCAACGACAACCGAGCCATCCGGTGAAATCGCCGGAGTCGAGTAAATCGAATGGGGAACAATCTCACCCCAAATCGTCTCGCCGTCGTTCATATCAAAGCAGGCAATCGCACCCTGCTGATAACCCACGCCTGCTGCGTAAATTCTCTGTCGGGCAAAATCGACAGCGGTAGAGGCAACAACCGGCCATCGGTCGGAATCCATCGGTGCGCGCGCCGTCCAAAGTTCCCTGCCTCCGCCAAGGGGATACGCATCCACTGCTAAGGCCGACTCCCGGCCCATGCTGCTTGCGTAAGGCACAAACACCATCGACTCGCCGTCCGTCGTAGCCGCAGATTTCACATACTGGCCGATGGTGTACCGGTTCTTTTGTTCCGCCCCGGCTTCTCCTTGCGGTGAGACAACATACATGTTCTCGTCCCATCCCCCGATCCAAATATCTCCGTTCGGGTCCACCAGGATGCCCGAGGTAAACCGACTTTCGTTGGAGGGACGATTCGTTCGAGATCGCCACTGCCAGAGCTCCTCACCCTCCGGTGAGACGCAGTAAAGCGTTCCTCCTGTGTCGCCGACATGAACATTACCTTCGAGAGACAGTGCAGGCGTTCCGAAAATCGGGTCCTCTGTGGCGAATTCCCAGTTCTTCTCACCCCCGGATGATAAACTGAAAAGAGTGCCGGCAGTGCTCGCGACGTAAATCCTCCCGTCCTGCGCGACAATCGGAGATCCCGCGATCGAAGAACCCGCGTCGAATTTCCACACCACCCCGCCTTCCTCCGGTGCGGTATACTCGGATTGCCCGGTTCGCTGCGAATCGCCTTGATAGGTCGGCCAGTCCTCAGCGGCAAACGCGAGTGAGCCGACACCAATTATCACGAAACTCAAAAGTAGAAATCGTCGAATCATTTTTGCCACCTCACTTCTTCGCGCCGGGAAGATACGCGTAATTCGCGTCCCGGATGCTCATACCAAGAACGTCGATATCTTCGAGCCGGTTTGTGCCGAGTCCCTTCTCGGCCGCCAGCTGAAATGTGTTGTCGCCGTTCGGAAAATGTTCTTCGCCGCGTCGCGCGGTGGGGTCGCATCCCATGACGGCAGCCACAACGCTATCGAGACAAACCGCGTTACGTCCTACAGCGAGAAGGTTCGGCGAGACAATGTTCAACTGCTGCCCGTTCCATGATCCTTCTCCACCGGACATCGAGACAATGCCGTCAATGATTCCCAGATCCACCGGACGAGAGGCGTTCAGGTCAACAATGATTCGCGGAATTCGAAAGCCTGCGTCACTCGACGATCCCGGTGCGATCTCGCCTTCCGTCGCCGGAGACGCCCCGTTGTGAAACACTCGACCCCGAACCCCGGTCGCATTCTCGCTGCCTGCATCGCTTCCATAAAAGGAATTCGGTGCAATCCCGAACAGATTTTTCATCGCAAGCGTGATCCCCGCGATGTCATGGTTTTTCATCTTTGCGAGTGAAATAAAGAAGTCGCAATCGTACCGGTAATTAAAACCAAACTCGTAATAGACGTACCCATCGGGAACCGACAATCGCACATACTTCGAACCCGTGCCGAGATTTCGTGTGTTCTCGAAGGTCACGTTACCCAGTTCGGACTCCCACAGGGGTAGGTCGTATCCGCCATCCATGAATGCTGTGGGTGTGGGATGCCTCGTCGGCAGACTCTCACAAATCACGAGCCGTTTCGCGCCCATCTTGTTGAGGATTTTGCACGTCGCCATGGTCACCATCGGGTGGGTGTAATACGAAAGGTAGTTCACCACGCCGTGGGTAGGCCCGCTGCGATACGAGGTCAAGTTCACCTTAATCGCGACGGTTTTGCCGCGGACCTCATTCGAAAAATCGCCGATCAAGTCAAATAGACGCTCGAGTTCCGCCATGATCTGGGGCACGTCATATCGGCGGCAGCGACCCAGCGCAACAGGCGCGGTCGGAAGTGGCGCGGCTCCCGCCTCACGAATCCAGGGCCCCAGAGCCATACCGGCAGCCGCCGTCCCCGTCGCGCGTAGAAACGTGCGCCGGTCGGTTCGATCCTTATGCATACACATATCGATTCCTTTCGTTGGGAATGAAACTGAGGAATGTGGGGTGTCGGGGAAAGGAAGACGTAACCGCATCCGCCCGGGAGTACAGCCCACAACACCTGAACTCAGTGTCTCAATAAGTATTCCGATATTTGAACGATATCGTGCGCCGTCCGAAGGGTCAACGGAATTGACTCGCATCCGACTCCCTGGAGCGAGACACAGGTCATTGTATCATCAATTCCATCGTCGGATGACGACATCCCAAATAGCGTGTAAAGACGGAAAAATGACGGTAATTCTCGAAGTAGTGGTTGTGCTTTGTGTGACGTCATCGGCGGACGTCTCATTCCTCCCCGACAGCGCTTCTCCCGAGTTCTCGGCGGACACCGGCATGCACATGCTGTCCGAAATGGTTTCGTCGGTTACCGAGTTTGAAGAGGGCGACTGTGAACTCCTCGTCAAGAACCTTCTTGCAACACGGGACGTAACCCTCTCTGCAGCACGCGACTGGCTCGAGGCCTTTGCCGAACGTCCTGAGAAAGAACGCTACCCATGGCGCGAACATGCCGCCGCGATGCTGATCGCACTCGGCAAATCGGGTGAAGAGGACGTGCCTCAATTTCTGATCGAATTCATGAAAGAACCCGCCGCGGCCGACTATGCGACGTTTCCCGATTTCGCACGGATGGAAACCCGCGCGAGGCTGCGCGATTACGCCGCTTACGCATACATGCCCTACGACCGCAAGGGCGCGGCCAAGCTCGCCATGGAATTCATCGACCGCGACCCGTTCGCGTCACGCCTCTGCGCCTTGATTCTCGATCGCCACTGGAGCGATCGCGCCTCGCGTGCTGTCTTGAATCTGGCCGGAAAAGCCAGCTGGACTGAAACAATCGCAACGGCTCTCCGGGTACTTCAGCAAAACGATCCAAGCATGTACATCACCGCGTTGGATTTGTTCCGTAAGGAGTTGTTGGCCCCATCGCCCGACTTCGAGACCGCAATTGAGCGGTTTCGCTACGTCGTCCGTCGTAAGCGCCTGCCGGAAGCGTTCGCCATTTTGCGAGAAAAAGCGATGGTCAAAACATTATTGGAAATCCTCGCCCCGGAGGATCGCGGAGTCAAAGGAGAAAGCCCGCTGCTTCCTGAGGACGGCGACATTGAAGAACCCTACAGCCGCTCAGTGACCGAGCGATCGATTGTCGCAATCCAGGACATATTGCGAGTCGATTTCGGCTATGCCGACGATCAATCCGACGAAGCCCGCCGCGCGGTCATCGACCGCATCAAAACCTGGGTCGCGAGGAATATGTAAGGTATCGTCCGTAGAGTTTTGGAGTGCGCCATCCCGACGCCGCTTTGGATGGAGTGCAAGCCTCACGGTACCTCCAATGTCATTAAGTTAAGAAGATGACGGACCTTTCGCGGGAGGGCGAACCTCCCGGTGAGCCGCGCACAGGAAGGGAACCCCGGCTCAGCAGGAGCTTCGCCCTCCCAGCGTCCCGTTGCAAAGGGCTTAACTAAATGACATTGCACGGTACCTCCCCCCTCACTTCCCGGAACAATACAGCCCCCTACCCTACCCCATCGGAATCGAAACCAAGAATAATAGAACAACCATGCCGGATTCATCGCAAAACAACTGGAAACACTTTTACCGGGAGCAGTATGCCGAGGATTGGCAGGGCTTCGCCGAAACACTCGCCGAACAGCCCTATCACCTGCGCTACCAACAGGCTCTCCTTGACCGGGTGCGCCAAACCAAACCGGCAAAACTCCTCGAGGTCGGTGTCGGACGAGGCGATCTGCTTGTCCAATTCGCAAAAGACCCCATCGAGCTTTTCGGCTGCGATATCTCCGCCGGGAACCTGATCGCCGCCGGACAACGTTTCGAGGAGGTCAACGTTCCGGTGGAACTCTCTCACGCCGACGCGGAACAGCTCCCGTTCGCAGACGGCTCATTCGACACGGTCTATTCCCTGTCGGTACTGTGGTATCTGCCCAATCCCTCTCGCGCCGCTGCCGAGATGTGCAGAGTGACTCGCCCGGGCGGAACGATCATTTTCGATATGCTCAACGCGTTTCATATCACGTCGGCGTCCTATCACCTATCGCGAATCGTCGCACGACGGTTGGGAAAAGAACGCGGGCGCACACGTCTCGCCGGTCCGCAGCAAGTGCACATGTGGCTGGAACCCTACTGTAACCGTATAGACATTCTTGGTAACTATATTCTGCTTCCCGTAGGTCTCCCGTTGCTCGGAGAAAAGGCGAATTTTTTCCGTTTTGTACCCAACTGGACGACAACAATGACGCGAAATCCTTTGTTGCGTTCTTTAACTCACAAATTGCTCGCGGTTGGAATCCGCGCCCCCTTCTGAGGTAATATCATGCGAAATCTATTTCTCGTTCCGATAATCGCGTTTGGTCTTTCAACGGCTCATGGCGGAGCTGATGGCGGGGGAAGGTGGCTGATATTACTTGATTCCAGGAAACAATACTGCATGTCGAGTTTTAGCTTCCTGAATTGTCCTGTTTCGCCGACTTGTCTCGCTGGAGGTCGCGCAGTTTCTCTTCCTTGAATTGCTTGGAGGAATCCGGTAGATCGCCTCTCGTCTCTTCTTCTTCCGGTGTGGCTCCTTCTTCGGCAGGGGTATAGGATTCCCTCTCTTCTTCCTTTTGCAATCGCTCCTCCAAAACTCGTAATTGATCTTTGTGATCATCTGGAGGACAATCCAGTATCTCATCGCCAATGATATACGGCCTGCTGATGATGTTCGTTGGGCTATCAAGATACGACTCTGCATAGGCCTTTACTTGAGCAAAATCGCAGGGCCTGTCTCCGCGTACGGCTTTCTCTCGTCGTGTTAGTTCATCCCGCTTCATCATATCCAACCAGAAGAGCGGATACGGACTTGCTCGCACCACGCCCTCCAGATTCACTCCTCCGTCATAGTAAAGATCGTGCTTTCCCTCGAGGAGGGAGCAATAATGCTCCTCCTTGCCTGCGAGGAGTAGGAATAGAAGATCGATAGAAAGGACAGCCTTACGGCGAGTCGCAAAATCGGCCAATCGAAAGCCTATATCAATGTATGGACCGATGTAATCTCGCCCGTCGTTTGGGTTTGCATCCGCATCGGAGTAAACCTCTCTTGGAGTCTGTGGTTCGGAAGGATCAAACGCGATCTCGGCGTTGTTGATCGGGAATCCCGCCAGCCAGGCAGCCGCTTTCAAAGACAGCCCGGAATCGTGTTGTTGAAGATCACCGCGGTGTTCCCCAACGGCATCGAGGAAGGAGTCCACGCAAGCCACGGCCTGGAGATGGTTAGTCAGTTTCTTCGTAAACAGTAGTTCGTCTCCGACAGCCTTCCACAAGCGGGGGGGGTCCCCTTCGTCGAATGACGCGTCTCTCTTCGAGACGTTCTTCCAATTCCTCTGAAACAGAGCGGGGAAGTTCAGATAGAATTCCTTCATCATGGCGACCCAGCCACGATCTATATTATCGTCTCTGGCATCATGGTCGCGCGCCAGCCGTCTCTGTTTGAAGGATGTGGAACCGACGATGTCTACGCTGAGAAAAAGTCTAAGGCGTGATTCTACAAGTGGTTTGGACATTTCCCGCTTCCATTCGCGCACTTGAACTTGTCATTGTGCCAAGGCACGCCTACGTATCTGGGCAGCATCCACAGAAACATCGAAACGTCTGGCTATTGCCTCTATGTCTCCACCGAATTCTTCGATCGCGGGCTCAAATTCTTCCTTCGGCATGAGAAGACCCGCCGCAAACCAATTGGCCTCCCACTCAACTCTTTTTCCGGTTCCGTAACGCTGAACAAACATTCGGGATTCGCCGGTCTTTTCTTTGACGAGAGGATAATGCAGAAAATAATGTCCGAGCTCGTGTGCAATGGTGAAGCGATTCCTGACGGGCGGCGTGTCCAACGATAGATAAATGTCGAAATCTCCATCTCCATTCACTTGCATGGCGCCTGTCCGTTCCACGTTAGTACTCGATAGATCAACGTAGCGCAGGCGCCCACCAAGCCTTTCGACGAACGGTTTCAGAGGAGATCCAGGAACTATGCCTGCTCTCTCCGCAATGTCGGCGGCAAATGACTCAATCGCTTCCCGAGTCGCGTTACACGGTAATGGCTCCGGTCCTACTCTCGTGGCCATCTCTGGCTCCTTCCGCCTATTTCGGCAAAAATAAAATCAATCCGGTAGTCGTTCTACTTGTTCCGAGCATGATACACAACATTTTCCTATTCCCTGAGGCTCAGGCGCAAGGCTGTCTCAACCCCTCTGCAGCCTTCAACGTCATGAATTGACTTTCAATGGCATTATACCATCTGTAATACACAGCCGTCCGAAAAGTCAACAACATTATTTTCAACTTTATTTTCAACATTTGTTTGACGACCATTCACGAGACGCATGTCATATCATTTCACCAGCTTGCCGGAACACACCCATACCGTCGGTGAGTCGTCTTCCAGACAATGGAGCATGGTTACATCTTCCCACTTGCCTCATAAAACATGAGAAATGCAGGTTTTGAGGGAATGCGCATGGGAGTTCTTCATTCAGTGTCGGCAAGCGCTTCCGCCAGGACCTCTTCCAGCGGGGGTATATTCCAATGTCGTTAAGTTAAACCCTTTGCAACGACACGCTGGGGCGAAGCTCCTGCTGAGCCGGGGTCCCTTCCTTTGCTGGGAGGGCGAAGCTCCTGCTGAGCCGGGGGTCCCTTCCTTTGCTGGGAGGGCGAAGCTCCTGCTGAGCCGGGGGTCCCTTC
>CAZTDD010000042.1:24400-46879 GCA_964612675.1 uncultured bacterium
CCTTCCTTTGCTGGGAGGGCGAAGCTCCTGCTGAGCCGGGGGTCCCTTCCTTTGCGCGGCTCACCGGGAGGTTCGCCCTCCCGCGAAACGCCCGTCATCTCCTTAACCTAATGACACTGGGGAGTCTTCTCGCCGAAGTCCGCAAGATCTGTCCAATCCGTCCGCTTTGTCCGATCCCCACTGTATCCCCCACCCACCTGCAAAATTTCTGCATCTTTCACTTGACAGTGTCCGCAAGGCAGTGCTATGGTTGTTTCTGCAGAAAAACTACAGATGAGATGCCCTTCTTTTTTGGCCGTTTTCTGCAGGTTTTCTGCAAATCCGCCACCACTGTGAGAGGCAAAAATGGCAGCATTCAACCCCAACGAACTGGAAATCATGAAAGCCCTCTGGGAACACGGCTCCCTCAAACCCTCCGAAATCCAGAAACATCTGTCCCAGCCCATCAAAAACTCCGCCCTGCGATGGCAATTGGGCGCTATGATGGAGAAAGGATATGTTACCCGACGGAAAATCGGAAAAGCGTTCTTCTACAGCGCAAAAACACCGAAACAGAGCGCACTCAAAAGAGCGACCGATCGTCTCGCCGATGTGTTCTGCGGCGGCTCCGCTGTCGCGCTGATCGGTCAATTGATCGAGTCGCAGGACAACCTGTCAGAGCACGATATCAACGAACTACGGCGAATCGCCGCCCAAAGGACCTCTTCGGAGAAACCGCCTGGCAACGAGGGAGGCCGATCATGACACCAACCTGGATCGCTTATTTTGCAGATGTGTCCCCGCTTTGGGACGTCTTCCTAAAAGCCACTGTCCTGTTGTTCCTGGCCTGGACCTTCGATCGTTTGCTTCGCCGCAGGAATCCCCGCTGGCGAGTACTACTCTGGCGCGGCGTCGCGGTGGGGCTTTTGTGCCTCCCGGCTCTCGGGCCGGTCATGCCGCAATTTCAAATCCCTGTGTCGGTTACAGCGCAACCACCCTCCATGCAGACACCGCCGACCGGCGACGTTGCCCCTTCTATGCGGTCCGGATTCGACTCCGGTATGCTGGAAGAAAAGGCCGCAGGCGAAACGATCTCAAGGCACGCTGCAGTTCCGAACAAACCGTCATTCGATGTCGTTGCAATTGTCAGCACATATTTTGTTCCGCTGCTTGCCGGTCTATGGTTCCTGGTTTCAGCCTGGCTGGTAGGGCGCGCGTGGAAGAACACCCGCAAACTCCGTAACATCCTCCGTTCCGCCTCCCCCGCTCCGGAACAGGTTCAGAGGATCTTTCAACAGGTCGTTTCCGATTTCGGCTCGAACCCATCGCTCGCCTTGCGGTGCTCTTCCGATATTCGCTCGCCGATGCTTGCGGGGATCTCAAGGCCGGTTATCTTGATCCCCCAAAGCACGCTTGAAGAACACAGTAATGAGGACCTCCGAGGTATCCTGGCCCATGAGCTCGCCCATTTGAGATCGAACGATCCGCTGTGGAATCGCCTACTCCAAATCGTCTCGATTATCGGCTGGTTCCATCCGCTGATTTGGCGTGTCCGATCAGTCCACGCCGCCGCCTGCGAAGAGGTCTGCGACGCTGTCGCCGCAGACTATTTGGGCGATGCGGAGCAGTACTCAGGAACGCTCGCCCGGGTCGCGTTGAATTTGATCGACCGCCGGCCCCTGCAGGTTGGTATCCCAATGGCGCGGAAACCCGAAATCCGAACACGATTGGAGATTCTGAAACACACAATCTACTCCTCGCCGCTTAGGCGTCGGTGGGCCGCGTTGTCTGTGCTTTGCGGCGTCGCCGTCTTGGCCGGTATAGGAGGTTTAAAATTCACACACGCTGACCAGAAAGAGAACAAAGTCATCAAGGTCCTATTCGAAGGTAAAGTCCAGTTTCCCGCAGATCCCTCCCGCGCGAGATACCGCCCCATGATCAGTGTCTTTCCAGCCGGCCTGGATCAACAGAAACAGCGAGCTCAACAAACTCGGTTCGCGCATACAGCGGAGAGAGACGGACGATATGAATTTACCGAGGAACTGGCTGTGGGGGACTATACGGTCACGGTCAAGTCCGGCGGCGGCATGGTCAGCGAGAAAGGGCAAACGACAGTCGACATCCCAGTGCGGATCGACTCCGACACGGATCGCGTAAATCTCGATGTAGACCTCCGGCACGGCGGTGCGGCTCTTCAAATCCACCATCCCGGCTTCTATGTGGTCATCCTTCGCACCTGGGATCAGGACTCGAAACGCTGGATACAGAAGGCCAAACACCGGGGGACGCAGTACCACCACGGCGATGAAGAGATCATCGAACGCAGCGATACGCATCTCCTCGAGAATATACCGCCGGGCCGGTATGACATCGCCGCTATCCGCCAGTTTGGCGACACCGTTCTCGTTCGGCGGAGGCAAATGGAGCTTGAGGAAGGGCAAACAGCCACCTGTCGATTTGACGTCAATGAGGGAAAGGCTTCCATCGAAGGACGTATCGCCGGCTTTGATGGAGAATCCTCAGACGTGGTCGTGGTCCTCAGAGAACCGGGGGCGGGACCGATTGGGCAGGCCCAGGCTTATGAAATGTGCACCTGGGACAGCGTGGCAGTCCTTCGCGGGAAAGATATTCATGAAGACGGTACCTACCACGCGGAAGGTCTCCCCGCCGGTCGATATACCGCTACTGCCGCGCAGTTCCCCGCGCAGCGACGTCAATACGGCGTACCGCTAAGACAAACTTCCAAGGAAATCGAGTTGAAAGACAGCGAAACGGTGGAGGTCGGTTTTGATCTTGCGGAGGCAGACCGCAAGAAGATTCTTGGCACTGAACCATTCACAAAAGGAGCCTCGTTACAATTCCCGGAAGACCGTTCGCTCGGCGTGATATTTGTTCGAGACGAAGCAGATAACGAATATGAGAATGTCGGCTGGGAGCGCTTGGCCGATGCGAAAGGGTTAGTCGCTATCCCGGCTGGCAAAGAGGTGCGCCTCGATGTCAGCAAAGACGGAGCGAAAGACCTCTCCCCGCTCAAGAACCTCGATCCTGATGGGCTCGACGCACTCAGTCTATGGCAAACAAAGGTGGGAGCCGAGGCGTTGAAACAGATCGCTCATCTGACCGGCCTGGAGGAGCTCGACGCGAGGGAGACTCATCTTACCGATGACGGCGCTCGAGACCTGTTGGCGCTCGAGTCTCTCAAACGTCTCGATATTGGCGACACCCATGTCGGCGACGAGGGCGTTGCACACCTGGTCAAGCTGCCGACTCTGGAGAGCCTTTCTATGCAGGGCGCGCCGATATCGGACGAGGCGTTGAAGTCTGTCTCGCAGATGAAGTCGCTGCAGTATGTCGCTGTCGGCGACACGGCCATCACGGACAAGGGTCTTGCGCATTTGCGAAACATGACCAATTTGAAAGGTCTTGCTTTGTCGGACAATGTCATAACCGATGTCGGCATGGAACACATCGCTACGCTGGCAAATCTCGAATGGCTAACACTCGGCGAGTCCTATATCACTGACGAAGGATTGAAGCGCCTATACAGACTGAAATCGTTGAGACAACTCTCTCTCCATGCCGATACACTCAGTCAGAAGTCTGTAGCGGAACTCGAGGCACAACTTCCCCTTCTGCAAACGGTCGCGATCCGCGGTCGTCGTTGAGAAACTGTCCTGCGCGCTCCTCCGTGTCAAACCGCGACCTGAATCCCATACAACCGCGCGAACCTCCGCAGATCTCTGGCAAAGTCCCCATAGAATAGAACGTTATGATGCCCCCTCACGTCGCAGGCGTCGTCCAGCTCGTTGATTGTAATCTCGACATTCGTACGGCAACCGCCAACCGGCGGCATGTCATACCATTTCACCACCTCGCCGGAATACACCAGCATCGTCGGCGGATCGCCCTCCACGCAATGCGCCATGGTCACATCCTCGCCCTCACGCCACAAAACCTGCGGCACACAGGTCGGGTCATTCGTATGGGCGAAGTTCCTAAGCAGATACGGTTCGGATGGCTTATCAATGCCGAACAGCTTGGACGCAGACGTGCAATGCGAGGCAAAATAATGGTTCGCCTCAGTCTCGTAACACGGATTGTGCTGGAAGCCGGGCCGATTGAACAGATACTGAGCGAGCATCAGAGTCAATGTCGCACTCAGGTCATTCTCGCAACCGGCAGGGATACCTTCGTCGCGAAGGGTCATGAAACTCATACACGGCTGATACTCGCCCCGATGCAGGCAATCCATCATGATCGCGTCGCCGCCGTGTTCTCCCAGGATTCGTTTGTCGGCAAAATGAACTTTCGCGGCGGTGAGGATTTCCTCTTCCTTGGGTTCCATGGTCTTCTTTGCGTTTCTCACAAAGGCTCGGGCAAGCTTGCGCACTTCGTCCGTTACTTCCGTACGCTCGACTTCCTCGACAAACTGCGGAATCGGCACACCGACAACTTCCGTCCCCCAAAACGGTACGGTCTCTTTCCGCGACTCCCTCCCCGCCACGCTGATAATGCGACTCTCTCTCATCAGCCGCCGTGTCTTGATCATCCGCATGGCATATTCAAGGGCATCCATATTGTCCAAAGACTGGATGATATCGACGTTCTTCTTCTGGTATTTCTTGATCGAGCCGTGGTGCACACCGAGACAGGAGAAGATGATGGTCGGAATGCCGACGACGTCGTCAGCAGCAACGCTGTTGACAACCTTGTCGATGTAATTGAAATGCCAATTGAAGAGAGGAATCAGAAGAACGCCGTCGGGCTGGGATCGTTTCACATCTTCAATGAAGCCATTGATGCCCTGGTCATCATAGAGCGGCGTCTCGGGAACCGAAACTTCCATGCCGAGATCCTGCTCGATCTTTTCGATCCCTTTCTTATACTCTTTGTGGCGTCCTTCGGCATCGAAATCATTGCCCGGCCAGCTCCACCATTTCCCGTGCAGATCCTTCGACGGCGTATAAATAAACGCGGCTTTGACAACAGCGGTACCCTTTTTGATCGTGGACGCGTGAGAAAGGGTTGGAGCAAAAGCAGCTGACGACCCCAACGCCAACGCCCCCGCACCGAGCCCCACAGCCGTCATAAAATCACGTCGTCCGCAACACGAACATCCTCTCTGACTCTTCTCTTCTTTCACAATCCATCTCCTCTACGACCATGTTTCCGCATCCGATGATACTCAGTCGGTAACGCGGCAAAAGTCCGTCTTCATATCAACTCGAACACTCCCTAATCTTGACGCCGCCGCAAAAAGTCGGGAGAGATCTTCTCCCTCTCCCTCTGGGAGAGGGAACTTCCGATGCCAACTTTCGACTTTTTGCGAACCCGTCAATCTTAATGGCCCGGCAAAAAGCAAGCGGATCGAACAAAAGGAAATCTCAATCCCGTCCTAACCTCCCCCCTTCGGCGGGCTCAGGACAACGCCCGATCTTCGGGGGAGGAAAAGATACAAACGCAGCTAGGCTGTTTTCTCCCCCAAAGATTGGGGGAGATTCAGAGGGGGTTGAAAACTTCTCGTCTTCTACCCCCTGACTTTCTGCCGTTTCGTCCCTCTCGGGGAAGAATACGTCACTCATCACTCGCAATACCGCTGGTCCAGGAGTTGCACTCCTGGACCAGCAGCCTATTTGAGACACGAACTCAATGCAACGACCAGCTATCGACACCCGTGTCCTGTTGTACAAGCCGCATACCGAGGTATACAGAACGCTGAACATTCGGCCACTCCTGGTCGTCGTCAATGATGAAATCCACCTGCTCGCCGGCATCGACCGAGATCTTGCCGAAATTGACCTCGTAATCGTTATAGCCCGGCGTCCCTTTGAACTCGCCGTCATTCGCGTAGTACGACTGCAGCTCCTGGCCCTCGATTCCGAAAACGAGCGGACACGGATTCGTCTCGTTCTCTCCGGGTTCCGCCGCGGCAATGTCTCCCACGCTCAAGAACACGTCATACGTTCCCGCCTCAGCGAAAATCACCGATGTCCGGAGGGGCATCGCATCATTCCCGCTCCCGGGAAACGATTCGAGGATGGGACCATAGGGACCGAGGTTTTCACGGATATTCCACACACCCCAACCATCCTGCCGGTCATTGACTGTCAGCCAGTCCTCCTGGTTCGGATACGCGGCCTCATCGGCTGGCCATGTTTTGTATTGATTTCCATTCTTGTCTTCAAACCATTCAAAGACACCGGGGCTCACTTGAATCTCCGGCAGAGGCGGACCGCCCTCGAGGACTGTCAGTGTCACACCGTGAAAGGTGGAAGCGGAATCCGGAGGCGCACCGAGTTCGTACTGTTCTCCAGGGACATCATCGACACGTACCGTGATCGTCTCGCCGTCCTGTACCTCCACTTCTCCCAAGACGACGGAGTACCAGAACATGCCGGCTCCTGTACTGCCGTCCGAAAACGGCACCGGTGGGTCGGTTCCGCCGGACCGTCTCTCGGTATTGTCCGCATTATACAGTTCCATATCGCCGTCGCCCAACGCGGCGAAAATCGGCCCTGTCAGCGGCGTTGAGTTCGATTCGAGATAATTGAACGTGACTTGATATTTTCCCCCGTACGCCAATGTCATCTCCATGGTCACCTCGGGCGCATCTTCCCAGAATCCTGGCGCATGCGAGAGAAGAAGCATATCTCCCTCAACCGGATAAACAAGCCATTTGCCGTCTTCCTCGAAATACACCCATTCTCCAAGAAGGGTTTCCATCGGCCTGGATTCGATCGCATCTGCCGGGCCTACGCTATAAACATTCCCAAATCGGTCTGTTGTCTCCTCAACCGTTCCCGCCGGAAAAAAAATATTGAAATCCTGCGCACTCACACCGACTGCTAAAACCAAAACCGCTGCCACCAAAAATGAATGTCGTACAATGCTCCTCATCCGACTCTCCTCCTTATGGATTCTTCTGATGTACTGATTTTTGTAATTGAGTTTCGTTATCTCTGTTCCCTGATACACACCGGTCGCGACATCCCCGTGTCATTCGGTTCAGATTCTCTGAGGGACGAGGGGAGGGCGAACCTCCTGGTGAGCCGCGTCTTCTTCTTGTCTTCGCCTTTTCCTAACCCAATGACATTAGCCACTAACCGCCCTGCGGCTTCTTCAGAACGCACCTCCTTTCCGAAAGATGTCTGTCATCACGTACTCGTTCCGCCGCCCTGCCGGACGACGATATCGCCTTCACTGTTGAGACCGTTGGATCCGTCATACGGCATTCCCCTCAGCATATTCTGCCAGAGCCCATCCGGTCCGATTCCCAAGAGCGCCCATTCCCCCACCTGGAGCGGCTTCTGACCGGACTGAAGACTGCCCGATTTTGTCAGGCCGCTCAGTCCATGGTTTTCACCGATAAAACTGAACGCGGCTTCATTGTCTCCGTAAATATAGCTGCCTCCACCATACTTGACGTAGGTGTCATCATCCTTCGCAGCCGTGGGTTCATTGAAGGGGTCTTGCGGAACGCTCGACATGTAGGAAACAGGGGTAGTGAGTGGCGCCAGAATCTGAACCATGGTTCTATCGGGACCATTATTGAAAGGCGGAATCCCGAACTCTTCCATGCGTTCCACACCGAGAGGAGTATCGTCATCCCAGAAATCCACCAGCAGCATGTTCCGATCGATGCGAAACGACTCAATAGCGGTGCCGGTATTTCGCATATCCGCCATACCACGCGAGATTTTCGCCCGAATCTGGGCATTCAGGAAATTCGGAACCGCTATCGCCGCCAGAATCCCGATGATCGCAACGACGATTAATAATTCAATGAGGGTGAATCCGCTTACGTCTTGGGTAAGCCGTTTGGTAGAGTTCATATCGCCACCTCTCGCATTCTCCCCAGAAAAACAACAGCAGCCGACGTATGATGGTTCCGACGATGAGGGCAGCTTCATTGTGACAGTAATTCTAAAGGCCCTTAAGAAACAATGTCAACTGCTAACTTGCTCTCTTTTGTCTCTTTTTCCGGTTTCGAGTCCGACCCCTAGGGTTGATGCAATCGCAAAAAGTCGCAGGTTGGCCTCGGAAGTTCCCTCTCCCCCCGGGAGAGGGGTAGGGTGAGGGGCGATCATTGCACTCGATTCGGGCATTATTCTTCGCTTGTGTATTCGCCAGACACAGCAAATCAAGCAGAGGGCAAAGGTGTTTGTGATGACGGGAATTCATTAAATACAGAGGGAGGGGTGATGCAAAATGCAAAGATCCCTCACCCCGCCCTCTCCCAGAGGGAGAGGGAGAAGAACTCGGCCGGACTTTTTGCGAATCCGTCAGGGTTGACGCACGACTTCGCACAGTAGCCCCATCTGCGTTACACTCCCTGCATGACGGAACAGTCACTCCCTCGACAGGTACTCATCCTCACCACCGATTCCGTAATCGCCGGAACGGAACGCATGATCCTCGCCTATCTGCAGAGACACGATCCCAGACGGTACAAGCCCGCATTGGCCACACTTGCAGGGCCGGGCGACCTGGTCAACGCAGCAAAAGAAATCGGGGTCGATGCCTATCACCTCGCCGGCGGCTCACCGGTTTCTCTGCCGTTCGAAATGCGCAGACTCATCGTGAAACTACAACCACAGATCGTTCATAGCTATTTATTCCATACCAATATTCTCGCAAGGTTACTCCGACCGTTTACGCCCATGCCCAAATTGATCTGTGGCATGCGCTCCGTCTACTTTCCAGGTGCGTACCCATGGTGGTATCACCGGGCGGACGCGGTCACACATCGGTTGTGTGACCGTTTCATCGCCAACTCAAGCGCCGGACGCGACAGCCTTGTGAAAATGGCGGGTATCTTGGCAAATAAGATTGACGTTGTACCAAATGGAATAGACGTAGAAAAGTACAAACTAGACCGAGCAGAGTGCCGAAGCCGTATTGTCAAGGAGTTCTCCTTGCCAGACAATGCATTCCTATTGGGAATTATTGCGCAGCTCCGCCCCCGCAAACACCACAGCCTTCTATTTCAGGCGTTTCACCCCATCGCACACAATGAACCGAGAGCCCGTCTTCTGGTTGTCGGAGACGGCATCGAACGAGATAACTTGATCGCTCTTCGAGAAAAACTCGGACTCGTCTCACAAGTGGTCTTTGCCGGGTATCGCTCCGATGTACCCCGGATCCTCGCCGCCCTCGATGCCTTTGTCCTGCCAACCTCGCTGGAGGGATCCCCTGTGTCGGTCATGGAGGCGATGGTGGCCGGGTTGCCTGTGATCGCCGCCAACGCCGGAGGAGTCGCCGAACTGGTGCAACACAATCGAACCGGAATCCTTGTCGAACCCGGTGACTGTGAGGCATTAACCGAAGCGATGTCAAAAGTCATGGAAGACGCCGGTTTTCGCACGGAGCTCGGCGAAAACGCGAAAGAGAAGATTCGAAACGAATATACACTGGAGAATATGGCAAGGAACACCGAGGCGGTGTATGACAAACTTATAGGAAGCTGATCATGCGGTTTTCGCGGAAGGCTGCTTGATTCCGCCGACCAGACCGGTCCGCAATCGCTCGACACCTTTCACCAGCCAGCCCGCCAGCGTGCCGAACAAGTATCCCGTTAAAATCACACCCACAACCGGATACAACCACAATCCGGTCCATTGCCCGTGGTAGAAGTTCCCATTCACATAAAACGCTCGAAGGCTGTCCCCGCCAAGAAGCCACCAGAGAATCACCAGAACGCCTAAAAGGATACCGTGAAAAACACCAATAACCGCGCCGATTTTCACAATTTCATTTGTGGAACGCGACTCGCGGGGAACGTAAAAAGCCGCAATCCAAACCGAAACGGCCAAGGCGAGTATGGGAATGATAATCAAGTCGTAGTGACGGGTAATGTAGTAACGAGGCCGTAAACGGTACCGAACGACCTCAGCCTGGTCCCTGGCGGATTTTGCCTGCATCTGTGCCTGGCGCGCTTCGGTAGGTTGCCCGTTCTGCTGAAACTGCGCAGCCTGTTCTTCATATTGTTGCGCCTGGTCGGCCAACGCCGCGAGCGTGCGTTCAAGACGCTGCTTTTTTTGACCGCGAGGACCACTGAGCCGTTTGGCTTCTATTTCGAGCTCTCGCGCGCGAGAACGGGCCTCCTGAGCCTCCATCCTGACCTGAGCCGCCTCCGCACTTCGCCCGGCCTCCTCCAGCTGAGCCGCCTGCTCATCCAGCTGGTTCGCCTTCGCCATCGTACGCTGGTACTGGTTGTCCCACAAATGACCAACCTCTTTCTGGACCGTCCTGCTTTGGACCTCCATGAGCCACTGGACACTGGCGCAAAGCATGTATTGCGAAACCGGCTTCCATACTCCCAGCCGCTTGCCTTCATACAACGCGCTAAAAGGCCGCTCCCGTTCGAGCCCGCCCACTTTGAACACGAGTGAAGCGACCACAATCCCGCAGAGGACGGATAGGGAAGACGCAATGAGAAAAAGAACCAGCTGCCGTCGCGGAGTCATTGACTGCGGGGAGGATTCGGTCATTATCGGTCTCAGTCTTTGTCGCCTGTCAGTAGCGCCCGGGTTTATCCCCGGGCGTTCGTCCCGGGCGTCGGGTTTATCCCCGGGCGTCGGGTTTATCCCCCGGCGTCGGGTTTATCCCCCGGCGTCGGGTTTATCCCCAGGCGTCGGGTTTATCCCCGGGCGTCGGGTTTATCCCATGCGTGAAGGGTGAACGCACCGGCTTCCTTGATACCGTCGCAAAAAGTCCGGCAGAGTTCTTCCCCCTCTCCCCCTGGGAGAGGGCGGGGTGAGGGATCTTTGCATTTTGCGTCAACCCCTCTCTGTATTCCATGAATTCCTGTCATTCATCCTTCCCGGTGTCTCACCGCTTCATGATTCCAAACTCATAATGAACAACGAAAGACTTCGCTCAAAGTATCTGCAGAGGGTAGAGAAAACAAGGTCGCCACAGCCGGTCACGAAACGCTTTTCATCGTATCCGCCACGTCGGGACGCGCCAAAATCCGCACCAGGTCCGAGAACAAGTCCCAGTCAAAATGGCGAAGCATTTCCCTCTTGATAACGGAAAGCGCCTCGAATGTGGTGTGTCGGTCCTTGAACGGACGTTTCGTGTTGAGAGCGTCAAACGTGTCCGCAATAGCGCAGATCTTGGCCGGCGCACTGATATCGTCGCCTTCCAGTCCATGCGGGTAACCGGAGCCGTCGGGCCGCTCGTGATGCTGCAAAATGATCTGCCGGGTCTCCTCAGGCAGTTCGACCTCTCCGAGCACCTCGAACGCCAACAGCGGGTGCTGTTTCATCAGTTCCCACTCCTCATGCGTCAAAGCGCCGCGCCGTTCCATGATCTCGCGGGGGAGCTTTCGTTTCCCGATATCGTGCAACAAAAACCCAGGGCCGTATTTGTACATCAGATCTCGGTGCGTTGCTTTGAGAACAATCTTGGCCAAAGCCATACCCAGAATACAAACGTTCACGGAATGGGTGTAAAGGCGATAATCCGATTCGGCGAGCTGCATGAAACGCTGAGTCGCCAGATCGGTTCGCAACATCATTTTGGTCATGGGGCGCACGATGCGCTCCGTGATATCGACAATGTCCTCCCCTGGCGTGTCGTCAAAAGCGGTCTCCATCATATGGCTGGACGCGCCGTAAACCACCTCGCACTTGGTGTCTTCAGGTACGGAGTCATCGTCAACAACGTCGTCCAGGTTCTCCTCCAGGTATTTCTGGTATTCGTCCCATTCCTCGGCGGGTACCCAGAGCGTCTTCACTTTGTTACGTTGAAGGCTGTCGAGACTTTCTGAGGTGAATGGAAGGTCCTTGCCGCGATAAAGGACATAGTTGTCCTCGGAGCCTCGCTGCATGTAGAGGCTGAAGGTAGTCGATTGATCAAGCCGGAGAGTCTCAACCGGAAGAGGAAGATACTCCTGATCCGTTGGCATAGTGATTCCCCTTGTACACAAACAGCCGGGTGTCGGCTCGCTCTAGAGAAGCGTCTTCACCCTCAGCCATGACGCCGTCGCAAAAAGTCGTCCGTCGACAGTAGAAATTCCCCTCTCCCACCGGGAGAGCGGGTTAGGGTGAGGGCCGATTCTTGGACTTTTTGCGGTGCCCTCATCCATGACGAAACGGCGATAACGCAAAACCGAAGATGCCGCGAAGAGAATATCGTAGCGGGCATTCCCTTGAGACTCGAACATCTTGCCAGTCGTCCGACGCACCCAACTTTCCGCCCAACCGTCATCCATCAGGCGATATTTGAAGGCGTTCCATCAAGGAATTCAGCTGGGTATTGTCGTAAAACTCTATCTCGATCTTACCCTTGCCGCTTTTGCTTCTCACAATACGCACGCGCGTTTGGAGGCGATCCTGAAAAAGGGCCTCCAGGTTATCCAAATAAGGATCGCTTGAGCGCTCGCTGCGTTGCGTCGACTGCTTGCGAGGCTTGCCGGACGACACAAGTCGTTCCGTTTCTCGCACACTTAGCTTATCGCTAACAATTTTACGGGCCAGGGACAAGAGACGGGTGCCGGGAGAAACGCCCACAAGGGCACGAGCATGACCCGCCGACAACGCGCCTGAACGGACCATGTCTTGGACCTCTTCCGGCAATGTCAGCAGGCGGAGGGAATTCGCAACGGCTTCACGACTTTTCCCGACGCGTTGTGCAACAGTATCTTGTGTCAAGTGAAAAGACTTGACAAGGTGCTCATACGCGAGCGATTCGTCAATCGGGTTCAGATCGGCACGTTGAAGATTCTCGACTAGGGCCAACTCCAGCGACTGCAAATCCTCCGCAGCAACAAGAACGGCCGGAAGACGGTCCAGACCGGCCATCCGACACGCGCGAAGACGACGTTCGCCGGCAATGAGTTCAAAGCGGTCCGGATTCACCGGGCTCTGGCGGACAAGTACAGGCTGAAGCACACCGTGCAGCTTGATCGATTGCGCAAGTCCCTCCAACCCCGCATCGTCAAAAGCCTGGCGAGGCTGGAACTCATTCTCGTCGATCCGGTCAACCGGCAGTTCCTGGTACGGTTTCTCGGTCGCCACTTCCTCCGGAAGATCCGACAGCAGGGCGGACAAACCACGGCCGAGGGCTTTTCTTTTCATTGAGTATCATCTCCCGTGCCAAAGCAAGATAATCGTCGGCACCGTGGGATCGAACATCGTAGAGTATAATCGGCTTCCCATGACTGGGAGCCTCACTGAGGCGGACACTCCGCCGGATTTTCGTCTCAAATACGGCATCGGTATATACACTCCGTATTTCATCCTCCACTTGCCGAGCTAATGTTGTCCGGGTATCGGCCATTGTCAAGAGAATGCCTTCTAATGAAAGTTTCGGATTGTGTTGCTGACGCAGAAGGCTCATCGAGTCAAAGAGCTCCGTCAGCCCCTCCAACGCATAATACTCCGCCTGAACGGGAATAATCACCGAATCCGAGGCAAGAAGTGCGTTGATTGTCAGATATCCAACAGAAGGAGGACAATCGATGATGATATAGGCGGGTAATTCATCGGCACTACAATTCCATAAAAACTGCGACACCGCTCGTTGAAGCTGTTTTGCGCCGAGATTCATCGACGCCAGCTGATAGTCGGCCGAAAGGAGATCCGAGTGGGACGGGGACAATTCAAGAAGTTGAATCTCGGTGGACCGGAGTGTCTGTTGAAGCGGCTTCTGCTCGACAAGTACCTCATACATGGATGCAGGAATTGAACGCTTATCGATACCAAGGCCGCTGGTCGCATTCGCCTGCGGGTCCATATCGATAAGAATAACGCGCTTGTCGCCTGCTGCGAGGCAGGCAGAGAGATTGATCGCGGTCGTAGTCTTGCCGACGCCACCCTTCTGATTGGCAATAGAGATGATCCGAACCATAGTCAATATGTAGGGGCAACCCCCTGTGGTTGCCCGTCGCCAAACGCTTGCCCTCCGTCAAATGTACCGGCAAAAAGTTAGAAGGATAGAAACAAAGAACGCTTCTACCCTCCGCCCTCTGTATATCCCCTTACTGCGGCCACACGAGCGTAGCCCTGTTTGAGGAGAAGGCGACCCCTGAGCGACCGGGGACATGGCGACCCCTGAGCGACCGGGCACATGGGTACCCCTGAGCGACCACGCACATGGGTAACACGTTCCTCCCCCGAGACCGGGGGAGGTTAGGAGGGGGTTGATATCCCTTTCGCTCACTTGTTGCTACCCCATCATCGCACCTGTTGTTGTTTTTGGCAACTGCTGAACCGTTCGTTTCTACGAAAAAATCGGGTTGTTTCACGTGAAACAGCAATGGTCGGCAAAATCAAAGAGGATTCTTCCGAATTCTCCCTGGCTTTCGTGGGTATTTGTCACTCATCTCTCCTACACGCCCGACGACAAGCACCGCCTGCTCCGCATCTCTCCCCGGCAGCGTGTAAGGCATCGCCTCGACGAACTCCCCGCCCAGCGCCTCAAATGCGTTTGTCGCCTCCCCGAGTTCATCTCTCCATTCCTTTCCGCGATGCGCCAAAAGGTGCCCTCCATCCCTCAAAAATGGCAAACACAACTCAAGCAACTGTGGAAATGCGGCCACACCACGCCCAAGCACGAGATCATACATCCCTCGCTCTGTCGAATCATGCGCCAATTCCTCCGATCTCTCGCTAAGCACCCTTCCCCGGAGCGGCAACAGCTGTTCACATACCGTCCGCAGGAATTCACCGTTCTTCTTTTGCGCGTCTACCAACGCAACCTCCCATGCCGGCTGTGCCAATGCGCACGGGATCCCCGGCAACCCAGGACCCGTCCCAATATCGATCACTCGCTCCATTCCCACGATCCCCTCAAATCGCAAAACCTGCAGGCTGTCGACGAAGTGGTATGTCAGGATCTCATCCTGCGTTCGGTATTTGCTGATGTTGCGCTTCTCCCCTTCCCTCTGTAGAAAACCGAGATAAACCCACAACTGCTCCAGACACGGCTCAACCGCAGCGCCAACCTCCGTCAGCGTCTCCCTCAACAGCGTCTCTGCATCGCTCGTGCCGTTCATGCACTGTTCCTTTCACCTTGGCTCACAAGTAGATGTTCCACGTGAAACAACGAGCATCCTAGCGCCTCACCCAATGTCATTCAGTCAATGAGATGCAACGCATTTCCCCTTTCAAAAACCTTAACGTAAGACATCGGCGACTTGCTTCTCAGCCTCCGTTTCACGTGAAACAACTCTCACTCAACGAGGAGGTTGTCCAGCCCGTACACCAGACCACCCCTCTTCACCATCCCTCGAATCCCCAAAAGAACACCCGGCATGAACGACGTTCTACTCAAGGTGTCGTGACGGATCGAGAGGGTCTGGCCTTCCTCACCGAAAAGCACCTCTTGGTGCGCCAGAAGCCCCTTCAAGCGCACACTGTGCACACAAATTCCCTCGGCAGCCATCCCTCGCGGCGGTTGCCCCATCCCGACAGGACTCGTCACCTCCGACGCCGCCGCCGCTCTCGCCTCTGCGATCAACGCCGCCGTCTTCAACGCCGTCCCCGACGGCGCATCCGCCTTTCCCGCGTGGTGAAGCTCGATGATTTCCACCTCAGGCATGAACCTCGCTGCCTCCGCTGCGAACCGCATCATCAATACAGCCCCAATCGCAAAGTTCGGCGCAATCAAAAGCCCCCGCTCACGTCCCTCCGCTTCCTCTCGCAATGCCGCGATATCCTCACTCGTGAAACCTGTCGTCCCCACAACCCCCGCACAGTCCGTGCTCAAGATCTTTCTCGCGTTCTCCATCGCACCCGACGGTAGTGTAAAATCCACTATCGCGTCCGCATTCCCTGATCTCGCAGCCTCCACAAAATCATCCCCCAAATCGCACGCTGCTACCAGACGCATGTCCTCCGCCTCTTCCACTGCCTTCACTGCCTCCAACCCCATCCGCCCCTTCGCCCCGTTCACTACTACGCGAATCTGGTCCATTTCGCTTTTCTCCTTCCAGTTTCCTGCTCTATACGCTTCTTCGCTGGAACCACGTACCCAAAATAGGCTACAATCCGTTAGTTCGTCAATCCATTTGTGTATTCCATTTGTTTATTCGACCCATGTCCACTATTCCAGCTCCAACCCATTCCGACCTCCTTCTACCGAAAGGTCCCGGAATCCACCCTCCTGGCCATCCGCCCGCACGAACCGCTGCTATGAGAAAGACACCCATCCCTACGGGACATGTCACAATGAGCGGGCCGCCCCAATCGCTTGTCAATCGGTCTGCCAAAGCCACCCGAGGCTCGTTCCGTCTTTCCCGTTCCTTTTTCGTGCTTTCGTGGATCTTTCGTGTCTTCGTGTTTCATTACCATGCCAGCCTGCGTCTTTCGACTTGCGCCCCTTGTCCGCCACCCTTTCTTACCAGGAGCGACGCAACGTGAGATTTTCAAAATCCGCCCATACAAAAGAACACTCGCCGCACTCCGCGTGCCATGATCGCATACGCATCCTCACTCTACTCCTGTCTATTACCCTTCTCGCTTTCCTGTGGCACACCGGTTATGCCTGGCGATGGTACAATCAGACTTTTCTATTCCTCGCTGCTCTCGCTGCTGGCCTCGTCGCGCTTCGCCTCGTCCAGTCGGCAGGCGGCCTTCCCACACTCTTTCCCCGGCCACTCCATTCTCTCCTCGTATCACCTCCACGGGGCCTCTTTTCTCGCCCCTCCCTCGGAATGCTCGCTCTCAGCCTTCTTCTGGCCGTAATGTACGCCCATTTCAGCGATTCTACAGCTGATTCCCGCTACAAATTGACAATCCAAACAGCCGCTTCCCACGAACCCCGGCTGTATCAGGTCGATCTCCAACGATCCTCCTTGCATCCGTACGACACCTCCCTCCTCAGTACATCCGAACCCGCTTCCCTCCACTTCCAAGGATACACCCATTTCCCTCAGACCGCCGACTATAAACCGATACTCTTCACAACCACCGGCCAAACAAAACTGATTCTCGACGGCAAATCCGTCGCCGAGATCTCCCCCGACCCCGCAAACCGTGTTGCCATCCCGACACTACCGCTCACCGCTGGCTGGCACAGAGTCGAAATACTCCATACTACTCCCGGTGTAGCGCCCTATATCGATCTCCGTTGGCAAATCGAAACCGATACTGCTTTCTCGCCAATATCTCTCCAGACCGTCCCGCAGATCCGACATTCCATCAATACCTGGCGAAACGTTTTCGCTCGACTATTCGCCGGTTTCTCTCTCTTCCTCTCGATTATCCTTCTCGCTTCGGTCCTGGTTTCAGCAGTTCCACACTATATACCACGCCTTGATCGATCCTTGCCTTCGCTTCTGCCCGTTCTTCTCATTATCTTCTGCGTATTTGCCGCCCTTCTCGGCAGGCTCTATGTTCTCAAAACCACCGCGCCAATGTTCGAATCCGATGAAGCCGCGTTTGGCCTGATGGCGCAACGCTTTCTCCACGGCGAATTGCCGCCCATCTTCCATTACGGTCAACCCTACCAGGGCACACCCGAAGTGATTTATCTCGCGGCCCTGCTGAAAACCGTTGCCGACCCATCCTTTGCCCTCAAACTCGCTCCGTTGCTCCTTTATCTTGTTTTCGCAGCGATTACCCTTTTCCTCTACGCAAGGATTGCACGTCCCTTCGAGACCTGGACACTTGCAGCCGTTCTCATTTTCTCGCCGTTCCTTCTTCTCTGGATTTCGCTCAAAACCTGGTTCGGTTATTCCGAAACCCTCTTTTCCAGTGCGATTATTCTATTTTCTACGTATAAATTAGTAGTACCTCCATCCAAAGGGGATCGTTACTGGATCTTCGTGCTTGGCCTTGTCTCCGGTTTGTCTTTATACATCCTTCCCTTCACCGGTCCTGTCATTCTATCCGCGCTGATCATTCTGTTCTGGTGCCGATCCAACGACCGAACGCGCGTCTTGCTGCCGACCGTCCTTATTCTCGCCGCTGTTGCCCTGCCGCCGTACTGGATTCACGATTTCACCCAAACCGCACAAAGCCCGGAAAGCCTTTCTTTTCTTGCAAAAGGCCGCGAGCTCGGCGCGCCGCGTGTTGCGGGCGAACGTCCCTTTTTCGATCGGTTTCTCAACGAGTGTTTTCCTGTGTTGGTGGGAGGCCGTACCACCTATGACGATCAGCACGATATTTCCGTCGCCGGTCTCGCACGTGTCCTGTATCTCATAACCCTCTGTGGCGTTGTTTTTCTATGCTTCGATGTACGGGAAGATTTCCGTCGCTTCATCCGCCGCCGTCAACCTGGACGTTTTCTCTTCCTTCTCCCGGCCGTTCTTGCGATTCCGGTCGGTGTGTATTCGCCGTTCGGTATATGGCCCTGGTATTTTCTCCCGATCTATTTCGGTCTTCCGCTGGTCTGGGCGGCCTTTTTCAGATACACCTTTCATTTTGCGCGTCCGCTTGCTGTCACCGGTGCTGCGGTCTGTGTCGTTGTTTGGGTATCGGCGGCAACGCATCGACCCGAGCTGATGTTTCAGCCCGGCAGCCTTGTCAAAACCGGTGTCTTGCTCCGTGAAGACAACACGCCTGTGATCGACACACTGCTCGCGCACGGTGTACATCATGTCATCTGCGACCAGGGCGCCGATTTCGCACCGGGGACGAATGGCCGCGACTGGATCGGCGAACGGCTTACCTTTGAGAGCGGTCTTCGGATCAACGCGATTCATCCGCTTACACGTCGTCATCCCCACCTTTTCGCCGAGACCAAGTCCGCCGACCGGGTCGCGTATCTCTTCAACCGTGCGTATCTGTTCTGGGATGTCACTGCGGCGGACAGGCCCGGCTATCAGCCTGTCACCATCGATAGTCTGTCACGCTTGTTCGGCCCCGATTATCTAGGCTACGAGCGTATCCCGCTCGACAACGATGTTCTTTTCATTCCGCCTCCGGATCATCCATCGAACTCGAAGGGGAACTGGCGTGTGACCGGCAATCGCGGCGGTTTCTTTGGGAGGCTGCACGATCATTCGATCAGCGCCCGTGCGGACGGCCCCACGTATTGGTCGAGCGGCGAAGCGCAGACACCCGGCGATTTCATTCAAATCGATATCGGCAAAATCATTCCGATGCGTGGTGTGGTGATGTATCACGGGACGAAGACGCTTGACCGTCCTCATGCAGCGAAAGTGTTGGTCTCGGGCGATAATGAGCAGTGGTGGGAGATGGGCCGCCTTTCCTATGATCCGGCAGCCCGCGTCACCTTTTGGCGTCACACCGAACTCTTCCACGCCCGCTATATCCGCATCGAACTCACCCACCCCGCCGACCCCCCCGAGAGCTGGTGGACGGTGTATCAGTTTTGGCTTGTGTAGGGAAACGCCCGAGGACACCTACCCGTCGTCTGCGAATCTCGCCTCGAGATCTTGAAGAACAACCACGATACCGAGACTTGACGAACCACTTTACTTGACCACTTCTTTCAATCCGTTCGATACGCCCGATCCGTCCGTCAACAAAACTCCCTCCATCTCCTTCCTCCTCTTCTCGATTCGCTCAACAACGTCCCTCCCAACTTCCAAAATCTCTGTCGCAACCCTTACATCCTCCCCCGCATACAACCGTAACCCCACAACCAGCGGCTCCAACAGTTCAGCACTAGGCGATTTCTCAATGATTTCCACCGCCTTCTCGGCATACCCCGCCGCCGCCAACGTCACGAACATCCCACTCGTTTCATCAATCCAATCTCCGACTCGTTCAGGATCTTGCACGAATTCTCTTGCCAACTCGATTCCCTCATACCCACGTCCTCTCTCTTCCGTCAACAAACCCACTAATCCTATCCACGCACCGGAACTAGGCTCCAGTGCCCGCGCTTCCTCCACAATCATATGCGCCCGCTGTATCAGATCCTCCGGTTCATAAAAGGCGACCACAAAACGCACAAACGCCCGCACACGTCCCGATGGGCTCCCCCGCCTCCGCATCAGGTAGTATATGTTGTACATACGCTCCGCTACCTGATATTGCTTCTTTCTTCCGCCCCCACGAATCTCCGAAACCGCCCCACGCGTGACCAAGCGTTGAAGCAGCGAACTTGTTTTGTTCACATTCAACCGTGCCCTTTGCGCCACATCGCGCGCTGACGCAGGATCCCAGATCTCCGCCAACGCCAAATACGCCTTTCGCTCAATCGGTGCAAGCCTGTCGAGATGGCTCTTAAAATACTCCGTATGCTCGTCGACCAATTGAACGAGGTCATTCATCAAATCTCTGAACGACAGCCGCGCTCCGAACGACGCGACAATCGCAACAAGCCGCGGATTCCCCCCCGTCAAAATCTGTATCGGTCGAATTCGATCCCCCGGCATTCCCTTTCCTGAAATGGACCTCCAAATCGCACGGCACTCTTCCTCATCAAAAGATTCCAGCCGATGGACTTTGAATAACTCGAACATCGGTTTCTCAACCGAATCAATCTCCTCGAATCGCTCCGTCGCCGTTGCCAGAAACATCACACGGGGGTCATGGAGAAGGGTCTGCCGCAAAGCCCAACCGTCATCCTCACTCATCTGCTCGCCCAACAACATATTGAAATTCTCAACGATCAAGAGAATCCGCTTTCCCTGCTTGTCCGCGAAATCCATCAAACGAGCCAACGCTCTTCCCCGCAGTCGATCCTCATTCTCTTCTTTCGATAATTCCCCCCATGTTGCCTTAAGCAGATCGTCTTTTGTCTGTTGTCCTAAGTGAAAAAGCGCTTCAAGCCAAAACTCCCCCACACTGCAAACCTGATAACTCTCTTCCCCGAAAACCAACGGATACCATTCTCTATTCAGCTCCTCATTCCTTCGAATCTCGGCCGCTACACGCAAAACAAGCGTTGTCTTCCCGATCCCTCGAGGACCCACGACAAGAATATGTTGATTTGAATCCACAGAGTTCTCTCGAACCGCCTCAACGATCGACTGGAGATCGTCATGTCGCACGACAAACGAGTCCACTAATTCCTGCTCGGTCAAAAACGCCGGATTGTACTTCATGAACCGTTTCGGCATCGATCAGATCCCCCTTTTCAAAACGGGCGTATACAACTCACGATAGCGACGGTACCACCAATCCTGCAGCAGTCTGGAGACAAATTCGTACCCGTCCTTCCCCTCTCTCAAATACCCGTCGTGCTGTAAAACCCATAGCAGCTCTTGTAGAATCTCACCGCAATCGCTCTCGTCGGTACTGTAGTACTTGCGAATGGCCCCAAGCATTTCTCGTGACAGAAAACCTGATATCGCCGTCTCCGTCAGAATATCGAGCGCCATCGCATAACAGTCTTCTCGCAGCACCAATTTCAGTCGTTCTTCGTAATGAATAAGCTCTTTCATCGCACTTATTCCGAGCATCTCGCTTTTGTACACCTCTGCGATTAAGTCTGTTGCAACAACTGCGATCTTCTTTCTACGGCAGACATCTCGCGTGTGGACGAAAAACATCTGGACATGATGCGGTATACACGTTCCTAGTTTCCCAACCATCTCCCGGGCGACTCCCTCGGCCATCGTGAGCTTGTATTGCCGTGCTAAGGCGTGAAGGCATCCGATTGCTCTCTCTTCGTCCCATGGTTTCAACTCGAACGACTCGAAATTGTTGATCGTCGCACTCAATTCCGCCTGGTGCAGAATCGGCTCAAATCCCACACTCCCTGAAATCACAAAACGGACCTTCCCCTGGTGCTCCAGACTGTGTTTCCGAAGCCACGACATGAACTGACCCGTCTCGGCCTTCCGTTCCGTTGTGATCTTGTGGTCCTCCCCTTTCAACATCCGGTTCACCAAAATCGGCACCTCATCCATCAGAAGAATTACCGGCTTCTCACTCTCGGCAAGAATTGTAAGCAGCTGGTCTCCCTTCTCCATCCAATTGCCTTTGTCCACACCCGCTCGCAGCTTCACTCTCAACTCACTGACACCGATTTCGTCGATCAGCCCCAATACGTTTGCGAATAGCTGCTTGGTCTTTCCCCAGAGACTCGGCTTGTCGTGGAGCGCGCAGCTCAACTCCGCAATCGCATCGGCCCCATTCGACGCGCTTTGGAAATCCGCGAACACACACTCGTAGTCGTCTTTCAGCCTTTCGGCTGCCTCTTTCATCAGGCTCGTCTTCCCCATACGCCGCTGGGCCACGACGAGTAGGTTCGCTCCTTCCTCAATCCGTTCCCTGAATCGCTCCATTTCCTCTTCCCGATCCCAAAACCGTTCACCCGTAACCCAGTTCCCATGAGCTTGCTTTAAACCGCTCATATCACTCACCTTATATCCTCCTTCCCCACCTATAACCAAAAAAATCACTCTTTTTTCTTTCAAAATACGCGACTACAAATCCGTTGGCAACAAATCTGTTGGCAACCGATTTGTTGGTAATCTTACCCTTCGCCCCGGAAATGTCAACCCACTTCCCAACAAATATGTTGGCAACAGTCCTGTTGGCGAAAACTCGCCTCACGTGACTGCTTCCCTGTAGAGAAATCCAGGCAATCGCGCCTGCCCGTTGCAACCGTCTGCCTCTCACCCCAACGGGG
>CAZTDD010000043.1:0-46532 GCA_964612675.1 uncultured bacterium
TAAACGCATCTCTATTATTAACAGGCAGTTACGTCAAAAAACCGCCGAAAGATCCATTAGATGAACGCTATGGCCTCATAGCGTCCGGCTCTATGCCCTTATAGCGTTCGGCTGAATTCTCTTTTGCACTGGATCGGCCTCCGCCGGTCCATTCCCCGTTGCTGCTCCAGTGAGGCCCCGCTGCTCCAGTGAGGCCCCGCTGGTCCAGTGAATCCCGCTCCTCGAGGAATCCCACGGCTGGCACGAGGAATTTCTTCGCTGGTGCAGAAGTTGTGCTCTTTGACAGTATTGAGCTTCGCTTGTGCAGAAGTTTCTCGCTAATGCCGCTCTCGCTCGTGCAGGAGTTGTACTCCTGCACCGATAGGGAACGACGAGAACACATTCGATAGTGAGCCAAAGGACCAAAAAGTCGGCCGCGGAGATTAGTAGTCCCCTCTCCCGCCGGGAGAGGGGCAGGGTGAGGGACGATAATTGGACCTTTTGCCGGACCGTCAAACTTGATGCCGTCGCAAAAAGTCGTTGAGGTGGAACAAGAAAGGCATTCAACCCCCTCTGAATCTCCCCCAATCTTTGGGGGAGAAACCGCTGCAGACACGCTCGTTTCTTTTTCCTCCCCCGAAGATCGGGGGAGGTTAGGAGGGGGTTGAGATCCGATCCGCTCACCTCTCGCCGCACCGTCACACGTTGAGAGGGATCGGTTCCCAAATGGCATGTAACGCATCTGCAGACAAACGTCCCCGAAAAAGTAGCCCATTGCTCACCCACCCATCCAAGACGCTGCCTGTCCACGCTAAGCGCCACTCTACAGCAAACAACACACGGTGTCAATTAAAAAGATTACAAAAGTTGGTAAAGCCCCTTTAACCACTAACTATTTTATATATAAGAACTTATATGATAAGTTCTTCGGCTACAGGACAAAAATCTCTCATTTATCGACCTTTGGATATTACTATACTCACTTTGGATAGCAACCAACTCAACAAAGGAGCAAGAGGCCACCGGGTGCCAACCCCAATTCCGCTTGAAGGTGGCTGAACCGAAACACGACCGGGTGCCATGCCAGAAGCGAGACGATGAAACGCACCGGCCTGACTGTTCAGTCCCTCCTGTCATCCAAACCACAGGACCAACGAAATCGCACACCCCGTCGAGCGCGTAGGGTGGGCTCAAAGCGACCGATATGCGCAACCCTGTCAGCACGCACTCAGAGTGTAGCCCACCATTCTTTTCTGTTTTCAATTCTCTTGAGATTTTTTGTTGATGAGTTCAGGCGGCGCGTTATATTCAGATCAGCTGTGTTGTTGTATGTTGCTGTTCGGCGAAATCTTCCGTTATCCGTCGCGATAAGTTGTGAGAATTTGTGAAAGACAGAGATCCGTAAGTACCAGTATTCTTTTGTCTTGCTGCAGCGGAGACCGGAAGTTGCGTTGTTTTTGTTTCGATAGCTGGGTCGGCCATGTTCCCACGGGGAGAGGCCGGAGGGTAATCGAGATGAGCCCCCAGTATGGGCTCAATTGACGGAGGAGAATCATGTTGCGAAATGGCTACTACTATCCGACGCTTATTGGGCAAATGCCTGACGAGACGGACAAGGAAACGAGTGAGTATAATCGTTTCTATTTTTCCCATACCCCGGACGGGATTCCCGGCCATCATGTGCTGAAGAGACGAATGTTGCGAATTTACGAGTGAAGAGGAGGTGGCACCATGACTCGGGTATCCCTTTCACTTGCCATTTACACCGTCCTTTCATATGTGGTCTCTCCCGTTGGAAGCTGTCAGAATAATGCCCCGCTAATAGGCATGAAATCTGGTGGCGGTGTTTACTTCCTAGAGTTCTCCGGAGACAGCAGGCATGTTGTCGGGGCCGTAGCAGAAACCACACAGATGAATGTGATAAAAATATGGAATGCAGAAACGGGAGAGGTCGTCCAGTCTATGGCCTTGGAGCCAATCTCTGTTTACCGTCATCGAATAGCAGTTTCGTGGGATGCAAAGACTCTCGCAGTGGGCAAAGAATATACGGTGAGTTTGTACGATGTGGAATCGGGCGGTCATCTTCGAGATATTCCCGTATCCGAGAGCCGCCCGTTCGCACTGGCTTTTTCACCCAACGGGCGCGCATTAGCAGTAGAAGCCAATGCGAGCGTCGAGTTCCTAGAGATCGAAACGGGGGAGAAACTGGATTCTGTTCGTTTTGATGACGCGGACGGGATCGCTAGCCTTGCTTTTGCACCTGACGCTAGCCGGCTTCTTGTCGGGTATTACCATGTCGAACCCGTTTCTCCAATGTTCTCCACCGAAGTGTACGGATCGGCTTTGTTGTCTTTGCCTGATAAGGAGATTCTAGCGTCGTACGGCCAGAAGTACAGCAGCATGGGGGAGCGGATAGCGTATTCTCCCGAAGGGTCGTTGTACGCCTTGTATCACAACCCTCTTTACGTGTACGACGCCATCGACTTTTCGTTGGTCTGGGAGGCCCCCAGCCCCAACTCCAGAGCGGCTTCCAAATTGGCCTTTTCACCAGACGGCACAAGGCTGCTCTGGGGTCCAGCCCTGCATGATGCCCAGACGGGAGAGGTTCTTCGTGAGTTTCCTATGTACCGGTCTGACAATGAAGTTGCCTATTCGCGGGATGGAAACAGAGTTGCAATAGAAGATCTCAGGAATGGAACGGTCACCATCTGGGACGTCAGCGATCTGAACACGGCGGTCCAGGACTGGCTGGAGCGTGAGCAGAAAGTGCGCCGCGTTGACGGCGTGAAATGAGAGCAGAATCTGCCGCAGGTCCAGGAGTTCAACTCGTGGACCTGCAGTATTCCTCGTCGCATTGTCGTGCTATAGGATATGCGTATGCAGAAAGGTTACGTTAAATGAAAACAGCCAAGGAACAGGTACACGATCTTCTCAAACAGCTCCCGGAAGACTCGTCCCTCGAGGATATCCAATACCACATCTACGTTCGTCAGAAGGTTCAGAGGGGCCTCGAAGCAGCACAGGAGGGTAAGGTGATTGCTCATGAGGAAGTCAAAAAGCGGATGGCTCGATGGCTCGAAAGGTAGTGTGGACAGAACCAGCGTGGGAAGACCTGATCGCTGCAGCAGAATACATCGCACGAGACTCCGAAGCGTACGCCGCTACATTTGTTCAAGAAGTTGAAGAAGCAGCGGCTTCTCTATCCCACTTCGCAGAAAGAGGCCAACTCGTACCGGAGATTGGGAAAAACACCATTCGCGAATTCTTGGTGAAGCCGTATCGGCTTATGTATGAGATTTCGGAAAGTGAAATCCTCATACTTACGTTAGTGCACGGTGCACGACGGATCCGGCGGGGCTGAAATACCAGCGCGATCTAAGCGGGTAGCCCCGATTGCTCGAATTCGTCCACTCGAAAGCAATCGGGACAACGAAGGAGCAAGAGGCTGGAAAGTGTTTCGTGAAGACTAGCAGGTATGCCAGGCCATCATGTCCTGACGGTGTCGACGGTGTGAAGTGAGAGCAGAATCTGCCGCTGGTCCGGGAGTTCAACGCCTGGGAAGCAGCAATCGACAAAGTACCATGGTAAGCATGTGTTGGTGACTCTATGATGCTCATTACAATGGAAAGAAACGTCGTGAGCGCGTAAAGACGATCTCTGGGGGTTGGCTGCAGGAATGAACTGTGAAATGATGCGTGCGACTCTGACAAGGCTCAACGGACGCGAAGGGGACACGCTTGTGGCCCATTGTCCTGACCTGGGAGTCGCTTCATGCAAAAAGAGGCCGGATCGTCCTCTCTCCATGCTGAAAGAGGCCATGGATCTCGATATCGAAAACGTCCGGGAACTCGGATTCCTCGAAGACATCCGATAGGAGGTTGACAATGGCGAAAACCATCGAAGCGGTTTTCGATGGAGAGGTTCTCCACCCCGAAGCCCCTTTACGACTTGAACCGAATACTCGAGTCAAGATCACGATAGAGCCCACGAACCCGGCGGCGGATCATGCCGCATCCTTTCTGCGAACGGGTCGCTCTCTTGATTTGGATGGCCCGCCGGATTGGGCTGTAAATCTCGACGCCTATCTGTATGGCGGCGAAAAGCAGGATCATGCCTGACGTTTTTCTGGACACTGCATACGCCATCGCATTGTCTTCCCGGAACGATTCGTTCCACACTCGCGCCGTCTCTCTCTCAGAGGAACTGGAGTCTGCAGGCACACAGTTGGTGACTACTCATGCGGTCATACTGGAAATCGGCAACGCACTTGCACGGCGACGTCACCGGGCCGCCGCCATCAGACTATTGAACGCACTTGTGAACGATCCGACCGTCCGGATTATTCCGATCTCAGAAACACTTTTCGCGCGAGCGTTCGGCTTGTTCTCCGAAAGGGGCTACAAAGAATGGAGTCTCACTGACTGTATGTCGTTTCTTGTAATGCAAGACCATGGAATCAGCGATGCGCTTACAACTGATGAACACTTTGAACAAGCCGGCTTTCGCGCGTTATTACGAGATACATCTCGTGGGACATAGTACATAACGCGAAAGCAAAAGGGTGGAATGGGCAATACATCCCTTTGAGCCCACCTTACGAACTCAGGAACCGGCCTCTCTCAGCTCTCTTCCTCTTCCTTCGCCTTCTCGGCCTCGGCAACAATCTTCTGAGCCAATTCCGCCGGCACTTGCTCGTAACTGTGAAACTCCATCGTGTACGTACCGCGCCCGCGCGTGATCGACCTGAGCTCAATCGGATACCGGTACATCTCGGCCAACGGAACGTACGCGCGAATAATCTGCTTGCCGCCTTCGCTGTCCATCCCGAGCACACGGCCCCGTCGCGAATTTAGATCGCCCATCACATCGCCCATCATCGCCTCCGGCACACGGACAACCACACTCATAATCGGCTCCAACAATACCGGCTTACACTTTTCCTTGGCGACCTGACGAAACGCCATCGACCCGGCAATCTTAAACGCCATATCCGATGAATCGACATCGTGAAACTTCCCGTCATACAACTCGCAATGCACATCCACCACCGGATACCCGGCGATCACGCCGCGATCCATCGCCTCACGGACACCCTTCTCCACCGACGGGATGAATTTCCCGGGAATCGCACCCCCGAAAATGCTGTCCTTAAACTCGAATTCCCCGCCTCGCTCCAGCGGACTCAGGCGAATATGCACTTCGCCGAACTGTCCCCGGCCGCCCGACTGTTTCTTATGCCGGTACATCCCTTCGCCCTGAGCCGTGATGGTCTCTCGGTAAGCCACACGAGGACTTTGCAGTTCGACCTCGACATTGGCCACTTTCTTAACACGTTGTGCGACCAACTCCAGCTGTTGTTCGCCCATTCCGTGAAGGATGCTCTCGCGCGTTTCATTGTTCCGCTCGAAAACAATCGTCGGATCGCCGTCGATCAGTTTCGGAATCGCGGTCCCCACCTTGTCCTCTTCGCCTTTCGACTTGGCGTGCACCGCCAGGTGAACGCTGTGCGGCGGATACTCCGTCGGCGGGATGAGCCACTCACCGGGCTCGGACCCGACCGTGTCGCCCGTATCCAGGATATCCACTTTGGTCACTGCGATAATGTCCCCCGCTCGCGCGTGGGCCACATTATTGTGTTGACGTCCGTTAACCGCCAGCAAATGAGAAACCTTCTCGTGCTTCCCGCTGGTACGATTATACAGTTCGGAATCGGAAGAAAACGCACCCGAGAATACCTTGACGAAACTCATCTTCCCGACAAACGGGTCGATAACGCTCTTAAAGACAAGCCCGATCCCCGAGCCTTCTTCCACAATTGCCAACTCTTTCTTTTCTTCCCCTTTTTGGATCGTCACCGTAGAACGCTGAAGCGGATCCGGCAGGAGATTGACCAGCCCATCGAGAAGAGAACTGATGCCGATCCCGGTCGTTGCCGCGGTACAGAAGACCGGCACCGCCGATCCGGAGATCGCCGCGTTCTGGAGTCCCTTTCGGATTTCTTCGTCGGACACACTCTCCCCTTCGAGGTACCGCTCCATCAGCGCTTCATCGGTTTCAACAGCGGCATCCATCATCTCTTCGTAATACGTATCCCGTTGACTCGCCATGTCTCCGGAAACCTGGTCTTCTTTTTCGACGGTGCCTTTCGGATTGAAGAACTGCTGTTTCCCGGTCAGTACACTGACAATCGATTTGAAATCGGTATGCTTCCCAATGGGAAATCGAACCGGCACCAACTTCGCACCGAGTTCGTCCCGCAACGACTGCAGCGCACCGTCCCAATCGGCGCGTTCCTTATCCATCCGGTTAACCACGACAACCCGCGGTATGTTGTATTGTTCGAGGTACCCCCAGATCTTTTCGGTTTCAACCTCGACACCGCTCTCCGCGTCGACAACCAGCATCGCACCGTCCGCCACACGAATCGCACCGAGAATGTCGCCGATGAAGTCGGAATACCCCGGAGTATCGATGAACGTGAGTTCGGTGCCTTTATGCGTGCAACGAATGACCTTCGAAGTCAGCGTTATTTTCTTATCCTTTTCTTCTTCCAGGTAATCGGCAAATGTGTTGCCATCGTTGATCGATCCCCGCCTGTCGATGGCTCCGGTGTTGAAGAGGAAATCCTCCAGCAGAGATGTCTTTCCGGCCCCGTGATGGCCTACAAGGACAATATTACGTTTCTTTTCGGCGGGAAGCTCATTCATCGATAGATACTCCTTAACAGTTACGATATTGGGGACATATGTACAATTGCGTGAATTTTCACACTATCAAAAGGGGGTAACCCGCTCAAGGCTGATACCGCATCTTCAAACAATGGCGTCTTCCGTACGCGGATCGAATAGGTGGGCCTTCTCAAGAGAGAAAACAACTCTCTTGTCCGAATTGACTTCCGCCTTCAGGTGCGCCCCGACTTTGGCGATGAACGACGTCCGACCGGTCGTGAGATACCAAAACGACTCCGCGCCCAGCGGCTCAACCACCTCGACGCGGGAGGTCACACAGAGATCTTCGTTCGGATCGGAGACTTCCGCAACATCCATAATATCCTCGGGTCGAATCCCGAACGTGATCTCGCCCTTCTCTCTACCCTGCACCGCTTTGCTCATCTCGTCGGAAAGCGCGATTTTGAACGTTCCTTCGTTGAAATACACACGCCCGTTTTCTTGTTCAATCTTCCCGTCAATAAAATTCATCGGCGGCGTGCCGATAAAACCCGCCACAAACTTATTCACCGGATGATCGTACAGTTCAATGGGCGTGGCCATTTGCTGGATCTCGCCGTCTTTCATCACCACAATGCGATCCCCCATCGTCATCGCTTCCATCTGGTCGTGCGTCACATACACCATCGTCGCCTGAAGACGATGGTGGAGTTTGCTGATCTCCGCACGCATCTGAACCCGTAGTTTCGCATCCAGATTGGAAAGCGGTTCATCGAACAAAAACACCTTCGGTTTCCGCACAATGGCGCGCCCGACCGCGACCCGCTGCCTTTGCCCCCCGGAAAGCGCCTTCGGTTTGCGATTCATCAACTCGGTGATCCCCAAAATCTCCGCGGCTTCTCGTACACGTTGGTCGATTTCGTCTTTCGGATACTTGCGGAGTTTCAGTCCAAACGCCATGTTCTTGTACACCGTCATGTGCGGGTACAAAGCGTAGTTCTGAAACACCATCGCGATGTCTCTGTCTTTGGGAGGCACATCGTTGACCAGGCGGTCTCCGATATAGACTTTGCCGGATGTGATTTCCTCAAGCCCCGCCACCATCCGCAGCGAGGTCGATTTGCCGCAGCCGGAAGGTCCAACAAGCACGACAAATTCTTTGTCTTCAACCTCTAAGTTAAAATCTTTGACGGCGACTACATCACCCGGGAAAACCTTTGTCACATTGTCGAAGACAACTTTGGCCATCTTCCCGAAAGAACCTCCTGGCAGCTATGAGAGGTTTGGAGATCGATATAGTAGTGAATAGGACACCGGCGATCTCGCCGCTAAGGATGAATGCGCCGTTTGCGGGTTGTCAAGTGGCGGCAACCCGCCTTTCCTCGACACGGTCGTCAATCGCGCCGGCAAATCCGCCGAATGTGAGATGATGTAGGAGTGTCGCTACAGTCGGACGAATCTGCGGTCTCGGAATAACCATATCCACCATACCGTGCGCGAGAAGAAACTCCGATCGTTGAAATCCCTCCGGAAGACGTTGACCGATGGTCTGCTCAATCACACGCGGACCGGCAAAACCGATAAGCGCACCCGGCTCCGCGATAATTACGTCCCCCAGCGCAGCAAAGCTCGCCGCAACGCCGCCCATCGTCGGATGGGTGATAATCGATATGAAAGGTAACCCCGCCTCGCGTAACCGTCCCACAGCGGCACTGGTTTTGCCCATCTGCATCAGAGACAGCATCCCCTCATGCATCCGTGCCCCGCCGCCGCCGGCGGAAGCGATCACCAAGGGAACCCTGCGCTCCAATGCACCTTCCCCGGCACGAGTAATCTTCTCTCCCACAACCGACCCCATGCTTCCACCGAGGAAACGGAAATCGATTACAGCAAAGACAATTGGACGGCCTTCCAATCTCGCGGAACCCCAGAGAGCCGCCTCACACAGCTGAGTCTTCTCTTGAGCCTTGCGCAGTTTGACCGGGTATCCCTCAAATTCGAGGGGGTCCAGACTGTTTAATTGGGCGTCGTATTCTTCAAAACTATCCGCGTCGACCATCACTTCCAAACGGTCGCGCGCCGACATGATGTAATAATGGTTACAGCGCGGACAAATCATCAGGTTACGCCGCAACTCAATGTTCGTAATGTACTCCTCACACCGGTCGCAGCGTGTCCAAAGACCGGCGGGCATATCTTTCTTTTTGCTCGTGTCGCTCAAAGACTCCGCGAGGGTCGTAAATTTCGTTTTCTTTTTGAACCAAGCCATGATCGCCTTTCCTCCGCCAAGGGTTCGCTACCGAACTCCCTCATATCCCCGAAGGCCGCAAATCAACATAAACATCCCCTCACCCATGGAGCACATCCAAAACAGGCTGCAGGAATTGTAGCACATTTTCCCGCACCTTGTTTTCCGGACTTGTCTCGATAATCTTCACGATGGCACTGCCGATAACCACCCCGTCGGCATACTGCGCAACATGCCGGGCCTGGTCGGCGTTGGATACGCCAAATCCGACAACCGCCGGGATGTCCGTGCGTTCACGAATTCGTCCGAGATTCACAGACAAATCCGATGCCACATCTTTCTGCTCTCCGGTTACTCCGGTCCGGGAAACATAGTACAGAAATCCCCGGGCCAGCCGTGCAACTAAATCCAGCCGCCGATCCGTTGTGGTCGGTGCGGCAAGATACACCAATGCGATGTCCCGCTCTGCGAGAATCCCGTCAAACTCCTCGGACTCCTCCGGTGGAAGATCCACCACAATCAAACCGTCCACACCGCTTCGGTGAAATTCTTCCGCCACGGCTTCGAGTCCGAATCGCAATAAAACGTTGTAGTAGGTCATCACGATAAACGGCGTCGTGATACCCTCCGACCGCAAACCGGCAGCGGATTCCAGTACTTTCGGAAGATTCGTTCCGGCCGCAAGCGACCGCTGGCCTGCTCGCTGGATTACCGGACCGTCCGCCAACGGATCCGAGAACGGCGCACCGAGTTCAACCAAATCCACCCCGGCTCCGGCGAGCGTACGCACCAGATCCGCACTTTTTGCCAAACCGGGATCGCCCATCATTAGATAGGGCACAAGAACCTTTTGACCGGCCTTTTTTCGCCTCTCGAACGCCTGGGCTATCGCCGCAACACCGCGTGTTTCCGTATCGAGCGTCATGCAGCACCTCCCAAGAGACGCGCTGCCGTCTCCACATCTTTGTCGCCGCGTCCGGAGAGGTTGATTACAATGATCCGATCCGATGGAAGCGTCGAGGCAAATCGGAGAACATGGGCCACCGCGTGTGCCGATTCGAGGGCCGGTAAGATCCCTTCGCTCTCAGCGAGAATCCGAAACGCGTCCATCGCCTCGGTATCCGTTACCGAGACATACTCCGCACGACCCGAGTCTTTATAAAAACAGTGTTCCGGGCCGACGCCCGGATAGTCCAATCCCGCTGAGACGGAATGGGCGGTCGCTATCTGCCCGTAATCATCCTGAAGCAAATACTCATACGCCCCGTGAAGCACGCCCGGAACCCCGGCGCACAACGGCGCCGAATGCCGTCCCGAGTCGATCCCCTCACCGGCCGCTTCCACGCCGATGAAGCGCACATCGCGGTCTTCAAAGAACGGATGGAACAATCCCATCGCGTTACTGCCGCCTCCGACACAGGCAGCAAGGACATCCGGCAGTCGCCCGAATCGTTCAAGCGATTGCTCTTTGGTCTCGCGGCCGATTACCGATTGAAAATCGCGCACCATCTCCGGGTATGGATGCGGCCCGGCGGTCGAACCGATCACATAATGAGTGGTCCGTACATTGGTTACCCAATCCCGGATCGCCTCGTTCATCGCGTCTTTCAGTGTCTTCGCGCCGGAGTCGACCGGAATGACTTCCGCTCCGAGGAGGCGCATTCGGACAACATTGAGGTGCTGTCGCTCCATGTCCTCCTCACCCATGTACACATGGCATTCGAGGCCGAAAAGAGCCGCCGCGGTCGCCGTCGCGACTCCGTGCTGTCCGGCACCGGTCTCGGCAATAATCCGTTGTTTGCCCATCCGTCGCGCCAACAGGATCTGCCCCATCGTGTTGTTGATCTTGTGTGCGCCGGTATGCGCCAGGTCCTCACGTTTCAAGAACACCTGCGCTCCCCCGGCGCGCTCCGTCAATCGCGACGCGTAATAGAGAGGAGTGGGACGTCCAACGTAGTTCTTCAGGTATTCGTCGAGTTCGGATTGAAAGGAAGAGTCGGCTTTTGCCTTTTTCAGCGCTTCCTCCAATTCCTCCAGGGCAGGCATCAGCGTCTCCGGCACGTACTTTCCGCCGAACGGACCGAACCTTCCGAAATGATCCGGACGCAGTAAATCAAGCGTGCAAACAGGCGAGCGGCTGATGGGAGGCGACATAAAATCCTTTCTCTTTCCGCACCGCGTAACCGGTCAGGACTCTCGAAACTCCTAGTATGTCTAGAGTTAGGTCATTCGTCAAGGTAGGGGGATAGTGCACCCGCACGAGCGGTTCGCCACACCCGTCCATGGAAGCGGAAAACCAAGGTGCAACGGGCCGATTATCTCTTCCGAGATGACCGCATCAATACCGGACTTCTCCAACACGGCTTCTCAATGCATATACCAACCGCCATCGATGGTAAGCGTCTGCCCGTTCATATACGAACTGCCCTCACCCGCCAGAAAAACTACCGCGGGCGTAATTTCGTCGGTCGTCCCCCATCGTTTCATGGGTACATTTGCAACAAGCGCGTCTCGCTTCGCCTGATCGGTAAACTTGTCGTGGAAAGGCGTCTCGATCAGACCCGGCGCAATGGCGTTCGCTCGCACACCGGTCTCGGCGAGCTCCTTCGCGAGGCCGCGCGTGAAACCGACGACTCCCGCTTTCGAGGTCGCGTATACTGCCGCTCCCGGGCCGCCACCGTGATGTGCCGCCACGGATGCATTATTGATAATTCGTCCCCATCCCCGTTCGATCATACCGGGAATCACACGTCGGGTTGGCAGAAAAACACCTTTCATGTTGAGCGACATAATCCTGTCCCACAGCTCTTCCGACATATCCGCGATGTGACAACGCTCAACGAGGGATCCTGCGTTATTGAACAGGATATCGATTCCGCCGAACGTGTTGTTGATCTTCTCGATCATCGCGTCTACCTCTTGGGCCGCACTCACATCCGCACACACAAGCAGAGCACGCCGTCCGGTAGATTCGATCTCTTCGGCCACTTTCCGTGCAGCTTCCTGGCTGCGGAAGTAGTTGACGGCCACGTTGGCTCCGGCCCGGGCCAATGCAATCGCCGAAGCGGCCCCGATCCCGGTGCTGGCTCCTGTGACTAAAGCGGTTTTACCATTCAGGCTCATCGATCGCCTCCTGGAAATAGCATTTCGTCCCACGGTTCAAGGCCGGGAAACGTAGTACAACCATAAGCCGCTCAGTTGACCGGATCAACACCTGTAGATAGAGTGAGATTCTGTCTTTCATTCGTTATGTTCACTCGGGGTACTAACAACGTCAAGAAGATTGGAACGAATACAGATGAATGTTTCACCGACCGTACCGGTTTCTGAATTAAGCGACACGGATCTCGTCAATGAGATTCACCAACGCCGCGACCTGCTTCTCTCCGAAATCTCAAAACAGATCGTGGGACAGGCAAGAGTTATCGATGAACTATTGATCAGCCTGTTCTCAGGGGGCCATGTCCTACTGGTGGGTGTTCCCGGACTGGCAAAGACAACCCTTATTCGCACGTTCGCCGAAATCCTCGATCTCTCGTTCAAACGCATCCAGTTCACACCCGATCTGATGCCGTCGGATATCACGGGGACGGAGGTTCTCGAAGAAAACAGAAGCACCGGCGAACGCGTATTCCGGTTTATCCCCGGACCGTTATTCGCCAACATTGTCCTGGCCGACGAGATCAACCGTACACCGCCCAAAACTCAGGCGGCACTACTCGAAGCCATGCAGGAGTACCGCGTCACAGCAGGCGGCGTGGATCACGAGCTGAAACGTCCTTTCTTCGTTCTCGCAACGCAAAACCCGATCGAACAGGAAGGAACCTATCCGCTTCCGGAAGCTCAACTGGACCGGTTCATGTTTCAGGTAAACATCGACTATCCGCCGGAGAGCGAAGAAATCACGATTGTAGAAAACACCACCTCCGCTTACTTTCAGGAATTGCAGACCGTCATGAACGGCGATGAGGTCTTGCGGGTACAGGAGCTGATCCGTCGGGTGCCTGCCTCCAAAGAGGTCATCTCGCACGCCGTGCGACTTGTCGCTGCCACGCGACCGAATCAAGAAGAACACGAGAAGCCCAAGTCGGTCAGTCAATATGTGTCATGGGGGGCGGGGCCGAGAGCTTCGCAGTATCTGGTTTTGGCGGGAAAAGTCCGTGCCGTTATGGACGGCCGGTCCTGTGTATCCCGCGAAGATATTCGAGCCACCGCCGATCCGGTGTTACGGCACAGAATCATCCTGAATTTCCGTGCGGAAGCCGATCAGGTGGATGTTCATCAAATCATCAACGATGTGCTGCATGAAGTTGGGTGAGGCAAGCCGAGCGCGACTCCCAGCACAGAGTTGCGTCTCGTTGTACCGTGGTCGCGGCAATCGTCATCGCGAGCCCCGCCCCGACGGCGTCGGTGATTTGGTGAAGAAACCGCGGTCCCCGTTGCCGTCATGGCGAGCGAAGCGTGGCCATCTCGTTTTGCCCGATTCAACGGCGAGATTCCCACGTCGCTTCGCGCGTGGCCCCGGTTGCTCGTCAATCGGGGTGGCGAAGCCACAAGAGGCTGGTGGGCTACGCTTCGCTTTGAGCCCACCCTACAGCCGCCTCTTCTTGAGCGACCGGGCACCTTCTTTTCCTCCACCGAAGATCGGGGGAGGTTAGGAGGGGGTTGAGATCCGTATCGTGGACTTCTTGCTGAGCCGTCATGTTCTGGAGGGTTTTCACCGGAATCTATCCGGGATAGAATCAGTCGCGGCTTGTCAACATTATCGGTTGGACAAATACCATGAACCCCGACCCCGTTCCATCCTCCCGATGGGAGGTTCTGGAAAAGCGGAAAGCGATCCTGATTCCGCTCGCGACAGGGATTCCCCTGCTTCTGGGGTTTCTTTTTATCCTGGTGCTGGAACGCCATCTGGTCGGTCATGGTCTCCTCCTTGTGGGACTTGTGATCCCTCTTCACGCCTTATGGCTTTTCACAAGGAACCGGTCATCGACGAGGAATTCCATCCGACCGATCATCTTCGGTCTTCTGTTCTATATGGCCGCTGTGGCGATTCTCGCCCTGCCGCGCTCATTGACACTCTCCTGGCTCGGACCGCAGTACGGTCCCGTCGTACTCGGCTTACTGCCCATTGCAGCGGTCCTGGCGGGAGGTCTGTTCTTCCTGTTCGCCGTGTTCAAACTTGTCGCTCAATGCACAAATGCTGAGGCGGACGTCAAAGACCTCCAGTCTCAGGTCGGCGGATACCGTGGGCGGGGCAAGGTAGTCGACGGGACCTATCGCTGTCTCTACGATTCCAGCCCTGTCCCTGTGGCGTCCGTGGACATGAGTCAGTACATCTCCTCGGTCAACCCGGCCTGGGAGGAGTTCACAGGCTATTCCGCCTCTGAAAGCGTCGGGAATCCGCTCGCGAGTTTCCTTGAAGAAGAAGGCATCCGTGAGACAGGCCGACTGTTCGGAAGAGACGAGTCTCCCCCACCACGCGATACTCAACTCCGGGCCAAGGACGGGCGTCTACTGCCGGCACGGTTGATCGTCGTGCCCATCGATGTCGAGGACGAACGCCACGGCTTCCATTGTTTCTTCGAAAACAACTCTCATCTCATCGCTTTGGAAAACCAAATCCTTCTTCTTCAGCGCGCTCAGTCGCTACGACCGCTGGTCAGGAATCTTGCCTCAAGCATTGCGTCAGCCTCCCGGGGAGTCCAAACCATGGTCCGTTGGAAACAGGGACAGAGGATAACCGTTCAAGATGCCCAGCAGGCACTGAACGCAATCCGGCGCGTCCTTCGCCGTTCCGGGATCCTGGCCGATGAATTACGACTTTTTGAACGAGCGATGGAAGAGCCCCCGGATGTTTACAACGTCAACGTTGTGGCAAAGAGAGCGGTCGATTTTGTGCGGAGAATCGAGCCAAAAGAAATCACCGTTGAAGAAGCCTGTACTGACGAGGAACTCGCTGTACATGGAAGGGCGGCCGAACTGGAACAGGTCCTTGTGAATCTCTGTATGAACGCCGTCCAGGCCATGCCGCAAGGCGGTGTCCTCCAGGTAGCAACCGAGAAGATCAGTCCGGAGAAGAGTTTTCTGATTGCCCCGGGGGCGCGAATCACAATCACAGATACCGGCCCCGGAATCCCACAGGACGTCATGGATAGAAATCTGAACATGTATCCCACCACCGACTCAACGAACGGTTCGCCCCCTCTCGGACTGATCGTTTCGAACCGGGTCGTTCAACGCCATCGCGGATATTTCTCGCTTCAGCGAAACACACCAACCGGAACACGGGTCAGTATCGAACTGCCGATGGCCACAGACAAGACCGTACTCACCCACGTCAGAGGTACTCCCGCGGAGGCCCGCTGAAACAGACCTTCCCTTTCCGAATCTCGGGAAACGCGAATCTCCTGTTGAGCCGAATTTGCTTTTTTCTCCCCCATTTCTTCCAATCGATTGAATGCCTTACCGCTTCCTGACAAACCGGTACGTCTTGCCAGGTTCGCTGTTGAAACTCACGACGGAATCGTCAATCGATTCGAGATCGACGTCGCTATCCGCCGAACGGAGCGAAACGTCCTTGGTCCGAATTCGGCAGGGGCCGCCCAAGGTGGAGTGGATCACTGCCTGCGTCAGTTTTCCATCTTTCCAGGAGATATCGAGTTCGTATCCCCCGCGTGCGCGCAAACCGGCGATGTGTCCATCCGACCAGTCATTCGGCAGAGCGGGCAGAAGGCTCAGCTCGCCGTCGTGGCTCTGTAACAACATTTCGGCAATCGCTGCGGTGCCGCCCATGTTGCCGTCAATCTGGAAAATATGAGGCGGATGCAGGTCGAATAAATTCTCTTCGGTCGATCTACGGAGAAGAACGTTGAGGCTGTCTTTTGCCAGATCGCCTTCCTCGAATCGCGCCCAAAACAGCGCGACCCATGCCCGGCTCCATCCTGTGCCGCCGCCACCGTGCGCCAGGCGTCTCTCCAGCGACGTCCGAACCGCTTTCGCTAGTTTCGGTGTGCCGCGAAGGGTGATCCGATCGCCCGGGAAGAAAGCGAATAGATGGGACATGTGGCGATGTCCCGGCTCGGGCTCGTCAAAGTCTTTCAGCCATTCTTGAAGCTGCCCGTGTTTGCCAATTTGAGGGTCGGGCATCCGTTCAAGTGCGTCGGCAAGCTGGGCTCGGAATTCCTCATCGACTCCCAAAATCTTTGAAGCGTCGATACAGTTTGTGAACAGGTCATGAATAATTTGGAAATCCATCGTCGCACCGACACACAAATAACCGACCTGGCCGTCTTCGGATTTGAATCGATTCTCGGGGGAGGTGGAGGGATTCGTGACGAGCCGTCCTTTCGAATCTTCAATCAAAAAATCCAGGCAAAAAACGGCCGCGTCGCGCATGACAGGATACGCCTCTTTGAAGAGAAATCGTTTATCGCCGCTGAATTGATAGTGTTCCCACGGATGCTGACAGAGCCATGCCGCTCCCATCGGCCACAGACCCCAAATACCGTCTGCGGGAACGGTAAATCCCCAGACATCGGAAAGATGATGCGCAACAAACCCACGGCAATCGTAATGCTTGGCAGCGGTAATTCGTCCCCGTTCGCGCAGACTATCCAGATACTCGAACAGCGGCTGAGTACATTCCTGCAAATTACAAATCTCGGCGGGCCAGTAATTCATTTCCAGGTTAATATTGAAATGATAATCGCAGCTCCATGGTGGATTCATCTGCTCACACCAGAGTCCCTGAAGATTTGCTGGAAGGCATCCCGGTCGCGAGCTGCCGAGCAATAAATAACGTCCGACCTGGAAATACTGCGCAAGGAGTCCGGGATCGTCTCCGCCGTTTTTCACAGCATCGAGACGTTCATCAGTGGGCATATCCTGTTTCGTACCATCCCCCAGCCGAAAATCGACACGCCGCATCCAGGGTTCATGTTCACTAACATGCGTATCAAGGAGTTTTTTGAATGATTTTTGAGCAGCGTTGAGATGTTTTTTGCAAAGATCGGACGGATCGTCCCCGCGATAGCTGGTTGCCGCCGCGAGGATAAGTGTGACCGAGTCGGCCCCGTTTACTTTGATGCTGTCTTTCGAGCCGGTTACCGTGCCGCCCTCACGCTCGATCAACATGCGCGCTTCAAACTGAACTCCCTTCCCTTTATCACACGCTCCCTCCAGTATGAGTGCATGAAACCCTTCGGTACGCGATTCCGCGTCCTGCTGGCGGGTAAACCGAAACCGCGCAGAAATTTCACCCGGTTTGTCGGCGGTCATATGAATCACAACAACGTTGTCGGGAACGGAAGCGAAAATCTCTCGTTGGTATTGCACGTCGTCGGCCTCGTAAGTCACTCGGACGACACCCCGCATCAGATCGAGTTCTCTCCTATAATTACGGACTTCGCCAAGGTCATCAAAATCGATCCAGAGGTCCCCTAGCGACTGATAGGGTTTAATGCGGCGGGGTTCGCCCATTAGATATTTATCCGCAAGTTTGTTTCCTTCTTCATACTTGCCCTCAAAAAGTTTCTCGCGCACAAGTGGCAGATAATGAAGCGCGTCCGGATTGTGGCGATCCAGCGGCCCGCCGGACCAAAGGGTGTCTTCGTTGAGCTGAATCCGTTCGAGATTCACGCCCCCGAACACCATCGCGCCCAGCCTGCCGTTGCCGACAGGAAGCGCCTGCAGCCAACGGGTGGCGGGCTGGCGGTACCAGAGGGTCATGTCCGCATCGGGGGCATTCGCCTGTCCGGTCAGTTTTGCGGTTTCCACGAACTTGTTTTCTTCCTCCGCGGCAAGAGGAGTCCCCTGCCATACCAAAGATAGTAAAAAGACGATCACGGTTGATTTCATTAAGCGCTTCATTGAGATGTGCTCCTTTTCTCATGCAACTGAGGTCTTCTCGGAAGAATACCTGAGAGACCAATCGATGAGAACTGAGCTCGGTTTGAGATTTGACGCTGCTTACTCGCGTTTTTCGCATGTGATATGCTCAAGGCAATTCATGTCGTTCCCTCACCCCGAGCCTCTCCCAGAAAAGCCAGCAGCGGTGGCTGCTGTTGGAGAGAGAACAGTCACAGTAGGAGCCTCCTATATGAAAACACAGCCGCCTCATCGTTTCTTCAAAACCCTTTGCCTGCTGACTACCGGATTCGTACTCAATGCGATCATGCCTGAACACTTCGTGTCGGCGGATGTGACGGTGTTCAATGTCAAAGAGTACGGCGCCGTTGGAGATGGGAACTCAAACGACACGACCGCCGTCCAAGAAGCGATAGAAGCATGTGTGGACTCGGGAGGCGGGACAGTCATCTTCCCCGCAGGCAGATATTCGTGTGGCAGCATCCACCTTCGAAGCAATGTAACACTTCGCCTTGAAAACGGGGCGACAATCGCGGCAAGTCCCGATGATAACGATTTTGACCCCTACGAAGAATTGGATTACGAGACCGATTCCGACCGTGAGACGACTTATTTTCATTTCAGCCTTCTGTGGGGCGAGGAGGTCGAGAACGTCGCCATCGCCGGCGAGGGAACCATCGACGGGAATCGGAGAAAGCGCGGCGGGCCGAAACCGATTGCGTTCAAACGATGCCGTCATATCGACGTCCGAAATGTCAAAATTGTCAACGCGCCTAATTACTGTATCAGTCTCCTGGGCTGCGATTATGTCAATGTCGATGGGGTGACGATTCTGAACGGTTATTGCGACGGGATCGATCCGGATTGCTGCCATCATGTCAGGATTTCCAACTGTCATATTGAGACGTGGGACGATGCGATTGTGCCCAAAAGCAGCTTCGCGCTTGGCGAGCGGCGAACGAGTGAAAACATAACAGTGACAAATTGTATTTTGAGCACAAGCTGTAACGCATTCAAAATGGGCACGGAATCCGGAGGCGGGTTCAAGTATGTGACGGTCAGCAACTGCGTGATGTTCAGCCCTCCGGGAACCAGGCCGACGATTTCAGGCATCGCGATCGAGACTGTGGACGGAGCGATTGTAGAAAACGTGCTGGTTTCCAATATCTCGATGCAAAACGTTGAAACCCCCATCTTCGTGCGGCTCGGCAATCGCGGCCGCGATATGGAAATCCCTGTACCCGGGACCTTGCGCAACGTGACGATTAGTAACGTTGAAGCCACCGGCGCGACGCTGGCCTCGTCGATTACCGGATTGCCCGGCCACCCTGTGGAGAACATCCGGCTCGACAATATCCGGATGGGGTACCAGGGCGGTGGGACGGCGGATCTCGCGGCAAAAGAGGTACCCGAGCTTCCGGCGAAATATCCCGAAGCGAAGATGTTCGGCGATCTCCCTGCGTACGGCTTATTCTGCAGGCACGCTCGAAATGTCTCGCTCCAAGATGTGGAAGTGCGCTCGGAAAAGAAAGAAGAACGGCCCGCGCTGATTTGCGAGGATGTTGACGGGCTTCAATTGGACGGATTCGCGGCGAAGGGAAATGAAGAGAATCCGTTGATCCGGCTGAGCAATGTCCGGAATGCGTTGGTGACTCGCGCGAAACCCCTGGCCGGTACAGATATATTTTTGTACCTGAACGGTGCGCAGACACACTCGGTCACAGCCATCGCGAATGATCTGGGAAACGCAAGAAAGGCCTTTGAGATCGAGTCCGATGTGCCGAAGGATGCATTTTTCAGTACCGCAAACTACCGAGGAAACAGACATCCCTAACGAAACACACGTTGAAGAACCATACTCGTTTGGACGGAAGAGCCTGACAGGTTCCCATTCCGTGGGCGATAAGAAGACTGGACAGTTCTTCGCAAAAGCCACCGAAATGGAATACAATGGGAAGCGTAGCAAGGCATTTCTACTTCCTTGATGTGGAGAGGATACACGGATGAAACGAAGCGCATTTACCCTCATCGAACTTCTTATTGTTGTTGCGATCATCGGCATTCTGGCCGCAATTGCAGTCCCGAATTTCCTGAACGCCCAAACCCGGGCGAAAGTCTCCCGTGCGTACGCCGACATGCGTTCTATCGGGACGTCGATCGAGAGTCTGCGATTGGACACAGGCCATCTGCTGATTGACGGCTGGGATGACGATACCGCGGAGGGCAAGAAAATCATCGAAGAGATTTTCCATAATGTCGGCAATCTTCCGGAGGCGCAGAAACCGGTCAGTATGTACCTCGCACCACTCACGTCACCGGTATCGTATATGTCCTCAGTACCGATCGATCCGTTTTTGAGAAAAATGGAGGGGATCGGTGATCGCGGGGTGGGCAGCGGGTTGGATACGTATCTGTACGCCGACGTCGATCCGAAGATCCCCGGCCATAATCAGGGCGTCCAAGCATTGAACAGTCCGCTAGCCGAGGATTACGGTCTCAAGCCGCTGAAGACGGGCGAGTTTGCATTGCTGAGCGCAGGGCCCGACTTCGTGTATGGCGGTGGAGGGGGCGGTGTCGCCAGCAGCCGGGGAATTCCTTACAGCCCAAGCAACGGTCTGACAAGTACGGGTGAGATCTACTACATCAGCGGCGGCCGCTTGAGCGATTAAGACCGTTCCAGGACAGTCGACTGAACTCGAAAAAACTACACTAGTTGAAGCGCCCTCTTCATTTCCAACCCCGGAGGGCGCTATGATCCCGTTGTCTGTCTGACGACGCAAAAACCAACAAGACGGGGCTTATCGTGTTTCTGGATTTCGATGATGAATCGATTATCATACCAGGTGTGCCGGTCGTGGTCTCCGGACCGTCCGGCGTAGGAAAAGGGAGCATTATTTCCGTTGTTGTCGAGCGGCATCAGGAGATTTCCGTCTCGACATCCATGACGTCGCGGCCACCCAGAACAGATGAAAAAGAAGGGGTGGACTACTATTTTGTGGATCGACCGACGTTCCTGAAGCGAATCGAGGACGGCATGTTGCTCGAGTGGGCCGAAGTCTATGGACAGTTGTATGGAACACCGAAAGAGCCGCTGGTCCGCAATCTCGAAAGTGGGCGCGATGTGATTATGGAGTTGGATGTGCAAGGGGGATTGAGTGTCAAAAAAGCGCTTCCGAAAGCATGCCTGATATTTGTGCTTCCTCCTTCGTGGGAAGAACAGGCTCGGAGACTGCGCGGGCGGGCCACTGAGACTGAGAGGGAGGTCCAGCGGCGTCTCTCCGAAGTGACGGAAGAGCTTCACTATTTGAAATACTATCAGTACATCGTGATTAATCGTTCCGTTGAGCAGGCTGCAGAGAAAGTGAGAACGATCATCATGGCGGAACGCTATCGTCGGGCTCATCTGGAGCCCGTGCTGCGCAAAACCGGTCTCCTGCCGGATGGCCTCGGTGACGATTCGAATGCTTCTGAGACCTGAGAGATCGCAGTACGCCACCGGAGGCTTTCTTCATGGTAACAAGACAGGAAATCACCGCTGATCTGCGCGGTTTGGGGGTCGGTTCAGGGGATTTGCTTGCGGTTCACAGCTCGCTCAAAAGTCTCGGCTGGGTCGAAGGAGGACCGGAGGAAGTCATCGAGGCGTTCCTGGATGTGCTGGGGCCGACTGGCAACCTCGTGATGCCGGTGTTCTCTTTCACGTTTTCGAGTCTCGATGCGACGGCGCTTTATGATCCAGACCGTTCTTCATCCAAAGTCGGTGCGATAACAGAGACGTTCCGCAAAGATCCCCGGACCGTTACAAGTCTCCATCCGACTCACTCGGTGGGTGTGATCGGTCCTCTGGCAGAAGAACTGACATTCGGTCATCTCGGATCGTCGCCGCTGGGACGCGGGAGTCCGTTTGACCGGCTGCGTGAACGAGACGGAACGATTCTGATGATCGGCTGCGATTTAACGAGCTGCTCGATTCTTCATGTGTATGAGGTACTCGCGGACCTTCCTTATATCGATGTTGCATTTCGGCGGGATAAAGACCACGAGCTCGCTGGAATCGGAAGAAACGGCAAAAAGATGATCGGGCTCGAGCTTTATGAAATTCCCGGTTGTAGCGGGGGGTTCACCAAAGCCGAGCCGGTGATCGAGGAGCAAGGCGTATTACGGCGTGGCCGGATCGGTGACGCGGATTGTTTTCACTTTTCGTCGTTGGTTGCGGGGGAAGTTCTTGTGTCGGAATTGCAGAAAACGCCGGACCTGCTGCTGTGCGACAATCCGGAATGTCAGATTTGTCCGCAGCGGAGGGAGGCGGTGACGTAAGCTGTTTCGGTCCCTTTATCGTCATCGCGAGCCACGGACCGTCGGCGCCGGTGATTTGAGGAAGAAAACGCGGTCCCCGTTGCCGTCATGGCGAGCGAAGCGTGGCCATTTCGTTTTAGTCCGATTCAACGGCGAGATTCTCACGTCGCTCCGCTCCTCAGAATGACGATTCCTCGGCGTTTTCTTAGGAGCGAAGCGTGGCCATCTCGTTTTAGTCCGATTCAACGGCGAGATTCCCACGTCGCTCCGCTTCTCGGAATGACGGATTCGGTCACGTCTTCTTAGGAGGACCTCCGATCGGCGATCCATTCGATGCGAGAGATGAGATCTTCGACGAATGCGGGGTGAGCAGCGACAACGGCCTCCGGCGCTTTGTTCTTACTGGTGAAACGCCGCGTGTCCATCGGCTCACCTGAGAGTAAACGGATATCTCCACCGGCCTTGCGCAGGATCACTTCTGCGGCGGCAACGTCCCACAGACGAGGTGGATCGCAAATCGCCCCGACGACGGTACCTTTTGCCACCGTAGTCAGATGAACGGCCGTCGAACCGTGTGCCCATACCTTTCCCGGGAAGTTGAGTCGTATTTTCTTCCAGGCGGTTGAAAAGGCCAGGAGCGGCGCGTTGTCGTCCAACGGTCCCGGTCGCGGCACGGAGAGTTGTTTTCCATTCAGAAATGCGCCGGTCTCCTCGGAGGCTTCGTAGAATTCATCGATGAAGGGGGCATATACAATCCCAAGCACCGGTCGTCCCTCGCTCAAGAGCCCCGCACAGACCGCCCAGATCGGCATCTCGGAGAGATAAGAGGACGTACCGTCGATGGGATCGAGAGCCCACTGGAACTCCTTGGAGGCGTTGCCGCTTTCTCCATATTCCTCACCGATGATGGCATGTTCCGGATACCGTTCCTGAATCTCGCGGACCAGAAATCGTTCGATTTCACGGTCCGCCTGGGAGACAAGCGATTGATCGCTTTTCTGCTCACCGGAAGTTTTTCGGAAATGTCGCAGGGCAATCCGTCCGGCCTCCCGGACAACCGGGGCCATTCCGCGAAGGATGTTACTCAAGCTGCAACGTGGCGGTAGAGACACAATGTATCCTCACTAAAAAACACAAAAAAGATCGTAACGTCAATTCTACTCGGAATCTGGCCGGTTTTGACGGGGTGGTAAAAAGTCAGCGATACAGTCCAACCCCCTCTGTATCTCCCCCGGTCTTGATGGTGCTGCAAAAAGTTTGGGATACGGATCTCAACCCCCTCCTAACCTCCCCCGATCTTCGGGGGAGGGAAAAAACGACCGTGTCTGCAGCGTTTTCTCCCCCAAGAGGGACACGCTTGCGTGGCCGCTATAAGGGGAGGTTAGGAGCAATGTCATTAAGTTAGGAAAGGGGGAAGCCGTTTACTGGGAGGGCGAGGCTCCCGCCGAGCCGAAATGAAGAAAAATGCGGCTCACCAGGAGGTTCGCCCTCCCCTCGCTCCTTCTCTGAAACTTAACTTAATGACATTGAGGTTAGGAGGGGGTTGACACTTCCCGGTATGAACACCGCTCCCTACAGGTCTACACACCCTTTGTCACGGACTTAACTCTCGGTGTCTTCCTCGGCTTCTTCTTCCAAAGGTTCCTCTTCCGCGAGTTTCACATCGTTCACCGCGGAGAATACCGCCGAAGCATCGTCAATTAATACCGCGTACACCTCACGCGGCTCGGGTCGGACGCCGTAACACACCTCGAGCCCGTTGCGTTCCTGTGGCGCAGAGAGGGCAATTTCCGTAGTAGCACTGTCGGTGACCATGGAGAAGACCATGTGCGGACTGTCCAATCCGAGTGCGCTCTCATCCTCGACATCGTCAACAAATTCGTGGATTTCCAGATCGGTGATTTCCCGTAAAACGTCACTGACAGTGCTGTATTCCGCTTCGCCTTCCTCGGGCTTGAGCAACATCCACTGCGAGCCTTCCTTGGAAGCCTCGAACACAACATCGCCTGCACGCGCCACACTGAAGCTGTCGACGTCCCAAGAACGAATATCGGTCACTTTCCGCATCCGAATCGAATCGGGCGTTGCGGGCATGTCGGCCAGGATCGACGGTTCAACGGCAAGGACATTGCTTTGTCCTTCCCGCTTAGCATAGAGTTGGCCGGATACGCTGCTGGTCGATCCGAGTAGCAAGCCCTTCGAGGACCACTGACTCTCGGCACCCGCTTCCCCTGTCCAGAAGACAAGTTTGGTCGCCGGCTCGATCAGACCATACTGAGAAAGATCGTCCGGCTGTTCGTCCACAAACTCCTTGACCTTGCCATTGTTGATTTTGGTGACGAACGAACGGATTTTCGATCGGTCCGCCCGCGCCTGGATTGGTTCAGAGATCTGCCAGTCGCGTTCCCCGATGCGCGTCATCTGAAACTGGGTATCCCCAACAGTTACGTCAACCCGCTGGACGTCGTCGGGTTCCACGGCAAGCACGGTTTTGTCTCGCAGATCGAACAGGTTCTTATCGGCGGTTGTCTTGACGGTGTTGTAGGCCGTGTAAACCTCGTTGGTGGCACTGGAAAGGGTGATATAGGTTTCCGATCCCGTCGGCGTTTCTTTCCCGTAGAGGATCGTCTCTGGGGATGCTCCATCGAGGTCGGCGACGGTCACTTTGAGTGGGGGATCGGTGAGACCGTAATTCGCGAACTCGCCTGAGGCGCTCTCAATGGTTCGCTGTTTGTCCGCGTTGGCGAGCGTTCGTGCGATACTGTCCCAAGCCGTTTTGTCTCCTTCGGTGTTCAAAGGAGATGTCAGTAGCCAATTTTCGCCTTCCTTCTTCGCAGAGATGGTCTCTGTTTCGCGGTCGATGGTAATCTGACCGATGTTGCCTTGGTCGTGGACAAGGAGCTTCTGCGCGGCCTCTTCGGCCGCTTCTTTCTCCTCAATCCGTTCTGTGTCCCAGAAGTAGAAAAACCCTATCCCTACGAGAATAATCAATAGGATCAGATTCTTCTTCATCCTCGGACCCTCCTGGTGAGATAGACCATGAAGCCGATAACCGCGACCAACAGCGGGATGATGATCACGGGAACCCAGAAGATCAGCCGCTGCTGCAGGCCGGTCATAAAGATCGGCTGTCCTTGATCCTGTTTCGGTCGAATTGAAATCAGGTCGGACTCCTGACAGGTCCAATTTACGCAGTTCAATAGGAAGTCTCGGTTGGTTCTGAAGAGTACGTTCGAAGCAAAGTCCGAATCGCCGACAACGACCATCCGGCCTTTGGGTTCTTGTTCGGTTTGAACTTCGACCTCTTCAGTGGCCTCGCTGACCCGCTCCTCGGCATCCCATTCGACTGCAACCGCCAGGGCGAGAGGTCCTTGATGATCCTCGCCGGGGTTATTCTCAGCCTCCTGTTTGTCGAAGAGGGTCTGAACATCCGTTTCGCCGAAGCTGTCATCGCTGGTTTTCACCAATTCAGTGACGTTGGCGTCAGCCGGTGCATCAGCCGCCTTTTCGACGGAACGAGCCATATCATAGACCGTGGCGATTCGACGGATTCCTTCGGTCGTCTCATGGTTACCGTAAGACGCTGCGCGGACTCGGGTGCTTAGTTGAGTCTGCCCGAACAGAGCCGTAAGAGGATCGTTATCGAGAACAACGTCGTTGTGCAGGTTGACCCCATACGAATCGCGTATCAGGGGTTCAAGACCGCTGGTGCTGCGAGGATCCTGCATCAAGAAGAGATTGCCGCCGTATTTCAGGTATTCTCGGATGGCGGCGATTTCGTTTTCAAACAACTCAGTAAGCGGTCCCGGAATAATCAGGAGCGCCGCATCGTCAGGCATCTCGGTCAGCTCTGCGAGCACCAGTTCCTTCGGTGTGTAGGCTTCTTCTTCGAGCGCCTCTTTCATGAACCCGACGCCGTTACGTTCGGTCGTGTTGTCCCACTCCTTTTCACCGTGTTGACTCAAGAAGTAGACAACTTTGTCCTGTTCGCGCGTCACTTTAATAATCGCGTTCGTATAATCTCCCTCTTCGGTTCCCGTGACCTTCTCGCGTTTCGTGCCGGATTCGACATAGGCGCTGTTCAAACTCACGGAACCGCCGACCGAAAAGCGTTCGACCGCCACATTGTCTTTTATGGGGTCGATGAACTTGTAGTTCACTTTGTCGGAATAGTGATGGAACTCCTCGAAGAGGTCTTCCGCCTGTTGACGTTGGCCGGGAAACTCCGGGTTCCACAAGAACGTAATGTTCACGTCCCGATCGAGATTCCGCAACACCTGAACAGTCTGTTCAGAAAGGCTGTATTTCCCGGAGCTGGTCGTATCGATCCGTGTGCTATGACGCGTAAGAATCACCTGTAAGAAACTGACGATCAACAAGGTAATCAGGATCATCACCGCGGAGTTGACTCCCTCGCGGGCGCTCCGGCCGGAGATTTTCGCGACAATCTCGTTGAAATTCGACAGGATGTAAGCGAGGACCAAAAGAACGCCAAGCGCCAAGGGGGTCAATGACCAGGGATCCAGCTGTTGCCGTATCGCCCAGACAAACAGTCCCGCGAAAGCCAGAACGAGTCCTATTAGTCCGATCATGTTGGTTTTATTTCGCATCGATTCAACCCCTCCACTTGTTGGAGTCCAAGACGCGAAGCGTCAGAAAAACGAAGAAAATGCTGAACAGGACATAGTAGCTTAAATGTCCTGTATCGATCACGCCTTTAGAGAAGTCCTCAAAATGATTGAGAATTGAGATCTGGCCAAGGATGTCCGCCAAACTAACGGTGAAGAATTGAATCCCTTCCGCAAGCTGCTGAGCCCAGCCGACAACCCAAAAAAGAAGCAGCGTGCCGAAGGCAACGACGGCCGCAACGATCTGGTTTTCTGTCAGTGAAGAAAGGAAAAGGCCGGTAGCCGTAAATGCCATCCCCATGAGAAACACGCCCAGATAGCCGGACATGATTGCGGCGAACTCGACCTGGTCTCCTGCGACGTATCGTGCGAGCAGCGGATAAACGAGGGTAATACCCAGCATGAAGAGAATAACGGAGAGAGCCGCTAAGAACTTACCGAGTACAACCTCGATGTCTCGAATCGGGTACGTCAACAGTAATTCGAAGGTTCCCATCTTCTTCTCTTCCGCGAAGAGTCGCATGGTAAGCAGCGGCACCATCAATAAAAGAAAGATGGACATGTCGCCGAACAGATTCCGGAAGACCTGCTCGGTGAATGGCGGAAGTCCCGCCATGCTTCGCTGCTGCATCGCCATCATGCTGTATCGCGAATACATCGAAACGATGGAGTAAAAGAAGAATCCGGAGAGAAGCAGGAAAATAACATAAAGCGCGTAGGCCATGGGAGAGATGAAATAGGCCCGCATCTCACGCTTATAGATGGCCCAAGTATTTCTCATCACCGTCCTCCTTATTCCTCTTCGGTCACCAGTTGGACAAAGATGTCTTCGAGTGTCATCTCGATGGCGCGCAGACCGTACAGTTCCCACCCGGCCTGCGTCACTGTTTTTGCCACTTCAGGACGCGCATCCACTCCCATCTCGCAATCGGCGAGGAAGACGAGCAGATCGCCGCGTCGATCACTCATTTCCACATGAGTCACACCGGCAAGTCCACCCAACTTGCCCTGAATCTCATCTTGAGGTCCTTTCACCAGGATTTCCATCTGGCGAGACCGCTGAAGGCGATCGGTCAGGTTTTCCGGTGTGTCGACGGCGATCAGTTGTCCGCGATTGACGATAATCACGCGCTGACACACCATGCCGACTTCCGGAAGAATATGGGTGGAGAGAATAATGGTGCGTTTCCCGGCCATGCTTTTGATGAGCTGCCGGATTTCGATGATCTGTTTGGGGTCCAGGCCAATGGTCGGCTCATCGAGAATGAGAATGGGTGGATCGTTCAATAGAGCCTGAGCCAAGCCTACCCGTTGTTTGTAGCCCTTTGAGAGTTTGCCGACCGTCCGGTCCTGCACATCGGTGATTGCCACCTCGTCCATGACTTCCCGGACTTTCTTGCCCCGGTCACCACGGGATATACCTTTTACCTCGGCAACAAAATTGAGGTATCCCCATACATCCATATCCATATAAAGAGGGGTGTTTTCGGGCAAATAACCGATTTGCTGACGAATGGCGATAGGATTGTCCCGTACGTCGAGCCCGCCCACTGTCACTCTGCCCGCGGTTGGCGGCAAATACCCCGTAATAATGCGCATCGTCGTTGTTTTTCCGGCACCGTTAGGACCGAGGAACCCGAGAATTTCCCCTTCCTGGGCTTCGAAAGAGATGTTATCGAGCGCCCGGACCTGGCCGAAATTCTTCGACAACTGTTCCACTTTGATCACGATGAATTCCTCCTTGCTGCCTCAGCGGTCAACAAAGACAGGGTCCCCGTCGCCCATAATTAACCGTTGTCCATCGACCGTGGACACTCTGTGTACACCATCCGGCTTGGGAACCTATTAAAAACTCGGGAAACCGCGCGTTTCCCTCTCCCGAACGACTTATTACGGATCGCCCCCAGAAAAGGTGACGGCGTTCGGTTATCCGATTGTCAAATAAAAATTGATACCGCCATGTCCGCAAAGCGTCAAGAGACGACCAGTCAGTTTCCCGCTCCATCTCTTCATAGATGAATCGGTTAGAACCGGTTGATGAGGATCAATAATTGACGCAATGGCAAGAAGTCCAATAATCGCCCCTCACCCTGACCCTCTCCCGGAGGGAGAGGGGACTACTGATGACAGCAGGCCACTTTGGGCCACTCCGTCATCTATTGAGCGGTCCGTCAATGCGGTCCGTCAATGCGGTCCGTCAATCATTGATCGGGTGCCCTTTTGATCATTGTGATCCGGTTGCCCCGGTCGTTGAATGTGACAATGTCCATGAATGCCTTGATCAAAAGAAGCCCCCGTCCGTGACTGGTAAGATTCTCGGCGTCTCCGATACTGTCGGGAATCGAAGAAGGATCGAAACCGTTCCCCTCATCTTCCACAGTGTACTCAGCGTACTCGCGGGTGATCATGCTGGTGACTGTCACTTTTCGATTGCAGTACGGCTCCTGCGTGCTCCTGCGCCGGACCTCTTCATCGTAGCAGACGAGATCCGCCAACGTAGTCCCTTTCATTTCGGACGAGATCTCCTGGTTGCCATGAACAATCGCATTGACAAGGGCTTCGTCGAGCGCCAGTTTGATATTCTTCAGTTCCGCGGCATTGCAAATCCCGATCGCCTCCAACTTGGACGTCAAGATCTCCACGAGCGGCAGTGTGTAGCGAAGATCGCTTGGAATGGAGTAGATCTGGTGCTCCCGATCGAAGAACGAGAGAAGTTCCTTCGTGCGCTGTTGGCGCTGGCGGGAGCCCAGGATCTTCTCAGCAATGGAAGCGACATTCTCCACCTCGTTCGGCTTCAGTAAGAAGTTGGATGCGCCGAGTCTAAGGGCTTGAATCGCGTCGTCTCTCCGGCCGTAGCCGGTCACGATCACAACGGGAGTTTCCGGAGATACTTTCTTGAGTTCAGCGAGCAAGCGCAGCCCACCCATCCCGGGCATTCGAAGATCTGTGAAAACAAGGTCAACCGTGCGCCGAGTACAGATGTCGAGGGCGGTCTTGCCGTCCTCGGCGGTGAGCAGCTCGTAATCGTGATCCTCGGAGAGAATGTCGACCATGAGATCTCGGATGACCTGCTCATCGTCGACGATAAGAATTGTACCGTCCAGATGTTCGAGACCTGGACGCTGAAGATCCTGAGGCACAAGTTTCTCGACCGAATCGCTCATGTCTTGTTCAGGCGGTTTCACCATTCCGCTTCTCCGCCATAGCCGAAAGATATTCATGTATCGCATTGTCATAGTCGGCCGTGTGCCGAAATGCCGAGACCGCGAGACTCCGCCTCGTGTTCAGATTCAGACTCCCGCCGTTTTGCCGCATCTCGGCAAGGATGGGTTGGTACTCCGCAGGATTCACGACCACGGCTACCGCTTCATGGTTTTTGGCGGCACTTCGGATCATTGTCGGTCCACCGATATCGATATTTTCGATGGCATCCTCCAGGGAGACATCCGCTTTTGCCACCGTTTGTTGAAAAGGATATAAGTTTACGACGACAAGGTCGATGGGTGGGATACTGTGCGAGATCGCCTCGGCGATCTGCGCCTGGTCCTCGCGGCGAAACAAAATGCCCCCGTGTACTTTGGGATGTAGCGTTTTTACACGACCGTTAAGGATCTCGGGGGATCCGGTGTATTCGCTGATTTGGGTGACCGGAACGTGCGCTTCGGTCAGTTTCCGCGCCGTTCCGCCTGTAGAAATGATATGGACCCCCAGCTCGGAGAGTGCTTTCGCAAAGTCCACAATTCCTTCTTTGTTCGAAACACTCAGGATTGCTCGCTCGATTTTCCTTTCGTTCAACAAATCCTTCCCCCTGACGAGTTCTCGACAACCGCTGGAATCACGAGGATTTCATCGGTCTTTTTGTAGCACTGCGATGGTCGTTAGAATATCATAAGAAAAACAGTCACGTCACGGAACAGGGAACATATCATGAATCGAATCCATAGAATCGGACTTTTGGCCGCATTTATCGCGCTTCTTATTGGGTGTGCATCCACTCGACTCATTCCCGTCCCCTCGGAAGAGGCCTACGTCACTCATATGGGGGAAGCCCTTGAGATCAAGAAGGAAGGTATCGCTTTCGAGGTATCTCAGGGCAAGAACCCTCGTGGAGCGGGCTCCGACATCGCCACTTTTCTTCTGACCGCGAGGAATTATACGGACCGGGAAATCGAGCTGGTCCTCGACCGTGCGATTTTGATCGACAGCATGGGCACGCAATACGAGAATATGATCGTTCGGGAAGTGGAAGTCCATCGTCATACATGGTGGGTCAGTCACGGAGGCTATTTCTATCGTCCGTGGGGATGGTATTCCTTTTCGCATCCGGTCACGGTTACCGAGACTGAGAAGGTTACGGACCGGAATTTCCGCACGGGACCGTATACGATTCTCCCACACGCACAGATCCGTGGGGCTCTCTTTTTCCCTTGTCGGCTCAAGGATTCTTCGTATGTCCGACTGATACTAACCCGACTGATCAAAGAAAAGGAAGAACCGGGTTCCAAACCGAATACGATTCGGACGACCTATCGCAAGGTGAAGTATGAATTCGAGTTCAATGTCCGCACATCGTGAAGAAGAGTTCAATGAACCCCAAAGACCTCGGCGTTCGCGATGACGGGATGGCACGTTGGTGGGATGGAGGGAGTGATAGTGAAACACGAAGACACGAAAGGACCACGAAAGCACGAAAAAAAAGACGGGAAGAACACAATAGAACGCGCGGACATGAGACCGGAATCGTGGACTCAGAGCCTATGTGGCACTATGCTGAAATGAAGAATAGACCAAGCACAAACAGAGAGGCTTCGCTCAGGAGAGGTTTAGCTTAGGAGAGGTTACGCTTAAAGGAACGGAGAATCATGATTGAGCCCCGGAAATCGATTGGTTGGGCGACACTGTTGATAGTCGGACTGTCATTCGCGTGCTTCGCCGAAGAGTTCGCATCTCATGACTGGGACGGCGGAAGTCTAACGTTGAGCGACGGAGACGTGATTTGGGGTATCCATAGGAACCTGGGGATGCTGGTCATACCGCCGGATGCGAAGGTGACTGTTCTTCCCTATGACGCAATGACACCGGGCTCGGGGACGCTCGAACTGCACGCCGAGACAGTTCTTATCGATGGAATCCTGTCGGCTGTAGGGGCGGGCTACGAAGGAGGAGCCGGCGGTGGCGGCGGCGGGGGAGCGGCTCAGGCCCGCGATGAGAAGGAAGCAGGTCTGGGCGGTGAGGGAGGGTCGGGCGACACGGCTCTCCAAGAAGGTGAACCGGGCAATCCGGGCAAAACGGGAGAGGATCGAGGGGGAGGCAACGGTGGAGCCGGAGGTCAAGGAAAGGGCTTGTACGGAGGCATTGGAGGCGCAGGGGGTCGAGGAAAGAGCGATAGCAGCGGCCGTCCCGGCACCAATGGGGCGGACGGCGGATATGACGCAACGGAAGGAAACGAGGATTTCACAACAGACACGTCGCTCCGGATGGGCTCCGGCGGTGGCGGCGGCGGTGGAGGAGCCGGCGGCGGCACCAAAGAGGGAGAATGGTGGGACTGGGAGCCCGTCTGGTATGGGTCCGGCGGGGGTGGCGGCGGTGGAGCCGCAGGCGGAACCGGCGGTGGGTACATTAAGCTGTTCGCGTCACAATTGATGATCCTCCGTGGCGAGATCAACGCCTCCGGGACCATGGGAACGAACGGCGGAACCGGCAGCGTAGGCCGCATCGAAGGAGAAAACGTCTGGGGAGGCGACGGCGCCGATGGAGCCGATGTTGGACAGTCCGAAGACGGCTCCGGGGGCACCGGTGGAAAAGAACTCCAGGACGCGAATAAAGGCGGGAATGGGGGTGACGGAGGATCCGGGGCCGGCGGGGGCATCCTCCTCGCTTGTACACAACTGAACGGGCTGTTTCTAACAGGGCCGATTAAGACCCTTGGCGGTGGCGGACAAACGTCCAACGGCGGGACGGTCAAGATTATGTATGTCGGCGACCAGATTCATCTTTCCTCAGAGATTGAGGCCGGGCGAATACACGAGGGAGATCTTTACTTGGAACCAACTCCTACAAACACGATTCCTCCGACCCCCACCCCGGAGCCGGAGCCGACTCCTACGCTTGAAGATACGCCGACACCGGAAGCCACTCCGACACCCGAGGATACTCCAACACCGGAAGAGACCCCGACGCCGACCGCCACAGCCACGGCGACACCCAGTTCAACCCCAACGAAGAAGCCATCGAGTGAACCGGGATCGCTGAAATCGGACCTGAACAATGATGGTGTGATCAACTATAAGGATCTGTATATATTTCACATGGAATGGATGAGATCCCGATAGTGGCGAGAATTCGAAGTCAGCCTTTCTAATGAAAAACGCCCCGCCGGAGATGGCGGGGCGTTTTGTTCGATAAGCGATTGCTGCAAGGTTAGGCGACAAACCCGAGTCCAAGGCCTTGTCCGCCCTTATTCTGTTGTGCGTTCTCCTCAGCCTTCTGTTTCTGGTCTTCGATCGCCTGTTTCTGCATTTCAAGCGATTCCTCAAGGATCTGCTTCTTCGTATCCGCTTCGACATCCTCAATCTGAGGAGGCTGTTTCGCCGCAAGAAGATTACCGAAGACGTTGTTGGTTGTATCCAAGAAGTGTGTCAACCCCTGCTGGGATTTCTCATTCATTTCGGTAAGAAACTCGGGACCGAATCCCATCTCCTCCAGCTCCTTACCGAAGGTCTCCTGGATATCTCCAAAGAACGTATCGAGAGCAGAGGAAACCTGCTCTTGAACGTTGCCGATCAGCGCCTGGGTGGCATTCAGCAGGTCCCCAACATTGTCGGGCGACGTTGTGAGCACATTGGAAACGGCGTCCAGGAACCCGCCGAGTTCCGCACTTTCATCATTCGCGCTCAAGTCCTCGACTTGTGACAGGAAGCTGTCGAGATTCTCTCCGGATATGGAGATGTTCATTTTGTATTCGTTGGATAGCTGACCCCCGACTGAGAGAACTCGTCCGCCCATCTCAGAACCTTGGGCCTGCTCCACTTGGGCAGCGACGCGTTCCGTAGAGGAATAAAAGACACGTGCCTCCCAATCCCGTGTCGCGAGCAGTCGTTCATACTCGACGGTGGTTTCCTGCATATAACGCGCTGAAGCCATCTCCATTCGGCCCGCGTTTGCGGCGACTTCCTGCTCGCCTTCATATCCTTCCGCAACCTGAATCCCGGCGGCTCTCGATTCAGCGAGACCGACCTCGATGTCCAGATCGAAGGAACCGTCGGCGTTAATTTTCAGGTCAATCGATGCTTCGTAGCGACCGTCCTCGCTCACAAATACCTGCTGGGTTGTTCCGTTTGTCAGTTGAGCATCGCGAACGGCTTCTTCGATTGCGTCCTCAGTAAAGTTACTCAGTTCGACTTTATCGGAGTCTTTTTCGCGTTCGGTGCGTTCTTCTTCATCATCTTTTTCGTCGGGCCGGGAGACAGAACGATCCGGGGGGTTTGCTCTGTACTGCTGAATTCTGGACGCCAGGTCGCCTAAGACGTTTCGGGCGGGCGCGTTCCTTGGGGAGAATTGGTTCAGACGGTTTTGGGTTGCGTTTTCGTTTCCGTGCCCCTCGCCGATACGGTTTCCATTCATGAAACCATTGAGGAGCCCCATGGGTGAGCCTATACTGTTGCTGAGCGCGTGTAGTTGAGGAACTGAAGCCATTGTAAATTCATCCTTTCCGAGGCATTAGCAATCTATAGGAATATATCGGCAGCTTTCCCAACCACCTTAAGCGACCTGTGAGAAGAAATGGCACAATCCGAGCAATTCCACAGAAAAAACCGCCCAAAACGGATCGTTCTCACCATGGGAGATCCTTCCGGAGTGGGGCCAGAGATAATATGTAAAGCATTGACCAACAATCAGTTAGATCGATCTAATTCATATGCTGTGATAGGGATTCCACAGATATTGGAACTCTGTGCGAGACGTCTCAAAGCTCCGCTTGAATTCAGCAAAGCCGATTCCGCTGAGGGATTGTTTTCCGGGAGTAACAACTTGATACAAGTACTTGAACCGGAAGGACTTTCTCCCTTTGAATTCGAGTTAGGTGTAGCTCAAGCGTCGTGTGGTGAGGCGGCATTTCGAGTGATTACCAGTGCTATCGATTTGGCGCTTCGCGGGCTTTGCGACGCGGTAGTGACTGCGCCAATTTGTAAAGAAGCGCTTCATATGGCAGGACATACGAAGTGGCCCGGCCACACGGAGATCTTCCAGGACCTCACCGGAGCTCGAACCTCTGCGTTGATGCTCATCGCGGACAAGTTTCGGGTGATTCACGTGACAAACCACATGGCGCTACGTGAGACTTCCTCATTAATTAAGAAGGATCGAATCATTGAAGTTATTGAACTTGCGAACGATTCCCTAATGCAGATTGACAAGAAACTGCCTCGATTGGCGATAGCATCGTATAATCCCCATGCGGGAGAAGGGGGACTTTTTGGGCAGGAAGAGCTCGAGGAGATTATCCCTGCGGTGCAGGAAGCGGAACGGCTCGGTTTTAACGTTCAAGGACCTTTTCCGCCGGACACGATTTTCCCGAAGATGGTCGGCGGACTTTATGACGGTGTCGTAGCGATGTATCACGATCAGGGGCATATCGCGTTCAAACTCCACAATTTTCACTACGATCCGGAGCGGGATGAATGGGATGAAGTGACCGGTGTCAATGTGACCCTCGGCCTGCCCATCATTCGGACATCTGTGGATCATGGGACGGCGTTCGATCTCGCCGGAACGGGAAAAGCATCGGAAAGGTCGCTGTTGGACGCGATTCACGTGGCTCTACTTTTATGCGACCGTTATATGGGAAAAGGGGAAAGCGTCCCCAACGGGAGTTGAACCCGTGCTGCAGGCTTGAAAGGCCTGTGTCCTAACCACTAGACGATGGGGACGTTATGAACCAATCCGCTGAGTGGGGAGGGGATCGAACCCTCGGCCCTGGGATTAAAAGTCCCATGCTCTGCCAGCTGAGCTACCCACCCCAACCATTCTTTGAGTATACAAAACGATAAGGATGCCAGAAAGCATCCCAATGATAGGGAAATCGTCTATTCCGGTCATCCTTGCACGCGACTTTGAGTGCAAAAGCCAAACAGCTTATTACTATACCGCGTCCGTAAAGCGTTTCAAGACCTGTATCTTCTTTCTTGGCGATGACCGGAAGGCATCTGATGAGGTTGTTACCGTTGGCCCAGCGTCCATACCGCACTCGTCTCCATTACTTGACGGCGTCGCAAAAAGTCGGAAAAACGGATTTCAACCCCCTCCTAACCTCCCCCGATCTTCGGGGGAGGAAAAAGAAACGAGCGTGTCTGCAGCGTATCCTCCCCCAAGAGGGACACGCTTGCGTGGCCGAAGGTAGGGGAGATTCAGAGGGAATTGACACCTCACTTCCCGCTTCCCGACGACTTTTTGCGACGGCGTCATTATTTGCTCGCTTTCTTCTTGTCCTTTTTACGAGATTTCTTCTTACCGTCAGCAGAATCGGTCAAAGCCAGATCAAAGACCTGGTCAACATCGTCGACGTAGACCACATCAAGCCCTTCCCTGAGGACTTCGTCGATATCTTCGAACAACGCGCGGTTGCGGCCGGGCAGAATCAAAGTTTTGATACCGGCCCGTTTGGCGGCGAGGATTTTCTCTTTGATTCCGCCGACGGGGAGTACATCGCCGGTCAGAGTAATTTCGCCTGTCATGGCTACATCTTTCCGAACTGGACGTCCCGACATGATGGAAGCGACGGCCGTGGCCATGGTCACGCCTGCGGAAGGACCGTCCTTGGGCACGGAACCAGCGGGCACATGAACGTGGAGTCCATTCTTCCTGAAATCGTCGGGAGAAATGTCCAATGCGTCGCATCTGGATTGGACGCACGATATTGCGGCCTTGGCGGATTCCTGCATGACGTCGCCGAGCTGACCGGTAAGGATCAGGCCGTTTGTGCCTGGACGATTGACCGCCTCGATGAACAGGATTTCTCCGCCGGCCTCCGTCCAAGCCATTCCAGTCGCGACACCCGGTTTTTCCGTGCGTCTGGCCAATTCGGGGAAATGCTGTTCCGGTCCAAGGAACTCGCGGACGAGATCTTTGTTCACATGCATCGGCATCTGTGCGCCTTTTGACTCCCGCACGGCCACCTTCCGGCAGATGGAACCCAGGACCCTTTCGAGATTTCTGACGCCGGCTTCATGGGTGTAGGAGCCGATAACGTAGGAAAGAGCGTCATCGTCGATGAAGATCGCCCCCTCCTTAAGTCCATGCTGTTTGAGGAGGTCGGGTATCAGGTGGCGGCGGGCGATCTGGGTCTTCTCTTCGGTGATATAGCCGGAGAGTCGGATCTCTTCCATGCGGTCGCGTAACGCCGGTTGTGCCCGTTCGATGTTATTCGCGGTCGTGATGAAGAGGACTTCCGACAGATCGATATCGACTTCCATGTAGTGATCGCGGAAGGTGTTGTTTTGCTCCGGGTCGAGGACTTCGAGGAGAGCGGAAGAAGGGTCTCCGCGCCAGTCGGCGCCGACCTTATCGATCTCGTCGAGCATGAAGACGGGATTGCGGCTGCCGGTTCGCTTAATCTGCTGAACGATGGCTCCGGGGAGAGCGCCGATATAGGTACGGCGGTGACCGCGAATCTCGGCTTCGTCCCTCATACCGCCGAGGCTGAGGCGGACAAACTTGCGTCCGAGCGCACGTGCGATCGACTGCCCGAGGGATGTTTTGCCGACTCCGGGAGGGCCAACAAAGCAGAGAATCGGTGAACGGAGTTGCGATCCGCGCTGCCGGACAGCAAGGTACTCGATGAGTCGTTCCTTGACTCGTTTCAAGTCGTAGTGATCTTCATCCAGAATTCGTTGTGCTTCGTCGAGATCGATCTTGTCTTCGGTGCGAACGTTCCACGGATAATCCAGCAGCCAATCGAGGTAGTCTCGAACGAGCGGATATTCGGGGGAAGCGGGAGAAATGCGGTCCAAACGTCCGAGTTCTTTATCCACAACGTTGCGGACTTCTTCGGGTAGATCCGCTTTCTCGGAGCGCTCGCGGAGTTCGGTTGTATCGGCCGAATGTGAGTCGGCCTCCCCGAGTTCTCGCTGGATTGCCTTGAGCTGCTGACGCAGCACATGTTCTCTCTGCGCCTTGCTCATTTCCTCGGTAACGCTCTCCTGAATCTTCGAACCCAGTTCGATCAAATCCGCCTCGTGCGAGAGTGCGGAGAGCGCTTTTCGAAGTTTCTCGTTAGCGGATTCCAGTTCGAGGAGTTGCTGCTGTTCTTCCGCCGCCATCCGAGTAAGAGCGACTCCCAGATAGGCGAGGCGGTGTGGATTTTCGATAGAAGCCGCGACGGACTGCATTTCGTCGGGGATCATGGGCATCTGCCGGATGATATTCTGGCACATTTCGACGACACGCCGCATCAGCGCCTGGATCTCGTCCGTCATCTCCCAGGGTTCGTCAACCACTTCGACCCGCGCAACAAAAGCTTCGTCTTCCTCAGCGATTTCGAGGACTCGGATTTTATTGAAGCCGTGTGCGAGAATCCTCATACTGCCGTCTTCTTCGTGCCCCAGGCGGATCACGACGCAGGCGGTTCCCATTCTCGCGACAGCGTCGACGATTGCAACATCTTCCGACTGATCTTTGATGTACAGACCGGCGAATACACGTTCTTCCTGTAGAGCCCTTTCGACGGCACGTCTCGACCTGGATTCCTGAACGGCGAGGGGAGCGCTCATCGAGGGGAAAATGACGCTATTCTTCAAAGGAACGACCGGGATTCTCTCCGGAACAGCAGGTTGTCCCTGAAATTGTTCTTGTGATTCCACGACAACATTCTCCATTTCTTAGCCCGCAGAAAAGGCGGATTTGGGGACTCGAATCTCCATAAGGCCATTGTTCATGGTTGTTTGAACCGATTCGGAGTCGATAGCCTCGCGAAATCGGATGACTTTCTGAAACCGGCCCATAGAGATTTCTATCTGGTAATAGGAAGAGATCGGCCGTTTGACCGGCAGGACGCGTTCACCGCGGATAATGAGGCGGTCCCCATCGACAATGACGATGGTCTGTTCAGTGGTCAATCCGGCCAATTCGGCGAGGATAACGATATCCTGCTCATCCTCGAAAATCGTGGTATTGGGTACCCACTCGTAGGGGTCTCCACTGGTGCGAGGATCGTGAATCACCCGTCCCAGATAGTTGATCTGCGTGCAATGCTCAACAGTTACGATTCTTTCAAAACACGAACATCGTTGTCTCATGGGTGTACCACCTCGCCGATTCTTACAAATTTGCGTTTCCTATTCCGGTATCATACAACTAAGAGAGAGCTTAACAAAAACGGCCGGGGGATCTCTAGAATTCCCCGTTTGTGAGGCAGACTTGCAGGCATGAGATCGCCACGTCGCTTCGCTCCTCGCGATGACGGGTGCCTACCGATGACCGGGGTGGGAGGGATTCTTTTGGTCGGTTGGGGAGAGTGGCGATCTGTTGTTGAGGCGAAGATTCGTTGTGGAGGCGAAGTTAGAGGAAAGTTGGAGAAAAGCAGGACCGCACCGTCCGGAAACGGTGCGGTCCGTGCTGGTGCGTCGGGGATGAGATAGTTGGTACGAGGCGGCCGGTCTCAGCTGGCCGATTTTGTCTCGTCCTTCTCTTTTCCGCTCCCTTTCTTGGATTCGCTTCCACTGCTGCTGCGTCGTTCGGTGGGTTGGACATCGGCCTTTCCAACGAAGATCACTCCTTCCTCGATCTTCAGTTTGGAGGCCTGAATATCTCCCAGCAGTTCGGCTGTACTGCGGAGTTCGACAACTTCCTTCGCAGTGATGTTGCCATTGACTTTGCCTTCGACAACAGTGCTTCCAGCCTTGATTTCCGCTTTCACCCGTCCGGTCTTCCCGATCACCAAGTGTCCGTCGGTGGAGATGTCACCTTCAAAGCTACCCTCGATCTTAAGGGTGTTTTTGAATTTCAAGGTGCCCTTGAATTGAGTATCCTCCCCAAGAGTCGTATAAGCCTGTTCTTCTTTCGGTGGCTTAGCCGGCGTAGGAGGAGGAGAACTCGACTGGCCTCCCTGGGAGGCGGGGAAATTCTTCTCGCGGTCGCTTCGCAAAATATCCACGGCTGAACATACCCCCTGTGGCGGTTTCGTCTTTGAAACAGACACTCTGACAAGAACGCTTCAGAGCATCCGGATGTTTAGAACTTTTGAGACTTCCTGATTTGATACCAGATCGGGCTGGTTCTGTCAATGTACCGCTCATTGAAACGCTTGTACCACTCTTGTTGTGGCAATCCCGGGATAAGCATTCGCAGGGGTCTCTGCCGGAAAGACTTAGGTTCCGTCAGAACAGACAGGTCGCCCAGCAGCGAGGAGCGACAGAGACCGGGTTCCCTGAGAACGGCTGGACGTTTTCCGCCTTTTACCGCTTCGTCCAAGCTTGCCGATATACTATAGATTCACTATCATCGTTTCCCGGCGACAACCCGCTCATGGGGAGTACAAAACGTATTATGGCTGCAAAAGCAAACGCTTTATGGCACAAGATTCTGCGGCAGGGCCCAAAGGAACTGGCCTCCCATGTGAAGGAGGCAGCCAAGGAGTGTCATACGGCGATATCGAAGCTCGCATTACGAGACGACGTCGACACGGCCCGGCTCGAAGAGTTTCAAAAAGAGATCAGCAGTATGCTGAACGCCCTTCGGCAGATCATCGGCCGTCTGACGGCGGAAGACGCGAAGGTGAAAGAGCTGTTCGCGTATCGGGCGGTCAAGCGGTATATCGAGTTGATGAAAACGCTTGATGACCGGAGCAAACCCCTTTTGGCACATCGCCGATGTTTATTGGAACAAGAGAGAGATGCAGTTTTAAAGGATGCGTCGAAAACGCTGAAACAGATTCGTGCGATGCTCCAGGAGTGTTTGATTTTTCGATTGGAGATCATCCGGTACTGGAAAGCCTTCCTTTGGAAGGCTATTGAGATCTATGCATGTTTCCGAGACGTGCTTCGTGAAAGTCTGAGGACGATAAGCGGTCAGATTTCCGACAAAGCGCTCCGGGCCGTAGTCGCAGAAGCTCTTTCCGACGAAGAGGTTTTTCGGATTGAATCGTTCACTTCCGTACGAGAAGAACTGGGAAGTAATCCAACGGACATCGATCGGCAAGCAATCCGTGAGCTCGAAGAACTCTGCGAGGTCGAAACCAAGTACGAAGAGATTCGAACGTCTGCCGTCGAACTGGAACATAGCGACGCTCTTCTCCACGAAGAGATCGAACGGTCGGAAGCCGAATCGGCCTCCGACCAGTCACTGCTTTTGGAGCGAGCGGTGATTCATAGAATCGATCTTCTTGATGAGGAAGAAAAACCGAAGAATTTGGGAAAAGTTTTTTCTCTGAGTAGATCGAGGGAGTAACTCTATTCGGAGCGGATTTCTTGCGGTTCCTCTTTTCTGCAGTTGATCCTTAAACGCGAACAGTTTATCGCTCGTTTCTTCCCAACGAATCTTCCCAACGAATCTTCCCAACCAATCTTCACAACAAACAAAGCGGAACAAAAACGCTTTCTTTCCGGTGCGATCCTAAAGATCCGCGGTAAGCCGCCGATAAAAGGGAGAGCCACGGATGGCAATACAGTCCAGGACGGATGGAATGAACTGTGGCCGGCTCCGTGGCTTGCGCCGCTCGGGCCGGACCTTGTGAGGTCCCCATGGCTGAGCTGATGATCCTTCCTCAATTGCCTGAAACCAGAAGTAGACAACACCCCGCTCGATCCGAAACACTTAATAGAAACACACCAACAAAAGAACAAGACGCATCACTAACAAAATCCGATCAACCTCATCTGCCTGGAAACGATCGCGTTGAAATCAGCGTACGGTCGCTGCAGGCGCTTCAGGAATCTTCGGTTTCAACAGAGGGAACGAACCGGGGAAACGGGCGCCGACAGGATATGGATTTGAAGAGTCTCTTGGAAGAAGCGGTATCCTCCCTTGACGAGCAAACCACTGAACGCATTCGGGGTCAGGTATCCAGGCTCTCCGGTTTTGCGATCCGCCTGAGCGGTCCCACCGCCCCCCAGATGCCCGTGGGGAATGCGGGATTCGCCGCACTGAGCGGATCGGAGATTATTCGCGATTATTTGGCGTTCATCGAGGCAATCTCAGAGGACAAGGAGGCGCTCAAAACGTTTCTCGATATGGTCGAGCGTTTCGTCGCGAGTGGGAATGTCGCCCCGGATGAAGCCCGCGGCCTATTCGGATACATGAGTGCGGGCCTGGGCACAGAACAAGGAGAACAGATCGAGCAGACCGAGCTGGCGATGAGTTTTCTTCAAGAACTCGATATTGAAATCCAAGCCCAGATCGATGCGGGAAATACCGAGAAAGTGGAGACTCTGGAGCATTTACGAAAAGAGATTCAGAAATTTGCGGATCCGATAATCCTCGATCTGGACCAAGATGGTATTGAACTGACCTCGGCCAGAAATGGGGTTCAATTCGATATCAACGGGGATGGTCAGAGCGAGCAAACCGCGTTTGCAACCGGAGATGACGCCTTCCTGGCACTCGACAGAAACGGGAACGGTGCGATTGACGATGGACGCGAGTTGTTCGGCGATCAGCATGGATCCGCAAATGGATTCGAAGAACTCGCGAAATATGACAGTAATTACGACGGACTGATTGACGAACACGATGCTGTTTATGATGATCTCCTGTTGTTCTCCGATACAAACAAGGACGGGCGTTCGGATGCAAGCGAGCTGCGAACGCTGCGCCAGGAGGGTATCGCCAGCATCGCGCTCTCTTACCTGAAAACGAATCGCCTCACGTCCGGCGGAAACCGCCTTGCCGAGCTCGGTTCTTTCGAGCGTTTTGACGGAAGGAAAGGGACCGCCGCCGACGCGCTGCTCAGTTATGTCGCGTAACGATGCGTCCGGGACCGTGCAGGATGAACCAGGAAATCGGACCGCCCGGAATGAACCCGGGCGCTACCAAGGCGTTGAGGCCGATTCCACGCATCCGCTGAATCGAATCCTACCTGTGGATTTCGGAGTACCTTTCAGAGAGAACACCAATCCATGGTACGCTATATATAACGGCGTTGCTTCCGAAAACAGAATACCCTAACCCGGATTTGCGGAACATCACCCGGCTCGTAAGAGTTGTGTGTTTGTGTTTCTTCGAGTGCGTAACCGGAGTGTTCGTGTCCGCGACACGCCATTGAGAATAGAGGAGGTCAGCATTGTGAATTCCGCCCTTCGAATTACCTGTTTAGTCGACGACTGCGTTCACCGGGCCGGGTTGCTTGCCGAGCACGGTCTTTCCTTTCTTGTGGAGATGAACGGCGAACGAGTTTTGCTGGATACCGGCACAACAGATACAGTCATTCATAACGCGGATACGTTATCCGTAGACCTCAGCGACATCCATGCCATCGCCTTGAGCCATGGTCACTACGACCATACGAACGGGTTGCCTCATGTTTTGAAGCGGATAGAAAAAGCGACGATTTCCTGTCATCCACGCGCGTTCGAAGACAAACTCGTCGAGCGAGAAGGAGAAAAGCCGGTTCATGTCGGTCCTGCGTGGAATCGAGAATCTTTGGAAACCAATGGTGTCGATTTCGATGTGTCGTCGGAAGGACGCTACATCGCCCGAAAGATGTTGCTTACCGGTCAGATTCCGCGCATCCATCCCAAAGAATCCGTTCCTTCGCATTTTAAGAGAAATGGGATGAACGGTCTGGAACATGACGAAATCTTCGATGACCAATGCTTAGTGGTACAATCTTCACATGGTTTGGTCGTCGTGTTGGGCTGTACGCATTCAGGGATCATCAATACACTTGATCACGTTCTGTCATTAAATGACAACCGCAGTATTTATGCGATCGTTGGTGGACTTCATCTCGTGGGCGCTTCCCTGGAACGCATCCGATGGACGATCAAGAAGATTCGATCCTATGGCATTCGTTACATGGGACTTTGTCATTGCACAGGAATCGAGGCCTATTGTGAGTTATCGAGAGCTTTTCCCGACCAATGCCGCTATATACCGGCGGGGACGGTCATACAATTCGATTAGGTATCACGAAATCGACAACCGGGATTTGAGATGAAGCAGATTACGATCGATGATTTCAAAAAAGTAGATATCCGTGTAGGCAGAATCCTCCGTGTCGAGGATTTTCTGAATGCACGGAAACCCGCGTATAAATTGTGGATCGACTTTGGCGACGTTGGAGTCAAGAAATCGAGCGCTCAGATCACCGAGTTGTACAAAATGGGGGATTTGCTGGGAACACTTGTCCTGGGAGTTGTCAACTTCCCTCCCCTGCAGATCGCCGATTTCAGTTCAGAGGCGCTAGTCCTCGGTGTGTTGTCGGAGGACAACGAAGTGGTTCTGGTTCGGCCCGATAAGGAAGTCCCGCTCGGCAAGAAGGTGTTCTGAAGTTGCAAGATCGCCACGTCGCTTCGCTCCTCGCGATGACGGGGTGGGACGTTGGTGGGATGAAAACAATGATATTGAAACACGAAGGCACGAAACAGACACGAAAGCACGAAAAAACGGAAAAAGGAATACGGCCTCTTGCTCCTTCGTCGCCCCGATTGCCTTCGAAAGGACGAATTCGAGCAATCGGGGCTACCCATGAAAACTACTTCGCTGTCGAGATACGCAACGGAGAGATCGCCACGCTTCGCTCGCGATGACGGGCAGAGTGAGGCGCGAATGTGTTGCAAAGAAGTCGGGACACTGCACTAGAATCACCGGCACCGCCAGCTGCGGACCGACCATTGAGAACAGACTAATACTCGTCGGGCCTGATTTGGAGGTTCCGTTTCAGCGTTGTGTACCTTTCACATTCCAGGAAAAAAGCGTCGACGACATAAACTCCCTCAGTCGCCCAGATCAGGAGGTAATCGTTGGGCGATTTGAAGGTACATTCAAATGGAAACGACTTATTGATCACGTTGAATTGTGTCGCCCAATCGAATCGCATCTCGACGGCCTGGCTGCCTTTGAACGAAATGGTTCCAGTTTCCATATCAGGACGACTCACAGACAGGTAGAGTTTGCTTTTTTCCACTGGATAGGAGATTGCGACCACTACCATCTTTTTGTATCCCCTGAAAAGCGGGGATTTTGCGGGAATGACGGCATATGCCTGGCCTCCGCCCTTAGGTGAAACACAGAACGCGTGTAATTGCTTCTCTTTCAGTTTCACGGTGACAATCTGACCGTCACCAATGATGACCGGTTTCGGCGAGCCAACTTTGACCGAATTTACTCGTTCCAACTCCGGAAGAATGGTCTGCAACCTACCGATGAGAGTCGGGCGGGCGATATAAATGACAATCAAGTTCACAACGACCGCTGCAATGACCAGGATGTTGATCCAGGATAGTCCGGTTCGCAGCAGGTCGTTCCGACTTGGAGACGATTTTTCTGAATCGAAGGTAGGCGACCGGTCTCCGGATTCTGCTCTTCCGCTATTCCAACAGATCGGACGCCTGTAAGCCCACAAGAGGCCAATCAGAAAAAGACTGAGCAGAACGCCGGGTACAATCCAATCGCTCCAGAAGACTCCAAAGATCGCAAGGAGAACCAGGAAAACGTATTTGGGGGCTTCCGGAATTTCATCAAGCCGTCGCAGCGCCTCGCCTCCGAGCACCATGAATGCAGGAAATGCGAAGAAGACAAGTCGGCCGATCATATGGGCGTAAAGGATCTGGCTCCACACACACAAGAGATACAGAACGAGCGCCCGGCTCTCCCGCCTTCCCCACCAGAATCCAAGAATTGATAAGGGAGCCATCACGCCAAACCCGGCGCTCAATGTCCGTGGAGACAGTAATTCACGCCACCGTTCCGGCCGAGTAATCAGATCACGCAATTCCTGCAAATAGAACTCGTCGAATCGGCTGAATCCTGTTCCAAGGTCATAGTATTCTCGAATCACACTCGCGAAGTATGCTTCGTCACTCAACGCGTACAACAGATATCGAGTCGCAAAGAAGGCGACCAATGAAATACCGCAGATGTAGAGCGTGTTGAGAAGCGCACGCGGCGACCACCATCTGGACCATCGGGCGAAATGATAAACAGGCACCAGGAAGAGTGAGGTCGCCCTATTGAGAACACCGAGAAGGAGACTGGAAGAGAACAAACCGTCGCGCCGAAGGAATATGGCAAGGATGCTCAGTTCGATTAAGAAGAAAGACAACGGATCGATTAGGCAGTAATGAAAGAGACAATCGTGTATCCCTCTGTGAAAGATCAGACTGACCATCGCCGCCGCTGCGATCCATCGGCTGCAACCGATGACGCGGAGCAGGATGAAGATCAAGGTGAACGCTCCGGTACTACCAAGGACGGTTGAAACATAGAACCCGGCGCGCAGGGGAATCGGTAATGCCCATACCAGCCGAGGTGTCAGAAGCCGAAATCCGTGGGGCGGGCCAATAACGGCCGATGGATTTTCCGACTGGCGGAGATAGAGATACTCGTCTCCGTGGAGTTTCGGGGAGAGGCCGGTGAACCAGGAAATGACAAGGACAGCAAATAGAGAGATTCCGGCAGCGATGAAGATTTCGCGCTGAGAGGGTAGATGATGAGTATGTTGTTGTGCGGTTGCCACGTTTTCCCTGAAAAACGGTGTTGCTGGTGAGCTAGCATATATCGACAGAGGATTCCACCGTGGAGGCTGATTCTGTCGTGAGCCTACTTTACACCTTTTCTTCCAGGCGTCATATCTGTTATTCCGATGACGGGAGGCACATTGGTGGGATGCAGAGAATGATAGTGAAACACGAAGAC
>CAZTDD010000044.1:0-46412 GCA_964612675.1 uncultured bacterium
TTATCCATGCCGCTTTCCAACCGCGCTTCCGGCCGGCCTCTTCTCGTTTTTGCAACCATAGGGTTAACTCTGTCCTTTCCCATTCATTCTGTCATTTCGACCGAGCGAAGAAATCTCATCCGAGATTCCCGAAATTCCTTCGGAATGACAGCTAAGACTGCTGGGATTGCTACAATCCCCATCCTCGACGATATTCTTTGTCAACGTAGCGATTCGCTTCCCTACAATTCGTGAATCGCATGTTCGGCCCATCCCATTCGAGCTTCTGTTTGGGGAATTTTAGTGAAATGTTCCCCATGACAACCCACTCGGTCAACGGCCCGGCGTGATCGAAATTGGTCCCGGAAACAGAGCCCGTCTTGCAGGAACGAATCCAGTCCATCTTGTGCATACGGTCGAGTTCCGGCTTGTCGCCGTCCTTATTGGGGATATAGGGGAGCCGGGGAATAATCGGATCGATTCTCGCATAGTCCTCCACGATATCGCCGCCCACAACCAAAAGATTTTTCGCGATTCTGCCTTTCATCACGATGATTCCTTTTTCACCGATGAACAATGTTCCGGTTTTCTCACTCAGTAAATCGAGATCGTCTCGAACCCTATCGGGAAGTTTCGGTTTTAGCTCCCCGTCGTACCAATAAAGCGCAACCGGACCAAAGCCTTTTCGTTCCGGAAAATCATATCGAATGATCGATTCTGTCGGATAGGTTTGGTCATTCATCTCCTTTTGATGGAGGCATTCGACACCGACGGGATATTCCAGGCAGAGCGCTTTGACAACGGGACTCAGGTTGTGGCAGGCGATATCTCCAAGCGCACCGCACCCGAAATCCCACCAGCCACGCCAGTTGAACGGACAGTATCCGCTGTTATAAGCGCGATAGGGAGCGGGTCCCAGCCACAGATCCCAGTCGAGGTGCTCTGGTACGGGTTGAGCGGGCAATGGATTCGGGATGCCTTGCGGCCACCATCCGGTCGGTCGATCTGTCCACGAATGGACTTCCTGTACCTGCCCGATCAAACCTGCCCAAATCATTTCACAGACTTCCCGGTGCATATCGGAAGCGGCGCCTTGATTCCCCATTTGTGTCGCCACACCGTACTTGCGTGCGGCGTCTCTCAGCATACGGGCTTCGAACACTGTATGAGTCAGGGGTTTTTGGACGTAAACATGCTTCCCCATTTCCATACAACGCATCGCCGCGATCGCGTGCATATGGTCCGGGGTCGATATCGTTACGGCATCAATCTCTTTGCAGTCATCGAGCATCCGGCGGAAATCGGCATATTTCTTCGCCTGGGAGTACTTACGAAATGCCCCCGCCGCTCGCTTCTCGTCGACATCGCATAATGCAATAATGTTCTCACTGTCGCATGTCTCCACGTCGCTGTAGCCTTTTCCTCCAACACCGATGGAGGCTATGTTCAGTTTCTCATTCGGCGATTCAAAACGTGTCTTCGATATCCTCGTCTTCCGGATACCGGTTCTTGCGCAACCGACGGCGGCCAACGAGGCACACGAAGCGGCCAAAAAGTCCCGACGCGATATTCCCTCTTTACTCATGGTGCTGGATCCTCTCAGAATTGTGATTTCCAATTGTGAGTATTTGCTGACCATGAACGCTTTTTACGATCACGACCGCAGACAATTCCTCGCGCTCTGGCCGCGATTGAACCCTCGTTCAGGCCAGACAAGCGTTCTGTGCAAGCGATTGTAGATCCCTTCGCGTGAAAGCAGAATGGACGAGGGTGATCGGCTATCGGTCCGGATGGAACGGAATCAGGTACCCAAAACGGGACAAGCGCCCGAACGACGATTCTCAGTCGTGCAGTCCTCGCGCGCGCAAAAGAGGAAGCAGGATGTCAAGATGATCGGTCTGAAGATAGTCGCATCCGGCATCGATCGCACTCAGCATCCCGAACTCCGTGTCGTTCGCGCCCATTGTGTTCATGAATGCTTTCCGATCGCAGAGGTGCACGTCGCGGATTAGTCCTTCGCTGAATTCGGGCCAATCCATGTTCACAATCGGAGGATCGAATTCAGCGATCAGCTGGGTAAGTCCAATACGCCCGATAGGAACGGTCGGCCGAATGAAGAAATCGTTGCTGCGTTCCAGTGGACAGCTATGGGAGTAGTCAAAAACCGTCCCCGACCTGTAATCCGCATGAAATCGACAGTATCCTCCACTATTGAAAGAGAACTCATGTTCTATGAGGTTCTTATTTCGGCTCCTCGGTTGAAAGAGGGCTAGATATAACAGGACATTAAAACAGTATTTCTGTTACATCTTGGTGATGCAGGCATTAGGCCTGTATTCAGAAGAAGTGTGGATTGAATAAACTAGGATGACGGACCCATGACAATCCCCCAAGCGTTTATGAAAGTATAGACTGGAGGTTCTCGATGCTCTTTGCCCTGTTTCTCAGCCTGGCCGATCCCGATATCCCTGCTCTTCTACAAAAGGCGGACACCGCTCTCCAGGAACAGCGGTACGAAACGGCGGAGTCGTTATACCGAGAAATACTCGAACACTCCCCGGATTCCTTTGAAGCGAAGTATGGTCTCGGTCGGTCTCTGGCGTTTTCGCGTTCATGGAACGAAGCCGTCCAGGTATTCACAGAATTGCTAGCCGATCATCCGCATCACGCGGACGTGCTCCTGTCACGGGGCCTCGTCTACACGTGGAAGAAGGAATACCGAAAGGCGGAAGAGGACCTGCGGAGAGTGGTCGATCTGGTTCCGAATTACGCAGACGCCTGGTCCGCGCTGGGAAACGTCTACCTCCAAACCCAGGAATACCGACAGGCAATCGATGCGTATTCACACTGGGTCGAACTGGCTCCGGAATCTCCCGACCCCTATCTCGCTCGTGCAAAAGCGTACACCGAGGCTGGTGAGTTATCCCTTGCAAGAAAAGACCTGCAGACCGCGCAGGAGAAGGGCGCAGACAACCGTCAAGTAAAGGAGATGGTATCCGCTACCGAAGAACGGCTGCTTGACCGCTCATGGGAAGCCGCCTTCACCTATACGTTCAATTCGCTTTCGTCAGGGCTCTCGGACTGGCATCAGTATGGAACGCGGATCACCAGGAAATTCGAGTCCGGCTCGATATCGTTCGAAGGCTCACAATACGATCGCTTTGACGAGCGAGATGTCGCCTTGAGGTTTGACGGGTATTGGGATCTCTGGACAAACGCCTACGGAAATCTGCAATTTCAATACTCGGAAGAGTCGGATTTCCTTCCGGAGACCGATACACGCCTGGAGATTTTTCAGGGGATCGGCGCCGGATGGGAAGTCTCCGCGAATTACCGCCACATGTATTTCGCACACAACCGAATCGATTCCTATGGAGCAACGCTCGCTAAATACCTAGGGAAATGGTATCTCCGAGGCGGAACAGTCTGGACACCCGAGGGAGATGAAGACAACATCACGTATGTCTTGATGGGGCGATACTATTTCACCGACGACAACTTCCTGGAGGTGTCCGGCTCGCGCGGAGAGGAAGTGGTAACTGTCGGCCCCGGACCGATACTCGAAAGCAGAGACACCACCTCTTTCGGAATCCGTGGACAACATTTCTTCACGCCTCGGTGGGGCCTCTTTCTCGGCTACGATTACTTCGACATTGAAGATGTCTGGGACCGCCACGGGGTAAGCAGCGGCATCCTGATTCGGTGGTAGTGGTTCATTTCGCCAATAGCACGGATTTAAAGTCTGTTGTATACTGCCCATTGGTCGCTCAAACCGGAAGGCAGAAAGCCCGTCGCTGATCAAAGTTCATGATAGACTATGAGATCGAGAGCGTTTTGAGCCCCAGTCCGCGACAAACAGGAAAATGCTCGACCTCGCATCGTAGATGATCGACGCATCGCCGTAATCGATCACGCTAAGGGTCCAGCAATAATAATCGGAGGTAGTGAATGCAGTTGAAAGACGTTTATTTCGGTTCGCTGATTCTCTGTACGATGGCGTTATTCATGTGCACCGACTGCACACAACAAACCGCACCACAGCGCGACGAGCTCGCCGGCACATGGAGAGGACACTTGGCCGATCAGGAGAATGTCCAAGTTACACTCACAGTCGCGGACGGGCGCATGGAAATAAGTGGACTACTTTCCGCTGAAGGATCTTATGAAGAGAATACAGAAACAGATCCAAAACGATTCATTTTGTCCATTGAGAACAATCCGAATTCTCAGGCGCAAGGCAAACAGATTCACGGGATTTACAAAATCGAAAACGGTCAACTGACTCTCGCGTTCAATGGACCACATGAAACCGAGCCGCCGCAATCCTTCGCCTCCGGCGAGGCAACCGGCATCCTTCTGCTGACTAGGGAATAGGAGATACAGTTCGACGGAAACACTATGAAATTCACCGCTAAATGAGAAGACGCTCACTCGGTTCGTTTCATTTCAACTCAGGGCAACGAGTAAAAGTGTAGGATTGTGAAGACCGGTTATATTCTCATTGGGATGTTCTCTCTTTTTGTTCTTTCGGCCTCTGTCGTTTTGACTCAGCCGGTAGGTTCGGAAGAAAACGAAATTGTTCTGTATTACGGAAACCACCAGCAGTTTCGATTCCGTCATGGCGACATCAATATCCTTGGACGATTTACGTCGGAAATCAACCTGCAAGCCGCTGAATACCGATTGAATGACGGCAGGGCGGTACCGTTTTTTGTGAAAGGTGCCGATCCGGAGAAAGACAAGATATCCAGGAACCGACTCAATACTGACGGAGAATTCAACATTGAAATCCCCGTGTCTTCAGTAGATTTGCATGAAGGTGAGAACACACTGGATATCAGAATGACCGACCGGAAAGGCGGCAAACATGCACGGACCTTGTTGTTCAGCTGGAACCCCGAGCCGGTTTCATTGCCGCTGGACCTGCGGGATCTGTCGCAGGTAGAGAATATCCAGACAATCGGCCAGGTGGTTAACGGCCGCTTCGCTGTGAACCCTGAGCGAAACGTAATCCAGACGGTGGCTCCGGTCGGATCCGATGTCCTTTTGCTGTTGGGCTCTCCTCACGGAAGTCAGGAGGCCACATACAGAGTGCGATTCGGCGAATCGGATGCGATTTTTCTAGGATTGAGTGATTTCTTCGCTGGTCACGAGTCGGCTGTCCCGGCTATAGGGATCAAGCCCGGCTGGTCTTCAGCAGGGCTGGCGACTATCCGCCCGGACCCGGAGAAAAGCGCCCAGATATGGTTGGCGTGGGGCGATCTCCTTGACAGCGAAAGGAAATGGGTTGTTAAAACCGATCCGCCCAAACCGTTTCCGGTATCCCCGGGACAAACCTATCGTGTCCGGCATCAAGTGTTATTTGAAGAAGGAGTGGATCGGGCACGGTTCAGAATCTGGCTCGAAGGAACAAGAGAACCGGACGAATGGCTGTGTGTGGAAAACGACAGCGAGATAGACAATACCAAGACTAAATTCACTGAGGCATCATTTGGTCTATTTCAATATACAGGAGACCCGACGGAATGGTCCGACATTCTTGTCCGGTCCATTGACTAGCATTTCTATTTGTAAACAAAGTCTTTACAAAGACAATATACAGTCTCATGTGTTTTGGACATTTCAATAAACGGAGCCCTAACGATAAGTCAATTACCGGCCGGAGGATGATTCTTATGATTACGTCAAATCGCAAGGAGATATCTTACCTTCAAAAACTCATTTTCGTCGCTGTTGTCGCCGTGTTTTCAGCAGGGCACGGCCTTGCGGCCGATTGGCCGATGTACCGGTACGACACTGCTCACAGTGCGACAACCAACGACCCAATGCCCACTGACCTGCATCTCCAATGGAGATATATCCCCGCCCATCCGCCCGAGCCCGCTTGGCCCATGCCCGCTGAGGAGTTGCCCCGCATGCATGTGGATAACGCCTACCACGTGGCGGTTTCCAATGGCCGGATCTTCGTGGGCTGCAGCCGGACCGACAAGATCTACGCCCTGGACGCAGAGACCGGTGAGCGGATTTGGCGATTCTATACAAACGGACCTGTTCGTTTTGCTCCCACTGCGCACGAGGGCCGAGTCTTCGCGGGCTCCGATGACGGAAACGTCTATTGTCTGGACGCGGAAGACGGCACATTAATCTGGAAATACCGCGCCGGCTATACGGATGAGAAGGTAATCGGCAATGGACGGATGATTTCTCTGTGGCCGGTGCGAACAAATGTGCTTGTCGATAACGGCGTCGTCTACTTCGCCGCAGGCGTGTTTCCGTATGAAGGTCTCTATATATGCGCTCTCCGCTGTTCCGATGGTTCCGTTGTATGGGTGAATGATACCATCGGAGATTACGCTCATGCACTTCAATACGGCGGTATGTCGCCGCACGGCTATCTGCTCGCATCGCAAGACGCGTTGTTCGTCCCGTCCGGTAGAGCGATGCCTGCGGCCTTCAATAAAAGGACCGGCGAGTTTCTTTACTATGCTTCTCCCGGAGCGAAACGCGGCGGTGTTTGGGCCTTGATCGATAAAGACAGGCTTGTGTCGGGTGTCGATTACTCAGGTACACCGGAGAAGGTCGCCTACGACACCGAAACGGGAGAACGCATCGGCAGCGTTTTCGCACAGGTTCAGGGTATCGATATGGTAATCAGCGAAGGTACAGCCTATGTGGTATCCAGGACGGGAGTCGTTGCTATTCACAGGCAAACCTATGCTGAGGCAAACCAAGAAAAAGAAAAACTGCTTGAAGAGCAAGGACGCCTGGGGACTTGGCTTAAAGGACTACGAAAACAATACAAGAAAGCGGGCGAGAACGAACGCGACTCTCTTCTTGAGGAAATAGACGGAGTCATCGATGAATTGACGGATGTTAAACAACGGATAAAACTGACAAACCAAAAAGGAATTCAATGGTACTACCCAGCGGACGATTTGTCCTCCGTAATTTTGTCAGCAAATATCGTTTATGTAGGCGGGGAAAATCTAGTAATTGGTATAGACAAGGAAAAGGGGAAAGAGGTCTGGAGAGCCCCCATCCAGGGAAAGGCCGTCGGCCTGGCGGCTTCGGATGGACGTTTGATTGTTAGCAGCGATGAGGGACCGGTCTATTGCTTCAGCGAAACTCAAATTGACGTCGCGAAAGACATCGAACCGGAACTGAACGAGATCCTCATCGAAGAAGACGAGCGCAGCCCCCTATACAGCAGCCTGGCTCAACAAATCCTCGCCAGAAGTACATTCAACAAAGGATATTGCCTGGTTTACGGCGGCAACGTAGGAAACCTCGCTTCCGAGATCGCACAGAACTCTCAGATGAAGGTCGTGGCAATCGAAAAGGATATCGAGAAACTCCAACGTGCGCGGGAACAGCTCGACGCTGTCAACCTTCTCGGAACACGGATTGCCGTCGAACCGTGGGACCTCGAATCCCTGCCGGATTATTTCGCGAATCTCATCGTGTGCAATACTCTATTTACAAATGGAAAAACCGACATTAATGAGGAAGAACAATCGCGTGTTCTTCGCCCGTGGGGCGGCGTACTGTGCACCGCCGTTGAGAACAACGGCGAAATCTCGATCCAAAGAACCGTCCGAGGCGAAATCGAGGGGGCCGGTGCGTGGAACCAACAGTATTGCGATCCGCAAAACACCTCATGTTCAGGCGATAAACACGTCTATGCTCCCCTTGGAATGCTGTGGTTCGGAGAACCGGGTCCACGCGATATGGTCGAACGCCACGGAAGAGCGCAAAGTCCCGTCGCGATGAACGGCCGTATCTTCATGCAAGGTGAAGAGGTAATTATGGCCGTCGATGCCTTCAATGGAACGCTTCTCTGGCGAAAAGAGATCGCAGGTGCGGTACGAGTGAAAGTAAAGGATGACGGCGGAAATCTGGCTCTGACAGAAAAAGGCTTGTTCGTGGCCGCGCACGATAAGTGCTATCGCCTCGATCCCGCAACCGGAGAAACAATCCGTGTGTATACCGTTCCTCCTTCCGACGACGGAGTGCTGCGGCGCTGGGGATATATTTCCGTCGATGGCGACATTTTGTACGGTTCCGCTGCAGAGCCAACGGAGGAAGAATACGGGTTTATTGTGAAAACGTTCCTCCGAAACGGGAAATGGCGAGATAGTAAAGAGATCCCCGAAGAAGAAAGAGAACGTTACCTGGAATACAAGACGATGTATCCCAATCCAGAGGATTTCTATCTCGCCGTACAGCGTGCCGGTACTTTGTACCGCAGCATGACCTTCTTTCCTTCGGGAGGAGAATTTACACAGAAGGAAGCGGTCACTGAGAATGTGATGACAAGTAACAAGGTATTCGCCATGGAGATCGATTCCGGTGAATTGTTGTGGTCCCACAAAGGCAAACAAATCGCTCATATTACAATAGCCCTGGGAGACGGAAAGATTTTCTTCGCCGACTGTTCAATCAGTACGGATCAGAAGAAACGGGCACTCGAAGAGCGCCGAGAATCCATCCGAACCGGACGCTATGCTATCCGCGAAGGGATAGAAGATGAGCTCAAGACAATACAAAAACTTCAGGCCGAAGCCGCTAAAGAGGGCGACACTCGCAAGAAGAGTGTGTTGGATTATCTCGAATATTCTCTGAAGGCCGAGATGTTTGAAAATGAACATCCTGAAGGCATATTGACATTTGACGACGCCGATGTCCGTATTGTCACTGCCCTCGATGCGAGAACCGGCGAGAAATGCTGGGAAGCTTCTATGGATTTCACCGGCTGTTGCGGAGACAGAATGGGAGCGGCTTTCGCCGATGACTTGCTTCTTTTCTTCGGAAATCACGGCAACCACGACGCGTGGCGGTTCCGTGAAGGCGGCATGAAATGGCGGCGTATAACTGCCTTGTCCGCGGAAACAGGAAAGTTGGTTTGGTCCAAACCCCTGAACTATCGCACCCGTCCTGTCATTGTAGATGACAAGATCATTTTGGAGCCCCGTGCCTGCTCGCTACAAACCGGTGAGACGATTACCCGAGCAAATCCAATAACAGGTGAACAAGTTCCGTGGGAGTTTTTGCGCCCGGGACACACGTGTGGAATTACCTCCGCATCCGAAAAAGGTATATTCTATCGATCCGCCTGTACGAATTTTTACGATCTGGAACGTGACAGTGGCGTGGAGATTTTTGGTGCGTATCGGCCCGGTTGTGCGATCAGCTTGATTCCTGCGTGTGGACTTTTGCTCTCACAGGAAGCCGCCGCAGGCTGTACCTGCTCCTATCCGATCCGCTGTTCCTTCGCTATGAATCGGAAACCGGAGCGTGTACGGCCCTGGACTGTCTTTGTCACACCCGGCGACCTGAAACCGGTCAAACATTTTGCTATCAACTTCGGGGCTCCGGCAGACCGAAAAGACAACGAGGGAGCCGTCTGGTTCGCATACCCGAATCCGAAGACAGACAGCTACACGCATTTTCCGAATTACGGCGTGAAATTCGATTTGTCGGAGGAAATTCCCGAGGGCATGGGCTATTTCGCTCGGGATTTCAAAGGCGTTACAATTGATGGCACGGACAAACCATGGTTGTTCACCTCCGGTTGTGTCGGAATGCGACGTTGCGAGCTACCGCTCATCAAGGAAGGGGACGAAGCAGCCGCGTATACAGTCCGCTTGGGATTTATGCCTCAACCGGAGAATCGCTCGGGCGAGCGTGTCTTCGACATTAAATTACAAAACCGTGTTGTATCCGATGGACTTGAATTGAAAAATGAACAAGCGGAGACAGCTCTAATAAAAGAGTTCAAAGAAATTCAGGTGAAGGACAATCTCGTAGTCGAGCTCGTACCGCGAAGTTCCAAGATAACGAGCGAGAATGCTCCGGTGATCAACTTCATTGAAGTTATCCGTGAAGAGAGAACGTAATTCCGCGTGTTCCGCTTGAACGGTTGCTCGTCTCCGGAGTGAGACTATTTCAGTTGTTCCCTCAACTGATCCGCCTTAAGGCATGCTTCAAGGGCAAGGTCTATGCAATATTCCGTCAGGCGCTCACAGGCGGCGCTTCGATCGTCACGAAACAGATCCAGTGCTTGTTTTTCAAGTGCCTGCTGTCCGTCAAAAACACTATCTTCAAAATCGTCCCAAACAGCCCGCACCTCGTCCACTCGACTGTCGTAGTCCTCATGAACGATTGTCTGAAGGTTCCTGAATTTCCACCAGGCAAGATCCGTGTCCACGGAAAATGTTCCGGCGGGCGGCGTAAAATGATAAACAAAGGAAAGGTGTGTCGGAATATCCGCCGATCGATAGTAACAGTCCGGCGTTTTGGTAATGCCCAAATACCAAGGCGTCAGAACACTGACGGACGGTTCGGCGGTCGTGCGCCAATAAACGCATCCAGTCTCTTTCGGCATATTGGATCGCAATTGAAACACCGCCGCTTCCTGGGTCTCCGGGACGCAGATCGGCGCTTTCCGATCTCGGAGAATTTGCAGTACATTTCTTACTGTCAGTTTCTGTTGGGGTTGTACGGAAAAAGGCAGCGGTTGCCCACTGGGCCACGAAAAGATCTCGCCTGTGACCATGTGGTGCCCCCGCAGCTGCCTCGGATCCGGCTGTGCTAAATCGGGTCTTCCGTAGATTTTGGCGAAGTCGAATGGCTCGCCGCCGTCCGGATCATACCATCCACGTTCTACCGCATAATCGATAATGTCCGGCGAACTCCGAAAACGATTCTTGTCTTTCAAGTCCACCTCACCAATGATGTACACATTTGGCAACAAAACCACTTCGTCATCGGGAACCCGCTGGGCAACCCATCTCCGGCCGCGAACGACTGACAGGAGCCACGCTTCATTGGGGTCGGCAATGACATAGGTTCGGCCCGAATCGACATAGCCGAACCGTTCAACCAACTGTCCGGCGAGCGTAACGCCTTCCAAAGCGCTCCGTGCCCGCTCGGCAACCAGCCGTCGCAGCATATACCCGATTCCACCCTCTTTGATTTCCCCTCGTGCTACAAGAGGAAAATAGCCGTCTTCACGCGAGGGACAGCCGTCGCTCACTATCGCCACGCCCCATTCATTCATATACCCGTCGCTGAATTCAAGCCCGGGATTCTCACTCCATAAAAATGCTGAGGTCTCCTTGACTTGTGGCAACACTCCGCCCCTGCGGAGGCGAACTGTCGTCGGCTCGCTGAATCTCCGCCGTGGAATCCGCCGGAAATTCAGAACACGCGTCCCTCCATTCTGCTCATTATGACCGAGCAAAACCGATCCGTCGGCAGAGGCTTCTCTGCCTACAACGACAGCATAACAGCCCCACACCGGCACACCCTCTGCGGTGAAAATCACAAGAAGGGAACAGATTATCAACCGACGAAGAAGAGAATTCAAAAAGTTAAAGGGGTTCGAATGCATGACAAATCCCTCGCGCCGAAAAAAGGTTGTTTATCGCGCTGAAAATAGCAATCTATATAAGAAACAGGGCGCAATTCACGGTCCCAAACGTACTATGTCTCCGCAACTGTTCAGACCGTTCGTCGCGTCGTACGGATAGAAACCGGGATTGATTCCGCCGTCCAGCTGCTGCTCATAGTCGGGACCGGGCGAGACAAGACACCACTGGTACGGTTTGAGGTTATAGCCCCGCGAAGCCGCATCGTCCATAATCCATACCTGGTCATGCGGGTCGAAATACCCGTAACGCGGCGCTTCTTCACCATCATGGTCCGATTCGTGCTTTTGCCGAAATGGATCATGAATACTCTCGGGAGAACTGATGAATGCAACGGGTGTGGATAATGCTCTGAAGTATGTCGGTCCGGTATGCTGACCCCACTCAGGGTAAGGCATATAATTGTTGTACTCCAACCGGTACGATTCGATGGCGGTCGCGAGGCTCCGAAAATCGGCCTCTACTTTGCTGATCTTCGCTCGGGTTTGTGCGTTAAGGAAGTTCGGGACAGCGATCGCCGCCAGGATTCCGATAATAGCAACTACGATGAGCAGCTCGATAAGAGTGAATGCGTTTCTACGGCGTCGCGGCCGCAGATAGGTGATATCGTTCCACATACTTTGCCCCCTGGGTGTGAGGTTGTCGTCGTCTCTGTATATAGTACCATAGCTCAGTTTCGTTGTCGTCCTTGTTCGTCGGAAAACCGGAACGAATATCGGCCGAGAGAGGTAAAGACCATGGCCTGTTCGCGAAATCTCAACACTACACGCGCATTCACTTTGATCGAATTGTTAATCGTGGTAGCCATCATTGGCATTCTCGCGGCAATCGCTGTCCCGAACTTCCTTAACGCACAAACCAGGGCGAAAATCGCGCGCGCACAAGGAGATATGCGCGGTCTGGTCACCGCGGTCCAGGCTTATCGAGTGGATAACAACGGCTTTCCGCTGGATGCTACCGATTCCCGTGGATCCGGCCAGGCGATGGGCTATTGTCCTCTCGCCCTGACAACACCGATTGCATACACATCCACCATTCCTCCTGACGTATTTCGTTTGCATGAGCAGCGGGACGACGGAGGAAGCCGATACTTCGCTGGACTCAATACACCTCCCTACTGGTACGTCAACAATGCCCCCACCAGCAACTGGGCCAAATCCTATTGGGCTGTTTTCCTCGAGGAACGGAATGCATCGAAGGCCATTCAATTCTTGTTCGCTTCTATCGGACCGGACATGAAATGGAGAGTCGAAACCGGTGAAGCAATACGATTTGTCGAGTACGCTGCCTCCAACGGCCTGCATAGCTTCGGCGACATCATCATGACAGGTTCCTGATCGTTGCCGTACAAACTTGGCTAGAGAAATGCTCAAATATACATCATCTTATTTGAATCCAAATCATAGGAGAGAAAATGCGTTACAGATCCTATCTTCTCACTATCCTTACATCGGTATTTATAGCCGGTCCGCTGCAGACGTCGGCTGACACCATTGACGCAGTTAATCACGTTGAAACATACAAAGCGCAATGGTGGGGAGCGGACGGGGCGATTCGAACCAGACCCGACTTCCACGTGGCACGAATAGACAACGGAAAACTAGAACTCTGGTACACCATCATCCCAGGCAGACCGATGGAGAAGTTCATTTTGCCATACTGGCCGATCCGTAGTTTCCTGTCCATTCTCGATCGCCCCGCAGAAATGACTCACGTAAGCCGCACCGTGTTCACCATGGACGGTGAAACGGAAGAGATCGGCTTTTTGCCACGTAGCGGTATCGAACTCGCAGAACTCAATCAGGCGGACGTGCTCAAGATCCGCAACCGAAGCATCGCGTCCCCGGAAGATATAACAAAAGACGAACAAGAACCCAATCCTCTTATGATGGAACATCTCTTTCTCGTTCCGAAGGACAAGCGCGTTATTGAAATCCTAGTCCGTATCACAAATACCGGAGACAAAATACTCAAGAATGTTGTCTCCGAAATACACTATGAACAGGATTTTAATTGGAGCGATTTTGGTGCTGCAAAAGGTGCCGAGTATCGCGATATCGAATCGCCGGCTCAGGGAGACGCCGACGCGTTTTATGCCTTCTCGTGCGGAATGGGCCGCGGTTATGAATTTATTTCTCTCTCTTCGTGTACCCTAGCATACACGTTGTTACCGGAAAAGAATGAATGGAAGGTGAGTATAGGATGTCCCGCAGTGGATCTCGCCCCGGGTGAATCGAGCGTTTTTCGGTACGCTATTCGGGTGCTGAGAAACACACCGTCACAAATAACCGACTTTCAGCAGAGCGATCAACAGCTGCTGCTCGATCTTCCTTTCAAAAGACACTCGGCCTCGTCGTACAAATCCCCCCCGCTCATAACCGATGGCCGTGTCATGCTACCCGAGGTCATTGCCAGTCTGGAAAGTCAAAAAACAAGAGGAATTGACCTTCGCGATGAATATCCAACGGCCTTGAACAGCCTCGAAACTCTCAAGGATTGGGGATGCAACCTCGTAATTATCGAACCCGGTGAACCGAATGAAACGGCTCGGATCATCGAGAAAGCGCACTCCCTGGACATGGAAGCATTCCTTGTTGGCAGGGGACGGTACAGAGAAGGTTCCCCTGAGTTTGATACCTTTTACGGTCAGTCCTTAACTCCAGCACAGTTTCCCGATTCCCACGGTCAGGATGAGGACCATTATTACTGGTTCTCCATGGAACCGTCCTGCGATTTTGAAGCGAATTTCCACAAACCGATGGCTGAAGCGACCCTGGACGAAAAAGTATTGTATTGGGCCGACTGCTATATCGATAAATGGGAAGGAGTGCGCTCGCAACTCCGCCAATACACTCCGACGATGGATATCTGGTTCTACAAGCCGGCACCCAGCATCGCCCACGTCGAACCGTTGGAGTATTACAGCCTTTTCTTGCGCCGATTGACACGACTCGGCGAAACACTGACTGTACTCCCTTTTTACTACGGCATTGAATACGATCAAGCGGAATACATGGTCCGTATGTGGAAAGACGCGGGAGCACCCCGGGTCGTCTTTCTCCCAATGATTGATTTTATGGTAAAACCAAGTCAATTTATCCGCGCGATCACAGCTGCACGGCGCGGGCAGGCGGACGGTATGTGTGGATTTAATTTCAAGGTACTTGACGAATCGCCGGACCGAACATGGCAATGGAAATCCATTTTATTGGCTGCTCTCGCGAATTTCCCATCACCGGAGATGGACGCATTTTGCTTTATTGAGGAACCCGCGGAATTGGTGGAGAAGCTCGCCGTCTCAGACGTAATCGTCATTTCCAACGCCCAAGAAACTGAACAATTCGTATCCACCTTGGAGGATTTTCTACCCGGCACCGTCCGTGTCGGGCGGTCCGTTCCTGAATCCCAGACGGAAGACTCGCTTATAGTCGCTATCGGCGGCCCGAAGATCCTCGACAGGGGGAATTGGGCCTACGATGTTCCGCAGAAGTACCGCCATGGCAGCAAAGGTCTTCTTCAAATGAGAGATAATGCAGTATGCATTTCAGGAACAGATCAGGCCGGTGTGAAAAACGCTATACAACTGTTCCTTCGATTTGTACAACTCGTTCCGCAAGAGACGAAAGGTGGGTCCGGCACATCGATTCATTGACGCCGACTTCCGTTGCAGACTTCTCTGGTGAGCTGTCTGGAAATAGCTTACGCTGTCTCTCGTTTCGGCAATAGACCGGCCAAAAGCCCAACAACCAGACCGGCGGCCAGCGTCGCCGCCAGAATAATCGCTCCGATCCAGAGAAACGAAATGCGTTCTTCAGGAGGTCTCCAATAGAAGAACACGGTGGAAACATAGATCGTGACGAAACCTCCGACAAGAAACGCAGCATACGCACATGCCGGTGCAAACCGCCGCGTCAACATCGCCAAAAGGAACACTCCCAAGAGAACGGCATTCAAATTCCCCCAAATCGCCGTCACTTCGATAATTGTAGTATTCGCCTCCTCGGACACCAGCGCGATAAAACAGGCACAGGTCACACAGAAGATTCCCCACGCAATCACCCATCGTTTTGAAAGCGCAACATAACCTTCCTCCGTTCGGGGTTTCCTTCCGAGACGCTGATAGAAATCGACAATCGTCGAGGTTGTAAGACTATTGATTCCGGAATCCACAGTTGACATAACAGCAGCAAGAATCGCACCGAAAATCAATCCGACAATACCCGCCGGCAGCTCCCGGGTTATGTAATAGCAAAGAATACTATCCTCCTCGACGGAAGGGGGCGGAGCGATTGACGGGTTCACACCGTAGTGATGAAACAAGGCAGTCCCGACAAACCAAAAACAGGCAACAAACGGAATGAGTAGGATAAACTGGAAGACAGTGGATCGAATCGCGGATTTCAGATTTGATGTGGAGAGATAGCGTTGGACCGTCAATTGGTCGACACCGTACGTATACGAATTCCATACGAGGACATAGGCGAACATCGACCACAATGTCACTCGTTCGTATAAGGAAAACGAATAGAATTCCTCGGTCGCCCATAAATCGAAACCCCGATCGTGAGCAGTTGCATACGAGTAGATTCCGGCTATCCCGTCGTCGGCTGCGAGCACTAATCGGGCCAAAACAAACAGAATTCCCCCGAACAGAATAACAAACTGAACAACATCAGTCCAAATGACCGCTTTCATACCTCCCAGGTAAGTATAAAAAACGGCGATAATGCCGACAATCATAATAATGGTGGTGATGGGAAGTCCGAGCGCGGGCTGAAACGCTTTCGCACTGGCATAAAACACCACCGCTACATACGCGCTTCGCACCAGAAGAAAGATGCCGCTCCCGATCAGTCGGGTTGCCAGATTGAATCGTTTTTCAAGCAGTTCGAAAACAGTGAAAATCGGAGCCCGATGATAGAATGGAAGAAAGAGCCAAATAACCAGCGGTGCTACCAATACGACCATCGGGGAACGTGGGTAAAGAGAAAGACCGTTCGCATAGGCCTCACCCGGCATGGCAACGAATGATACCGCACTGAACAATGTCGCGACAATCGAAATGCCCACCAAAATCCAATGCGTGGATCTACCCGCCAGAAAGTAGTCCGCCAGCGTTGGGTTCTTCCGAAAAAGAAATCCGAGGCCGACTACACCGGCAAAATAGACCGTCAATACGGCATAATCGAGAGGTCCTAGCCCCGCAGCTGGTACCACTATTTCACCTCGTGCTGACCGGTTTTCACTTCGTTGATGTAATTTTGATAAGAAGATTCATACGCTCGGATCTCGTAAATCTCCGCTCGCGGATAACCGCAATTGGCCGCTTGACAGTTTATCCTAACGGCCTGAATCGATTCCGCAATGCAACAGACACAGATCTTCCGGTGATGGTTGTTCCTTATGCGTTCGATTTCCTTCCAGCTGCCGTCCATTGTTTGGACAAGAACATCAAAGTCTCTCAGAGTCTCTTCCATTATAGGATCCGGATGAGGGACATGGACGGTTTCAAGCGGGTTATCGAGATCGGTGTTGCAGAGAATGTCAATTTCGTGAATTGTCTTCGGTTCATTCCACCGAAGTTCAATCCATTCCGCCCTACCCATATTGAACGGCTCGGAAATCCAACAGTTCGGCAAAATATAAGGACGTGAATATCCATTGACTACATTTTGCGGGACGAAACAGTCTTGAAAAGGTTCGAGTGAAAACGCAATACTTTGTTTTTTCGGTTTCCAGATAAGTTGTCCCTCGTAATTATGATGCAGTTCCCTTTGTTTTTCGGGTTTCAGGGCAATGACTCCCACAGCCTTGTCTTCGGATGCGTGAAGCGCAACCCTCTCATTCGCTTCAATAATCAGCCAAAGAAACCCTTTCTTCTCCACACGAATGTCGGGAAGTAAATCGATGGTAGCGTCATCGGCTGCCCTTACGAATATCCGGTCAGACCACAGATTCAAATTGGGCACATAGTTGACCCCTTTGTCATTGGAACAAAGCCAGACTGAAATCTCCGTATCTTCATTGACGATTGCAGGAATAGAGATTCGCTGTAAGGTTTCGGTAACAACCGGAAACATCAATGCGAAATCTTCATGAAGCCGAATCAATCCTTCCGCAACGGGGTCAAAACCTGTCAGTGTCCGGTGAGACGATGCGGAAACCTGTGCGCTCAGAGCCACATTGTTCGGATCCTCGTTCCGAACAAAATGAATATCTTGTGCTTGCCGGAGCAGGAGACGTTGAAGCGTTTTCACACGCTTTGCGTCCGAGAGTTCTCGTGGAGAAACCCCGGAGCGATGACAGAGAAACGCCGCCGTTCCTGCCGCCTGTGCGCCTGCCGCACATGTCCCCATAACGCGCGTTGAGCCAAACGCTACATGCGAACAGGAAATCAAGCGCCCCGCCAGGAAGAGATTCTTGATATTCTTCGAATAGTAGGCTCGATAAGGAAGCGTATATACACCGTCCGGATGGACCTGGTTGCACGCGTGGTTTTTCGAAAAAACTCCCTCTGAAGGATGAAGGTCGATCGGCCAGCCGCCCACGGCCACAGCATCGTCGAAACGTCGTTGCGACTCGATATCATTCTGACTGAGAACGGTGTCGCCTAAAAACCGGCGGGATTCTCGTTTTCCGGCGGTAGTCCCAATCCATTCCAACGCTAAGTTTTCGGTATCTTCGAAATTCCCACTATTTTTGATATAGTCCCAAATCCCGTAAACAATCTCCCATAGTTTCCATTTAATGTTTCCGGCTTCATGAATCGTATCCAGCTCGCCTCCATACTCAATCCACCAGAATTCAGGACCGTTTTCGAGCGGATCGATTCGTCGATAGCTTGGAATCTCTGTTTTACTGATATCCAGCGCAAATGAAGGTGGAATATATCGAACCGGTTTGCCCGCCTTCTTACTGATGAAGTAAATCGAACTTCCGAGCATGGCGCGATCGTCTTGTGCCGGCGCAAATGACTCGTTGAATTCGTCTCGAGATTCTCTGCCCATCCTGTATTCGGCACCCGCAAGATGCCCCACGATTCCATCGCCGCTTGCATCAAGAAAAAGCGGCGAATTGCAGAGGAATTCGGTTTGACTGAAAGAAGAGAAAGCCCGGATACTCTGAATGCGATCGGAATCCATGGAGTCCATTTCTACGTCGAAGACGGCGGTATCCAAAAGGAGAGTGATCCGAGACTCTCTGGACACCCAGTCGAGAAGCAGGGAATCCCAAATGACCGGATTTCCCTCCGGGTTCCGATAACGGTTCTCGACATAAAGTTCCTCCATCACGCCGCCTTCGCGGGCATAACGATTTGGGGATCGTCCGTAGCAGGAAGCGCCGAGAACCCAAAGACGGATTTCGCTGCTGGAATTTCCTCCGAGCACCGGCCGGTCATGGATCAATAATACCTCCAAACCAAGCCGGGCGGCGGTAACCGCGGCGCACACACCGGATAATCCACCCCCGACAACGGTCAAATCGGAGGAGATTTTTTTTAGAAAACGTTTTCTTTTGGCCATTTCTCAGTTATAGTATACGTATTATAAAAAACCGCCTAGGGATCGCGCCACGAAAACCACAGATGCCGAACTCATGATACTAGCCGATTCCGACTCTTTGCCGACTTCTTGCCAACTCCTTGCTGTAGACAATGCCAAGGCGTACTATGATGGGCGTTATGAAAAGCCAAAAAAGAAATCCAACGATGAAAGATGTTGCTCGGGCCGCAGGGGTTTCCCAGCCGACGGTCTCTCGGTTCCTGAGCGGACAACAGGACAATTTCAGCCTGACTGAGGAGACCAAGGCACGCATTCTGAGCGCAATCGAAACACTGGGCTATGTGCGCAATGAGGCGGCTCGTGAACTGAAGGGACCAAGAGAGTCTCAACGATTGATGTTCTGCAGCATGTTCGAAAGTCCGCTCGTGTTCCACGATATCCAGCAGCGGATACAGTCCATGCAGGAAATGTCTCAGTTCTCGTTCTTTTTTCATCACATTGACGAGGATCGTCTTCTCAAGGATCCAACCTATTTCGTTAATCTTGGCCTGGGTACGTATCGGACATGCATCCTGATGGGCACGTCGATCCAAGGCGATTCCTGGTTCGAGCAGAATCTCTCACGGTTTCCCGTCCCTGTCCTGGTGATCGGACGTGTCCTGAAGGGCTACCATGCCATCACGATCGACTATGACAAGCAGATGACGACAACACTGGAATATCTTTGGGAGCGTGGTTGTCGCCGTATCCTGTATCTCGGACGGCAATGGAACAGCCAAGTCGACGTTGCCCGCCTGAGTGCCTATGAACGCTTTTGTTCAGAGCAAAAACAAAAACCGCTGATTGTGAACCATGGGACTTTCGACGAGCACGGCGGCTATATGCAAACCCATGAGGCGCTCGCACACGACAGGAAACCCGACAGCATCGTCACAGTGAATGATGCGCAGGCCATCGGTGCGATTCGTGCACTCCATGATGCGGGGCTATCGGTACCCGATAATGTTCGCGTAGTGGGGTACGGGAATTTCCCAATCGGCCGTTATACACTTCCCTCCGTCACCACTGTGCCACAATTCACAAATGAAGTATTGGACGCTGTTTGTGGCTATATTCTCGGCGTAGTCCTGTCCGGTGACGCACCGCCGAAACCGTATCAAAAGATGTTTGTCAGCCTGGAGATCATCCGGCGAGAATCCGGATGATCTCCAGACAAAAGACTTCTGCCCTGCTTGCGGGTGGTATCAATAAAGCGACCAATCTTCCACGCCGGTTACTTCTTCACTCGTACCGATTTCGATCTTCACGTCATCGATGAAGATGTGGTGAAAGCCTCCCGTATACGTGATGAAGCGCAACAGATCCAGTTTGGTTCTCTGAAACTCCGTGAGAGTCAGCATATACGCTTCAATACCGTCCACGAAGAACTTCCTTTGCTCGTAAGCGGTATCCTCTTCATTGCGGAAAACAACATACTCACAGAAGTGCATCTGGTTGTCTTCATGCGGAATCGTAAGTTCCTGTGGGTGTTCGGTGTTATTGAAGTCGAGTTTGAGAGCACCGGCGATAGGCATAAAGCTAACATCCGCATAACCGATGCCGTCCATTCCGCTGGAGGCAATCCCACCGTCGTCGATGTCACCCATCGCAACACGAACCGTATCGTCGCCCTCATCGCCCGTACTCAATTCCGTCGTACTAACATAGAAACTCAACCGTAGATCTTGAGTCTGGGCTGGAAAGTAGACCTCGGCGATGATGTTTCCACCATCGAATTCGTCGAGCAGCATCATGTTTTTGGTCGTTCCCGCAGGCTCACCGTCGAATCCAACCTGATCGCTCACCTCCCAGTACACAGTGGCGCCGTCGGAATCGTCGCCGTCGCCAAATCCCCATTCAGCCGGGATCTCGCCGAGCGCAATGTCTTCAAAATCTTCTGAATACACTGTCTCAGTTGGCGTAAAGACACGGTCTTTCATAACAAAGTCAGGTCCGCCAACGGCGACAGAGATGTCGTCCACGGAAAGATCGATGTTTGTACCGCCTGTACTCGTAATGATATAGAGAAGATCCAACTGCCCTCGTGCATTCAAAGCAGGAATCGGCGATGTAACCATCTGGCCGTCGACTTCGCCGGTGATTTGCGTATAGCCGCCGGCCTCTTCATCCCAGTACGCATAAAATTGGACCTTATGCATGGCCGCGTTACTATGGGGAAGTGTAGGACCTGTCACCTCACTGTTGAACTTCGGGTTGGTGCCATTCGTGGTGTTCATATTCAGGTCGAGATAGCCGATTCCGCCTCGGCCGCCCCCGTCTAGTCCTTCTTCCTGGGTGCTTCCCAGCGCAAAGCGAATAAAGGAGCTTCCGAGTTTGTTGTTTGCCGCATACAGTGTGAGACGGAAGTTGCCGGTCTGCGCAGGAAAAGGAACTGCGATGACAGCATTTCCTTGGTCACTGTTGTCCAGAATCGCCAAATTCCGGGCTGTTCCATCGGGTTCGTTGTCGTAACCGACATAGTCGGTAACAAACCAATCGATCCCGATACCATCGGTATCGTCGCCCTCTCCGCCTGACAGCTCCGTGGGTTTTTCATTCAGGGCGGTGTCCTCAAAGTCAAACGTGAAGACTGTTTCCCAGTCCTGTGCAAACGCGGTTTGGACTGTGAAGAAACAACCCAGCGCGCACAGTGTCGTCAACCACCTCTTCAACTTCATTGGAATACCTCCACTTTGGGATGGGGTGATGCCGGGCTTGTCGGCCGACATGCGGTAGTATACGTATTCACACCTTTTCATGTTTCAGCGGGTCTGTCAAGTCCTTGGACACATCCAACTCCGCGCTTCATTGAGAAATTCCCGTAGTCATCATTGGCAATTCGGCCATACCGCGTTGACTTTGGATCTTGACATTCGGTTGAATGATCTTTAGCATACGTATACGACAGGATTCAATGACTATCGGAGCGTCCGAGACATCCATCTCCCCCTCAGGACACACCGGAACACGCGGAGAAGACAACCACTATGAAACGACGAGCGTTCACTCTCATCGAATTACTTATCGTTGTTGCCATTATCGGAATTCTCGCAGCAATCGCAGTCCCTCAATTTCTGAACGCTCAGATCCGCGCCAAAGTCGCCCGCAGCGTCTCTGACATGCGGGCCATAAAGATGGGACTCCATCAATACCGATTGGATAACAATGCCTATCCCGACTATGTTGGAGGTGTCCCTGGAAGGCTGGCCCGGTTGATCCGTCTTTCCACACCAATCTCTTACCTCTCAACGATTCCCACTGATCCATTCCGGCCCAAAGAACTGTCAACCGACGCAGGAGATGTTTATCCCTATTGGCCGATCGAGGTAGCCGACGATAAACGGCAAAAGGGACAATTCGCCCACATGCCCCGCGTCGAGCAAGCCCGGGGCACCTTTATTTTGCTGGGTGCCGCTCCAAACGGTCTGTATGAACCGAGCACAGCGGAAGGCGCTCTGGGGATTCATATGGAATATGATGCGTCGAACGGCCTGGTGAGTATTGGGGACATTTACGTAGTCGGACCGTAAGCTGTGTTGGGACATACCAACAAAAGATCGCCGCGCTTCGCTCCTAAGAAGGGAATGCGAAATTCACTTTCTTTCCGAAATCACCGGCTCCAACGGTCCGGGGCTCGCGACGGCGGTCACAAGAGCCGCTTATAATGAGCCGGGACAGCATAATAGTAGACGCTGAAGAGGTATGTCTCATGAACAGGCCGAAAGAAAAACGAATCATGTTCTCTTTTGTATTGCTTTTTCCGTTGTGGCTGCTTTCTTTCCCCGTGCCGGGGGCCGACAACGAGTACGTTTTTGAAGAGTTCTCAGCCGGAGCCGCAACGGATGCGCTGCCCGAGAAATGGAACACGGAGAGCGGTAAGTGGATTATCCGTCCCCTCTCCAAGCCGGTATCAGACCCGCAGGTAACACCCGCCGTCCAGTCCTCTTATCACGTAGCTTTCCCGGGTGTTTGCAAGACGAAGAGCGGCCAGTTGATCGCCGTGTACCGAGAGGCGTTTCACCACGCGAGCGGCGAGCCGGAGGACGGGCACATCATGCTGGTTCGGTCTAGCGACAAAGGAGAGACCTGGAGCAAGCCGGAACTTGCCTATGACGATCCCGAGTATGACGACCGCAATGCGGCAATCTCATGTATGAACGACGGAACGCTCTGTTTGATCTGGGATAAGTATCTGCATGGCAAACACCACTGGGCCTGGCTCTCGACAAGCAAAGACGAAGGGCACACCTGGTCGGAAGCGGTGATAATCACCCGATTGGAAAACGTGCACACGCGAAGCCGGGGTATCGATCTGGGGGGCGATATATGGCTCTTTCCGTGGGCCGACGCCGATCATGGTCCCAGGACAGCAACGTATTTCACTCGTTACAACTCAGAGACCGGTGAGTTTGAACAGATTCAGGCCACGCAGACGGGCAAGCGAAACTGGGCGGACGAAGTCTGTGTCACAGAGACTCAGGAAGGCACACTGGTCGCATTGATTCGCTCTCAAAGCGACCCAGCTTTGTGGCAGATCGAGTCACGGGATGACGGAAGGACATGGTCGACACCTCATCTCACAGAAATCCCTTCACAATTCACTCCGGCCGATCTCATCACATTGACTAACGGTTGGCTGGTCGCCGCTTTCTCATTCCGCGAGCGACGTAACGAACGTCTTTGCGTATCGAGAGACAACGGCAGGACGTGGGACGTCGAAAACAGCGTGAATGTTTATGACGCTACGCTCGGTTACGGCGATCGGTCCTATCCCGCCAGCGTGCAAATCGACGAGAAAACCATTGGGACAGTATTGTACGAAACCAAGGACCATCCCACAGGCGGTACGATCTATTTTGTCCGGACACCAATCTCGTCACTCGATGGCTCGAAGGTGAACACACTGTACCAGGGCGACCGTGAGAGCGATCCGGCTTTGATCTTCTGGCCAAAGGAGCCAGGAATGGATTCCGTCGAGTTCGAATATCGGTTCACAGGACTGTTCGGCGATCCTCCGAACTGCATCGGCGTGGTTATGGCCTCTGAGAACACATCGGAAATGGCCGCTTTTCAGTACCAAATGGGGACCGCCCCCGACCGGCGCAGCATTCCGGTCAATCATGTCAAATTCGTTCGAGGTATAGGAAAAGAGGAACAGACTATTCAGGAGGGTTCGGCGAAGGGAGACTCATTTAATGATGGCTGTGTCCATGTGATGGCGGTTCAGAGAGAAGGAGAAGAATGGGTTTTCTCTATCGACGGAGAAGAACAGTTGACCTGTGAGGCGGAGTCCTGGACGCCAGCGGGTATTTTGACTCGCCGCGCGACGGTTGCGATTTACCGCGTGGGAAGAGAATGAAACACGAAGGCACGAAGGAGACACGAAAGCACGAAAAAGAACAAACGGCCTCTTGTGGCTTCGCCACCCCGATTGCCTTCGAACGGACGAATTCGAGCAATCGGGGCTACCCGTGGCCGCAGAAAAGAGATCGCCACGCTTCGCTCGCGATGACGAGACGGGAGGTGGGATTTGGTCCGTAGGGGAAGACGATGGGGCCGTAAAAAGGAGATCGCCACGCTTCGCTCCTAAGAAAACGCCTGCGAATCGTCATTCCGAGGAGCGAAGCGACGTGGGAATCTCGCCGTTGAATCGGACAAAACGAGATGGCCACACTTCGCTCGCCATGACGGCAACGGGGACCGCAGTTTCTTCCTCAAATCACCGGGTCCGACACCAAGTCACTGGGGCCGATGGTTCACGCCTCGGAATGATGAATAGAGGTCGGAGAGTCCTTTGCGTAAAACTCCAATCACCGATCCTGCATTGAGAAAACGTGCTCCCATATCGATTAGAGTGCGTGCGCGGTCCGGATTTCCGGCGGGCATTCCCCAGTATTTGCCGTGTTTTTCGGCTGCTTCGGCTACACGTTCGGTAGCTTTCTGAATCTGCGGATCATTGAATTCTCCCGGACAACCGTAACTCTGCGATAAATCGCCCGGTCCGACGAATAACAAGTCAATTCCCTCCACCGAGGCGATTTGGTCGATCTCCTCAACCGCTTCCCGGTCCTCGATTTGTACCACCAAGAAAGTCTCGCTATTCGCCCATTGCATGTATTCTTTGGGGCTCATCAGACCGTACGAGGCGGAGGCTTCCACGCCGTCCAATCCTCGCAGTCCAACGGGATAAAAACGAGCGTCGTGAACGATGTTTCGAGCGTCCTGGGCGCCCATACAGTGGGGGACCATCACGCCGGTTCCTCCCACTTCAAAGCCGCGCGCATACGAATGCCGGCCCTCGCGCCGGACTCGAACCATGGGTTCCATGCCCGTAGCTCGGCACGCCAGGCAGACATTGAACACATCCTCATAGCTGTAGTCCTGATGCTCCATATCGATCCACAGGCAGTCAAATCCAACAATTCCAATCAGTTCGGCCAATTTGGACGAACATACCGGTGTGAGGCTGCAGCTGAGTACGACCTCGCCCTTTCTCAGTTTCTCCAGAACCCGATTCTTTCGTTGGGAATACATAACGCCTTCTTTCTTTGCCGTTAGTCGCTTGAATCTACAGGAAAATGCGCCGTTTCGCGAAGAGACAGCTCTGACAATATCGATATACGGATTCGACCGGGGGCCTGAAATCCGGTCGCGGAGCGTGCAGTCGACATTTCGTTCACTCACGCTATAGTATACGTATTCTGCATTCAACCGCCTCGCAAAATCAAGGAGAATCTCCGATGTTCACGCAAGCAGGATCCAAAGAAAAACGGAAGCGGTATTCCCTTACTATGACTTACCTTACGATAATCGTTTGTCCCCTGATCGCCGCCACGGGGTCCTGTCAAACGCCGGAGGCGATCAATTCTCGGGAGCTGCACGACCGGATCAGTGTGTACCGGATGCGAAGTCCCTCCATGGGACAAATCGTGTCATTTTCAGTCGTTTTTCCCGCAGACTATACAACAAATGGCGTGTCCTCTTCGGTCGTATACTTGCTCCACGGTGCCGGGAGAGATCACTTGTCCCTTGTTACGTTCGATACGACCCGGCAGATTTTGCTCGATGCACCTTTCGTCACGGTTATGCCGAATGGAGGCGGCGGGTGGTGGATCGACAGCCCGACAGTGGACGAGAGTAAATACGAGACCCTGGTCACAGAGACAATCGCGGCGGCGGAGCAGGTATTGAACGTCGCCCAAAATCCCGCGTCGAGAGGGATAACCGGTTGGTCGATGGGGGGATTCGGCGCAATGCGATACGCGCAAAGACACTCGGACCAATTCGCAGGCGTGGCCACAATCCTCGGTCTCGTTGATTTTCCCAATTGGGATCTCCCTTCCGAACAAAACCACAGTGTTCCGTCGATTTTCGGGGGTTCGCGCGAAATGCAGGAGTCATTCAATCCTCTGCCCCATGCGGAGGATGTACTTTCCATGGAAGTCATGCTATTGACGGCGGATGATGCTTTCGATTTTACGATGAACGAGAATTTTCATCATCGGCTTCAGGAAATGGACAAGGAGCATGAGTACATTGTTTTCGAGGGAGCCCATACATTCAGTATCGTGGAGCAATCTCTACCCTATGTCGTAGAGTTTTTTACAGAGAATTTAGAGGAACCCAGCTCAGTACCACAAACATCACGCTACAAATGAACTGCGACAAACCTACCAAGGGAGGTACCTAATGAGTTTTCATTTTTTTAGAGCACAGTTTTTGCTGCTTGTCTTCCTCGGACTCATGTTGCTGTGTCCGATAACCGCCGGCGCTGTCGAGTCATCCATCACAATTACTTCATTCGATGTGCGGCCCACAACCCTATCCCTGGGAGAACCGTTTGAAATCCATTTGGCCGCAACGGCGAAAGGCGATGTGAAGATCGGGAGTTATGTGGTTCGAATTTCGCATCCGATTGCAAAATCCGACGCCCCGCCGCCGTTCTCTCTGTACAGAAACAATCGTGCGTATCTTCCCGAAGACGGTAGTTACAGTCTGATGGACAACGGCAAAGTCGACACCGATCCGAAAAAAGGGGCGTTCGGTGTTGAAATCCCAACGGAAGGGTGGCGCGACGGGATCTATTATATTACGGCCTTCGCGCACAATCGTCCCGCACCCGGCGACCACATCGTCGATCATCGTAATATCTCCGTTACGGTAAAGAATGGTCAGGTTACGATAAAGGACCTTGGCAAAAGGAAGACATCCGGAGAGGATTTTATTCGACATTTTTCGGTAGACCCCACGGTCCTGTCCCCGGGAGAACCTTTTGACGTTGTTCTGGAGACAGCAATGGCTACGCTTTGGACCTGGTCGTTACGTCATCCCTATACGATCCTGGAAGAGGAGACACTACCGGGATTCTATTTCAACGCGGAGAAAAAGCAGGCCTATTACCGAAGCGAGGCAGGGATCCAGGACAACGGGGAATATGACAAGGATCCGTCAAAAGGCGAACTCCGGTTGACAATCGACACTACGGCCTGGCCGACCGGTATTCACAATTTCACGATTGAGGCAATGCGTCGCGAGGACGGGCCATATATCCCCTCATCCAGCGCGTACCGTGATTTCGGGCTCAAAATAGCCGACCCGAAAGACCATCTTGAAGTGAAGATCAAGGATGACCGGTATTTTGCCGAGGGGACTCATTTTAATACTCTGTTTGTTCTCTCAAACGGGAGAGTAATTTGCGACGGCAGATATTCCGACGATAAGGGCTATACATGGCACGAATATGATAACAAGAGCGTTCAGTGGGGAACATCGCACGCCAGAAGTGCGATCATGGCCCACGAGTTTCCCAATGGCGAGGTGATTGGCCTGGCCTATCGGACACTCCCACGTGAAGGGGAGAAGGGAGTATTCCTGGGACAACTCTATGTGAGTAAAGATCGCGGGAAAACCATAGAGGGGCCTTTTGAAGCCGTGTTTCATGTGCCGCGCGCTGTCGGGTCGAAGGGACATGCGTTTCACCCCGGACCTCTCTTTATGCGTTCGATCGTACAGATTGAGGACGGATCTTTACTCGCGTTGATGTGTGGCTGGTTCGATACAGACACAAGGGAATCACCGCACAAAGGTCAGAATTATCGCCGCAGTTTTGTCTGTCGTTCCACCGACCGTGGGAGGACATGGGAATATTATTCGACAATCGCCTACAAACCCAACTGGGGCAGCGAGGGATGGAACGAGGGTTCGTTGCGAAGATTGCCTGACGGCAGACTGATCGCGGCGGTGCGTTCGGGAAGCGAAAGCAGCCATTGGAAAGACAATCCGCTCTGTATGTTTTTCAGCGAGGACGAAGGCAAAACATGGAGCGGTCCGCATCGTTCGGGGATTGACGGTGTTTATCCATCTCTCGTTGTGATGTCAAACGGACTTTTGGCCTGCAGTTACGGTCGACCGGGAGCGAAGATTATGTTCAGCGCGGATAATGGAGAAACGTGGACCGACCATACACTGGTCAATCCGGAACGGTATTCCGGGTATACATGGATCGGCGAAGTCGCCCCCGGGGAATTGCTTTATGGGTATGGGCTTCGAAACGGTTTGGATCCCGAGACGGGCGAGCGAAGGAATATGCTGCGGCTTGTGAATATTCGTGTTTCGGAGTGATGGATGGAATATTGACGGGGCGGCAAGAAGTTCGGGCAACGGATTTCAAGCCCCTCCTGTACAATTCTCCTGTTTGCCTTCGACAAGCCATGAGATGCCTCCCCCGATGTTCGGGGGAGGAACATCTCGTCATCTCTCCCAACAAATCTTGGAGAAGACAACGATGCGATCGACGCGTGGTCTCCCCCAAAAGGGACACGCTTGCGTGGCCGCTGTAAGGGGAGATTCAGAGGGGGTTGACACCTCACTTCGCGCATCCCGCTGACTTTTTGCAACGGCATCAATATTGACGAGGTGAAAAAAATAATTCTCTACGCTCCTAATTCCGAGACTCTCCCCGCCCGGCGCGTGATTGACAGTCTGAGATAGGACAAACACGGTATTGACAGCTGGACGTTCCGCCCCGCACGTGATAGTTGTTTGTCAAAGTGCAAGATCGGACGCTCAGCGAAGCGTTAGTCTGCGAACACGCGGATGTACAAGGGGGCTGGCGAATGAAAGAGACACGGAAAACGCACGCTTTCGTCGCGATGGGTTTGTTGTTTATTTCCTTCGCCGATTCCGTATACGCAGAGGAGGAATCGTCCAAGCATACCCCTCGTGTCGATTGGATTAGGGAACACGCTATGCGCTTCCGGAGTATCGACCCGAACGACGAGAATTTCACGGATTTCGAACCGCTTGCCGAAATTCTCTCGGATGTCAGGATTGTCCAGCTGGGGGAGATGGGCCACGGCGACGGGGCCACGTTTCACGCCAAAACTCGCTTGATAAAGTTCCTGCATCAAGAACTCGGGTTCGATGTGCTGGCTTTCGAGAGCGGGCTGTATCATTGCCGCAAGGCATGGGAGCTGCTGCGCAGCGGTATGGAGCCATACGACGCGTTCAGGGCCGGCGTCTTCGGCGTTTGGTCAGGCAGTGAACAGCTCAGGCCGCTCATCGAGTACTGGGGCCGGGTGGCGAAGAGCGACCGGCCGCTCGAATTGTGCGGCTTCGATTGCCAATTCACCGGCTCAGTTGTCATTTTGATTGATGATATTAACGAACTGTGGGAAGCGCTCGGCACTGCAGCCCCCGATGCCAGCCAGCGCCGCGCCATCGTGGAGACACTGAACAAGCTGGCTTACTCATGGCGGTACGAGCCGACGCTGGAGAAGCGGAGGCAGTGTCATAACGCACTGATTGTGTGGCGTGAGGCCCTCAATGCCGCTCGTCCTTCAGATGCTCTAACGGAAACGGAGCTGGCATTCTGGCGGCAGTTCGTGGATAGCACTACCGCGCTTGCTGCATATCGCGGGTGGACACTGGACGAGCTGGAATCAGAAAAACGAGAGACTATTCGCGATCCCCAAATGGCTCGTAACCTGATTTGGCTGGCCCGAGAGGTATACCCGCAGCGTAAGATGATCGTCTGGGCATCGTCACCCCATCTGACTCACAACCGGCCGTCTGACTGGGACACGGCGATGGGGCATGAGGTATTCAAGGTGCTCGGCAAGGAGACATATACCGTGGGGTTCATTGCCGGAGAAGGCGACTGGGGACTGTGGACAACACGCGAAGAAGCAAAAGAACTCGAACCTCCGGCATCGGGGTCGCTGGAGGATTTCTTTATGCGAGCAGGTTGTGAAAGTGCTTTTCTCGATTTCCGCAGCCTTGGCGCGGATGGAGCGTGGCTAAAAGAGAAATTACCAGCTCGGCCATTTGGACTCTATAATTGGGAATTTAACTGGACCGATATGTTCGACGGAATTGTCTTTATTAGGGAGATGTACGCAAACACAGCAAGGAAAAGAGACTTCACGCAGGAGAAAACAACTGAACCCAGTCACGAGTTGGCAATTACCAATCTTTCGGGACGTTCACATTGTGTTCAAGGAGCTACAGTGTCCGTAATTGTCACCGTGAAGAACCAAGGAAACACCAACGAGACTTTTGATCTTACATTGACTGATTCCACTGAGGGAAAAATAATTGCAAATAAATCGATAACGTTGTCGGCATCCGGTCACGGAATGGATGAGACCGTGGATAGGATATGGACCGGACAGAACCCCGGTGATCTTTTCGGTAGTGCGCCAAGTTGCGGTGAGGGGGATGTAAATGGTGATAGCTACAACGATATCCTTATCTCGGCCAATGAATATCCAAATCATGAAAGAAGAGGCCGCGTTTATCTATATTACGGAGGGACACATATCTCTACTACTCCGGATTTAATTTTCGATGGTGAGAGTGGCGGTGACCAATTTGGCTATATTGATACTGCTCTAGGAGATGTGAATCATGATACTTACGCTGACATAGTCGTCGGCGCTCTCGGACACAACTCCCGTCGAGGACGAGTCTATCTTTATTACGGGGGACCGAGTCTTTCTTCAGCCTCAGCTGACTTGGTTTTTGATGGACCATCCGCCGATGGTCTTTTTTCAAACGTTGCCCTAGGTGATGTGAATCATGACCACTGTGATGACCTGATCGTTGGAGCGCCTCTTCATGACTCTCAGAAAGGAAAAGTTTATCTCTATTATGGCGCACCCGCGCGGGATATGGATACCATTTGCGACAAGAGTTTTGATACTGGAACCGCTGCGATTCAGCGATTTGGCGACCGGCAAATCGCTGTAGGCGGGGATGTGAACGGTGACCAGTACGGTGATTTAATCGTTACGTCGTGGAAGTGGCCGGATGGCAAAGCAAAAGGCCGTGCCTATCTATTCTACGGTGGAAAAGGCACGAGTATGGATGAGGATTGGAATAAGATCTTTACCGGTGAAGAAAACGGCGATTGTTTTGGCTACGGCGCCGAGCTGGGCGATGTTAATGCTGATGGGTATGCCGATGTGATTATTGCAGCTTACAGGTATGACTCCAAACGGGGCCGCGTCTACATCTATTACGGCGGACCCGATATGGACACGGAACCTGATTTGATCCTTACCGGCGAGGATAATATCCCGGAATTTGGGCACGCTCTGGCCTTGGGTGACGTGAATAATGATAATTATGAGGATATTCTCATCGGCGCTTCCAACTGGTCCAACGGCGATTGCACGGGGCGCGCCTATCTCTATTACGGCGGAGACCCCATGGATAACATTTGTGACATAACTTTTACCGGACCAGACGGACCGGGTGTTAGTTTTGGTGTTAACCTCGATATGGGGGATATAAACGGCGATGGTTATGATGACGCACTCATAGGCGGTCATAGATACCCTTCCTTCTCTTACCAAGGCCGCGCCTATCTTTATTTTGGCGGCCCCGGTGGATCAACCAAGGTTAGCTTCGACTGGAACACGACCAACGCCTCGATAGGCCACCACGCACTTCAGGCAGAGTCAATTCCGGTCGAAGGGGAAGAAAACACAGCAAATAATACGAAGACAATAACAATAGATGTTGAAGAGCCTCCCAAGTAAAAGCGGACCGTGAAAAAAATGCAGAACGATGTAGGCAATTGCGTAACGATCAATCTCCTCCCAACCTCATCGAATCTTGTTGAGCTTCACCCGGAGGAGAACTCTGATGGAAACGATGTTTCATGCAGAACATGGATCAACCCCCTCCTACACCACCCCGGTCTGGGCGAAAGAAAACGAAATGAGCATCTCTATGCTGTGAGCGACCGGGCACGTGGGTAACCGCTGTCTTCTCCCCCGAGCGGGCCACGCTCGCGCGGCCGGAGTAAGGGAGAGTCAGAGGGGGTTGAGGTATCTCTTTCTCTATTCAATCGAGCCCGTGATTTCTCGGAGTTCTTTATAAGCGTGGTCGGCAAGGACGGAACGGATATCGTCGACATAGTCTGCGAGAATCTGAAGGCCTTTTCTGCCGCCGCATCGGGCAAGCGTTCTCGCGACGACAACTTCCAAATAGGCGCTCATGTAATTCTGGTCGCCATCGATTCCCTGTTTCGCGACATAGCCGCCGATATGGGGTTTCACGACCAGGGATTCGAGGGCACCGGCGGCTTTTCGGTCGGCCAACCGCTCCAGGCTGAAACAGAGTGAAAGTATCCGGTCATAGTTCGGGATTCGTCGCCAGTGAAGCCTCGGGTTAGAACGCGGCGGGCCGCCCGCGTCCGTATCGCGGACGACACCGGAAAGAGAATCGACGGCTCTACGATCACCCGCCAGACCGAGTAAAACGATTAGTTGATTGACTCGCCAGTAGGTGTTTGGGGTTCCTGTGAAGCCTCCGATCGGTCTATTGTGTGAGTCGACTGAACTGGATTGTTTTTCATCTTTCAGGCGGTGAAGTTCGTTCAACAATGTATCGACACCGGAGTTCGAGCCAAACCACGCAAGAGCCATCGCGGTCAACAACTTGTCTTTACCTGTATCCCGTTTGTAAGCATCCTCCAATAAAGGCAGAACCTCGTGTTTGGGGGAGCATAAAAGAGAAACGAAAGCGTCTTCGTCGCCGTTTTCTATCGAACGAACCAGCTCGGCAGGCGGCTGTAATTCGGATTCGGGCGGCGCGACATCCGTGTCTCGAATAATTCGTTTTTCGAGTAACAATTTCTGTAATTCTTGAATATCGATATTGCGCAGCGACTTATTCCCTTCGACCGCCAGTGCGGCAGCCAGTCCGACAGCATAGCCCTTGTTTTGAAGACTCGGCTGCATCCGCATAAAACAAGACGCATCTCTTGTCGCACCGAAAGCCTTCCCAGTCACGAGCAAATCATCGATTCCTTTCGGAAGACACGAACGATATGGAATTCGAATTGTTTTTTCATCCTTGTGATAGGGGATAAACCCCATACGCGCAAAATCGGATGACTGAATATCGTGTTGGTCGTAATCGGATTGGCCGACCGCGATGGTATCCGGAAATCGTTTCTTTGAAAGAACGTCTGCCTCGTTCACTTCGTATTCGCACCGGGTATGCCGCGATTCCCGAACGGAGGGGAAGGGAGAGAAATCATAGGCACCGCCCTCTTTGTGTCCGATACTAATACCGCGTGACGTGTCAATCGGATTGGTTATGTCGATAACTCCCAAATCGATATTGACGCCGACAAAATCTTTTCCGAATCGCCACCGGCATTGGTTGAATGTTTGAACATTTCCTCCCCGCTCCGATCCGAGTACCGCCTTGCCGCCCGACCAAACGACAAGATCTCCGTCACCGGTCGCGTCAATTGCGACCTTCGAGCGGATGATTTCCAAGCCGTCCGGCGTTGCGATCATGACGCCTTCTACACGGCTTTCTTTTACAACGGTGTCCACAGCGCAGACGCGAAAGAGAATATTCACATCGTTTGCCACGAGTTCCTCGAAATAGGTCATCATTTTCGACTCGATGTTCCAGTCGCGTAGACCTGTCGGGAAGCTGATTCGTTTTGTCATCTGATCGACTTTGCGGTCCAGTTCTTCTGTGAAACCGTCGCGATATCCGTAGTAATAGCGGTTCACGCCACCGAGCGTGCCGGTACCGCCCAATCCGGAGAAGTTCTCAATCAGAGTGACGTTTTTCGTGTGACGACCCGCCGCTATCGCGGCACATGCGCCCGCCGTGCCGCCACCGGCCACGAGGACATTGCAATCGAGCTCGTGAGGCAATCGATCCGGGACGTCGATCTTGAGCGAAAGGAAGTGAGTTTTGAACCGGTTGTCATATCCTTCCTGCACATGCAACCCATCAAAGAAGATCGTGAGCCTTCCGAAAGAACACCAGGATCCATCCAAGTCGAAAGTATCCGTGGGATCTTTTGAACGGCGTGCCGCCATTGCTCCCACTTTGTCCGCTACCCGCCGTGTTTCATCCAAGTTTTGTTCGTTCAGTTTCGGTTCGGTGAAAGCAGTTTGGTCTGTGTAAAACAGGTTCTCGTACGATCGATTCGTTACGTCGGCCTCGGTTCCATCAGCCAATTGGCGGTCCACTGAAAAATACGGAGGGCACCATAATTCGGAGGACGTCTGCCCCAAGACGGCTTTTTCAAATGCCTTCTCGTGCGTTTTGAGGTACTGGCAGAGCGCTATTGTGGTTTGTCTTGCCTTGATCTCCCAGGCCATCCGCTCTCGGAAATCCCCGCTATTTACGCTGATTTCAAGTGGAAATTCTACATAATATTGACCCCACTCTTCGTTGCCTTTGTGGAGGAAAATTGTATTACCCGGAATGCCGAGCTTCGCGTCTACTGATATAGTGGCCGTTCGCAGTTCCGAAACCGAGAAGAATTCGACGGTCCGTCTCGGATAAATGTTGCGTTTTCGGAGATCCAGTTTAACGCCCGCCATACGCAGGAGAGCGGCGTTTTCCGTCGCGTCAATAACGGTCTTTGCGGGAATGGCCTGGAGTCCGGCTTTGTTTCCTACAACGACTCCCTCAGTCCCTCTCTCGGAGCGAAGCAGCCCAGCGGGATACGACATAAAGAGAACGTCGACACCGGCCTCTCGGAGACGGTTCAGAAGATTCTGTTTTACGATTGCGGGGGCCAGTGTCATCTCCCCCGTTGAGGGATCTGTGTTTACAGGTCGGTCGGTACCGACAAGCATCCTTTTCAGATCGGGAGGTAGCCGGTCGGCGTTTTGAACGTTCAGCCAGGGGCGCAATGTCGCGGTAATTTCGCGTCCGAGATAGGTTCGGGGCTCGATAAGCAGAACCTTCGCCCCTTCTTCAGCCGCAGCAAGAGCGGCGAGGCAGCCGGTAAGACCTCCGCCGACGACGAGGACATCGACATCCGAGGCTTGCTTGTCCAAGCCCATCGCGGTCACAGAACTCGACTGTAGAGCAATGGGCAAAGCCGCACCCACCGATAACGCTGTACCCAGGAATTCTCTTCGTTTCATGTTCCCTTCTCTTTTCTGCCGGTCTTATAACTCGACGTTTCCGGCATTCCGGAAGTTGATCATAATTCAGGATACCATAGATTCCCTTTCCTGATTGTAATTGACAAAACGAGTCAGGTAACGTGAACTTCCAGGGACTTTCTGTTAGGCTACTTTCCGCTCCAGATCGGACAGACCGGATTCAATTCAAAGATGGACTTGCGCAATCGACTGATACTGGGATTGTTGTTCTTCCTAATCGTTTTCCTCGTCGGCACAGTGGGCTTCAAACTGGTCGGGCCGGAGGGGACTCCTTGGATTCGATCCGCGTACATGGCCGTTGTTACGATAACCTCGGTGGGATTTGAAGAGGTTGTCTCCCTCGATACAAACTCGGGCGGAGAACCGGGCTTGTCGTATTGGCCATTCGCGATCCCGGTTCAGACCAATTTCATTTTGCACCTGATCCGGACACCAAGATCAAGGAAGGCATGTCGTTTGTCGTGTTGGGGAATGCGGAATGCCTTCCGGATTTGCAGTCGCTGTTGGAGTAGTGAGCACCGTCCGAGATAAACTCGGACGCTACAGGATGCCGCAGGACGCCACAGTTCATCCGTTGGGTGAGTTTATCCTACACCTCATCGAGTGTTATCCCGGTCGGGAACCGTGTAGCTGTACATATGCGAGCCGCTGCCGAAATAGATCCGCCCGTTGTAGAAATCACCACCGGGACCGATGGAGACGGGCGACTGAGCCAGCAGCGTGATTTCGAATGTATCCGGATTGATTTGGGCAACACCCTTTACGAATAACATATAGGTATCGCCCTCGGGACTTGCGACGAATACACGCGGCCCTTGTTGGGAGTTTGTACGGCCGAATTTGTCATCGAGGTTCTGCTCATGGATGACCTCTCTCTTGGAAGGGTCGAAAACGAAAAAGTGTCGTCGGTCTGCGACACCGTAAACGAAACCGTTCGCATCCCGGTAGAGGTCGGTGTATCCCTGGACACCCGGAAATACTACGTTGTGCCAGTCCAGCTGTTTGGATTCCATGTCCATGATATAGAGCTGAGCCTCTTCGGCCTTTCGTTCCCCCCCGGTGCCGGGACTGGTTGTCGTTCCACCCAAAAGTTTGCGGCCCGGCAGCGCTACGAGGCTTTGGGTTGAATGTTCGGGCAGAATGTCTGTGTGTTCGACCAACACTCGAGTGCGGGTTTCGCGATCCCAGAAGAGAAGTCCTCCGCCGGTATACCCGTAACCGGGCGTGCCGGCGAGCACAAGTGTCTTGCCGTCCGGATGAGGCAGAAGATCATGGGGACGGTGGATCGGGGGCGTACACTGAGTTAAGAACAGGGGATTCGAATCGGGGTTCCCCTTCTCTGTCGGTACCCATTCGCGCGACGGATCCCACTCCAGGAGAAAACCGCCGCCGTATCCGCCGACGAAGAAACGGTCGCCTTGCCGGGCGACTGTGTTCCACTGGCCGTAACTGGCGCGGTTCGTCCACTCATCGGTTTCGGGGTCGTAACTGAAGAAGCGCATGGGGAATGCGGTACCGCCGCAGAGTGTCCCATCGGGCGCAACGGCAATGCCCATAATATGCGCACCCTCACTCGTGTAATCGAACTCCAGTGTCTTGGTGTCTCCCGTCTCCGGGTTCTCCACGACAAGGACGCGGTCTACCAGATCGCAGGTTTGCAACCGTTTTCCGTCGGGAAACTCGCGATGAAACAAGCCCTGGCTGCTTGTGACGATCGGTTTTGGATTGATTGATTCAGGTTGAGAAATTTTCTTCTTTTCGCCTTTGTAAAACACGTACCAGTCATCCTCGCCGCCGCTGCCGGAGTGTCCGTAGACTTTTCCGTCCATGTCGCGGTAAACATAACCGCTTCCCTTCACTCGCTCGGATTCGGGAAGCATCGGTTTGGCCTTACCGGTCCGAGGGTCGAACGCGATGATTTGGCTGGCTGTGCTGCCAATGCCGAAGTAGATCCAGCCCTGGTCATCGGCGGCCACATGACGCTGATACTGACGCCAGTTTTCATCGTGGACGTGACCGTAGTCGGTGAACTTGCGTGTATTGGGATCGAACGAGACAACGCCGCTGCTGGGGTATGTGACCGACCATATGACGCCGTTGTCGTCCTCTGTCATCCCCATCGCCATCTGGGGCGCTGTTTTGTGGCAGAAAGTAAAAGCGCGTTTTTCGGGATCGAATTCGACGAAGTGGCTGTTGAAGTGGGTGTAGAATTTGTTTTGCGTAGACAGGATGGAGGAATACGGGCAATCGCCGCCCGGTGGAAACGGCATGGGGAATTCTTCGCTTTTTCCGGTTTCGGCGTCGATCATCAGAAGTGCGTAGCCGCCGCGATGGTCAAAGAGCCAAACAAGGACCACGTTGCGGCCCTCACCGTCCACCGTGGCGACCGTGCCGCGATGATTGCTCACGGGCGTGGCGACCCCATGATGTAGGAAACCGTTCCCAAGGTCTTCCGTTGCGGCAAAAACCGATTCAACCGTGAAAAGAACCAGACAAAGCGTAATCGTTGAAAGCAAGTTTTTCATCGTCGTACTCCTTCACAAGCGGATGCCGTCCATTCAACATTCCACCATACTTGTGCTGTGATTGCGTCGCCTCTACATCTATCATGCCGATATGCCATAATTCCGAAACGAATATCTTCCGGCAGACCGGACTCTGTAAATATAGGACATCTGAACGAGTTGTCCATGCCTTCGCCCGGTCTGGTGTGTGAAAGGTTCAACAATGAAGCAAGTTCCGAAAACCTCGCTCTCAAGAATCTGTGCGGTTCTTTTCGCGTTTCTCATTATGATCGGTGAGACAGAGTCGGTACGTGGAGGCAATTCGCCAAATGTGTGGCGTATTCTTGTCGGGGATGAGCTGCGGCGAGATGAGGCGGTGCGTGTGGCACTCGATGACTTAAAGGAAACGGGAGAGATGTATGGGGTTTCCTTTGAGGTCGGGAGCGACGAGGGGCCGTTCGTCGGGAACGCGATTCTCGTGGGCGACCCGACGCGCAATCGAATGACCGAACGTTTGAGCGCCCAAGGCACGATCGATATCACAGGAGAACGTGAGGGGCAGGGGTATCAAATCATCACGAAACCGATTGACTCGGGCAAAGTGATGGTTGTTGCAGGGGGTTCGGTGATCGGCGATGTGTATGGGCTTTATTGGATCTGGGACAGAATCCGTGTACACAAGGACCTTCCGGACATCGATACACTAAGAAATCCGAGATTGAAAACGCGGGTCAGCCTCTCCTGGGGACGTCACGGTTCAGGAGGACGAACCCGGGAGACCATGCGACAGGCGTTGCGATACGGCATCAACTGGGTTTCCGGTCCCGCCACTCTGGATCTTGTGCCGTGGAATTCCGAGCCCGAACGAACGAGAAACCATGAGAACAGACAGAAAACAAGGGAGCTGATTGAATACGCTCACAGCCTGCATATGAAGTATTATAGTTTTGCGAACGAATTCACTTATCATCCATCGCTGCTTGCAGAGTTCAATGCCAATCTTACGCCTGACGATCCACGCTTCTGGGATGCGGTGCAGGCAAAATACCGCAGGCTTTTCCAGGCCCTGCCGGAGCTGGACGGAGTGGAAATCTGTAATGACGACCTATCCGGGTTCTGGGACGATTACCGTGCATTCGATCTGATGCATGAGCCTCCCGAGTGTGAATGGCGCCTCGATAAACGGTTTCGGGTTTTTGTCAAAAAAGTACATGACGTGGTTGTGGGAGAATTCGATAAAACGTATTTTCATTTCACCTGGAGTCTGGTTGCTTACGAGCAACATAACCAGCCGGATGTATTCAAAGCCATCTTCACCGAGCAGATCCCGACGAAGAACCTGTATCTTGTTCCCAAAATCACGTCGGCCGACCGTTGGTGGCATCAGCCGTATAATCCCACGTTCAACCTGACAGATCATAATACAATCGTCGGTTTTGAACCGATGAATTATTACGAAGGTGGAAATACAAATATATTTCCGACTTTTTCCGGTCAGTATTATCAAGCGGGTCTGCAGACTTTTCTGTTGGAACCCAATACAAATCTGAGGGGAACCGGATATCTGGGTGGGCGCTTGGAAGGTTGGGATACACGAAGCGTCTACAGCTATGTGCTTTATCGACTGTCGTGGAACCCGGACGAAGACATACGAACCATCGCAGAAGATTTCTGTTCGGTTCATTTTGGGCCTGCGGCAGCAGAGGGCATGGCTGAAATCTATTTGCTTTCACCGACCGCGTATAAATACGGTCTGCATATCGAGCCAGTCTCATACGGTCGTTTTAATTCATTCATTCACATGCGAGTGGGCACGTTTCCGGCCATGGGGTATCCGAGAATCGATCATGGCAAAGAACACATGGAGTTTCTGCAGCGTATTTATCTTCGATGCAAACCCTGGAAAACGGAGACGTTTGATGATTTGGATCACGGGCTGGCTACGGCGGTGGAGATGTGCGATAAATTCAAGTCGGCAGAATCGTTGATCGAAGACCCGGGGTTGGCCGAGAAGATCGAAAATGAATTGACAACGACGCGGAGACTGATTGAAACGAACAATCTCTATGTTAGAACATTTTTTGCTTACTTTGAGTACAGGGAACACCCTTCGGCTGAGAATAAAGCCGCGCTTTCCAGGAATTATGACCGACTGATGGAAGTGCGTGAACGTTTTGTAAATACACCTAATTATGGGTATCACCTGTTCGGGGTGGATCAACTCTTGAGGAATGTCGAGCGGGTTCTAGCGGATCGTGAGGCAGCGGAAAAAGAGCTGCGGCAAGCGCCGACGCGTGAGGAATTGGAACGGGCAGTAGCGAGACAACAGGAGATTTACAGGAAAGTCTTGGAGGAGAGTGCGGACAGGGCCGTGAAGTTCGCTCATTTCGAGGCCATCGTTGACGGTAGAGACATTCTGGCGATCACAGGGAATCGATATCGCATCGAGCATCTGCGGTGGGACAGTCCACATGTCCGCAGTCATGAGTTTTTGCAGCCCTTGCCCAAAAAGGAAGTCACTGTGGTGCCGAGGGATATTCAGTCCAGGCCGATTCATCCGTTCGTTTTGGAGCAGCCTACCCTCGAGAATGGATATACAACCAAGATCTATCTCAACGATCAACCCGGCGGGCAGGGGCTGATGGAGTTCGATCTGTACTATATTCCTGAATTGCCGGAGGAATTGGGGCTGGAAGCGCCGTGGGGAAAGTAGGAAAGCGTCATCGTTTTCATACCCTACTTACAAATCGAGGATCTGGCGGACCTTTCCAAGCAAGGTCTCAGGTTCAAACGGTTTCTGCAGAAATGACACATCTGAATCCAAGACCCCATGATGTACAATCGCGTTGTCTGTATATCCCGATACGTACAAGATTCTGATTTCCGGTTTTATGGTGCTTAAGCGTTCGGCAAGTTCACGCCCGCTCATCTGCGGCATAATTACGTCTGTGATCGTCAAATGAATCGGTGCATCATAGTGTTCGAACTTCGCCAGGGCGTCCTTTCCATTTGACGCAGAGAGAACCGTGTAACCGTTTCTTTCCAAGGTCCTGCAAACCAGCCTTCGAACCGCCTCTTCGTCTTCCACGACCAATATCGTTTCAGTGCCCTTGAGGGCGACGGGTTGACGTTCGGATGCGGCAGTCTGAGGTTCTTTTTCGACGAACGGTAGGTACACTTTGAAAGTAGTCCCCCGTCCGGGTTCGCTGTAAACCCAGATGTTTCCTCCAGTCTGCTTTACGATGCCATAGACAGTCGATAATCCCAGCCCGGTTCCTTTGCCTCTTTCTTTTGTAGTAAAGAAGGGCTCAAAGATCTTTGATCGGGTTTCCTCGTCCATTCCGACACCGGTGTCAGTCACCGCAAGCATCACGTACCGACCGGGTGTCACGCCTTTGTGCGAGTTTGCGTACTCCTCTCCGAGGTTTACATTGGCCGTTTCGATTGTGAGTTTTCCGCCGGTCGGCATCGCGTCGCGGGCATTGACCGCCAGATTCATGATCACTTGTTCAATCTGCCCCGGGTCGGCTTCGATCAAACCGAGATCAGGCTGACAAATGTCCGCGAATTCTATGTTTTCACCGATTAGACGCTGGAGCATTTTCTCCAGATTCGCCACAACGATATTCAGATCGAGGATTTTGGGTTCGAGAACCTGTTTTCGACTGAAAGCCAAAAGCTGTCGAGTCAAAGAGGCGGCTCGATCTCCCGCATCTCGGATTTCCTTCAGATCCTCTTGGAGAGGATTGTCTTTGCCAAGACTTTGCTGAAGCATTTCGCTGTAACTGTTGATAATCGTCAATAGATTGTTGAAATCGTGGGCTACGCCACCCGCAAGTTGGCCAATGGCCTCAAGGCGCTGAGATTGACGTAGCTGTTCCTGAAGACGTTTATACTCCGTGACGTCCCGAATTACAGAACGAATCCCTTTCACATTGCCTGCATTATCGATTAGCAACCTGTCGTGTACGGCCATGTGTATCTCTTTGCCGTCTTTTGCAACAAAGACCTGATCGAAAGGCTCGAGCCTCTGTTCTTGAGAGATCTTTCTTCGTATCGACCGATTTGCCTCCTCTCTGTCGGTCTCTTTCAGGAAATCCGACATAAAGCGCCCCAGCATCTCTTCCTGTGCGTAGCCCAACAACTCCGCTTCCGTGCGGTTCACTCGCACAATGCGTCCCTCAATATCGATCTCCTGATAGCCGATGGGGGCCTCGTCGTACAAGTTCTGATACTCTTCCTCGGATGTCTTCAGTGCCTTTTCGGCCCGTTTGCGCTCTTCAATTTCGTCTTCCAGCAACCGATTTGTCGCCCGGATTTCCTCTGTGCGCAGCGCAACCAGTTTTTCCAGCCAAACATACCGAGACAGTGCATACCCGAGCAACAACAAAATGGTCGTGATCGACGCCGCTGCAAATAAGAGAAACATAGGTTCTCGATACCATGGGAGCAACACTCGAAACGTAAACTCCCCGGGTGTGGGATCGATATTGCAATTTTGGTCCATTGCCCGGACTTCAAAACGGTGGATTCCAGGAGTGAGACCTTTTCGCAATACAACGTTGTGTTCTTGAAACGTCGACCACGGGTCTTCATCAAAACGATATGAATACAGCAACCGGTCCTGGGCTGTATGCCTCCATCTGTCAACAGCCGATACAACCAAACGAGCGGCTTCACCGAGAAGGACACCGCCGGGGTTTTCCTGGGAAGAGACATACGTCTGGGGTGGATCGGAATCCGCTTCAGGATGCAAGAGACTAAGCCCTTCGGATGTAGCGACCCAGATCCGTGAATGGCGGTCTTCGTAAATCTTGCATACGGCTCTATCGGGAAGACCGTCTTCAAAAGTGTATGTAATCCACGAGCCGTTGGAATAGCGATGAACTCCACTACCGGACCCGATCCAAACGGTTCCGTCGCGGCTCTGAATCATAGAACGAACCGTCTCCAGCCCCTCGGACCGAACAACAGTCAGGTCTTTTCCGTTGAATTCTACGATTTTATCTCGGCCACCGAACCAGTATCGCCCGTCTTCCAATTCAAGCATGCAGAAGACGCCCCGCAGGTCGACCTGCTCAGTATCGAGAACCCGTAACTTGTCGCCTTCGTAGACGCCAAGCCCCTGAGGACCTCCAAGGAGAATCTCGGTGTTGGATATTTGCAGTATATTCCGAAGCGGACCGACTTTTTCCTCGGAAATCGCCGCCGTCGTGTATTCTTCAAAGGTCTGCCCCTCAAATATGTCCATTCGATAAGTACTGTTCTCGGATTTATAAACGGATACCCAGATAGAACGGTCGTCGCGATGTGAGAAAAACCCTATCTCCACCCCATCGGGATGACCGACAACACGGAATTTCCGGTGTTTGGGATGGAAGAGGAGAATCCTGCCTGAGGTTATGCCGACAGCCAACCACCCGTCCGGCAAAGAACAGAGACTGCTTTCACGATTCCTTCGAATAGTGCATCCTTCGGGAAAAGGGTAAACATGCCATTCGCTGTTTTCGTATTTGACGATTCGGTCTTCACAAGTGAACCAAAGCCGGTGTTCCCTATCTTCGTGGATGGAGATGAAAGTCTTCCGGATATCGAGGATTTCGGCGGGTGTTCGCCACAAGGGAGGAGTGTAGCGAGCAAGGCCGTAGGTGGTCGCGATCCAAAATACGCCGTTCCGTTCCGTCGCGACATCCATCAGGGCACCGGTTAATACCTTGTTTTTAGCGATCGGGTATATTTGACCGCCTTGAATATGGAACAGGTCCCCTTCCGTTCTGTAATCAAAGCCGGTTCCAATCCACAAGCTCGCGTCGTGCCCGCCCCATCCGGCTGCCATATCGGTTATTGGTGGAATTGAAGGGACACTCCATGAATCGTCCTTCAGAATCAGCAACTGTTCTCGATTTGTTTCCGTAGAACGAGATAAAGCGAACAATTCTCCCGGATCGGCTGCGAGAATCCTGTGGAAATCCCGACATTCCAGTTCGTCGGGCACCGGGAATTCACGCCACGTATATCGACCATCACGGTCGCCGTTCGGATTGAGTTTGGCGACCCCTGTATATCCGGCGATCCAGACACCGCCGTCACGAGACGGCGTCATATCTGTAAAGCGCTCTAAACGAGTCTCCGCGACTTCCTTGATGGAACTCACCTGCCTCGTTTCGGAGTTGAATTCCAGCAAGGAGTCCGACAACAGAAATACAACTCTGTTCTTTTGGAGCGGGAAATAGGCGTTGGTATGCGCAAGTTCAAAGGGGACGTCGCCGGTTTCCGAGGAGACAATCGGGTATTCGACCCAGGTTCCATTTTCCAGCCGTTGAAAACCCGACAGAGTAATCAAGGAGCCCCGTGGGTCTTTTGACCAAATCTGTTCCGAGACACCTTCGTACGGTCTCAATTGGAATCCGGGAGACGGAGACGGCTCAAAACGATAGCCGTCGAAACGGGTGACAACATCGACACCATGGCTGATCCAAATATCACCGCTTGAACCAACGGTAACAAGTTCAACCCACGATTCCGCGAGCCCGTCGACGGAGGTAAACGTGCGCCAAGATACTCCCTGTTCAGCCTTGACCTTCTGAGACAGCAAACCCGCTAGCAAAAGAGAGAGAATACATACAAAAAGTGGATTTCGAGAATAAGAAAAACCCTGAGATAGGATCGTCGATTGGAAGCGTTCCTTCCATGCTCTCCCGACCAAAGAGAGACGCGTACGGAGAATCAAGTGTGAAGTCGAACGTCCGGAAACCCACATCGCGTCACCTATGACAAAACGAAACAGCGCCTCTTCGCTGATTCCGGAACTCTTCGACGCTCCCTGTTGCCTCCCACTTTCAAGTACCGAGTCGGAAATCCAGGTCAGGTGCCGGAGTGCAAACCATTCCGTAAATCAACACAACGCCAGAGATTTACAGGTTGAGATCAATCATTGCATAGGATCTTCGGGTTGTCCAGCATAATGCACGAACGTAATTCTCCTTGTATTCCCGGTCTTCAGGACAGTTCGAGAAAGAAATGGAAAAGCGATTTGGGCTATCACATATTTGACTATTGCGTCTTAAAATGGAAAGCCGTCGAGAAGTCGGAGCTGCTCATCTCGACGGCACCCTTTGGAGGAAGTGACATAGATCGCAGCGTTCACGAAAACACCACGACTGTCTTGGATCTCATCCGTCACGCACGGATGAGGCACCCTTCCGGTTACTAGAATACGTCACTCGGCTCGGGGATGGAACCGAGATATGGCCTATTTTAAAGTGTAAATTTCTCTGTCTTCCCGCTCAGAAAAGACCGAGACGCGACAGAAACCCAGTCCCATTTTTGCTTTTGGGCGGGGTTGGCAATTGAAGCAAATGTGTTTCCTTTTTGCCAGAACGGTGTGAAGGCTTGTGAGGAGAATCATATCGATCAGAAACGGCGGTGAACTCACCATCCATCATATCAAGGTAATCCCATTCTGCTTTCGGTTCCGAGATTTTGGCGGGCTTAGCAGCCGGTTTTGCCATTTTCTCCTTTTCGTACCGTCGATGGTCGTAATCAAAGAAGCACCGGTAACAAACCACAGGGCCGTTTGTTCGGCGGCCGCAGACGATACAGGTGCGTTGGTCTTGGGACATGGCTATATCCTCCTGTCTCCTTGGTCCCTCAACCATCAACCGTATTTTGCAGTGTGTGTTGCATCGAAAGTGCAGATTTGAACTCCGATAGCAGGTATCGGTAATTCGAAGTCCAAACTTGAGCGTCCGAGTCAAATGATTTTAGGAAAGCAGGATTCCTGCCGACCACTAGATATGACGGAGTGGGAGCCAGGCGGTGGACTACGATACGATTGTGTCAGATATCGCCCGTCCCTCACCCCAGCCTTCTCCCAGAGGGGGAGGGAGAAGGCTCTGTAGTCTTAGCGGTACCGTCAGATGAATGAAGGACCGTGACGCAGACCCCGCGGGGGCAGGTTGCGGCCAAATAAGAAAGGAGGACCCAAGTACCCCGGTTGCCACGGATGAGGCGGTCCCCCGGGCTGACAGGGGAGCGTCCCACTAAAGAAGATCGTGACAATACTGAAAATGTATTGACCGAAGTCGCCCAAACTGGTACACTCTCCGGTAGTTATGGGCCTCGGTAGATGTATGTGTGTTGAGGGACACCTCAATGTTTAAGGAGGGAGGCGAAATGAGTCTCCGGAATATGATGTCGGCAGATCGGAATCGGTCTGTCAGTAACGGTTCTCAGCAGTCTCACCCCAATTTCGATACCGGTATGCCACCGGTACTCGCTCTGACCGCCGAAACACCCGGTAGTCAGGTCTCCGAACTTCTTGAGGCCCGCTATGCGCCCAAGGTGGACGTCTATCAGAACAAGGATTTTTATGTAATCCGTATGGACGTTGCGGGCATGAAGGAGAAGGAAATCAAAGTGGGCATTGAAGACGGATTCCTGACCATCTCCGGGAAGCGTGCCCCGAGTAACGGGGGCAGCGAGCTGATTCGAAGCGAGATTGTTTTCTCTAGTTTCGAG
>CAZTDD010000045.1:0-34264 GCA_964612675.1 uncultured bacterium
TCACCGTGTCGTAACGGATGGACGTCATGTGCGCATAGCGCCAATGGCCTGACAAAATCGACAGAAACAAGGTCCCCAATACATCCCGTCTCTCGGGAGCGTTATTGCTCCGGTACGTTAGCGGGCAGTCCTCAACCCAGCGCTCATACAGATCCGCTGTCTTCAAAAAATCGATAAAAAACGGCAACTGTCCAAGCGGTGTTACGGCCCCCTGCGAATCCCACTCCACACGCACTCGACCCACGTAGGTGTCCACTGGGACCGGACCCCCAGAGACCTGGGGCCAACTCCGATGAACACTCACCCGTTGGGTGACCCACTTTGATCAAGTTTTGCGTATCCATGCCTCTCAACGTCAATCACTTGCGCTCAAATGACAACTCTCAACTGACGTTTTTAGGTTTCTATGTACGACCTACAGATACCCGCAAGCCAACTGGAGATCAAGCATAGACAAACAATGCAATCAAAGAGATGAGACGAATTGTCCTGAAACGGATCACGTGGAGAGGCTGCATATTCATGCTCTTCCATAACATATCCCTGCACCGGTTGAGGTGCGTTGGCGTCGGCTTCATTTTCCTGCGGTCGATTCATTTCTTGAATTTCTTGAGCCCGATGCCAGTTTTGTCGGTCTGCAATTCGCTTTGTTAGGGCTTCATCAATGGTCCTGCCGGTCGCGGTTTCCACGTTGTTTATCCAGGCCGCCATGGTTTCAGGATCAAGCGAAGGAATTTGATCCGCTTTTTCGCGAATGAAATTTTGAAGATCAGGATTATCACAGGTGAGGTGATCGCAAGCCACATCATGTTTCGCGACTTGTTCCACATAGATTTTCGTTAAATCGTCAACAATCTCCTGCGACGCATCCCAATAGCCTTTACGAATGACCTCAAGCATCCGTGAGGCGATTCCTTGCTTGGCATGAGGATTGTGCTCTTCGAAGAATTCATCGATTTGCAAGTCATAGCGGTCTTTCATCCAGACTTCGTAAAGTTCCGTCCATTTTGCGCCGTCAACAGCTTCAGGATAGACTACTTGCCATCCCCAAAGATATTCAGCGCCCGTCCAAATAAATCGAGCACCGGCGTATCCTTCGTCCATCATTTCTTGGGCAAAATCCGGATTGAGATACCGTGAACGGAACTCCTGTCCTAGAAAGCGTTCGAGTCTTTCTTGTTTTTCACGGCCCGGGGTGCGAAGATCGGTAACAAAGAAGGGTGGGCTTTCGCCGCCATCCACTGTGCGGACGCCCAAAGCGATACTGCCGCCGTATGAAAAGAAATCATCGTTATCCAGAAGGCCATAGATTTTGGATGCGCAGGTATGCGCAATTACCTCGGTTTCTCTTAAAGCGTCGCGGAACTCGCGTTCCATGGGGTCTCCCCAAATACCGCCACCATAACCATGTCCCATACGGCGAATATAGTTGTTCCCGACCTGCTCTTCTCGATCCCAACTCCCGCTTGAAGCGGTCATCGCATGGATTTTGCTGTCGTGCTTTCCGGTTGGTTCCGCGAAAATACGAACCAGGCTGCGAGTTTCCGCCTGATCCTCGGGGATACCTTCTTCGATTAAATATTGTTTCAGTTCCTGCGCATGTCGTCTGATAGGATTGTCATCGTCCGGGGCCGATGCCGCCAAGTTCACTGCCTGGTCGATCACCTCAAACAGCATTGGAAACGTATCACGGTATAAACTAGTGGCATGAAATACAACATCCACGCGGGGCCGTCCCAGGTTTTCCCGGGGGATCAATTCCAAATCCTTGATCCGCCCACGATTGTCACGAACGGCTTTAACACCGAGTAACGCCAATCCCTGTGCTTCCTGCACTCCCATGTGGCGAATGGTTTCCACGCCCCACAATTGAAGTGCGATTTTTCGAGGATACTCGCCGTGCCGGGATAAGTGGTTTTGGATCAACTCTTCAGCTAGTTTCCCTCCAAGCTTTTCCGAACGTTCCGTGGGGATAATTCGTGGATCAAACGTATAGAAATTCTTCCCCGTTGGAATCGCCTTGGGATTCAACACTGGATCGTTCCCGGCACCGGGTCTCACGTAGCCGCCATTCAAACCATGTGTCAAACTGCTTAGTTCTTGCGTTCCGCTACGGATCAGATCGTTGCGGTAGGCTTCCCGGTCGGACTCATCGTTGCCTTTCACAATCAGATCTGTAAAGTTTTCCAGTTTTTCTCCATCGGGAGGGATTCCAAACGTATGCAATCCAAAAGGAACCGATTGAACACGAATCTGGTTGATATAATCTTCCAAGGTGGCGGCTCGGTCGGGAAATGGAGTTTCGTTTTTGACTTCTGCTTCCGACCATCCTCGATCTTGCAGGTCCAAATGAAGACCGCGTTTCACGACCTCCGCTTCGATGTCTTTCGCGATTTGTTTAGTCGATTGGGGATCCTTGCTTTGCGCGTTGCGCCATTCTTGAATCATATTCAACAAATTTTCCATCTCGGGAGGAAGACCACCTTCACCAAGCGCTGGAGTAAGATGATCGATGACCGTGGACATCCCCCGGCGTTTCGCAACAATTCCCTCTCCGACATCATCGACAATGTAAGGATAAAGGATGGGCAACGGTCCAGCGAGCACTTCACCGGGATCGCTTCCCGATAGACCGGATTCTTTGCCCGACATCCATTCATGGGTTCCGTGGGTTCCGGTGTGGATAACGGCATGGGCTTTGTATACATGTTGAAGCCACAGATACGCGGCGAGGTATTGATGATGGGGAGGTAGTTCTTGCGATTGATACAGCATGGCGAGATTCTGTGTTCTCGCCCGATCAGGTTGAGGCATTAATACGATATTCCCCAGCCGAATCGTAGGAAGCACAAAATGGAGTTCGTCGTTGATTTCCTTCACCATGATATCCGCATCTTCAGGCGGCCCCCAAAAATCGATCAACGATTCCCGGAAATCCCCTGGCAGCTCAGCGAGCCATTTTTTGTATTGTGATACGGAAACGAGATCAATAGTCCCTGTTTGAATCAGGGCGTCCAGTTCTCCCGGCGCCCAATTGCCGATGTTTCTTCCCCGCTGCAAAATGAGTTTTTCGACGGCACGAGGATTGTCTAGATCCACGTCACTGACTCGGTAGCCTTCCTTACGCAAATGACGCAACATCACTGGAATACTGCGAACGACGTTCAAATAGCTCGCGCCGACATTCTGTTTTCCGGGAGGGTAATTCCAATACAAAATCCCGATGCGTCGGTTTTCGGGAGGTGTTCTTTGAACGCGGATCCATTTGTTGGCCCGGGCTACCGCCCTTCCAACTCGCTCAGGAATCGCTATGTATGAAATATTGCTGCGGCGGTTATCGACACCACCGACGACATTGGGCGGCGAAAGGCCCGCCAATTCAGGAACGGCAAGTTGAAACGCCACTTCTGAAGTCGTTAATCCCTGAGTTGAGCGTTTCCATTCTTCCACCGTTCTGCCATATACTTGTATGCCATTGATGACGGGAACGTCGAGTTTGCTCAATGTGTCGACAGCTCCATCATCGGTAAACTTAAAATGCAATGAGAGAACCGCATTAACACGGCTCTTCCCCGTTTCATCTATTAGGAAGTCTTGTACCGCCCGGCTGCCTTTGCTGGCGAAGAGAATGACCGGTTGCAATCCCTGATGAGATATCTCTTGAGCGATTGCGCGAGGGATCGCAATATTTTCGCGGCGAACCCGTGTGGCGTATTCCAAGACGGCGACTTTCGGAATATCAGGATTGGGCCGAATACTCTCTTCCCATTCATCCCATGATTCCGCGATTTGGAAACCGAATTCATGAGGAATAATCATCCCCTGCTTAAGGCTGGCCGCAGGTGGTTTTACCTCCAACTTAACAAAACCAAATTGCGTTCGGAGCAAATAGGCGATCATTTCCTTGATTTGACTGGGGGCACCGTTGTCCCAATACTGCTCGAGAAGATCGTCGCGATTCATGTCGAATGATCGAACTTTCTCTTCCGTCAAGCCGGGCCCCAAAGAAGCGATGGCGAAACGCTTATAGGGATATGATGAAAAATCGTCCGAGGATCGATAACAGTTGAGTGCTTCTTCATGCTGCGCGAACCAATGAGAATCGATCACCTCGGCAATCAGCATATCATGGGGCGGAAGCGGTTGATCGAGAATTGAAGTGGAAGGCGCGCGAAGGCGAAACTCGATACGATTCGCCGTCTCTGGATGCTCCTTGTAAAGAAGATCAATGGCTTTGGTGATCAGCTCAGCGGCGGGATTGGAAGTGAGAAACAAGATGCGTGCACGCGTACCGGGTACGTTCTTTTCCTGAAAAAGAAGTATGAAGAACGCGGCGAAAAAAAGGAGGGCGAAAACACTACCGACGATAGAGCGCTTCATGGGATTTCTTCACTGTCCGGGACATAGACAACAGTGCCGTCTTCCAACCGGTAAGCGGTGCCCAGACGAATTCCATCACCGCTGCCAACTTGCTTCGTCAGTCTGCGAATGGTTGTCTTCTTGCCGTCCCGCACCGTGATTTCCAAACCATCTTCCCGTTCAGTTGTAATGGTAACCTTGGAATCCGGTTTGAACATATCGATGAGGTTTAGCGCACTGATGAGCGAAACCATAAAGCCCAGCGCAAATACGATTCCGATATCAAACAAGTTGGCCAATCCGGAAAGAGGATCGTCATCACGTGAATTGCTGCTCAACAGTCCCAGTCCAGGGTGAGGATCTTTCGATTTCATTCTGTCGTGTCCAGACTATGCCGGATTTCAGCCAGATCCATGCGGTACCAGCGTTCGAGCGTGGTGGCAACAATCCAGGCAATGCTGCCGGCCACGAGTCCCAGCACCGTCGTGCCAAAGGCGAGAATCAAGCGTTGAGATAGAATCTGAAGGTCATTGGCGGCCAAGGCGGTCAATGCACTTCCGAGGGGAATCAGCGTTCCTGCAAGTCCCAACGCAGGACCCAAGCGCACCCAGATTCTCGCCGTATCAACCCGCCTGCCGAGTTCGGCTTCGGTACGGTCCAGCAACAGCCAAACATCGGCGGAAGCATCAAGCGTGGATTGTCTTTTCCACTCGAGAAATCCTTGACGGCGTTTCATCCCGTCCACCGGCTCATTGAGATTCCGCACGGCCACCGCCGTTCCACGACGCTGTAGGGATTCGCTACACAAATTGCCCAGTAAATAAAGCGTATGCGCCATTCCAAACAACAAGGAAATAACTACGGGCCATAATAGTAAATTGATCAGGAGATAAACGGTTTGTTGTAATTGTTCAATCATCGTCCTGGTAAACGGGCGGATATCGGACACGTATCCGCCCTGGTTTATCGTGGTAATACTTTCTCCATTATTGTAACAACATCCATTCCCGGATTGAAGTATCGCTTTGGGAAAGTAACATCATCAAATTGGTTCTTCCTTCAACACTGCTTTCCCATAGGATCGCGACTCGACCATCCGCGCCGACAGCAACGCCGGGTCGTTCATCAACATTGAAATCATCCGTCGTCAGTTGTGTGATTGCGGATAGGGTTTCGGTATTGGAATCATAAACGCGCAAATAAATATCCCCCTCACCAGTACGGTAATCCGTCCATACAATGTAAACCAAACCACCGGGACCGGCCGCCACGTCTGCCAGTGCAATCTCATCCGGAAAGTCATTCTCCGTGATCGGGATCGGATCGCTGAATGAATCCGAAGCGGAAGATCCGGACGCTAAATGGATGTTGGGTATATCGTCGGTCAAATCCGTCCAGACAACCCAAAGTGTATCGTATTGATCGATCGTCATCTTCCCGGGATCAGTTGATGTGGTCCCTTTTTCACCGCCGATTTGCTGGCGTTGAGTGATCGTACTATTGTTCAAATCTTCAATGACACCGTAATACAGTCGTTCGTTCATGTAATAGAATCCCTGCATATCCGTAGCGGTCCAAATGACATGCAGACGATCTTGGCTGTCAAAAGCAATTTGAGGCAGCAGCACCCCTTCACCATCTTGGCTAATCCCTGAAATCTTCTTTGCCGTAAAATCATTGGCATTGGTAAACATTTGATCTTCACTCGAAACGGAAAGAAGTAAAGCGGGAAGAGAACTCTCCATGAAGTCATACCATACTATTGCGATACGTCCATTTTCACCGACATCCATCTTAGGACGCCATGAATTTCCATCATGCTCGGATATCCGGATCTCATCGGTGTCAAACTGCCCATTGGGCGAAAGCCGCCGGTAATACAATTCAACATTGTTCAAGCCGGTCGTGTTTGTGCTGTTCCGGTAATCATGCCAAGCAAAATGAACAGTCTGATCGTCTTCAACATACAACACCGGTTCTCCCCCTGTGCTAAAGGGAATCCCTTCTCCCACATCGGAACGAATTGCGATTGCTTCACTCCATTGGCTGTCTCGATAGATTTGATAAAGCATCAGACCGGGATTCCCCAGTCCCGTTCCTTCCGTGTTTTTTTCTGTATAGACCAAATGAAGGTTGCCTTGATTATCAAACATGAACGAACCTTTGGGACTGCGAGGCAGGACGGATTCGCGGTCGGTATCTGTAATCTGTATTGTCTCCTCAAAATCCGGTATCAAGGATTGCGCCGCTGTATCGCCGGCGACAAACACAAACAAAGAGAAGTTAAACAAGGCTGCAACAGCACTATTTTTCATCCTATTATCTCCTTTTCAATTGAACCGCTCGTTCGCGGATATTTCCATTTATTGTGATTTCGTATTCTCCAAAATGGGCTAAATCGGTTCTTTCTTCGTCGATCTTTATTCGGTGGGGAAAGCGGATGTCACGGTCCCGGTGAAATTTTCCGACATCAACATGCATGCAGCGAACAAGCCAGACATCATCGTCGTTGTTGTCAACATTGGATAATCCAATGGACCCGCTTTTGTGGTCCGGACCGCCGGTGTCCAGCGCCGCGCGGTTATAGGCATAACGCAAAAAGAACCATTGCGGAACTTTTTTGCCGGAAAAAGAGGAAGCGCTGCAATTAGAATAGGCGTCGATATAGTGGCGGTTTTGCCGTTTTAGTGCCGGACAATAAAGACAGGACTCCGAGCAATATCCCAGTTCGGCTAAAGACATGGGGACGCCGGTCCAATAACCGTTCGCAGCCGGTCCACATCCCCATGCGGTAGATTCGGGACGGGACACCGTATCGGCGACGCCGTCCGCCAAAGGAAAGCGATTGTAATCCAACCGATATGCATGCATGGCAACGAACAGAGAGTGCAAATTTTCTTTACATGCTGCATCATCCGCGCGGCGAAGCGCGTCGAGCATGTTGGCTACCACAATAACAGCCAATACCCCAATGATGGCTATCACGATGAGAAGCTCAATCAATGTGAATCCTTTTGGGAAGAAAGACATTCTCGATCTCGATCGTGGTACGAATTTGAATATCGTAGCACGATACTGCTGGACTTCGAAGTATCTGTCAAGGATGCTCAAGGATGCGGACAGGGATAAAACGTTTTTGTATGCAATCGCGTATAAGACATGGAAATCCTTGTGATGAAGCAAGTCTGATGTAGAGCAGACCGCCTATCGTGAGCGAGCGGGCTGCCGCTATTGTGGCAAGTGTGATGGGCATTCTCCGCCCATTCCCTCGGATCTCCAAGAAACACCGGTGAACCTGGGCTGCCAATCCGATTATGTAGCGCACCTCTGCTATAAATGTTATAACCAATTTCCTAACATTGTCGCATTTCTTCAGTTCACTTTCCGGACATCCCGTGGCCAGTTCAATTTCCCGTAAAGGCACACCCGACATCCGACCCCACAGTAAAGTCGGCAATGTGGCAATAGCCTGACGGACAACATCTTCCGAGTTTTTTATATGTTTATAAGGTCGAATTTCGTTCGATAGCTGCCCAGCTCTTTCAGACCGTCCTGGAGCATCCCGAATCCCCTGACGGTGAAATACGCTGTGGCGACGTCGAGCGATCTCCCCTTGTATTCGGCGAGAAGGCTTCTAAGGACATCTACGAGGAGGTGGTCTTCGTTGTCGATGACATAGGGGATTCTCATGTTGCTTTTCCGCTTCCGTATAGTTGTATCCCCCGCTGCGACGGGAGTGAGCCAAACGTCACTCGGCGACGGCGTACTCGACGGATCTGGGGTTCTCCATCCGTTTGGAGGCGTCGAGGACTTCCATGCCGACGACGTTCCCTTCATTGTCGTAGTCGAGAATCACGCCGGGTTTGGTTTCCTCACTTTCCTCGATCTCTGTATTACTGAACAAGATGCGCAGTACATCCACTTCCGGGTCGTAAGTGACTTTCATGTCGTGCTCCAATACTTGCCGATCTTACTGGTTCGATACACTGTAACGACTACCGCAGGGCTGACGTTATCATCCACGATGGCTCTTACCAGGAATAGTTTACCACCGCCAAAATCGAACTGGGACTGATAGATTTTCTTGTCACCCCTCGTCGGGAGAACCTGCTGCGGCTGCCGCAAGACAGAATCCAGCAGCGAGCGAGGAATTCTCCGCAGATTTAGTTCTTTTTCCGCATGACGTGACAAACGGAAGTTCATCGCTTAATCCTGCGAATCATGGTTCAGCTATTCTCAGTCGGCCTGCAGAGATTAGACATCAGCCCGTTAATTCCCAATCTCACGCGACCCTGTCCGTCTCGGGACCGACTGCTTTGTTGTGTAGGTTCGATGGTTCACCTCGCAGCCAGTTCGCGGGCGTGGGTGATCTCGCGTTTGCCAACAGGCCGAACCTGTGTTGCTTCCACCGTCACCACGGCGGCGGTTTTGCCATCGAGTGTTGTGAACTCCACTTCATACGCCTGGCCGTCTCGATAAACATGGACCACCGTACCCACATCACCTGCTTCCAGGCGGTGATCCGGCACTGTGCCGGTCAATACCATTCGATCATGTTCATTGATCATCTCGTTCCTCATTCTAGAACTTGTGTGGCGGAGGCTGGCGTCTAAATACGGGGGCGGGAGGGCTCCACGTGTCGCACGCCTGCCCAAGCAACCGAACTCCGTGGTTGCGATGATAATCCGTCACAACAATAAATTCATCAAGTTTTCTGGTCTTCTCCCTTTTCGACGATTCACAATGACGCCGTCGCACAAATATGAAGGACGGTTTCGGTGACATAAATAACCGCGCCGACACAGTCACCTGTAATATAACCAATTTTCTTTAGGAAATACATGCGGGCGACTAGTGGAAATGAGACAACGAGGATAGGGATCAATATCGGATTCGCAGGCGATACAACGCCGACAATGACAACCGTAAACAACAAAGCAAAAGAAAGACACAACCATTGATTCGAGAAGGGCATGATACGGCTCAGGCTTTCCGGCGGCACGTCCCGGGTCCGTGTCAAAGTCAAGAGAAACACCCCCGTAACACGTGAGACAGCGGCATAGGCAATCATATTTCGAATAGCTACTTCCGGCGTCAGCGCCGACAACGCGGCATATCGTAAGACATACGTAGAGATCAAAGCAAATGAGCCGTACGTGCCAATACAGCTGTCGCGCATTATTTCCAACATCTTCTTTGCGTCGAAGCCTCCCATCCCATCCGCGACGTCCGCCAAAGCGTCCTCGTGGAACATTCCCGTTATCCAGCCGTACACGAGTAACGTCAGCGCTACGGCGACCGAATATGGAAAACACAGATCAGCCAAGAACAGGACGAGCGCGGCCACGCCGCCGAGTACTCCTCCTGCGAGAGGGAAAAACATCCCCATTCTGTATAATGCTCTATCCGTGATCGCCCAATGCGGAATCGGAATCCACGAAAGGAAAGCGATCGTCGTGAAGAGCAGTTTGAGATAATAGGTAAATTTGTTCATTCGGGTGTTTTTGAACTAACACCGGCAGACTCGAACGTTGCCATTTCGTTGAAAATTGCAGCCGCGGCATCAATAACCGGGAGCGCAACCAACGCGCCGCTTGCTTCGCCCAGGCACATGCCCAGATCGAGAATCGGTTTCAATTCAAGGTGTTCGAGAATTCGACGGTGTCCGGGTTCAACCGATGTATGTGCGGCGATAAATATACGCGATACATCGGGATTTATCATGGAAGCCAGAAGGGCTGCGACAGAACCGATAAAACCGTCCAACAAAACTGGAATGTCGCTATCGTGTGCGGCGAGCATCGCACCGACCATTGCGGCGATTTCGAGACCGCCCAAGCATGCCAGAATGGAGTATGTATTCTTCATTCCCTCTTTATGTAGAGCGATAGCTTTTTGAATAATGGATATTTTGTGTTCGAGTCCAATATCATCCAAGCCGGTTCCTCTTCCGGTTATCTCTGAAACAGGACATGGGAGAAGCGCCGCACAGAGGGCTGAGGCGGACGTTGTGTTGCCGATTCCCATTTCTCCAAGAACGATGAGTTGCGTGCTCCTTTCGGCTTCCGTTCGAACCACGTCCCTTCCGACTGCGAGCGCTTCTTCCATTTCCTCTTTTGTCATTGCGGCCGTGGCGGCGATATTTCGTGTTCCCGCGCGCACACGTCGACGTTCAACACCTGATACGGATTGCACGTCCGGAAGAGCGCTGCCGACGTCGACAACGCGCAGTGTCGCGTCATGCAGTCTTGATAGGACGTTCACCGCCGCCCCTCCGAGGGCCATATTCATCAACATCTCGCCTGTTACCGATTGAGGATATGCGCTGACGCCTTCCTTACAGACCCCATGATCTCCGGCAAAAACCAGAACACTGCGTGGCTTTGTTTTCGGCTGGTTTCTCTGTTGAATGCCACAGAGTTGTGCGGCGATTTCCTCTAGTCGTCCCAAACTTCTTGGCGGCTTTGTCAATCGGTCCAATCGTTTCCACGCTGTATCAACGTACGTCGGGCAGTTATTTTTCATATCCAGTCCAATGCACTCGATCCGGTTATTCTTTAGGTAATGCTCCCTTTAGGACTATCGGTATACCTGCGGCAAGCCAAAGAACATTATCGCACACTCGGGCAAAATACTGATTTATCAAGCCCAATAAATCACGGTATTTTCTTCCCGTTTCATATTCCGGGTGCACACCCATCCCGACTTCATTTGTAACCAGAATAATCTTTGAAGGGGTAGTCTTCACCACGTCAAGTACGGGGTTTACCCATTTGTCAATAACTTCTGAAGACTCGTCTCCATCGTTCATGATCGAGGCAGTCCAGAGGGTCAGACAATCAACTACGATACAGTCACTTTGCTCGACCGCCTGACGGAAAGCATCGATAATGTTCGTTCCGGCCTCAATCGTTGTCCATCCCTCGCCACGTTCTTGTTGATGGTACAATATGCGGCGTTCCATCTCGTGATCGCAGGGGGTGGCAGTGGCGATAAAGGTTTTCTTCTTATAGTTCTTTGCGTAATTGACCGCCCATGCGCTTTTGCCGCTTCTTACACCTCCAATGAGAAGATATGAGGCCATTCCTGTTATTTCCTTTCCCGTATATCATTTCCGAATCGCCGAAGAGAATCAACGTTTCTTGCAACAACATGGCACCTTGTTCTCTGTTTCTGTGAACAGATCGGAGTGAAGTATATTTGCAAAGTGTTCGGTCGATTTGAGAAATGTGGATAAGCTCGGCTGCGTCATTTCAGTGGCGTCCGTCTGTACGATCAGCGTATCGTCCAACACGGAAAACTCCTGGTATCGCTTGATACGCGTGTCGTCGATTAGAGAATGCGTAAGTATGACAATAACATCCGGTTCTACTGCAATGACCGACTCAATTGAGATTCGAGGATAGGCCGCCGGGGCGTCCGCAAAGACATTGATACCCCCCGCCGTTTCTATAATACTGTGAATGAAACTGTCTTTCGATACAGTCATGAGTGGTTTCGTCCACACTTCGACGAAAACGCGTTTTCGCTTTTTCTTTCCGATTTTCTTTTCGATGTTACGCAGGCGTTCCTTAACGCTCTTGAGATAAACGTCCGCATACTGTTCACGCCCCGTGATCTCTGCAACTCTTTTAAAATCACGAACAATATCCTGCAAGTTTCGAGACGGTCCAAGACGAACAACATGTAAACCGAGCGATTCCAGTCGATGCAGAGTCGCGGAACGGTTGGATTCAACATCCCCGAGTACGAGGGTCGGTGTCAATGTCGTAATCAATTCGAGATTCGGGAGGGACAGCGTTCCAATCACTACCGCGTCGGTGGCATTATCGAGTCGTGGACAGAACTTTGTGATTCCCACCAGACACTCGGCGAGACCCAAATCGCGAACCATGCACGTATTGGACGGTGCGAGGGATACAATGCGCTGGGTGTCATCGATCTTGTCCGCCGAAGCGTTGTTGACTGAAATGAAAAGAATGATGCTGAATAGTATTCGATTTCGCATTCCTCGATTATTCCACATTGCGCGCCCCTTTGTTTGGTTGGATTGCGCAGAGAATCGGATCCAGGTTCAAATTGGACGCTATTGCCGACGCGATCCTCTCATACGGGTCCGCCGGACAATCCGCCTGGGCCGCGTTGACGCCTGATTGTTTGCACAGATAATCGCGCACCGTGTGATTATCGAAAAGTCCATGGATATAGGTCCCCCACACACGTCCGTTTTCGGACATGGCCCCATCCGTTCGATTACACCGTTCCGGTTTTTCCATGAAGACTTGTACGAGAGGTCGGGTTGTGTCTTTTCCGCTCGTCTTTCCGCAGTGGATTTCGTAACCGGCGATTTTGCTCATGTCGTGGATGAAAACTCCCTTGACGTTGAGGGTTGTCTTGAGAGGATAAAGTTCCGTAGTCACGTCCAATAATCCAAAACCGTCTGCTCCGATCCGCCGTGTTTCTATGCCGTGCGGATCGGTCAAAAAACGACCAAGCATCTGGTATCCACCGCAAATACCAATTGTGAGCGTATCTTGTCTACAGTGTTCCTCCAAAAATGAACGAAAACCACGTCGTTTCAGCTCGATTAAATCCTCGATAACGTTTTTCGATCCCGGGATAATAATTATGTCAGACTCTGTCTTCATCGGTGCGGCGTACAGTGCCTGAACGTGGAACCGGTTGTCGGCGAGCAGGGGTTCGATGTCTGTGATATTCGAAACGTGAGGAGGCACGATGACGCCGACGCGTATTTCCGCCCCACGCGCCCTTGTTGAATGAAACGATCGTGTTTCAAAGGAAGCATTGTCTTCGTCAGGCATGTGATGGTTTCGTACATAGGGTAGGACACCCAAGACAGGTTTTCCCGACCGGTCTTCCAATACCTTTCTTCCTTCATCGAAAATATCTCGTGCGCCTCGAAACTTGTTCACGACGAGCCCGATTACGCGCTCTCGCTGTTTATGGTCGAGTAGATCGAGTGTACCGAGTAAGGACGCGAAAATGCCCCCGCGCTCTATATCGGAAATCAGCAAAGCACGCGCGTCGGTATACTTGGCGATCCAGAGATTCGCCAAATCGCGGTGCAAAAGATTCAGTTCCGCGCAGCTTCCCGCGCCTTCGATCAGGATGACGTCATACTTGGATGCAAGGCGATCATAGCTCTCGGAAATGGCGGTCTTGAACTCGTTCACACGTTTCAACCCGAAGTCAGAAGAAACCACACCGTTGACTTTGCCGTGAAGGACAACCTGAGACTCTCGATCGCCGGAGGGTTTCAATAGCAGCGGGTTCAAATCATTGACGATGGGGACCCTGCATGCCTCGGCTTGACACGCTTGCGCTCGACCGATTTCCCCGCCTTCCAACGTCACGGCGGAATTGTTGGACATGTTCTGCGCCTTGAAGGGGGCGACGGAATATCCCATGTTGCTCAACAACCGGCCCAACCCTGCCGTGAAGAGACTCTTTCCAACGGAAGAAGCCGTGCCCCAAACGCAAATCGCCGTAGCCGTATATGACGTATCGCGAGAAGAGTTCAACAATCAATCCCTCGCTGCGGTCTGCTCGCTCGGAGCATTGTGTGTTGCCACCTTCATCATTCGAACAATCTCCAGTCGTCAACGACCGTATTCGTCTGCGAGTGTATGAAAAACAAATCCGTGTTACCGTTTAGAGTCCGTTGCCAGACAATTCCGATTCTTCCGTTTCCGCTTATATCAATACAGGGGCGCGTATCGGAACATTCCAAGTCTTCGGTGAGCCGTGTTTCTTCCGACAGTCGGTCAAGGTTCGGGTCGTACGCTTTGAGATACAAATCCCATTCGCCGTCTCGTTTGTCCGCCCAAACAATGTAGATCTCACCGTTAGGCGCAATGGCGAGGTCGGGACATTCGACGGTATTTGCCTGGTCGTAATCCGTGATTTGAATCAGCGGACCGTAGGTCGAATCGGAAGGATCTTTGCAGGACAACCATACGTTATGAAACTTCTGTGTGACGCGCTCCGTCCACACAAACCATGCCGTATCCTCTTGGTCGACCCGGACTCTGGGAGGGTCGGAAAAACTACCACCGTGCTCACTGACTCGAATCACTGGATCCATAGATCGATCCGGCGGGGCGGGCATCATGCCGTAGTTCATTGTCCCTTGTGCATCGACGAATCCAGTGGTCCAAACAGCATGCAAACGTCCTTCTGAATCGAATACGAACTGAGGTATCACAACGCCAAGAAAGAAATGGGATCCGGGGATGGGTTCCTTATCGATATTCGCGTCCTCCACGAGCCGAAAGTCAAACGATTCAGCAGTATCGAAATGTCCCTCGCGATCGGATAACGTTAAAAGGAAATCGGGGCCTTCCGCGCGAAGAAAATCGTACCACCCCACGCCGATACGTCCGTCGGGCGTTCCGTGAATCTTTGGACGGTATTGGTTCTCGGTATGTGACGTGATTCGGATTTCCGGGCTTTCAAAAAGGCCGGTCGGCAACAAACGACGAAAATAGACGTCGATATTGTCCAATCCGCTGGGCGAAGTGCTATTTCGATAATCGTGCCATACGAAATTAACGGAACCACTCTGTGAAACATAGAGAGAAGGATTTCCCCCGTGCCCGAACGGACCCGGCCGTCCGGTATCCGTTCGGACGGCAAGGGGTTCACTCCATTTGTTGTTCGATAATCGTCGATAATAGATGACGCCCGAGGCACCGATATCTGAAGTTCCCTCCACACGTTCCGTGTAGACCAAATGAAGGGTTCCATCGGAATCAAATAACATCGAACCTCGCGTATTGCGGGATAATTCGTTGTCGAAATCCGATTGGGTGATCTGAATGGGACTTTCAAAAAGAGGCAATTCGGCGTGCACCGTTGGAACGGACACTGTAATAAACGTAAGCAAACAAACATAAGTTCGAAGTTTCATTCTATATTCTCCATTTAGTCTCGAAGAAGTTGGACAGCGCGTTCTCGAATGGTTCCATGAATGGTCAATTCATATTCGCCATACCAGGTTAGGTTTGGATTGTCTTCATCTTGTTTAATGCGAAATGGGAAACGTATTTCCCGTTCAGGATAGTACTGGCCGATATCGATACTTAGACAACGGACCAACCAGACATCGTTGTCCCAGTCTTTTTCGATGTTATGATCGCCGCCCGCATAACCGCCCACATCGGTCGCCGCCGCATTGTAAGCGTATCGAAGGAATACCCACTGAGGGACTTCTTTGCCGGCATAGTTTGTATTGCTGCAATTCGACCAGGCTTCGATATGATGGTTATATCGACGTTTCAAGGCGGGACAATAGAGACTTGATTCCGAGCAGTAGTTGTATTTCACCAACAATAGAGAGATGCCGCTCCAATAACCGTTTGCCGAAGGACCACAGCCCCACTCTGTTTGATCCGGATGAGGAACAGTATCCGCGATCCCGTCTGCGGGTGGAAAACGGTTGAAATCAAGTCGATACGAGTTCAGTGCCGTATGGATGGTTCTCAAGTTTTGTTGGCAGGCGGCGCGATCGGCCCGATCGATCGCTTCGAGATAATTCGACGCGACAATGGTGGACAGTATGCCGATGATAGCAACGACAACGAGCAATTCGATCAGCGTGAAGCCGTCATTGGGACTTCCCCGAGCTAAAGAGTACAATCCACGATACTCCTTCGGATAAAAGTCGACCGAAAGCAACAATTCTGTGTAACCGGGGAGGAATTCTAAGAGTGGGAGTGGGTAAGTAAGTCGACGATCAAACCCATCGGCCTTCTCCTCGGTCGGCTTTCGGAATTCTTCGGCAAAAAGCAGGTATCCTGGCTTCCGGGCTTCAGTTCGTCCTACTCCCTCGCCTTCTCACCCGTTGTCACGGGCAATGGCACGCTGAGGTTTCGTTCCCGGTTACAGTGGCGGGACCGCGCCGGATTCTCACCGGCTTCCCTGACTTTTTAACCATAGAGTTGTATGTTATTGGGAGGTTGTTCTCCTGTCAAGAAAAAACGACAAGAAAAAACGCACGAGCCACAAACCGCCGCATCGCTGAACCGGAAATGCAACCGTTCTTGTCAAGAGCGTGAAGATCTTGGCGAGATGAAGCTTCGTTACCGGAAGTCGCACGGCGAGTATAAGTGTCCGAAAACCAATGAGATCCGGCAAGTCGCGAGTCTATCTCAAGAACGATGGGGGTGCCGAATTGGCCGAGGACAATAAACTCATCAACAACAATCGAACGTTACGCGGCTTCAATGATGCAGCAAAAAGTCCACGAGGCGGACGAGATGAATCGACTCATGCCCGGAACACTTGACCATCCGGCGGATCTCATTTATCCTTCTCTAATGACATAACTCGATGCGGTGAACGCCAGAAGGCGGCTAAAAAGGGAAGCCGGTGAGAATCCGGCGCGGTCCCGCCACTGTAACCGGGAACGAAACCTCAGCGTGCCATTGCCCGTGACAACGGGTGAGAAGGCGAGGGAGTAGGACGAACTGAAGCCCGGGAGCCAGGAAACCTGCCACATTGAGATTTGTCACCTCTTCGGGATTTGAGAGCGTGGCGTCATCTACAGGAGTATGCCGCCCCAGATCGCCAGTGGTGACTGGGGTTTTTTCGTGCCGCCTGTTTGAACCATCCTTCTCATTTCCCAAGATACACATTTTTTCCGGAAAGGAGATTTTTCCATGAACAGGACGCGTTTTTGTGTACTTGGGTTATTCGTCGTTTTCCTCCCGTTGACCGCTTTGGCTTCAAGTAAAGCCGGATTGGTCATTCAAAACTCGACGGGGGAAGTTATTACGCGGTGCGTCGAGTTTGAAGAGGAGATGATTGCGGTGGATGAGTTGCTTCAACGGTCCGGCTTTACATTGGTTACGGAACAGACGACCTGGGGAACGTCGGTTAAGTTTATCCACGATGACGGGGTTCAAGCGGGAGAAGATCATCCAGAGGGTTGGTTTTGGAACTTCTATCAGCACGACGGGACAAACTGGGTCATGTCAGACGTGGGGGTATCCTCCGCCGAAGCAAAGGACGGAACCATATTCGGCTTTGTTTTTGGAGCGTGGGATGAAACCAAACCGCCTCAAAAGATCTTTGCGGACGTTTGTGAAATCGTAAGCAGAGCCGGTCTCGTTGTCGATCACAGTGACGGCCGAAGAGTTGTACGCGCTATTGATTTTTGTGGCGAGACCATTACGGGCTACCAACTTTTGCTTAAGAGCGGACTCGATTTGATTGTCTCTGAACGATCATGGGGCGTCGGAGTTTGCGCAATCGACGGCGAAGGGATGCCTGCGGATGACTGTTTCGGTGACCCGGAAGGACGTTATTGGATGTTCAGCATATTGGACGACGACAACACATGGTACAGCTCTCCGGTTGGGGCCAGCAATGCCGTCGTTCGTGACAATGACGTTCATGGGTATTTCTACGCCGCATGGGGAACTGAACAGGCACCGGTGACTCGCGCCGGAATTCTAGGACATACCTCGGACGTCCCTTTTTGGGCGATGTTCAAATAACATGGCAAAGAATACAATACATTCTTTTATACTGATCCTCGTTCTTGTCACCTCGCTTTCTCTCCGTGCACAAGAATTCAGTGAAGATATTGTTCTCTTTACAAGTGAACAAGCCATTGAATTGTGCAGAAATACGCGAGGTTCAATCGGTATCGACTCGTTGGGACGCATTCATGTGGTCTATGGAATACCCGATGAATCGTCTCAACCGCCTGAAAACCGAATTCTGTATCAATGCGTTGAAGATTGCGATGTGTCTTCCCCCATTCGAGTTGACAGCGGCAATGTCGGTGGGGGAAGACATCCCTCTCTTGCGCTTGATTCAAACGACACGGTTCACGTTGTGTGGCACGACTTTCGGCACACCACACGTGCGGGAAACTATATCGACAACGTCGAGATTTACTATGATTACAAAACTACAAACGGTCTGTTTTCCGATGCGGACGTTCGACTAACGAAAACAAACGCGGGGCATCTCGGCGATAACGGATACGTTCCGAAAATCTGCGTCGGCCTGCAGAATCGGCTTCACGTAGCCTGGTACGACTTTACCAGCAACGGGAACAACGCCGACGTGTATCTTATCAGTACTGACGCTCAAGGGAACTTCCCGATTCGAGAAGGAATCGACGACTTCCAAATCACTTCGGTGGAAAAGAACCCCGATACTTATATCTCGAATTGGATGCCCGATCTCGCGGTTCTTCCCGATGGATGGCTCTATACAGTCTGGGGATTTTTGGAAGGCTGGCAGGGCGCGTTTGAACTCAAGGGCTTGCTGATCTCTCCTGAAGGGACTCTGTCCACTCCGGAGACCGTTGCAGACAAAGGCGGTCGTTTTCTCGATCCGGCTCGCCTGACCCCCGACTCAGAGGGAAATCTGGCATTGGTTTCTTCAGTGTGCGTCGACGGGTCATATCGGATCAACTTCCATTACAAGCCTCTCGATCAGGAGTGGGTGGGGCCGTTTGTGATCAATAACGGGGCAAATGACGCAACACAACCTTGTGCCGCGTTCCTGTCTCCAACCGAGTTACTAATTGTCTGGCAAGAAAATCTGGGCGATTTTTATCAAATTGTATTGGGCGAAGTCAATCCTCAAACAATGCAGATTGTCGACCGAAACATCCTCAGCAATTTGGAATTCGATTCAAGAATACCAACCATTACATCCTGTCCAGACTCCGGAAAAACAGCGGTTGCATGGATCGAATACGGTTTCAACGGCGATTATTCCGTTGTCTTGCGTACAACCACTGGAACATCCGTGAAGAACTGGATACTCCACTGAGGAAAACCGTGAAGGAGTCTTCCCCTGTACCCCAGAATCGCCACAATCACGGCGGCGATCTTATCACATTCGCTCATGAGTACGGCCACGACCTGTCCGCAATTCTTGATTTGAGCGTGAACACCTGGCCGTTTGGCGTCCCTGACGGACTTCTAGATACAGTTCTTTCAACAATCGAGAGTATAGATCGTTATCCGGACATCCATACCACCCGGTTTCGAAGTACTGTCGCCGAACATCATGACGTGTCATTGGACAGCATCGTTCCCTGTAGCGGTTCTATTCAATTGATTTATACTCTGTGCTCGTCACCGCAATATACCAGCGTGATCACGCATGAACCGACGTTTAACGAGTGCAGACGCGCCGCGAATGTCTTCGGAAAATTCCACGCCGTAAATTACTGTCTGGAAGCAACAAGATATCAAATCGACGTCGAGCCGCTAAAGGTCTTGTTACAAGACAATCAACTTGTGTTCATCTGCAATCCAAATAATCCTACGGGGACCGTAGCGTCTCGCGAGATAATTCACGAAATACTCAACATGATTCGATCGACAGAGAGTATTTTGATCGTAGACGAGGCCTTTATCGAATTTTCTCCGGACATTTCGGTTGCGCGGTTGGTTTCGGATAATCGTAACTTGGTCGTATTGCGGTCATTGACGAAATTCTTCGGCCTGGCCGGGTTACGTGTCGGATACGCACTAGGACATCCGGAAACAGTCCGAAAAATCGCCCAATTCATTCCTCCCTGGTCCGTCAATTCCGTGGCTCAAGCCGCCGGTGAGTGGGTACTTCATAACACAGACCTTTACAAACGACGTCGCGACGCGTGGCGAAAGGAAACACAACGGTTAATGCACGCGTTGGGGCGGATAGGTCATTATTATGTGTTTCCGTCGAGAACGAGCTATTTTCTATTCCGTGTTCCCGATGAAAATCATGCAGCCGATTTGTATTCCGGTTTGTGTAGAAAGGGAATTATGATACGGAGATGTAATGATTTCTTTGGATTGGATGCAACCTATTTCCGCGTCGGGACTCGAACAGTCGAAGAGAATCAACGTTTTCTGAATGAAATAGAACAGATTTGCTTAGGTTAGTCTATTTTGGATAGTGTGATCATATTAATCGCATTTGTACTGGATTTGATACTGGGTGATCCCTATTGGGTGCCGCATCCCGTTCGGTGGATTGGAGTCTGTATCGCAAAATACGAAAAGATCGTGAAACCGCGACTCCGGTCCCGAAAGCTTTCGGGAGTACTTCTGGCAGGCGGGTTGCCTTTCAGTGTGTGGTGTGTTACGGATTTCGTTATGAGTCGAGTTTCACGGATGAGCACTACGGGCGGATGGCTCGTGGAAATCTGGCTTGTTTATCAATGCATATCGGTTCGAGGAATGATCGACGAAACGCAAAAGGTTTACAGGGCATTACGTACCAGGGGAATTCAAGAGGCAAGGGATTCTTTGTCAATGATTGTCGGTCGAGATACAGGAAATCTGAACGATACCGATATTTCCAGGGCCACGGTGGAAACCATTGCGGAAGGCACCGTGGATGGAGTGTTTTCACCGATTTTCTTTTACGCCGTTGGAGGGCTCCCTCTGGCTTGGGCGTTCAAAGCCGTGAGTACATTGGATTCGATGGTGGGCTACAAAAACAAACAATACAGAGATTTTGGGTGGGCATCCGCTCGACTCGACGATCTCGCGAATTGGATTCCTGCGCGGCTGTCGATTGTCATAATCCCTGCTGCCGCTCTTTGTATCGGTCAAGACAGCCGGAACGCTCTACGTATTGGATTTCGGGATCGATTAAAGCATTCCAGTCCCAACGCAGGACATGCGGAGTCCGCCTATGCGGGCGCTTTGGGCGTCTATCTCGGTGGCACAAGCTTCTACGGAGGCCAAAGGAATGTCAAACCTGTGCTTAATGAAGGAGAGCGGTCGCCGTCTTCGAAGGATATCAAACAGGCGTGGTTTCTGCTGATCGTGAGTACGATACTGTTTATTGGACTGATGACCTTGGTCTTCGCAGGTATCCTGCCTGCAGTGGATACGCTTCCGAAGAACATCGTTTCCTCAAATCCGAGCAACTACACGGGTGGTTCTCCGTGTAACAGTACAGGCATTTACCTCGGAATCCTTGGCACCACGGGAGAGCATCGGCCTCGTTCGTCTTCCCTTGATACGGGACACTGGATCTCCAACGTGGGGATAGCGCTGGGCGCGATCCGATTACTCAATCCTCGCCGCAGAGATTCCTATAGTGTCGTGATTCGACCCGCGAAGGAGATCGTGCGATGAGAGGCGAAACAACGTCCCCGGTCCGAAAAGACACGGAAAGCCTCAACCTCAAGGGTGCTTTTCCCTTTCGGATCGGGACGACTTCTTACATTCTCGCCGCCGATATTCTGCCCAACCTGCGGCATGTACGAAATCGTGTGGACGACGTGGAACTTGTGCTATTCGAGTCGGATGAGTTCTCGAATATGCCCTCCCCCGATGACGTGGAAGAAATGACCCAACTCAGGTGGGCAGCGGATTTGACTTACACGGTACATTTGCCGTTGGACACTCAGCTCGGGAGCGGCGATGAGGCGGAGCGCACAGCTTCGGTCGGCAAGTGTCGCCGGGTCATCGAGCGTATGAAGTCGATCGAACCATTTGCCTGGATTCTGCATTTGCATGGTGACCGGCGCGGCGATCCACCAAGCGACAACATGGCTCGATGGACCGAACAAAACCGACGCTCACTGAGCGAGTTGCTCGAAGGCGGACCCAAACCGCAATTTATCTGTGTCGAAACGCTCGATTATGCGTTCGAGAATATCGCCGAATTGGTAGAGACACTCCATCTGTCGGTTTGTCTGGATATCGGACACCTTCTGGTCAACGGCCGGGACGTCGCCGCGCATCTTAGCCGTTGGCTCGATCGTGCACGAGTGTTTCACGTCCACGGAGTCAAACCAAGCGGTCAGGATCACGCCGATCTTAGCTATCTGCCACAAGGTTTGCTGGAAGATCTGGCGGGTAGGCTCGCTCGCCTGCCCACTCACGACAAGCGTGTGGTGACGGTGGAGATCTTTGGGGAAGACGACTTCGAACGATCAATCCGAGTCGTCGCCGAGAGGCTGTGTCAAGACGGCGGGTCTCATGATCGACCTCGCTGAGTGAAAAGACAAGTACCAAGGCCATATTGATGAATTCGATTAAGCCGATTTCGCAGCAACAAAAACCTGTGCAAATGGAAAGACTGTCGGGAGTGGATGCGCTTGGCTCACTCGCCGGCAAACGCTGCGCAGTCTCTTGGAGTGGCGGTAAGGATTCTTGCCTGGCCATGTATCGGGCAACGCAGTCGGGGGCGCAAGTTGAAGTTGTAGTGAACATGAAGGTTGAGGGCGGCGAACGCTCACGCTCTCACGGTCTTCGCAGCAGCCTAATCGAAGCCCAGGCGCGCGCGATGGGACTGCGTCTGAAGGGCAGAGCGACATCGTGGAAAGACTATGAAATCCACTTCGTCCAGATCCTCCGGGATCTTGCCAACGACGGAATCGAGGCCGTCGTTTTCGGCGATATCGGTCTTCAGGCCCATCTCGCTTGGGAGGAAATGGTCTGCAGGCAAGCAGGCATGATTCCCGTTCTCCCCCTCTGGCACGCTGGTCGGATGGAACTTGTTCAAGAATTCGTCGGCGCCGGATTCAAGAGCCACATTGTTGCCCTGCGGGCTGAAACGCTTTCGCCCGACTACCTGGGGCGCCTGTTCACCAGCGAGTTGGCACAAGAATTCGAGGCCAAAGGAATCGACGCTTGCGGTGAGAATGGTGAATTTCATACCGTCGTGACCAGTGGCCCACTCTTTCGTCAACCAATCGAAATCGTTCCCGGTGAACGTGTTCAGAGAGAAAGATATTGGTTTCTGGACTTCGAAGTGCGTACTTCTGGAGCACCGCCGGGGAGGAATTCAGCCCCATGAAAATCGCGGTCTACGGAAAAGGAGGGATCGGAAAATCGACGCTGAGTGCAAACCTGGCGGCAGCGTTCGCGGCAAGTGGAAAGCGCGTGCTGCAGATTGGATGCGATCCTAAACACGATTCTACCCGGCTGCTTATGGGGGGAACCCGTGTTCACACCGTGCTCGAGTACTTACGCGATATTCAGATGGAAAAGCAACGACTAAAAGAGATCATCCATCAGGGTTGGCGCGGAATTGATTGCGTCGAAACGGGAGGTCCCGAGCCTGGAGTGGGATGTGCGGGGCGCGGCATCCTGAGCGCCTTCTCTATGCTCGATCGTCTCGGCTGTGCCTGGGATATCTACGATGCGATTATCTTCGACGTCCTCGGCGATGTCGTTTGCGGGGGATTTGCGGTTCCTCTCCGGAAAGGTTTTGCGGAATCCGTACTCATTCTCACATCCGAGGAGTTCATGTCGATCTATGCCGCCAATAACATCCTGCGCGCCGTCCGCAACATGGAGCAGGGTGATCCGCGTTCGGTGGGTCTTGTCGTCAACCGGCGCGAGCGTGAAGGGGGCATCCAGCCAATACGTCGATTTGCGGATGCGGCGGAAGTGCCGATCCTGGCGGTGCTTCCACGCGACAAAGCTTTTCAGAAAGCGGAGGATCGCGCACAAACACTGGTGGAGGCTTTCCCCGACAGTGACATAGTGGAGATTTTCAGGGGCCTTGCAAAGGAGATTTCCTCCGGAGTGTCTTGTTCTCCCCATCCCCTGGACGATTGTGAACTTGAAAGACTGGTCCTGGGACGATCTTCTTTCCCCGTCTCATCCACCGATGCATGCAGAGATCCGGAAAACCTCTCCAAAGGGGGTAGTCCTATAGAGAAGAAGGATGGCCCCGCATCCGCTCATCGCCGGTATTTCTCCAAGAGTCTAATCTCGAAGGAACCGCTGCACGGCTGCGCCTTTACGGGCGCCGTGAATACTCTCACTCAAATCCGCGACGCGACAGTATTGGCTCACGGACCGCGTAGTTGCGCCCATATTGCCGCCACCACAATGCTTTCGAGCGGACTTGCCTCGCTGCGACGTTACGGAGTTTATGTTCAAGAACAAGTGGCTCCCGCACTTATCAGCACCGAAATGACCGACACCACGATGATTCGTGGCGGTTTGGACACGTTGCACGGATGTCTGCAAGATATCCTCAACCAAAACCCCAAAACCGTTTTCGTTGTCACTACCTGTCCGGTAGGCGTGATTGGGGATGATGTGGACCAGGCTGTGGCCGAGGTCGAGAATTCGAGAATACCAATCTTGAGAATCTCCACCGATGGCGACATCGAGGGAGACTATCTGCAGGGCATCATCAATGCCTGCACGGAAGGAGCGGGACAATTAATTGATTCAAGCGTCAAGCCCGAGGATGATTACGTCAACATCGTGGCCGAGAAGAACATCGCACTCAATGCCGACCTCAATTTTCGGGAAATGGAACGGCTGATCGAGATGCTGGGGCTGCACGTAAATTGTCGATTTGTCCGTCGAACCACGGTTGACCGGCTTCGTAGTTATCTCAGAGCGCCGCTGAACCTACCCGCCTATCTGGATCATCTCGGGCGTGTTCTACGGGACTACCTGTCCGAGAATTACGGCTGTGTGTTCGCTCGGAATCCCTTTCCGTCGGGTTTTCACGAAACCGAGCGCTGGATGCTTGAAATTGCCCGTTTCTTCGATCGTGACCAAGAAGCCGATGCGGCCCTCGACAGGATGCGCAGAGAATACGAGGAGGCTGTTCGCGAATTGCTCCCCTACTTGGCAGGCAAACGTTTGATGCTTGTGACTTACAATCACGACGTGGATTGGATACTGGAGACGGCGTTCGACCTCGACATGGAAATCGCGAAGGTCGGCATCGTGAATTACTCGCAGGATGGACAATATCGCACACGATACAGCGACCGCTTGACGGCAGAAATCGGATACAATCCTGAGCGCCGTGCGGAGGATATCGAGCGCCTCCGGCCCGACATCTGTCTCGGCAACTACCAATCCCCCGGATTGCCCGAAATCACACATTACGACACTGTGCCCTTATGCCCGAACACCGGACACCTGGGAGGTCTGGCTTTGGCTCAGCGTTGGTGTCGACTTCTGAGCGCACCGATTCGGGAAGGCTGGCGAAGGGATGAAGCACGCCTCCTGCGCGCCGAATCGGAAAGCGAGAGGCGAACATCATGAAACAACTCACCGTTCTGCAGCACCCAGACAGCCTCACCGGCGCAATCCTCGCGATTGAAGGTATCCCTGATGCCGCAGTGCTGCTCAACGGCCCAACGGGATGCAAGTTCTATCATGGCGCTGTCGCCGAGGGACAGTTGCCTCGCGAGAGTTCCTATGATCCTTTGCGCTTCATCGATGAGTTTTACTTCGGACAACCGCGTGTTCCGGCTACCTACCTCGGTGGTGACGATTACGTGTTCGGTGCATCGGCCAAACTTGAACGCATTCTTCCCGCGGTTGCGGCGAAGGGGCACTCCCTGATAGCGGTCATCAATTCACCCGGCGCGGCTCTCATTGGCGACGATCTGGACCACTTGATTTGCGCCGCCAAGATGGACATACCCTGCGTAGCGATCGAGTCCACGGGCTACTCCGGCACGATGGAAGGCGGTTTCCAGGAGGCTGTCATCCGAGCCCTCGAAACACTTGCACCACTTCCAACTCGAGTCGAGCCCCAGACTGTTAACTTGATCGGTCTTTCCATTGCCCAGAAACATTGGAAGGGGAACATCGTCGAATTGAAACGCCTCCTGGGGCTTTGCGGCGTACATGTCGGAGCGACACTCTGCGTAGGGACACCGCTCCAAGATCTGACTACCTTGCGATCTGCCAAACATAACGTGATGGTGCACGATGAATACGGGAATCGTCTCTCGGCATGGTGCGAATCCAATTTTGGCTTAAAAACACTTCGTCCGTGCCTGGGAGCGCCTATCGGTTTCGATCGAACCGAGCAATGGGTGCGCGGTGTTTGCCAGTCATCGGGCGTCTCGCCGGAGGCTGCGATTAATTCTTTGGACGAGACCCGATCGCACGCCGTTATGCATATCAAACGCCTTAATTCCCTGACGGGTCTTCCCAAGGGAGCAACCTTTGCGATTCGAGCACCTGTATCTGTCGCATTGCCGCTTTCAGAGTGGCTTTACGACTACCTGGGCATGACTCCCACAGCAATCGATCCTCTAGATCCCAACTCCCCGCTGATGGAAGACTTACGCCGCTCACTCTTCGTGCGGCAGGGGCTCGTCGCCTTGGAATCATTAGATTTTGGCGATGCGGATTGTGTCTTTGCAGATGGAGCAACCTTGACCAGAATCCAGAACACCTCCGCCCTCCCTTCGGGTATCGAAATTGCTCTGCCCTCGCGCGGGTACATCGATGTTGTCGACAAATGCACAGTCGGTGCACAGGGAGCGCTTTGTCTATTGGAGTGGATACTGAATACGTTGATTGACCGGTGATTCACCCAGATGAATCGCCGAAAACAAAACTAACGGAGCATTCAAATGAAATACGAAACCCACGAGATGATCAAAGAGCACCAAGAACCGTTGACACACGGTTATGTCCAAATTTACACCGGCAATGGCAAAGGCAAAACGACCGCGGCAATCGGTTTAGCCGTGCGAGCGGCCGGCGCGGGACTCCGCGTATTCATGGCTCAATTTGTAAAGTCCGGTCGCTACAGTGAAATCGAAGCGCTCGACCGCTTCGAGGGACAAATCGTCTGTCGACAATACGGACGAGGCTGCTGGTTGCGCGGCGAATCTTCGGCGGAAGACGACCGTCTGGCCCGAGACGGCTACGAAGAGGTCCGAAAGATTATTCAATCGGGGGAATATCAATTGGTCATACTGGACGAAGCAAACATTGCCACCTGCTTCAAATTGCTCAAAGTGGAGGATTTGTTGGAACTGATCGATCTCAAACCGGAACACGTGGAACTGGTTTTTACCGGACGCCGCGCCGATCCACGCCTGATCGAACGCGCCGATCTGGTGACCGAGATGCGTGAGGTCAAGCATTACTACGAGAGGAACGTCTTGGCCCGCCAAGGCATCGAAAGCTGATGAATCCAGGTGTGTGACAGTGTCGATAATAGTCTCCACCTTTGCCGGGAATATAGAAACCGTCACCTGCAAATCAACGTTCATTTGACGCTTCAGTCGAACGAGGTAGAAGTCTGGAGGAATGGCCGTTGCTCGCACCCGAATTCCGTTGCGGTTTTGTCGGTGGTCTCGGCCTTGGCAATTTTGAAGAGGATCTATTCCGCATATCGGATATCACCGAGAATCTACGCTACGGGAAGGCAGAGCGCGCTGTCGAATTCCTTAAGCTTCTCGACGATCCCCCGGAGCGCAGAAAACAAATCCTGTTTGTCACGCATGGCGCTATGAGCCGAGGATTATCTGACGAATGGGTGAAATTGGCATTGATCTATCAGGCGTTGCATGGGAGATGGGGTGTAGATCGGCTTAGAAAAGCACTGAGTAGAATTCTTGGAAAACTGCTACGGATAACGTGGGTCGAGAAAAACGGCAAAGGAATCTGGCAGGATTTGCTAAAGACACATCCGGCCCAATGGTTGCAGGTTCTCCATCGTTGGGGGATTGATCCAGAACGCGACGACAATCCGGACACGGACGATGACCCAGTACCGCGAGCTGTATGTGAGTCGTTGCGTCACCTGAACACAAATTCAATATGGGAATGCCTCCAGAAGATTCCCGTCAGGCAGTCGAAATCTTTCGATCAGAGGGTCAAGGAAGCCAGACACGCAATTACAGCAGAAATTCGTTTTCTATGGAAAGAATGTGTCGGTTTATTGCGAATACGACTGCCGCTACTGATCCTCGATGAAGCTCACCATCTGAAGAACCCAAAAACTCAGCTTGCTTCGCTGTTCCAAATACCGGACGCACACGATGATGCCGAGGAAATCACTCGCGGCCCGCTGGGGGGCGTTTTTGAACGTATGTTGTTTCTTACGGCGACACCTTTTCAATTGGGCCACGGAGAGTTGTGTTCCGTGTTAGAACGCTTCAGTGGAATCTCCTGGGAAGGAGAACTCGCTCCAAAGCGCGGCAGAAAAGGCTATTCTCAGCGGCTGGAAAATCTTCGAGAGGCTCTAGATGCTGCACAGGAAGCGTCGGTGACGTTGGATACATATTGGGGACAATTAAGCTGCGAAGATCTTGTAGCGAACGGAAGATCGTTCACTGACGTAAGAGAATGGTGGCAGGCGGTTCAGAATAGCGTGAATCTCACCCCCGAAGCACAACAGGTCCTCCAGGCGTATTCTCGTGCTCATGAAAAAATGAAAACTGCGGAGCAACACCTGCAGCCATGGGTGATCCGCCATCGCAAACCACGCTATCTTCCCAAACCACACGATGCTGTCGGGCGAAGAAGAAGGCTTGTGGGACAGGCGATCCTTGAAAGTGAAACGGTGGAAACAGAAGACGGGATTGCCGTGGCCGGCGACGTAGTTCTCCCGTTTCTTTTTGCTGCGAGAGCAACGTCCCATGCTCCGGATTCGCGTCCTGTTTTTGCGGAGGGTCTTGCTTCAAGTTACGAGGCTTTCCTGCACACCAGGATGATGAATAGGAAAAAGGAAACAGGGCAGACTTTCCAATTAACAGATCAGGACGACGATCAGATTGAACAAAGTGAGATTACTGACGCCATCTGCTGGTATTTGGATCGTCTGGAAGATCTTCTCTCACGTGGCGATGTACGCGGCTCGGTTTCTCATCCCAAAGTATCGGCAACGATCCGGCGGGTAGTCGATCTTTGGAGAAATGGAGAAAAGGTTGTACTGTTTTGCCATTATGTCACCACCGGCAGAATGCTTCGCCAGAGACTCTCGGAGGCAATCAATAATGAAATCCAACAACTTGGGGCTAACAAGCTTGGATGCCCACCTTCGGAGGTCTCGGCTGAACTGGCTCGAATCGGGGAGCGATTTCTTGATCGAGACTCTCCGATCCGCCGGGCTTGTGACCAGAATGTATCCGAGCTCATAGAGGGCTTTCCGCCGCTCCGCCGACACAAGGAGGCGTTGACCAGAATCATCCGTAGATACGTGCGCACCCCGTCATTTCTCGTTCGTTTCTTTCAACTGGGCCAAGAGAGACTAACGTCGGACTCCATGAATGAAGCGATGGATAAGCCCGATCAGTCCGGGCTCACGTTGCGACATCTTCTGCGGGATTTCTTCAAGTTTCTGGTTGAGAGATGTGGGGAAAGGGATCGTCAAAGGTACATCGACGCACTCACGCAAATCCAGACGGGAACATATCGAGGAGCCGAGGCGTTACAGGCATTTACGACTGACGAACTTCAGGGCGATACCGCTGAGAGGCTCGTCCCAAACGTTCGCTTGGTCAATGGAAGCACGAAGTCGGAGACACGACAGAAACTGATGTTGGCGTTCAATACGCCGTTCTATCCGGAGATACTCATTGCGAGCAGTGTTATGGCGGAAGGAGTCGATCTGCATCTGAATTGCCGCTACGTGATTCATCACGATTTATGTTGGAATCCGAGTACGCTGGAGCAACGAACAGGAAGAGTTGACCGGATCGGCGCAAAGGTTGAACGTTGCAAGAGTCCAAGTCCCATAACCGTCTATATGCCGTATATCGCCAAAACTCAGGATGAAAAAATGTACCGTGTTGTGATGGATCGCGAACGATGGTTTAGTGTGGTTATGGGAGAGAAATACAAGGTCGATGCCAAGACAACGGAAAAACTGGCCAACCGTATCCCATTTCCGGAATCAGCAGCCAAGGAACTAGCTTTCCGACTTGATATTTGACTGAACAGAAGACGAGAGGCGAGTCCGCCGCTCATCTGCGCTATCAAGGTCATGTAGTCATGTTCTGTGAAGAACGCTGGCTCCTTTTCGCGTGAGAAAACGTCACTGAAGCCCTAAAACGTATTTCCACCAAGTGGATCAAGCCAGAAAAATTCATTTTATTTCGGGCCGACTATAGTAGTACCTGGATGGGACCCGACGGGGTGGGGGTGTGGTTAAGAAATCCGCGATGGGTCCCTCTGGCTTCAAAAAAAAAACGTCTCTCCGACCGGCGCGAGATAAGTAGAGGTACCTGAGAGCGAACGCCCGGGGGGTCTGGTAAAGATTCTGAGCCGATGGGTCCCCGACGGTCTTAACAGAAATTGCCTCTCTCGACGTCGCACATAAGTCCTACCACTTGACTGGGACGGGGGCTTCGTTTTGGGCGTTTCTGCGAGTCGATGGGGTCCCCTCGAATCGAAATGACATGGAAGAATGGTGTCGTTTGACCGTCGTTTACCTGCTATTTTCTTCTTGTTTTTCCGTCGTTGAAACCCTCGAAATAGCCGTCACACAAGCCACAAACAATACTCAAATAACACGCCCCTCGAAAATAATTAAAAGAAATGCTTGACAATTATACTCCGACAGTATATCTTGATTTTTAGAGGCATTTCATGATGAAGACACTCCGACAAATACTCAACCGCCTAGCCGAACGTCGTGGAGAACGTCCGTTCGACTGGGGCGCACGCAAACGCTCAGTCACCGAGATCGTTGAATGGATAACCGAACACGGATGGAATATCGCACCGGGAAGCGTTCAACGTTGGATTGACGGTTCCCGGGAACCGAATCCCGCCGCTCAGGTTCTCCTGAATCAAATGCTTGAAGAACTAACTGAGGAAGACCGTAAATAACGAGCCGCCACGGTGCCGCAAACACCGTGACGGTTCTTACCATTCCAAATCTGCAAAGGAGATTTGATCATGGCTACCGCTCAATGTACCGCACAAGTCCTGTCCGAGCAATACCGTCCGAGAGAGTTCAGTCACGTCGTAGGACAAGACAAGATCATTCAGAAAATCGAGACCATCGCCCGTCGTGGCTTGTCGGGACGTGCCTATTGGATTTCCGGTCAGACCGGAACCGGGAAAACCACTATCGGCAGGATCATCGCCGCACAGATCGCCGAAACGTGGAACACGACGGAACTGGACGCTGAGATGCTGACACCCGCCAGGCTCAAAGACCTCGAATACGAAATGGCGCACCTTGGTCTATCGGCAACCGATAAATGCGGACGTGCCTACTTGGTGAACGAAGCCCACGGCCTCAAGAAACAATCCATCCGTCACTTGCTCGTTATGCTGGAACGCTTGCCGAAACACGTGGTCGTCATTTTCACGACCACTTGCGAAGGTCAGAACCTTCTCTTTGAAGACTTCGGCGATGCTCAGCCCTTGGTTAACCGCTGCGTCAAACTGGAATTGTCACGACGGAACCTTGCCGAACCGTTTGCGCAACGAGCAAAAGAGATCGCCGAACGTGAAGGTCTCGACGGGAAGCCGCTCAATGCCTACATCGCGCTTGCCAAGAAACATCGGAATAGCCTTCGCGCGATGCTGGAAGCCATCGAATCGGGCGAAATGCTGGACTGAGATCGTGGCCGATTTTGCTCGAATTTTTCAGTCAACATTTCCTACTGAAATGTGTATTTTTTCAGCTTCGAGAGCCTTGAAAAAGCCGTTTTTCAAGCGATTCGCCGTCAAAACAGGCGAAATACTACACAGAACATAAAGGTGTGTACCGATGAACAACGTTCCCGCCGTCGCACAATCCACCGCTTTGCTATCGACCCGTGTAGATCAACTGCCCCCGCATATCACGCTGAATGAATATCAACGTCTGCGCGACACCGTGCAAGAACACTGGTCTCAGAAACGAACACCCAAGAGCCGCTTCTACGAGCGTCGTCACACGCTCTTTCTCGACCTCTTGTGGTCCACCGGAGCCCGCGTCGACGATCTCTGTCGGTTACCGGTGTCCGCCGTCGATTTCACACAGCGCCGTGTCCGGATCGACATGAAGAAGGTCAAGCGTCCGACGGTGGTCTCGCTCGATGAAGGGTTGCTGCTGGACCTGAGCTGTTTCATCGCTGATTTCGAGATAATGGGAGATCTATTTGGCTTCACGCGGTTCTACGCATACAAAATGCTCAAGCAGTATGCCGAGGAGGCCGGACTACTCGACATCCATCCGCACAAGTTTCGTCACGGTCTCGCGATTCACCTGCTTCAGCAAGGTGTCCCGATCCCGGTCATTTCCGCGCGTCTTGGACACGCTTCGGTGTACGTCACGATGTCGATGTACATGAAGGTGACGCCCGAGATCCAAGCGGAGATGGTCAAGAACGTGAAGTGGAGATGACGACTCGCAGCCCTTAAAGGCCGGTCGACGCTCGCCGACAGTGCATGACACGTTTCTCCGGAACAATGCGATTTGACAAACAAGCCTGAGTACCCCATACTGAAAGTAGGAGATAAAGGCCATGAACCCAGAACCTGCTTACAATGATTTCGAGGACGATGATCCCACTATCCTCACACCCGAAGAAGAGGAAGAGGATCTACGGGACATCCGTAAAATAAAGGCGGACATCGCAAAGAACGGCACAGTCTCGCATGAAGATTTGATGGCTGAGCTTGGCTTGTAGGTTCTGGTCGTGGCATACCGCATAGAATACTCGTCGAAAGCGGCTCGACAGTTCAGGAAACTTCCCCGTAATATTCAGAAACGACTGAAGGCGGACATCGACGCTTTCCGCGATAACCCCCGTCCACCTGGCTGTATACCATACAAGAGCGATCCCGGGACCTACCGCATCCGGAGCGGTTCCTATCGGGTGATCTATGAGATCGACGACGATATTCTCAGGGTCCTGGTGCTCAAGTTAGGACATCGCGGAAATATCTATAGATGATTCAAATATCCCGCTGGTAGCGAAGCCCCGTAAACTGGCCACGTCCCCAGCCCCACAAGACTGCCAATAGGGCCGTTGGAACCGCGTTCTTGGTTGACTTTGTTGGCGTTTCAAGACACGTTTGCGCATTCCGATGAATTCGGCCGGTTATTCCGAAGGAAAACGGCCGGCGGTTCCGAGGGATTCCGGCCACCCTTCTGGGGTCCGCAAAGCTGGGCACGCTTCATGATACGAAATGTTCATTGTGATTGACAACCTTCGTGCAACAGGTGGTCGTGTACAACGGAAGGACCCCGTAGGGCGACTGGAGTTGCACACGACCGGGTCATCCGGTTTCTCACCTCCTCGTTTTCCCTGATGGGTCCTTTTCAGGGGGATTTTTCTTTTCTGTGTCGTGTTGGATCTTGGCTTTCCGTTTCCGCATGGATTCGCCTTGGAGATTGATTTTGTAGGCGTCATGAACAATCCGATCCAGGATGGCATCCGCCAGTGTGGGATCGCCGATGGCCTGATGCCACTGGTCAATCGGCAACTGTCCGGTAACCAACGTAGACCGTTTCCCGCATCGATCCTCCAAAATCTCCAGGAGATCCCGGCGGGATTCATCGGTGAATGGATACAGTCCCCAATCGTCCAGAATCAGCAAATCCGTTCGCGCGAACCGGCGCAGGAGCGTGCCATACCGGCCATCCCCTTTGGCCAGCCCCAATTCCGGAAACAGCCGGGGAACTCGGTGATACTCCACCGAATATCCTTCCCGGCAAGCCTTCTGTCCCAGGGCACACGCCAAGTACGTTCTGCCGACACCCGTCGGTCCGGTCAGAATCAGATTCAACCGAGAGCCGACCCATTCACAGAAGGCCAGCGTCACCAGCAGCGATTTGTCCAGACCGCGGCGAGACCGCCAATCCAGATTCGCCGCACACGCCGCGATTGGTTTTCTGCTGGAATAACATGTCTCTGCTATGTACAGGTTCCCAAAATCCCCGCCGCCTACAAGGCTTCTGTGCTTGTGAACCGCTACCCGCCAGAACCAGCCACTATCCCCCTCATCGCGGGCGCCGGCCCGTCGGCGCCGCTGGCTTGTGAAAGAAAACACGGTCTCGTTTACCGTCATCGCGAGCGAAGTATGGCGATCTCTTTGTTGCGTGCCCCTACAGGGAGATTCCCACGTCGCTTCGCTCCTCGGAATGACGATTCGCAGGCGTCTTCATAGGGGCGAAGCGTGGCGATCTCTTTGTTGCGTGCCCCTACAGGGAGATTCCCACGTCGCTTCGCTCC
>CAZTDD010000045.1:34364-45780 GCA_964612675.1 uncultured bacterium
TCGGAATGACGATTCGCAGGCGTCTTCATAGGAGCGAAGCGTGGCGATCTGTTCAACTCCCCCTCTTTCTCTTCTTCTTTTCGCGCGCTTGCATGCCTCCTTCGTGTTTCAGTCTCTTTTCTGGCACTAAAACGTATCGATCTCGTCCTCACATTCCCGCAACCCTACCGCCTCCTGAATCTCGGCTTCCATCTAATCTCGGATTCCATCCATCGGGGTGGTATTTTATTCGGGAGCACCGATGATAAGAAGACCGAGGCGAAAGGAAATCACCGCATGGCCGAAGGCCACACCCTTTTACGTTGGGCGAAACGCCTGCGCCCCCTGCTCGGCAAACCACTCGACATTGTGGAAATACCCGGGCAAATGGCTCAATGCCCCTGGGCACTGGTTGGAGAGCGTGTGACCCGGATCGAAACTCGTGGAAAACATCTGCTCCTGCACACGAGTCAGAACACCGTCATCCATTGCCACGCGGGCATGGTTGGCCGATGGAGGATGGGATCCCCGGAGAAAATAGAAAAGTGGCGTAACGGTGATGTTTGGCTTCGTCTGCGGACAGGAGGTTTCGAGGCGGTATTTCTCAACGGGCCGGTCGTGGAACTCCTGGAACCCGATTCGCTCGAAAGACACAAGACAATCGGTGCGCTCGGACCGGATCTTCTAGCAAAAGATTTCGATTCGGATGAGGCGTGGAAACGACTCCAGCTGTGTCTCCGGCGAGAAATCGGCGATGCCATACTGGACCAGCGAATCGTCGCCGGCATCGGCAACGTCTACAAATCGGAAGGCCTCTTTCTGGCGGGCATCGATCCGAGAAATCCGGTGGGTAATCTCTCCCGCGCACTCGTCGAGAAACTCTGGAATGCGACAATCCCCCTGATGCAGCGAGGCGCTAGGGAATTCGGGGCCATTACAACACTCCCCGCATCGCTGCAAGATGGGAGTGTGCGAAACTGGGTCTACCGGCGCACGGGGAAGCCCTGCTTCCGCTGTGGTTCAACAATTATCATGTTTCGCCAGGGACGACATAAACGGGCTACCTATTTCTGCCCCGAATGTCAAAACTGAGGCGGGTGACAACGGTCCGCACACCACATTCCAAATGACACCAAACAAGCGCCCACGACACCGAAAAGAAAACCACAAGAAAGTCCGAAATTTAATTCTCGTATTCGGAGACCAGCTGGACAGCCAATCCTCTGCCCTCGAAGGGTTGGATCCACAATCCGATGCGGTTTGGATAACTGAAGTCGCCGAAGAATCGACCAAAGTATGGTCTCACAAAGCGCGTATCGCTTATTTCTTAACCGCGATGCGCCATTTTCGGGATCGGTTACGCAAGACACGCGCACACGTCCAGTATCGACAACTGGACGCCCCCGACAATCAGGGAACTGTGCTAATGATTCCCCATCTGCAATTCCGTCACATCGTGAAAATGGCGAACAACATGATACGTAGCGACGTTTACTCTCAGCGGTGCTTCAGTGAGGTTGTGCACATCTTGGAGCGCAGCAGTCTTTCCCGCTCCGGACGGGGCCACAACAAGCACAAGGCGATGATAAAGCTCCCTGACTTTATCAATCTCACCGACGATTTGGTCTGCTAGAGGCTCAGACCCCATTGCGCCCTCTCAAGATGCTTGAATCCTAGGCAGAGGGATTAACAAGATTGTAGACCAAATGCACAGATACGTGAACTTTATACCGCATGATTAGGCGGTACCGCCGGGAGACTGCTGATGAGGGTTTCGTCCCAAACAACGTCAGGATATCGGGTCTTATACATTGGAAAGCCCGAAAGGTCCGTTGGTTGGAGTCAACTACGCGGTGATCTCTCAAGACTCGTCAGATGACGCTTTTCCCAGGGGATCGGGTAGCGAAGGCGTGAAAGCTTTTCCTATTCTGGTTCTTTTTTGGGGAGAGAGGGAGCGGACTTGATAAGACCCGTTCGCGATTTGACGTTTACACAGAATATTATGTTTAGCCATCTTTATGATTCAAAATATACCTATTTTCCGCCTCTTGTCCATTGCATTACAGTTAGGACTTTCTCCAATTTGAATTGTTCCTCCATCGGGCGATCTTGAGCCCTGGTCAGCCTTCCGCTTCAAGCGGGATGATCAATTCAACGTTTTCTTCTATCTCGTGGTCTTCTTCGTACTCCTCATACCCTTCCGCTTCAATCCGAACGTCGTGCTCTCCTTCCGGCACGTTCCCGATGAAGAAGAAACCGTTGATGTCCGTTTGGCTCGACAAGCCGGCGATCTCCACAACCGCATCGACAACGGCTGCAAATGTATCCTCGTCATAGACATACCCGTATACACTAAAGACATCACGTATCGGCGTAGGTGTCGGTGTGGGAGGAGCCGGCCGCAGCCGAACGTTGAAATGTTGGGATCGGGATAAGGTCAACGTAGTAGTGAATTCCGCCCAGCCGGAAGCCTGAACACGAACTTCGTATGTGTCTGGCCTCGGCAGCACAACTTCATATTCACCTTCCTCGTTGGTCTCCTCGGATACGTCACCGATCGTAACTACAGCCCCCTCGATCGGTCGTCCCCCGAACAAACTTCTGATCTTGCCGGTTACGGTGATTTCATTCGGTGTCGGTGTGGGTGTCAAACTCGGTGTTGGTGTCCATGTCGGGGTGACTGTCGACGTAGGCGTTTCTCGGACCAACTCAGTCGGTGTTGGTGTGGGATCGATTCCCTCCAAAAACTCAACAGGTCCCGCATGGTCGAAGGGTCCGAAATAGAATGGGAACGCATTGCCACGGATTGCATACACACGGAACGAGTATATGGTTCCGAATTCCGGTCCGTTCTGGTACGCAAATGCAATGTGGGCACCGTCTTCTTTCCATTCCAAATGATTCGCGGAACCCGTTCCTGTTCGTCCCAAGAATTGATATATCCCTCGTTCGTCTTCGCGCACAAAAACATGGTAATCCGTCACACTCCCTTGATCGAAATCCCATGGATCGAACGTCCACCGAATCACCAAATCCCGCTCGTCCTCCCCATCGTAATCCTGGCCATTGCTCAAATCGGCTGTGGACATGATCGTATCGGTTACCGTAACAGCCGGCACAAACTCGACCGGACCGGCATTCTCGAAAAAACCGTAGCCGGGAGGATCGTCTGTCTTCTTCAACGGATACACCCGAAATTCATACCTGTGCCAGAACTCAGGACCGTCGCGGAAACCGGGGGCCACATGACCGTTATGTTCCCTCCACACCAATCCCTGTACCCACTTGTTGACCGGACGGCCCAGGTAAAGAAAATCCCCGGCTTGGTCGATTCGCACATAAACATGAACGTCTTTCAAGTCGCTTGGATTAATGCCCGCCTCCTGGAGGTCCCAGCGGATCACCATCTCCCGGTTGTTTGCAGAATCGTGGTCCAACAGATTGCTGATATCAGCGGTTGAATCCGTATTGTCTGTCACAGTAACCAACGTGGACGGAACAGCCGTCGGTGTGTTTGTTGGTGTGGAGGTGGATGTCGGTGTTGGCGTCGGTGTCGGGTCTTCTCCCGAGAGAAATTCAACCGGACCAGCGTTCTCGTAGGGACCGTACCAGAATGGAAACCCGCTCTTCTTAACACCGTACACACGAAACTCGTAGCTCGTGTCGAACTCCGGACCGTCTCGGAAAGCAAAACCCAGATGGGGCGTCCCTTCTTTCCATTCCAGGAATGAAGCATCTCCGTCCGCGGTTCGGCCTAGATACAGGTACGGTCCCCTGCCGTCAATTCGCACATAAACATGGAAATCATTTACGTTGTTCTGATCCAGATCCCAGGGATCAAATGTCCAGCGAATCACAAGATCCCGCGCGTCTGCCGGATCATGGTCCTGTCCATTACTCAGGTCATCAAAGGTCAGCACCGTATCCGTCACAGTAATCGCCGGGAGGAATTCCACCGGACCGTCGTTTGTGAAAGGGCCGTACGTCGGCGGAGAACCGGATTTCTTGACCCCGAACACTTGGAATTCATAGGAATGTCCAAACTCGGGACCGTCCCGGAACGGCCGCGCCACATGTCGCGCATATTTGTTCCATACAAAATGGTCGGCGTGTTTGTTCGCCGTACGGCCAAGGAAAGCGTATCCGCCACCGTCGACTTGCACGTAAATATGAACGTCCCGCAGGTCGTTCGGTTCGATCCCCACGGCTTCAAAATCCCATCGAATAACCAATTCACGCGCATTGGCTGGATCGTGATCCTGACCGTTGCTTAGGTCAACGGTAGAATCCTCGTTGTCGGTGACCGTAACGATTGTCTCCGGAGTCGGTGTCGCTGTCGGCGTGTCTGTAGGTGTAGAAGTGGCTGTGAATGTCGCGGTTTGGGTCGGCGTCGGAGTCTCAGTCGGCGTTGGACTTGATGTCGCTGTGACGGTGCCCGTCGGAGTCTCCGTAGGCGTCACCGTCTCGGTCGGCGTGACCGTATCCGTTGGAGTCGTTGTGGGAGTCACAGTATCCGTCGGTGTAGGAGTCGGTGTACCGGGTTCCGTGATTTCAATTGAGCCGTGGTCCAGTTCCACAGGGATGGTGCCGTCATTCAAGCTCGACACTTTTGGACCTGTTGTCTTGAAATTCAGCGGGACGATCTGCGGCTCGGCATTCTCCTTGATTCGCAGCTGGAACGTCATGAACGTCCCTGCGTCCTCTAATGGCGCGAAGCCCGCGCCACTCACCAGGACCGTACCGGGAAACCGATGACCTTCGCTGATCGTAGAGGCGTCGTTTTCGACCACTGTCCACCCTTCCGCAAGCGTCCCGTTAACAGAAACGCTTCCGGTTACATACTCCAACGGATACTCCGGTGATGTATTCGGCAGATCGAGAACCACACGAAAACCGATTACATCGCTCCCGCCACTGACACTCACGCTGACGGCGACTATTTCACCCGGTGCAGCTGCTAGATCCGGAAGCGAGAGTATCCTCGGGTCGCCTAATACGGCAGAAGGAAACGCAACCGAGATGATTGCCCAAAAACCGAATCTTCTTGCCAACGGTCTCATTGTCGCCAACATCGGGTTCCCTCAACTCTGGACTCAACGTTGAACACTCACTATCGTGTTGGTCCAGGAGTTGAACTCCTGGATCATATTCGCTCTCATTACCACCAAATCATCCACTCATCCACAGCCGTCGGTGGATGAAGCAGATCGATTTCGGTGATGGAATTATTGGCTAATGGGAAATAGCCTTCGTTGAGCTCGGTGATTTCCTGGTCGACGATCACCAGCAGCGAGTCGCTGCCGCTAACGCGCTCGAAACGGATCTCAAGCAAATCGCTTGGACCGCCTGTTAGCGGAACGGTTAATGATCCCGCAACGATGAAGCGGCCCGGAACCACATTGTTCGTCACCAACAGGCCACCCGGCACCAACCACTTGGTCTGCGTTTCCTGAACACGGACATAATCCGGATCGTATTGCAGAGCCAAACGAACGCCGCTCAAGTCTTCCGCGTGGTCAATCGAGAACGTGACGACCCACGACGAACCATCCCGATCGACTTGCGCCCACAAACGACGCGGTGAGTCGGCGACTGCAACAGAGGATTCGTCTGCGGAGCGCGCAGGTGGTGAGAACAACGCTGAGATGGTTTTCTTACCCGTCTTCCCCCACGATGGCGACCAATCGTCCGGTCCCCAATCATCGCCATTCGTATCCGCCGGCAACTGAGGAATCAAGAACGCGTAGTACTGAAGCAAGTACGAGGCATCCATCGTCCCCGCTGTGCCGTCCCAATTCACATCCGCCGCCCACGGGAACGAAGTCCACGGCTGCGACGGATCGGGATAATACTCGGGATACTCCGCGACCGGATAGCCCGGGAACGAATCAATCAGTGACGCATCGAATCGCAGAAGCAATGAGGCATCCACCGCACCCGCTTTCATATTCGCATTCAAATCGCCCCATAAATACGGAGCAAACATCCAAATATTGAACGTCTGAGGCGCAGAAGTGTCGATTCCACCGTACGCTGTTCCACCCGTATCTTGCAGCGTGGCCGAGACCTCGATCACGCCATGCGCATCAGCGGCGGGTGTGAATGTCAATGTCCCCGATGGGTCAATCGCAGGTTGGACACTGAATGATCCAGGTTGGTTGTTGGAGGTGTTAAACGAAACGCCTTGCCCCGATTCATCCGGAGGACCGGGCGAGACATTTGTCGCCCAATTTGGAAACGTTTCCGGCGCACCGGTCGCGTTTAATATCTCAATCGTCGCACCCATCACAAACGACGGCGCATCGTTCACCGGCGATACGGAAACAATAAATACGTCCCCCGTCGCATTGATATCGGGATAGATATTGCCGCCATTGTCCTCGACTACAACGAAGATCGTTGCCGTTCCATTCGCATTTGCTGCAGGCGCGTATTTTAATAGTCCCGAACTGGCCGGTGATGAATATTCTACGGAAACGCTCGGAATCAAAGCCAGATTGCTTGACGATGCGGACACCACAAGTGACTGGCTTAGCTCCGGGTCTCCGTCATCGATACCTGTCAGCGAAATTACCTGCTCCGTCGCGTCCTCTAGGATCGGAGCCGGGTCGGGGATTGCGTCGAGCGTCGGTGGATCGTTGACCGGATTCACATTTACAGTGAATGTGCGAATGATCTCGTTGTCGTTTGGTGGTATGCCGCTGCCGTTGTCTTGGACTTTCACTGTGATCACCGCTGTCCCGTTCGCATCCGGCAACGGCTTATAGCTCAGGTTCCCTGTGCTGTTCGGTGACGTATAGGTGACAGTCACTCCCGGAATCAAAGCAAGATTGCTGGAACTGGCCGACACAACGAGCGTCTGGCTCAGTTCCGGATCCCCGTCACCGATGCCTGTCAGATTCACAACTTGTTCACCCGCGTCTTCATTGATCGCAGGTGGATCGGGTATCGGATCGAGCGTCGGCTCGTCGTTGATGGGATCGACTGTGATGGTGAACCAGTAGGATGTCGAACTGTTTATCCCACCGTTGGCCGTGCCGCCGTCATCGAGTAAGACGATTCCCACCGTCGCGGACCCGTTCATGTCGGGTGCGGGCTCGTAAGACAACGTACCGGTGGCACTGATTGTCGGCGTCGTACAGAGTAAACTCGCGTTGGTCATCCAAGCATAGAAATGGACCGACTGTGTTGCCTCATAAGCCGGACCTGCGGAGATATTCGTTGCCCAGTTCGGCACCACTTGCGGTCCGCAATCCTCGGACACGACTTGACTCGGACCGCCGGTAAATGAGGGAGGATTATTGGGTCCGTAGACAATGGTTTCCCAGCTCTGCGTGGTCACTTCGATATCGTCTTCATTGATGCTTGTCAGCGCGTCGAAGGAGATGCTGATGTTTTCATAGTCGGGCAGCGTGTTGTTGACGAGAATCCGGAATTTGAGAAGCGTCCCCGGTCCTGCGGATAGCGGATCTGCCGCGCTGGCACAGGTGAAAATCACCTGCGAGGGCGTCGCATCATTGACTGTAATCCCCGACCAGCCGGTTTCAGTCGATGTGCCGGTTTTCGACGCCGAACCTGTGCAGTAGGTGAGCCTGCTCCAATCGTAATCCAGAGCCACCCGGTATCCCACGATACCATCTGCATCAGATATATTCACAGTCAATCCAACCTCTTCGCCTCGATGGACGCTGGTCGTCGAGGGTTCAAGGGTCAGAGTCTTTGTCAACAGGGCAGGAACATAGATTCTCTCGACCTTTTTAGATCGATCGTTCCCGTCCGCCTGAGTAGCTGCTGTCTGGCCGCCGATGTAGTAGAGCCAACCGTTTAAGTACGCCATCGATCCTTTGTAACGATACTCATCCAGATGCTTTAGAATCTTCCATGAATTCGTTGCGGGGTTGTACATTAGAAGCGACATTGTGGTCCCGTCACCGCGAACGATGTAGAAGTACTCTCCGTCCGTAGCGCCCTGGGGTGCTCCAATACCATCAGAGTATTCAGCTGGTACGTCTTCCCCGGAATCATCCCAAGAGTCTGTGGCGATGTCATACACACGGAGATCGCCGAATTGCCCGACAAGGTATAGTTCTCCATCGATCTCAGCAATCGGTTGGAAATGTTCTCCCGATGCCATATTCGTGAGCGGGTGCCAAGTCCAGGTTGTGGGATCTAACGAGTAGAAAAACCCTGGCTGTTGGTAGCTTCCCCCCACATAGATCATGCCGTTCACCGTCACAGCGCTTGCACCGTGCATCGCTACGGGGAGGTTGTGATCAGAAGACCACGAATTGGAAGTGACATCATATGCGAACAGGGAGTCTGTCGGACTGGACCCCGCGCTGTTAGCTCCGCCCATCGCATAAATGTTGTCATCCGCGGTAGTGCAGGCGATGCCAAAGCGAGCTTCGGGAAGATCGGCAACAGCGGAGTCCCATGTATGAACGGACGGATCGTACCGCTCGACAGTGGGAATGTACGTGTTTCCTTTGGTGATTCCTCCGGCGACAAAGATCTTCTCGCCATGAACAGCAATCCCGGCTAGTTCGCGAGTCGTTGGCATATCAGCAACACGCTGCCATTCCGGCTCCGGCGTGGGTGTCGGACACAAAGGTAGGCCCGTTTCCCAAATGCGAACATAATGATCAATCCCGCCTGTGAGAATACACCTACAGTCAGGAGATAGAGCAGGTGTAGCCACGTTGTCTGCTTGACCGTTGTATTGCTCAAGAAGACTCCCTGAAGATACGTCCCAAATCCGACTGACTCCGGTACCGTCTCCCGCTGCGTAATAGAGCCCATTCGATGACAACCGACCCTGAACATATTCGGCATGGGGCCCAAAGGCCCTAATCTCGTTCCCAGTTGTGATATCAATAAGACGAGCGCTACCCGAAAGCCAACCGCCACACAAGAAGCTTTGTCCATCAGGTGTCACGTCGAGAGTCGAGATGCTACTGGGTTGCCCGGTTGAGAACACCTGCACAGGAGTCGAGGGATCGCTTACGTCAAATTGTACGACAACGCCCGAGTTGTGCGGTCCAAGGAAAATCTCTGTCCCGTCAGGACTCCAGGCACAACTAGCCCACTGATAGCTGTTGTAGGTGGCAGCATCTTCGGCGTGCCCGCTACAGCTCAGCCGAAGATGTTGTTTTTAAGGCCCAGACTGCTTCCTCTGTTACAAAGTAGATAACCCCTCTGGTCTGTTAGACGTGAATACAGCGAAAATCGGTCGTGTTTTGGAAGAAAAATGCTGCTCAATGCCGTCTCGTGCTGGAGACAGCCGTCTCGTTCTCAGGAACAAGCGGGTGGGAAGTAGAAGGAAAAGCCGAAAGATGGGGACCACAATTAACCACACAATTCTACTCTCCCCCTCCTTGAGAACACAAAGCTCATCAGCACGGACTGAACTCTGTTGAGGTCGCCCCGTCGAGCACTTGCCTCTTATCTGGAACGAAACAGATCATTTCAGATCAAAGGTTAAGCACAAATATGACTCAAAAAGCTATAGCACCGGCGACACACATTGTCTATAGGGGAAATTCCCAAAGTGGCCGGGAAAATCCCCCAATTTTTATAGGAGAATTCTCCTATGACAAAATGGCACAGCTGATATCAAGATACTGATATTTAAGGCATTGTTGTTCCGATTGTTCCCTCGAAAGGCACAAACTCTCTTGTTCGCGTCCACTATTCCGATCATCTCTCCTGGGCATCTCCCGCGCCCACTTCACCAGCAAGCAGTGTCGGCGCGACCATCAATGACTCGACGGCTTGTCGAAGGCCCTTTCCTCCGTCGATGTGGATGTAGCGTTCGCTCACCTGGACGGAGCTATGGGCCATGAGGGCCTGGATCTCGAATGCGGAGCATCGGTTGCGCGCTGGATTCAACAACTTTCAACTTGTGTCTGTCGCTTTTTCCTTGGGCCATCTTTCGAAAAAGCAAGGGAACCGTCCGACTTCACACGCTACTGGATTTGCGCGGACACCTACCCAGCGTTGTCATTATAACTCATGGGAAGGTTCACGATGTCAACATCCTCGACGATCTGCTCCTGGAACCGGGGGCCATTTATGTGATGGGTCGAGCAACATCTGTGTCTCAAAGCACTCTCTGAGACATCCGAATTGACTAGGCTATTTCATATAAATGCAGGACCACTTGTCAGGGAGAACGGATAACGGTTTACTTTACTTGATGTTTGCACAGGGGAGTCTCGATGAAGCCGGATCTTTTCCCATCATATGTAAAAGGGCATACTATTCGCTGGCCCATGGATCGGTCCCTTGAGCAGGACCTCGGGTGTTGGCGTGTGGCTTATACCAAGCCACGGAATGAGAAGGCTTTAGCGCGCGATTGTCAACGGATGGGGGTGGCATACTTTCTCCCGCTATACGAAAAACGTTCGCGTCGGCGAGACAACAACAAGCCGCGCAAAAGCATTGTGCCGCTCTTTTCGAGCTATCTCCCGTTTGTGGACCGCGATGAGGGAAAATACAAACTGTGTGAGACCGGCCGCCTGGTGCATGTGCTGCCGGTTCTCGATCAAGAGGGTTTTGTACGTGACATGGCTCAGGTCTGGCAGGCGGTTACGTCGGGTGCACCGCTTGATCTGGTCCAGACTATCGCGGTGGGTCAGAAGCTGCGGATTCGGACCGGGCCGATGGAGGGAGCGGTCGGTGTGGTGCGTCAGGTACGGGGGCGTTATCGCCTTTTGTTGAATGTCGAGATGTTTCAAATGGCGGTTAGCGTCGAACTCGACCGTTCGGACGTCGAAGTCGAGCGCTCCGAGCGGATGGCGCCCGGCGATTCATCGCTGGGAATTCGGTGAGTCTCAATTCTCTCTTTTGTACCCAGACCCAGGACGTCTCGCGTTCGGTTTCGTTGTCAGAACGATAAGTGGCCTTAGTCTTATGGTGAGCGAGGTTGCCAGCTTCCCGCCCGACGTGATTGACAAATTCCTGGCGGATGTGCTGCATGTTGTGCCCTATGGCCGAACCTATATGTACGGTATTCCGGTTTTGATTTCAGTTGTTGTAGCGGAAGCATTTCGCGATATCAAGATCGGGCTCGCGTGGGCCGTCGGCCATTTTGCTCACCTGGTCAGAGACATTTCGCTTATCCCGTGGTGGTATCCCCTGATGGACTACGACTGGCCGGGAACGGTCAACGTTGTCTAGGCCACTCTGGCGCTGCGTCACTTGGCCTCTCCTAAACCGCAGGCGACTCCCTTGGTCGCAAAAGTATTTTATCCAAAAATGCTGATTATGGAGGCGTGTTTGATGTTGCTCGCGCTGTCGTTCTGGCTGGAACTCCCCAAAAAGAGCGTCTACCCTCCCGTTATCGGCAATTGCTTTCTCGTACTGTTGATCTACCGATTATATCCTGAGTTTTCTAAGGCGCGTATTTAGTTCAATCTAACATACAGAATCGACAGAA
>CAZTDD010000046.1:0-45373 GCA_964612675.1 uncultured bacterium
CACCCTAACCCTCTCCCGGCGGGAGAGGGGAACTTCTAATGTCAGCGGACGACTTCTTGCGATTGCATCAAGCCTGGGGGAGATACAGAGGGGATTGAAAACCTTACTTCCTGTACCCCGTCAGTCAATCATGACCCCCGGCACAAATACCGCAAGATCGCCGATGCTGACGAGCCCGTTGGATGCGTCATACCGTAACGTAAAATCGTCGCCATTTTTCCCGGACCAGAGACCTTGTCCTTCACCGGCATTCGGACCGAAGGATTTGACGTAGGCGCGTGCGGGACATCCTTCCTGACTGGATTTCGTCATGGCTGCGCTTCTTTCGAGAAACGGTGGAAAATAGGCCCAGTAATCGCCACAAACCGCAGTTCCCCTGTCGCTCTGGCCTTTCGGAATGGACATATACCGGTACCAGGTCCATTGTGCGATACTCTCAGGTTGTTTGCTGTTGCTCATGTGGGGAGGCGGAAAGACGTCTTTCGGAACCGCAGAGAGATACGAGACAGGGGTCGTCAGCAGGAACAGTTGATGGCTTGGTGGATAATAACCGTTGTCGAGATTGTACTGCTCCAAACCCATGCCGATCGACCGAAGATCGGATTTACAGCGCGCGACCTTGGCGCGTAACTGCGCGTTTAGGAAATTCGGTACCGCAATCGCCGCCAGGATTCCGATGATCGCCACGACGATCAGAAGTTCGATTAGGGTGAATCCTCTCTGACTTCGCATACTCTCCTCCATCAATCGCTCAACAGTCTGAATGTAGATCGATCTTTCTTCGCTTGACCGTTGTTGGGAGGGCGAGGCTCCCGCCGAGCCGAAAAAAGAACGAATTGGCTCAGCAGGAAAGACTGTCTCAAAACCGGAAGCGTGTGAGAGAAGCGCTCCGCCCCCAAGATTGGGAGAGATACGGAGTGGGGTGACAGCACTTAACTTATCAACCCCACCCGAACCCTCCCCCTACTGTGGCCACGCAAGCGTGTCCTTCTTGGGGAGGGAAAGAAAAAAGAGTTTTGAGACAGTCTCAGGAGTCTCGGCCTCCCGAGAGTTCTACTCTCCGACCAAGTCCATTTTACCGCACGATTCTGAGTCCGCCACCTTTGGCGACTCGTTCAACTTCCTCGGGAGTCGACCAGTTGACGTCGCCGGGAATGGAATGTTTCAACGCTGAAAATGCAACGCCCCAATCGAGGCCCTTCTGAACGTCGCCGTCCGGTAGGTATCCATACAGAAAGCCGGCGCTGCAGGAATCGCCGCCACCGACACGGTCGACAATCTCAACGTCGTACGTATTCGTTTTAAATATTTTGCCGTTATGGAGAGCGATCGCGCTCCATTTGTTTCGCCACACCGATATGTTTTCACGCAATGTGATCAAGACAATTTCAACGCCGAAGCGGTCGACCAATTGGCGGGCGACTTCTTCATAATCGTTGCCTTCGATTTTGAACACACGCATGGTGTCTTCCTCGGTGGTGATGAGGATGTCGGTCGATTTCATCGCCTCGGTCATACATTCCTGCGCTTCCTCTTCGCTCCACAGCCTGGCGCGATAATTGAGGTCGATGCTGACCTTGAGATTGTTTTGTTTTGCTTTCTGGAGAGATTCAAGGAACGCCTCTCTGCAGGTCGGGGAGAGGGCGGCGGTAATGCCGCTTGTGTGAAACAGTCTGGCGTCTTTGAACGCGTCGTCCCAGTTGACCACGCCCGGTCTCAGTTTTGCGATTGCGGAGTCTTTTCGGTCATAGAGGACGCCCGAGGCACGAGGGCTGGCACCGAATTCGAGAAAATAAATTCCTGCACGGTCTTCCTTGGACCAGACAACATGCGAGCAGTCGACCGCGTGTTCCTGCGCTTTGTTGACAATGGTTCTTCCCAGCGGATTGGTCGGAACGCGGGTAACGAATGCCGAGGACATGCCCAACCGCGCGACGGCGATTGCGACGTTGAACTCCGCACCGCCGACCTTCATGTCCAATGTAGAAGTTTGTTCCAGCCGTTGAAAATTCGGTGGAGACAGCCGGATCATCGCCTCTCCAAATGTGACGATATCAGCCATGGGTTGTTTCTCCTTTCGAGTTGTTTCGTGTTCGGTTTACTTTCTGGCTTTTTTGACTTCTTCGATGAATCGTTTGGCGTTGTCGGTAATCGTGTCCCAATCTTTTTCAGCGATGGCTTTCTTGGGAACCAGGTTTCCGCCGACCGCGATACAGGACGCACCGCATTTGATGAACTCGCCCGCATTGTCGAGACTGACGCCGCCTGTCGGCGACAGACGGATATGAGGCAGAGGACCTTTGATGTCTTTCAGGTATTTTGGGCCGACTGCGGTTGCCGGGAATACTTTCACAATATCCGCGCCGTGTTCCCAGGCGGTCAGGATCTCGGTCGGTGTGAAAGCACCGGGGACGACGACTTTGCTGTAGCGTTTGCACATTTCTATCGTGGCCGGTTTGAGCGTGGGCGTGACGACATATTCCGCTCCCGCGAGGATCACCGCGCGTGCGGTTTCCGGATCGAGCACGGTGCCTGCGCCCATGAGGACTTTGTCGCCCATTTCCGCCGCGACCGCTTTGATGACATCGATTGCGCCCGGCGTGGTCATTGTGACCTCCAGGGCGACAAGGCCGCCTTTCACGAGCGCTTCCGCTACGTGCATCAGCTCTTCGCTGCGGTCGGCGCGTATGACGGCGACGACTCCCGATTCGATTATGGTGTTCAGGACTTCCTGTTTTCGGTCCATCCTCTGGCTCCTCTCTGTTGCTATTGCTGCGTTTGTCTGCTCCTCCCTTTTGCGGCAGTCACGCAAGCGCGACCCACTTTGGGGTAATGAAAGACATTTTCCTCCCCCGAAGACCGGGGGAGGTTAGGAGGGGGTTGAAGACTTCCTATCGCCTACCATAATCGCAGTCTGCCGATCTTCTGTGAAGGCATGAGACCTTCCCGGGGTGGTATTCCGGGACCTTGTGACGTACATTCATTGTCATACCGAGCCCCGGAGCGGCAATGCTGGTGATTTGCGAAAGAAAGGCTGCCGGGTGAGAAACCGAAGTGGGACAACGCAGGGTGGGAAGGCAATGAAACACGAAGGCACGAAAGGGCCACGAAAGCACGAAAAAACGAACAAAAAGACAACCGGCCTCTTGCTCCTTCGTCACCCCGATTGCCTTCGAACTGACGAATTCGAGCAATCGGGGCCACCCTGTGTAACGAAGAGATGGCCACGCTTCGCTCGCCATGACGGCAACAGAGATCGCGTTTTCTTTCTCAAATCACCGGCCCGACGGAGCGAGGCTCGGAATGACGGATATGGAGCTCTTTTCGTAGGAGCGACAAGGATCGGTCATCGTGGCGGATGAGTCCTACAAAGAACAGGGATGGACCATCGAGGAGGGATCGGGCTCGATCTCCCGCGATTCCGCGACCGGTCTTTATCGCTGTAGAGGCTCGATTCAAACGCTTCGGACGAGCGGTGAGGACGCCATCGATGCGGATTCCGTTGGATTCGCGGAGATCGAATTTCAATCCACTGTCTCCGGCGAGTTGAGCCTCAGCTGGCAGACACAACAGAGAACCCTTTCGACACCCGTGCCTTTTTCCGTGCAACAGGGAATACGACGAAAGGCCAGATACACGCTCTATTCGCAGCCGGATTGGCAGGGGAGGGTCCCGTGGGTGCGGCTGGGACTGCCCAACGGTTTCGAGGATGGACTTATCGGGCCGCTGCGTTTGTATGATTTCGACGATCTCGATCCGAAGGAATTACAGCAATTCGCCCACACGTCGCTGGCGGCGGAGGTGACCCCGGACGGCGATCTGAAAGTGTCATTGGCGTACAACGGTGTCTTTCTTGCACCGACCGCGACCGAGAAGTGGATTCATGTGATTTTGCGAGACGATGATGGGAGAGAGGTGCTTTCGTTTGGGCAGCCGGCGCGGGGAAACTGGGACGCACGGTGGATTGAGGTGGAGTTCATTTTTCCAAAGATGGATCGAGTCCCCGCGCTGGAGGTTTCTTGGATCGACAACGACACGGGGTATTCGATTGTGCGTAGGTTGCCAGGCACACATGAGGGGAGTGAAGAGTAACCGGAAGCGAGAGGGGACAAAGAACAACCCTGTTCAAGAATCCAGACCTTCGACGAAATGAAAACCTCCAACACCGCACCAGCCTTTCGAAGCGCGGGCTGAGACGATAGAGGCACATGCGTACAACATGAGCCCCAGTGACAAGAGGAAGGTACGAAAGATAATCTTTGAGCACTTTGACTACATCGTCGATCAATGGAACGAATTTCAGGAGAAAAAACATGGATAAAGCGCACAACGTTGAGAATGTCTCGGTTTCCGGTTGCGTACTCCATGTCGAGGTGGACGGCAAGGTTTATGAAATCGACCTGGCCGAGCAGTCACAACGTTTGGCGTGTGCGACACAGGAGCAACGCGAGCGAATCGAGGTTTCTCCATCCGGTTACGGTTTGCACTGGCCGGAGGTGGACGAGGATTTGTCCATTGACGGGTTGATCGGCGTGAAACCCGCATCCTCTTTCGCCGGTCGTGAAGTCGAGTCGTAGGCGAAGTCGAGTGGCGGGTCGCTGCGATTGCTCGAATTCGTCCTATCAAAAGCGATCGGGGCGACGAAAGAGAAAGGGGTTGAAGGAGATCTCTCAGCTGCCCGCTCGCTCACAACAGGTGTTCCATGCCCGCGCTCGAGGGTGTTGGTGCGGCCTCACGGGTCTTGATTCCGACGCAACTCTGCATTCCTAACTACGGCTATTCTTCGCAGCCCTCTCGCTTCTGGCATGCCACCCGCCGAACAGTATATCTCGCAAGAGTGGCATCCTCGCGATGTGAGACGCCATATTCTGATGATTGACGAGTATAGAAAATGGAATAGACCTGGCGTACGGGCCGCATCGGACTTCATAGTGCTATGTTATAGTCAATTATCGGGCATCGTTACGCTGAACTACGATATGCTCGTAGAGTACGGCCTCGGTTCGAAGGGTTTCAACTACGGTTTGCCTGGTGAAATGTTGCAAGGCCGAGGTCCGTATCCCGTTTCTCACTGGAGGAGGCCTGTTGTGCTGACAGGGGATTTACCGCTTGCCAAATTACACGGAAGTATTTCGTGGGATACGAATGGGAAGTACACAGACGGACGCAGAGGGCTAAGCGGTAAGGCACTTATAGTCGCGCCGACTCCGGAGAAGCAGCCGCCACTGGAATTGAAGGACCAATGGCGTCTGTCTGCAACAATCCTCAGTCGAGCAACCCGGTTGATCGTGTTTGGGTTTGGGTTCAATGATTACGATGAAGCAGTGCTTTCACATCTCGCCAAGGAAGGCCAGAGTATCGTTGATATTGCTGTCATCGATGTGTGTTGTCGCAAAGAGAGCGCAAAGCGCATCTGGCCACAAGCCAACGTGCGATCAATTGATCCGCCGCCTGAAGGGTTAAATGATTTCCGCAGCTGGCTTATCGGCAAGCAGAATTGAAAAAAGGCTGTCCAAACATTGGGCAACATCAACACGGAATATGCTGTGTCTCCGACGCACAAAATCGGAGATCGGCTTGGAAGAAGTCAAGATCGTCTCCATGGCTCGATTCCCGGCCATTGAAGAGCTACCGTGAGATTAGGCGCGATGAAAGAACCCAACCAGAAACAAACCAAAGACGAAGTCCTCCAAGAGACGCGAAGGATCAAAGAAGACCTGGCGCGGTCGATGGATTTCGACGTTTATCGCATCGTGGAAGATGCCAGGCGGAAACAGGAAAAAAGCGGCAGGAAGATTCTTTCTCCCCCGGGTCGGGAAGTGCGTTAACAACCGTATAAAGAAGTACTCCGTCCCTTCAGGACTTTTTCTAATTGCCGATCATTTTCATTCCAGGGGCGTTGCCCGCTGGCTATAGTACTTCACCCCGTTGGGGTGGAAGACCGATAAGGGGGATTTGTGTGTTGATAGCGGCACCGCCAAGCGGAGTTGGAAAGCCAGCAACGGTGGCTGCAGTTGGTGGCACCCGTCGGCTGGCTATGGTACGTGACTCCGTTGGGGTCAAACGAAGAAGATTCTGCCTCTTGCTCCTTTGTCGCCCCGATTGCTTTTGATACAGCCTCGGAGTCGGCTGGCACGGCCAGACAAGCTGGTCGTTTTCGGCTTTGCGGGCTAGACTACCTAGCAGACAACGTGAGAGGTTCCACAATGAATACGAATCTGCACAAACTCCCGGTGGACGAACGGATCCGCCTTGTAGAAGACTTGTGGGACAGCATCGCCGCCGACCAGATGGCGCTGCCGCTTACCGCCGAACAAAAGGCCGAACTCGACCGCCGTCTCGATGCCCTCGAAGCGGATGGAAACCATGGTCGGTCGACCACGGAAGCTCTCGCTGAGATCCGACGCGGGCTATGACTGCTCAGATCCGAATTCGACCGGAAGCGGAACACGATCTGTCGGATGCAGCCTCTTGGTACGAAAGCCAACGGGCCGGGCTGGGGCATGAGTTCCTTGATGAAGTCGAGACTGTGTTTTCAACCATAGCCGCCACACCGTTCATCTACCCGATCGTTCATCGAAACACAAGACGCGCCATTATTCGCCGCTTTCCGTTCTGTGTCTATTATTGGCTTGAAGATCGTACACCTGTCATTGTTGCGGTGATGCACGGCAGCCGAAATCCACGTCGTTGGAAAAACCGTGAGTAACCGGCCGGCCTACGATGTGCCCTTGTGCACGGCTCCGAGACAAGCATAAAGACAGCCACCCCAAGCGGAGTTGGAAAGCCGGCAGCGGTGGCTGCAGTTGGTGGCACCGGTCGGCCGGCTATGGTACGTGACTCCGTTGGGGTGGAAGACGAGGTTCAGCTTGCCTCAGGTTGGCTCGGAGAATGTGCTACAGTGGGCGGTCCTCCAGAGGGGAAGAGATTCATCGGGAGAAGGGAGAGCCGCAATGACACTCAGAATCGGGATTATCGCGTGTGGAATGGCCTCCGAAGCCATCCACCTGCCCGCATATAGCAAAGTCAAAGGGATCAAAGTGGTCGCCGCATGCGACCCGGATATCCCACGCGCCGAACGGCTCGCACAACAATACGAAATCCCCAAACTGTACAAAAGCTACGAAGAACTCCTCGCCAACGAAGAACTCGATGCGGTGTCGGTCAATAGCCCTCACAAATTCCACGCCGAACATACCATCGCTGCGCTCAAAAAAGGTTGTCACGTACTGGTCGAAAAACCGATGGCACTGAGCGGGAAGGAGATTCGCGCGATGATGGCGGCCGCACGAAAAGCGAAGAAATTGCTGATGGTCGAACAGGCGGTGCGCTTCTTCCCGGCCTGCCACAAAGCCCGCCAGGTTCTTGCCTCCGGACGACTCGGCGAGATCCTCACGATCCGCGGCCGGTTCGGACACGCCGGTCCGGAAAACTGGTCGCCGACAGGCCAGTGGTTCATGCAAAAGAAGGAATCGCAGGGCGGTTGTATGCTGGATATCGGTGTTCATGAGATCGATCTGATCCGATATGTCTCCGGCAAAGAGGTCAAGGAAGTCTCCGCCTATTTCGGCACGCTGAAAAAGAAGATTGATGTTGAGGATAACGCGGTCTGCCTGCTGCGGTTCGATGATGGCACGGTGGGGACGTTCGAGTCTTCCTGGACCTGCGTTCCCGGTGTGGCCCACACCGAGTTTTACTGCGAGAAGGGACATTTGTTCCTGGATCTTCGGGCCGAGAATCCGCTGGTGGTCGAAAAACCGAAGGGCGGAGCGCGGCCGGTGAAGGTCCCGAAGAAACACCCCGATGTGAATGCGATGGCGTATTTTGTGAAGTGTATCCAGAAGGGATTGACGCCGCATTGTGTGGCGGACCATGCCGCGCGCAGCACGGAGGTAGTCCTCGGGGCGGCGATTTCAGCGAAACAGGGAGGCCGTGCGGTGAAGTTGCCGTTGCGGTGATGGGGGGTTCCTGACGAGATTGTAGGCTCACGGGCGTTGTGTCGTGCCCTCGTTCTCGTTGATGTTCACGAAAGCCCGTAGCCCACCAATCGGCGATCCTATGACCCATCTCGACGGCATGACAAAAAGCCAGCGATACGGATTTCAACCCCCTCCTAACCTCCCCCGATCTTCGGGGGAGGAACAAGAGGCGAGCATGTCTGGTCTGTTTTCTTCCCCGAAGATTGATGCCGTCCCCAAAAGTCCGAAATTGGCGGCGGAAGTCCCCTCTCCCCCCGGGAGAGGGGTAGGGTGAGGGGCGATCATTGCACTGGATTCGGGTATTATTCTTCGCTTGTGTATTCGCCAGGCACAGCAAATGAATCAGAGGAAAAGGGTTTGGATGATGTCAGGGGGCTGTCACACACAGAGGAACGTCAGCGGATAATGCAACTTGCCCTCACCCCGGCCCTCTCCCAAAGGGAGAGGGAGAAGAACTCTCCCGACTTTTTGCGACGCCATCAAGTCTGGGGAAATATAAAGAGGCTGGAAAACATCAAGGCGGCTCAGCGGGAGCTTCGCCCTCCCTCATTCGTCCCTCCCTTATTCGTCCCTCCTCATTCGTCCTACCGGATTCACCCTACCGGATTCACGTATCTTAATTGAATCGTATGGGATTTAATCCGGTCTTTCGCTGCATCCTTCCCAACTCGTATCTCCAACCATTTCAATTACATTTGATCGAATCCGCGCTTGCATTTCCGGCCGGAGAAAAAATCGGAAAAAATTTTACAGAAAAAGCTAAAGTTCTGCTCAGGCTTGTCGATAACATTACCGACAACCCAGAAAAGTCTAATCGTTGGGGTCTATGCAGACTCTACGGTTGGCTAAGCGGCATTGTGGGGGCCGCTGGGTTGCGGTCCCCACGTGTTTTTCTTCGGAGATCGGCGATGGGGATTCATCGCTGCGAAGAAGGAAAGGAGTTGCGATTCGGCCTTAGTAACGCTCATAAGCGTTCCTCCGGCGTGTGAGAATGCGGGTGCCTCGGAAGTATTCTCACCCGTCTGACAGAAGGCAACCAAGACTAATTTCTCGCTAGCTTCCCGGCCAGGGGGAATATCGTGGTGACGTGACCATGGCGATGTTCCTACGTGAGTGGGATCTTGGTCGACCGCCGCAGCGCCCGCAGTCCGATTTCGGCCTGCCAGACGGCTACGCCTTTCTTGTCAGATCCCGGACCCAGTTGATTAGGCCTGCTCGGGCTGCACATGTTGCGGTCTCGGCGAAAATCTTTGCGGCCACGCGGGGGTCGGCGCGAGCCGATTCCACGCGGTGACGGTTGTTCTCTTGCCGCCAATCCACGCACGTATCCTTGTCGTTGCGGCCGGTGGACAGCGTGTCACAGTTGGAAGGGACGGATATCTGATCCGGTTCACCCGCCGACTCCCCCTCGGTCTCAAGGTCGATTCGCTGACGTCTCTGTTTCTCAACCCCCTCCTAGCCTCCCCCGATCTTCGGGGGAGGAAAAGAAACAGACGCAGCAGGGTTGTTTCTCCCCCAAAGGGGCCACGCTTGCGTCGCCGCAGTGATGGGAGATTCAGGGGGTTGAGATTCCTATCCCAGTCATAGGGAGGGCAAAAGAACAGACTTTCGGAGCGAATTCAGTGAGGTTGGCAGGGAGGAAAAAATGAAGTGGCGTTAGCCGGTTAAAATAATTAAGCCATAACCAGCATCCCGGCCAGGAGAGTGGGTTATGGCTTAATCGACCGCCGCAGCACACCGCAGCCCAACTTGGGTCTGACGGCGGCTACGCCATTTTATTTCCGAAAAAGCGAGCGTTCTGCTCGCTGCTTGGATTCCTCTGACTTCCTTCCGTTTTCACCACTGATTATCGGCAGCTTCAGCAAAAGGTTGAGCACTTTTTTGCTTTTTTTCGATTGTGCGGGCATGGACGCAGATCCCGCAGGAGATTCACGGAGGAAGTTCTCATGGTTATTTCGAGTATTGTCAAGAGTGTTTCCGCCCTCGATGTGATCCGTCAGATGCACCGAACGGAGGATCGGCTCGGTACCAATATCGAGCGTCTCTCCACGGGATTGCGGATCAATTCCGCCGCCGACAATCCCGGCGACATGGTTACTTTGAACCAGCTGCGCACGCGGATCAAAGGAGTCGACCAGGCCAGTCTCAACGCCCAGACTGTGGTCAACATGGCGGCCACGGCGAGCAGCGCCCTGGCGGATATCATGGATCTGGTCCAGTCCATCCGCACGAAGGCTGTCGCGGCTGCGAACACGGGCTCTTCCGAATCGATCACTCGCGCAGGATATCAGTCCGAGATCCAAGACATGCTCGACGAGATGGATCGGATTGTGTCTACAACCACGTTCAACGGCAAGACGCTGCTGGACGGCAGCTACGGCAGCACCACCCGGCTGGAAGAACCAAATCTGTTCCCGGGTTCCGTTGCATTCGGACCGGACGCGTCGACGCTCCGCGAAGGCACAAGTCTGCTGAACATCGTTCAGACGAATTCCGGATCGGAACGTTTTTCGACCGGCGATACGGGGGGGATGAATCTTGGGATTCGAAACCGAACCGATGTTGCCGTATCCATCGGGCAGTTTATTGACGAAGGTGCCGGAGCTGTCGCAGGTGCGGGAGACAACCTTCGAGATCTCAATTTCGCCGGTGTCTCTCTCCACGGGGACGGTGTAATTCAGTTTTCCGGTGTGATCGTCGATGGATCGACATCTTTTCGGGGAGAACTGACTGTCGCCGGGCCGCCGGGAGGAAACAGTATTAACGACTTAGTCACCTCAATCCAGTCTGCAATTGATACGGCTGAGTCCAGTATCGGTGTGAATGATGGAGGCACGGGGCCGTACGAGACGATTGTCTCTTATGACAACACAACAGGCCGACTCAAATTCACCAATGCGGAAGGGAACACGCACTCGCAGTTCTCGATCGATTTCACAATCAATGACGATACGGGGGCGACTCAGACAACTTCAGGCAGTACGCGTGCGGGAGATATTTACAACCCGCAGGTGATCGCCACAGATACCTCCGGCGCGGTGATCGGGAATTCTCTGACGGCGATCACCGGCTCGACATTCGACACCGGTACGTTCGAGATCACGGTGAGCAGCGTCACTTCCGCGCAGCAACGAACGGTGGAGACCACGTACGCGTTTACGGATGGTGGGGGCACGGCTGTGCTCTCGACGACGAGCCTGGCGACGAGTGTGTTGTTCAATGGAACGACAACACTGTCGCTTTCTGTGGGCGACACGATCGATTTCACAGGAACGAATCCCGACGGGACCACATTCAGTGGGACGATCGACATTGTCGCGGGCGATGCCGGTGTGGGGCAGGGAGACGCCGAGACATTTCAAGATCTGATCGACGAACTCAACCACAGAGACCAAACGAGTGCCTTCTATGGCTGGAACGATGCGACGGCGACTCTTTCCTCCGGGAAAATCCAACTTGTCGATGATGTCGCCGATACATCCAGCACGGCGTTTCAAATGACGGTCAACGCGAGTGGCACAGCTGTCGATGACGGGACGGTTGTCTACACGGGCAACCCCGAGCAAGCCACGATCTCCATTGCCGGAGGGGAATCGCAAAGTGTAGAAGCGGGGGAGATTGTCACCTTGGAGGGGACGGATTCCACAGTGGAGGGCCGTACCTACCAGGTGACGTTCCGGGTCGGCGACACGCTATTCGACGGCAGCGACGACCTGGTGATCGCTGCGCAGGAATATACCGCGACACTCAACGGCGGCAATGCGGTCACATTCCGCAACGGTGACCAAGGGGTTTTCGTGACGGATGGTGTTACTCCCACAGGAAATATCAAAGGCGCCCAACAGCTCAAAGTAGATTTCAACAATGTTATAGGAATCGACTCCGACGGACGCACGTTCAGCGTCACCACAACGGAAAACCGTGTCAATTATCATATCGGTCCGGACCGGGAGGACGGACGAAAATTCGCCTACTTCGATGTTCGAACGTCGAACCTGGGAAGTTCGTCCGGCTCGACTCTCGAGGATATCAATGTGTCGACCCTGACCGGGGCCGAGAATGCGATTGATGTGATCGATGACGCAGTCAAGCAGCTGAATCTTGTGGAAGCCATCGTCGGAAGTCTCGAATCGCGGATGGGATATACCTCCAGCGATTTGGATCTTTATTCATTGGAACTGCAAGGCGCTGAAAGCACAATTGGCGACGCGGATATCGCGAAAGAGACCACCGAACTCACGATGAATTACGTTTTGTTGAATTCGCAGACCGCAACGTTGGTGCAGACGATGTTGATCCCGAAGACGGTCTTTCCGCTGCTCTCGGGACACGATTTACCGTAGGTCAGGGAGGTGATTGCATTGAGGTGCCGATCCCCGTAAAATAGAAGCAACTGAGAGTGTACGGGAACGGAGTCCTGTGCATTTCAGATACTGTTTATTTCGCAAAACGTCTCGGCACAGCGACGCTGAAACATCGATGTGCCGGGGGAACCTGTTCAAATTAAAATGCCTGACCGGCGTCATGGAGGAAGAAGGTCATGGGAATCAATCGTATTCATAATCCAATCAGTCAGCAGGCTCAACGCAATCTAAACAATGTTATAAACACCAATCTTCAGCGAGTCGTTGAATCGCTGTCGTCCGGTCTTCGAATCAACCGAGCGGGGGACGATGCCGCGGGACTTACCGTGGCGAAACGGCTCCAGGCGCAGTTCAAGTCACTCAACCAGGCACTGACCAACACACAGACCGGTCTGAACGTGGCGAGCACGGCGGACCAGGCGCTCGATGAAACATCCAATCGACTGATGCGGATTCGCGAACTAGCCGTGCAAGCGGCCAACACCGGTGTGTACGACTCGCAAGCGCGCCAGGCGATGCAGGCCGAGGTTGGCCAGAATGTCGATGAGATCAATCGTATCGCCAATACGACACAATTTGGTACGAATCGTCTGCTGAACGGCGATCTTTCCGCGCAGGCGGGACTTCGTGCCGGCCAACCCGATATCGGTGCACGTGTGGATACCGGCCCGAATGCGTCCACGCTGACCAGCGAGACGAATTATCTGACGATTACTCAAACGCGCGCGGGCAGTGTTGAGCTGACAGCGGGCGAGGGGCTCGGACGAACGCAAACGGTGAATCTCGGAATCGATGAGGCAACCGACATCGCGGTAACGACCGCCGCGTTCGAGAATGCAGGTGCGCCGGCCGCCGCAGGCGATGCCCTCACGAATCTCACGTTTAATTCCGCCTCGCTTCAAGCCGGAGGCACTGTCGTTTTCACGGGAACGCTAGCGGACGGTGCGACTGAATTCACCGGCAGTGTCAGCGTCGCAGCGGGGACGACGATTAACGATGTCGTCAATCAGGTTCAAGCGGAAATCGACCGCGTTGAAGCGGAGCAGGGAATCGATACTGCGGGAGGCACGGGAGCCGGGGAGACCAATGTGAGGTACAACGCCGCGAATGGGCGGCTGGAGTTCACCAGTGGCGGCGGAGCCGAGGTGTCGCAGTTCAATATCGATTTCCAGGTGCAGAATGCCGCCGGGGTCCAGCAGACTCAGGCCGGTGTAACCCGCGATTCCCAATACGGAGGGCAAATCGGAAACAGCTTCTCCGACATTACGGGATCGACCTTCGATACCGGCCAATTCAATATCACCGTGACCGATGTGCAGGCGGCCACTCAGAGGAATGTCGAGAGCCGTATCGCGTTTCGCGACCAGACGGGGGCGGCATTGACCGGCACCGATCAACTCGTTGGCGCGGTCTATAACGGTTCCACGTTGGCGGCGGGCGATACGATCATGTTGAACGGCACCAATGCAGACGGTTCGACCTTCACAAACACGATCACCATCGCTGCGGCCGGCGCCGATGCCGGTGCGGGAAATGCGCAAGCGTCCACGCTTCAGGATTTGGTGGACGAAATGAACGTCCGCGACAGTGCGATGGCTGCAGGGGGCGTGGGGAACCAGAGCGGTTTCGAAACCGCAACGGCGACTCTGACCGGAAACGGCACAATTCAGGTCGTTGACGATGTCGCGGCGACGTCCGAGACGAATTTCACGCTAACGGTCAACGATAACACGCCTGTCGGTGGAGAGACATTCGGCACGATTGTCGATAACGCGCAAGTAAATCGGGCGGGTAATGCCGAACGTGCGACCGTTCGTGTTAACGGCGGACCGGCACAGGAAGTGGAGGCGGGGCAAGTTGCCACGCTGTACGGACCGACGGAAGGATTCGGTGCTGATGCCACGGCTCCGGAGGTCACTCTGCGAATCGGCAGCGACCTGACCGCCGGGACGGACGTTCTGAATGTTCGGGCGGAGGAGTATGTCGGGCGACTGAACGACGGCCCCGCGGTGACGTTCCAAAACGGCGATCAGAATGTCACGTTTGTGAGTGGCAATTCGCGCGGTGTGGCCGAGACGCTGACAATGGATTTTGACGCGAACCTCGACATCCCCGGTGAAGGGGCCGAAAACGCTCGGACGGTCATCATTTCCGCGACGAATCAGAACGCCAACTTCCAGGCGGGGGCATACGCCGATCAAAATGTACAGCTCTTTTTCGGCGATGTGCGCGCGAGTCAGCTGGGGCTCGGACCGGGACAATCCGTGCAGGATATCGACATCACGACGGCGTCGGGCGCTCAGGAGGCGATCAGTATCATCGATGCGGCATTGGATGAAGTGAACACAAGTCGAGGGCGCGTTGGTTCATTCATGAATCGGATGGAAGGAACCACACGCGACCTTGGGGTTGCTATCGAGAATCTCAACGCGGCGTATTCTCGAATCGCCGATGCAGACATTGCGGCGTTATCCACACGGCGCGCGATGTCGGAACTGCTGATGCGCACAAATGTTTCGGTTCTATCGCAGACCAACAACCTGCGAAATGAATTCTTTACAGGATTGCTTCCTTGAGTGTCTCAGAGATAAGGATAGTCATGGGTCATGGAAACGGGGTCCATTTCGGATCCCGTTTTCTTAAGAGGAAGTGGGGATCGCGCCTTGCGATGAGCGCAAACCGCGTTTATGATCCTGGACCTACAGAGATCCCCGGATTTGAGATCCGGAGACTTTTTGAAGGATGAACAATGAATCTGTATCAGGCTTTTCTTCAGTCGGTCGGCGAACATGAAGGTCGACCTGCTATCTTGTGGGACGAGCAGGAGATGAACTTCGGCGACCTGTTCGATCGGGTGCAGAGCTGCCGAAAATGGATCGGCGGCCAGCCGTTGACGGACCCGCCTCATGTCGGACTTCTTTGTCCCAATAGTCCGAATTTCCCTATCGCTTTTTTCGGGATCCTCGGTGCGGGGCGGGTAGTCGTCCCCTGGAATCCGCTCATGCAACCTCAGGAAGTCGCTACGCTGGCGAAACACGCGCAGTTGAGCCTGCTGCTCTACGATCCGATGTTGGAGCCTTTGGCGCAGGCTGTCCGAAAAGAACTTGGAGAAGGGGTGACCGTAAAAGCGATACCTGACGCGGTTCGGGAGGGGGCCTCGATGCCGGATGTTGAAGTTCCCCTACCGGGGCCGGATTCAAACGCGACGGTTCTTTATACCTCGGGGACGACAGGAGAACCGAAAGGGGTAATGCTGACTCATAAGAATCTGCATTCCAATTACGCCTCCTATGTCTCGGTGTTCGATTTCAACCCGGAGCATACTTTTTTGACGGTGTTGCCGCTTTTTCATTCGTATGGATTAACAGCGAATCTACTGGGGTCTCTACTGTCCGGAGCAAAGATGCGTCTGTTTCTTCAGTTCGACCCACATGCGCTTCTTCGCTCAATTACTGAAGAAAAGAACTTGGTTTTGACCGCTGTACCGCCGATGTTTCATTTTCTTGCGCGCAGGGCTCCTGAGGGAATCGCAGGCAATCACGGTATTGCCTATGCAGTCTCCGGTGGAGGACCGTTGCCGCTCGAAGTTGGCCGCCTGTTCGAGACGAAGTTCGGTATGGATCTTCTTGAGGGGTATGGTTTGACGGAGACATCTCCGGTTGTTGCCGTGAATCGGGTCGGCAAGAACCGGCCGGGCACGATCGGTCCCCCGTTGCCGGGTGTCGAGGTTGCCGTTCGCTCCGAGGATGGAGAGGATCTTCCGGTCGGGGAAGTGGGGGAATTGAATGTGCGCGGCGATCTTGTGATGAAAGGGTATTATCGTGCATCCGATTTGACTGCGAAGGTTCTCGCACCGGACGGGTGGTTCCGCAGCGGCGATTTGGCGAGCATTAGTGAAGACGGGTACATTCAGATTGTCGGGCGTCTCAAAGACCTGATTGTCGACTCGGGCGAGAACATCTATCCGCGCGAGATTGAAGAGGTATTGCTGCGTCATCCCGGCGTGGTTGAAACGGCTGTTGTGGGGCATCCTCATCGTGTACGCAGCGAAGTGCCTCATGCCTTTATCGTACTCGATCCGGAGAATCCGAATCCGCCGACGGAAACGGAGCTGCGAACGTACTGCCGGGAGAACCTTGCGAAATACAAGGTTCCCGAGATGTTCACCATCCGTACAGAACTGCCAAAAACCGCCACAAACAAGATTCGAAAGGAAATCTTGCGCGCCGAACTCGCGATGTTGGACTAGCCGCCCGGCATCTGGAGATCCAGTCACGTCGACAGTTGACCGTTCGGTGCACCCTTGCCGCCGGGCAGGCGGGTTCGGATAATTCAGAGTAATCGATTCGTTGATCTAACTGTCATACTTTTCCAGCCACAGCAGAGACGATTCCAGGAGGATTGCACAAATTCCTTGCCGGGATATCGCACAGGAGTCACGATAATGAGTGAAACAAAACACGACCATCTCTCTCGACGGGACGTTCTCCGTGCTACGGGGAGCATACTACCTGCGGCACTTATCGCGCCGCATTTGGCATCGGGCGCCGAATGCTTCGAGATGCCGATGCGTATGCTCGGCCGGACGAACGAGCGCATTTCCGCTTTTACGCTCGGCACCGGTCATTGCCGCACCAGTCTTGGGCTCGGTACGAAAGAGGTGGGAGACATTGTCGCCAGGTCAATCGAACTCGGCGTGAACTCGATTGATACGGCCCCCAACTACTCGAACGCCGAAGAACTTCTGGGACAAGTCATGAAACCGTTTCGCGATAAGGTGTTCCTGGCGTCCAAAACCGAATCGCCCACGAAAGAAGGTACGTGGGAACTGCTTCGTCAAAGTCTTAAGAGACTTCAGACCGACCGTCTCGACCTTGTGTACGTTCATAATTACGGTCTCGAATCGCGGTTCCCCGACCCCGATCAGCCTTTCAGTTCGGAAGGAACGATTGCCGCTCTGCATGAAGCGAAAGAGCAGGGCCTGATCCGCTTCATTGGCGTTTCCGGGCATGTTTATCCTGCACGGTTCAAAAAGGTACTGGAGCGGGACGATATTGATGTCATCATGAACACGGTCAATTTCGTAGAGAAACACATCTATGACTTTGAAAACAAGGTCTTTGAACCGGCACGAAAGAAGAATATCGGTCTGATTGCGATGAAAGTGATCGGCGGCCCCGCAAACTGGCGAGAAGGTACACCGCGACTGATCGGAGAGGATTATGACGCGGCGATTCGTTACGGCATGGGCCTGCCGGGAGTGGCCTCGATGAATATCGGCGTTCGAAGCATCGAGGAACTGGAACAGGGTATTCACGCTGTCGCTGCTTACAAACCGTTTAGCGAAGAAGAGCGTCACGAAATTGAGGAACGAGGCAAACGGCTGGCCCAAGAATGGGGAGCTGTATACGGAAAGCCTATAACCTGAGCAATTCGCCAACAGGTAAAAAGCCAATTGGAGGACCAAATGATAAGAGTCGGATTTACTGCGATTGTGTCACTACTTCTCATCGGGATGCCGGCCATTGCCGCCGACCAGCCCGAAATCGAAACACTGGATATCGGCGATACCGCACCTGATTTCAAGTTGAAAGGTGTGGATGGCGATGTGCATACGTTGGACGAGTACAAGAAAGATGTTCTTGTGATCATCTTCACCTGCAACCACTGCCCGACCGCGCAGGCGTATGAAGAGCGAATCAAGCGGATGGTTCAGGATTACAAGAACAAGAGTGTTGATATTATCGCGATTTCTCCCAACGATCCGAAAGCGGTCCGGCTGGATGAGTTGGGATATACAGATCTGGGGGACTCATACGAGGATATGAAGATCCGCGCCGACCATAAAAACTTCAATTTCCCTTATCTGTATGATGGCGATACGCAGGAAGTTTCAAAGAAGTACGGACCGACTGCGACTCCCCACGCTTTTGTTTTCGATAAAGAGAGAAAGCTGCGCTATCGGGGCCGCATCGATGACTCGGAGAAAAGTGTCGAAGAGGTCGATTCACCGGACTTGCGGAACGCGATCGATGCGTTGTTGAACGGGAAAGAAGTGCCCGTGAAGACCACGAAGCCGTTTGGCTGTTCCATCAAGTGGGCTTATAAACGGGGGTCCGTTAAGGAGTCGTTTGCGAAATGGGCGGCTGAAGAAGTGACCCTCGAACCGATTGATGCGGAAGGGATCCAAGAGATCATTGCCAACGATTCGGACGATGTCCGTCTGGTCAATGTGTGGGCGTCCTGGTGTGGACCGTGTATCGTCGAGTTTCCCGAGCTGGTCACGATCAACCGTATGTACCGCCATCGCAACTTTGAGTTTATCACGATCAGTGCGGACGATCCGGACCGCAAAGATAAGGTTCTCTCTTTCCTGAAGAAGAACGAAGGCTCCGCCACCAATTATATCTTCAATTCCGACGATAAGGAAAAACTTGTCGAGGCAGTGGGTGAAGAGTGGAACGCCGCGCTTCCTCATACGTTGTTGATCAAACCCGGCGGTGAAGTTGTGTATCGTCATACAGGAATTATCGATCCATTGGAAGTCAAGAGAAAGATCGTGGATGCCTTGGGACCGAGGTAGAATCCCGTGCCATTGAGTTAGGAACCTGCCGAGCTTAACGTAACCGTTTGGTAAACGACATTGAGATAAAATCCGGTGCGAATTGAGGTAACGCAATACACTCTACAACAAAGAACATTGAAACAACCACACGCGTTTACATTGATCGAACTTCTGATTGTCGTCGCGATCATCGGTATTCTGGCCGCGATTGCAGTGCCGAATTTTCTGAACGCGCAAATCCGGGCCAAGATCGCTCGGTGTCAAGCCGATTTGAACGCGTGCCGGACCGCGATCATGCAATACCGGGCGGATCACAATGACTATCCGCCCATTACGCAAATGCCTGGGTACCAGATTCCAAAGAATTTGACGACACCGGTTGCTTACTTATCTTCGATTCCGAAAGATACGTTTCCCCAGGATGAGTCCGACCTCTACTTTCAATTTGGAACGTCGGACGACTATTATTTCGCGACGAAGGAGTATTTTGATCGGCACAACTTCCCGTGGGGTGTGCAACGAGGCGGGCATGTTTACGAGTTTAATTTGATGGGCCGGGGACCGGACGGAGACTGGGCCGATGCGGAAACCGGCGCGAAAGAGGTGGATCAACCTCTTTTGTGGCAGTATGCGCCGTCGAACGGACTCATCAGCTCGGGGAACATTCCGTATCCCGGCCCCTGAACAGCTTCTCCGTCGTTCTTTGAGACTTAGACTTTGCAGGGCAAAGGATCGTTATCGTCGCCAAGACCCTTGAAAGCGTAGTAAGTCTTTCGAATCGACTTTTCCGTCTCGATTCAAATCGACAGTCGGCGGACTTGCCGAGGCCGGTGTATCCACATTCCAATCCCCCGTTATTCTAACCAGAATGTCCTCTTCCGGGTACCGATTCAAGCGAACGAGAAGAACGTCTTGAGCGAACCCGAGGATCTTGGTCTCACCGAATGTATTAGGAGAAATCTCCGCAACGATTCTCGATTTCTCTTCCAGGCTCATCAATACGATCACTTCGTTACCCTTGCTGTTGCGGGCGATTGTCACGTGGTGGCTTGCGTCCAAAACGATGTCCTTCCCCGGCTGAAGATCGAGAACGATTCGTTCATTTTCAATCGAAATGGAACTGGGAAGCTCGCGGGCATCTACGATACGAAAATCCGAAGACGTGGTAATCAAATTGGCCGGATCGATTGGCGGAAAGGTCGGTGGGGTAGGTGTCGGCGTTGGCAACACAGTGGGCGTGGGAGTCGGCGGAATATTGACGATGTTCCACAACTTCGCCGTACCATCTTCGCTGCAACTAAAGATGGATTTGCCGTCGGGTGAGAACAAAACGGAATTTACATAGTGATCGTGAGCACGAAACGCGCAGAGAATTTCGCCGGTATGCATGTTCCACAGCTTGATTGTCTTATCGAGTCCCCCGGTGACCAACATCGAACCGTCCGGCGAAACATCCATGGAAGCGATTTCATTGGAATGTGCGGTGCCTTGCGAAGCGGTTGGATTCGCGGGGAATGTCCGAACGGTTTCGCCTTTTTCGACGTTAAATAATCGTGCAATGTGTATGAGAGAACCCTCTCGTGTAAGTACATAATCGGGTGCGATCAGAATGCCTGTTCCATCCGGTGTGAAAACCGCTTCGGAAACATAGTCGGATTGGCTTGGAAAACTTGCGACGACTGTTCCGGTTTCTACTTCCCACAGTTTTGCATCGCCTTCATAGTCGGGGTATCCCGTACCTCCGCCGGTGAGTGCTTTCGTACCGTCAGGTGAGAATGCAACGCTTCGCACTTCGCGTTTGTGAGCGGTAAAAGAAAGAAGGTTGTTTCCGGTATTTGCCTCCCACAGTTTCGCTGTGCCGTCAAACTGTTTTGCTCCAGTGATCAGTATCTCTCCGTTTGGTGAGTATGCCGTGTCAGTTACGGGGCCGGAATGCGCGTCGATCTCCCAAAGCATGTCACCGGATTCGACGTTCCACATTCTCACGACGCCTGTTTTCGCTCCCGCGACGAAATCGTTGTCATCGGGCGATAACGTTATCGAAGTCATCTCGGTACCGATTGTGTAGGTTTGTATCTCTTCACCGGTTTGTACATTCCAACGGCGGATTGTGTGATCTAAACTCGACGTCAATAGACGTGTTCCCTCCGACGATACATCGAACGCCGTGATCCCGTCGATATGTCCGGTAAAGGTTCGCACCAGCAACAGCTCTCGTTCTTGTGCGAACCCCAAAGACGTTACAACACAACAAGACAAGATTGCAATCGATAACGAAGTGGAAAGAGAGTTGTCTTTCACCGCGAACCTCCCGTTCTCATCTCATGGTCAAGCTGCACTATCATCTCTCGCTTTACGACACCTGTCAATCAAGAAGAAATCAAGACATCAAGAAGAAAGTACATCTTTCACAAAGCAGGTTCTTTCAATTACCTTTGTACACAGTCTGAGGAGGCATCCAGATTGCTTTCCTTTGACATTAACAAACGAGCAAAGTCTGCAGTGTCGCATCGTTTGACGATTCAATGGTTTGTAAACGTTGAAATTACACTTTATCAACCTACTCAAACAGTACATGGCGAACTTATAAACACGTTTCCACCGCCATTTACAGTCTGCATGATTATTAGTATGATTATATATTACGTAGATTGAACAAAACATGATCGTTTATCGATTGCATCGTACAAGATGTAGGATCATTCGAACGAGTTTTATGCCGAAGAATCAGTAGGGGGCACTAGTATCTTGTCTGCATTCGTGTTGATAAGATTGACGACAGCACGCTGAGCATGAGAACCTTCGTGTTTCGGCGGATGAGTGGCGCCGCTCTCTTCCGTGGCGTCATGGGCCGCTAAGAGACCTTCCACATAGTGGCACCAGCTCGGGGGACTTGTAACGAGTTCGAGCGCAACAAAACGGCACCGTAGCAGGTAGCTGAAAAAATCGCCGAAAGTCGACTGTGGTTGCAAGGCATTGTGCTTTAGGGAGGCGTCATGTCAGTCCAAGAAATTGATACCATACCGATTCGGATCCCGGAAAGCGGTTTGATCAGTAGTCTTCAAAGCGAGGAATCTTCCGATCATGCCGTTTCGAAGCGGACGGAGTCGCTGGTTCAACGGGCGATCGAAGATGTCCGTCTTCATATCGAACCACGTGGCATCTATCGAGTATTGCCGTTGCAGCGGGAGAATGGAAATATCACGGTAAGCGACACCATGACTTTCAACAGCAGGAATCTCAGCAGTCTGTTCACAAAATGCGATAGAGCGGTTGTGTTCTTGACTACAATCGGGAAAGAAATTGATAATTTAATTCGAGAAACAATGTTCGACTCGCCGCATTATGGATATGTTCTGGATGCCGCCGCATCGGCAGCCGCTGAAGAAGCAGCGGAGTATGTGCAGCAATATGTAAACGAAAATCTTTCAAAAGACGAAACAACGACTCATCGTTACAGTCCAGGCTATTGTGACTGGCCGCTAACCGATCAGAAGCACTTGTTTGGGATCATTCCTCATGAACGAATCGACGTGTGTCTCTCAGAGCAGTACCTGATGTGCCCCGAGAAATCGGTCTCCGGTGTTTTCGGTATACTTCCCACCGCTTCCCGCGCAGAACTTCATAACCTCTGCCTCAAATGTCGCAAAAAGGATTGTCCATACAGAAGAGCATAGATAAGGAAATTTTATGAATCACGGGATGAAAGAACGACGATTTCAATACGAACCTCTGACTGCGGGAGACACGCAGCGCATTCATGAAACAACGATGCGTGTGCTCGAAGAGGTTGGTTTCGAAGTAATGGAAGAGGAAGCGTTTGCTCTTTTTCAACAAGCTGGAGCGGAGACAGACGAAGAGAAACGAATAGTCAAACTGACGGAAGCCCAGGTGCGAGAGATCATCTCAACCGTTCCTGAACAAGTGACGTTGTACGGACACGACGACTCGTGCAATATCGTCCTTGGGGCGGGGAATTCATATTTCGGTACCGGCGGTACGGCGCTGTATGTTTTGGATTACGACAGCGGCGAACGACGTGAAGCGAATCTCGATGACCTTATCGATATTATTCGTCTTGTCGATCGACTCGATCATATCGATTTTATGCTCTTGCCGACTTATCCAAATGAAATACCCGTGGAAGAGGTCGACGTGAATCGATTTTTTGCGGGATTGAAATATACCAAGAAGCCCATCATGGGCGGCGTGTATACGACGGAAGGAATCGAACGGACTATCGAAATCGCTGAAATGGTGGCCGGCGGCGCGGATGCGTTACGCGAACGGCCGAATATTTCGCTCATCGCCTGCGGTATCAGCCCACTGCGGCTGGACGCGAAATACGGCGGCTATATGATTCGAATCGCCCGTAGAGGAGTTCCGGTTGCCGTTCCGGTCGAGCCGTTATGCGGCGCAACCTCACCGGTGACGTTGGCGGGGACTCTCGTTATTCAGAACTGCGACGGTCTGATTCATGTGATGCTGACGCAACTTGCGAGTCCCGGCGCTCCCGTCATTTACGGCAGCGTAGCGACGTCCGTGAATATGCAGGATATGGGCTATTTGGGAGGACCGGTCGAGAGCGGTATGATCAATGCGGCGACGGCACAGCTCGCACGATATTACGGATTTCCGTATTATTCCACCGCGGGGATCAGCGATTCGAAAACACTGGACGCGCAGTGCGGCTATGAATCCTGTATGAACAATGTTCTTGTCGGTATGGCGGGCGGAGATTTTATTCATGACGCCGCAGGACTTATGGAATTTGCCATGACGGTCAGCAACGAAAAACTTGTCATCGACAACGAAATCATCGGAATGGCGAAACGAGCCGTCTCCGGGATAGAGGTGAACGAGAAAACACTTGCCTTCGATGCAATCAAAGCCGCCGGTCCGGGCGGGAACTTCGTTGCGGCTCGGCATACGAGGCGCTATCTCAACAAAGAGCACTACCGGCCCGAACTTTCGAATCGGGAAAAACGCGATGTGTGGCGAAAGGAAGGCGCTCTGACAGTCGACCAACGGGCTCATTCCGTTGTTAAGGAGATTTTGTCGGATACGCCCGTATCCTACATTGACGAGACGCTGTCGGAAGAAATTCATAGGAAGTTACCGGAAGTTCGTCGGAAACTCTAATCCCTTGAAGTTCAACAGAGAATTCAGTTTATAATGAGGCTCACATGATAGTAATCGGTGAAAAAATCAACGCGTCACGAAAATCGGTACGCACAGCAATCGCCGCCAAGGACCGAGAAGCAATTGTCCGTCAAATCGAAGACCAGGACAAAGCCGGTGCGGATTATATCGATCTGAACGCAGGAAACCCCTACGGGAATATCACGAAAGAAGCCGAAGATATGACATGGCTGATCGATATCGCCTTGGATGTGACCCAAAAGCCGCTTGTTTTGGACTCGGCTTCGGGGGAAGTGATGAGCACCGCGGCGGAGCATCTGGCTGGACGGCGTTCCTGGATACTCAATTCGGTAAAAAACGAGAATTCAATATTGGAAGAACTTATTCCGATCGCCGTTCGCACCGACGCATCCGTTGTGGCGCTGGCGATGGACGGAGAAACGATTCCTGAGACCACGGATTTGCGTATGGAGAATTGCCGTGCGATTCGACAGAAAGCCGGAGAACTCGGGCTGAAAGAGGAGAATATCTTTTTCGATCCACTTGTGATGCCGATCTCCTCGAACTACAAAGCTGGCAAGGTGGTTCTCGATACGCTACGGGCCATCAAGACCGAGTTTCCAAACACGAAGACGACACTGGGGCTCTCGAATGTGTCGTATGGATTGCCTCATCGTCAGAGAATCAACAGTGCACTTCTGATCTCGGCTATCGCGAACGGTCTCGATGCTGCGTTTTGCGATCCTACGCGGGTCGGAATTCGTCAGGCGATTCTGCTCGGTGGATTGGTCTGCGGACAGGATCGATACTGTCGTAAATTCAGTCGGGCGTCCCGCAAAGGACTTTTTGAAAACTAAAATCCAGTCAAGTATGAATGCAAAATACGAGCGCTAAAGAGCATTGAATATGGAACAGACAACAAGAAAAGGAACTCTCGTCGATCCCATCCGCCGTCTTTCCGATGAACAGCTTCGGCAGATTCATGAAGGATCGTTGTCGATTTTGGATGATCCCGGTATCACCTGTTTTAACGAGCAGGCAGCCACTGTCTTCGATGCGTGTGGGTGTACCGTGCGTCGTTTGGATGAGGGGCAGGAAAGCTGGAACGTGCGTATCCCCAAAGCGGTGGTTGAAGAATCCGTCCGCATGGCGCCTGACGAAGTGACTTTGGGAGCTCGCAACGAAGAGAATACTCTACGACTTCACGCACAGAACCCGCTGGTCTACTTCGGCACCGGCTCCGAAACCAATATATTCCTCGATACTAAAATCGAAGAATTTTCGTGTAAAACCGATCCGACGATTGTTCGTCGAATGCCTGTGTATATTGAAAACAGGGGATCGGTTCAGAATTTATGTAAGTCCGCGAAATTATGCAATCAACTCGATAATGTCGATTTCTTCATACGGAATGTCAATATCCAAGACGAGGGTATTACTGAACAGAACAAAGACGTGAATGTTTTCTTCGCTTCGCTGCTCTATATGCAGAAGCATGTGATGGCGGGGCTGGTCGAGATCGACAACCTCGAAAAAGTGATTCGGTTGGCCGAGCTGCTTGTCGGCGAGAGAGACGACTTTGCATCCAGCCCCCCGATATCGTTCATCACATGTATCATCAAAAGCCCTCTTCAAATGGTGGAGGATACCACCGAAAAGCTAATTGCGATTGCCCGGAAAGGGATGCCGGTTGTGTTATCGAGCTCCCCACAGGGCGGTTCGACGGCTCCTATTGTTGAAGAAGGGATGGTTTCGATGATCAATGCGGAGATCCTTGCGGGGATCGCGCTGGCGCAACGTGTGAATCCGGGCAATCCCGTTCTCTATGGCGCCGTTCCCGTCCGTGCCCGTCTCGATACACTGCACGACTTGTATGGCGCGCCGGAGTTCATTCATTACAACCAGGATTGCATTCAGATGGCGAAGTATTATGGTATCCCCTGTTACTCGACTGCGGGGGTGGGCGATGCAAAAGTCCCCGGACTGCAGGCGACGATCGAGAAAGTATTCGCCCAGCTGTCCGTCGCCCAGGCAGGGGCACAATATATTCATTACGCGCTCGGCCTTTTGGACAAGACGAATGTGTTCTCGCCATTGCAGGCGGTTCTCGACGATGAACATATTGGTATTGTCAGGCAGATTTTGCGAAAACCGGTGTTTTCACAAGAAGAAGTTGAGAAAGCGGTGGGCGAGGTGAGGCAAGTTACCGCGTCCTCGACAAAATTGTTTGCACGCCACATCCGCAAAGCGCGAAGGCGGGGCCTGGTATCGGCACCGTACGCTTTTGAAACATCGGAAGCGGAGGACGCAGTCCTCGTAAAGGCCTGCGAGCGTTTGCAGGAATACATGGACGCACCGGCCGCGCTGCCGGATGAAAAATACATCGAAAAAGTATATGGTGAAATTGACGGCCTTCTGCCGCGCGAATCATTTACACTTTCATAACAAGGGAATATAGACAATGAGTGAACTGATTGAAGAGATCAAAAAGAACGTAATTCTGGGCCGAATCGACAAGGATGACGAAGGTTTCGACGGCGACATGGAAGGACAACCGGGTGTCACCGAATTGGTCGAGCAAGCGGTTGCCGACGGAATCCCGCCGTCCGATATTCTTACCCAAGCGTTGCATCCGGGGATGGAGGAAGTCGGCCGACGTTACGAGCAAAAAGAGTATCTGATTCCAGATATGCTTGCGGCCGCCGAATGTGTGGGCGAGGCGATGAATACTCTGGAACCGCACCTCCTCGGACAGGATATCCAGTCGAAGGGGAAATTTCTCTTGGCTACCGTCGAGGGCGATCTTCACGACATCGGTAAAAACATCGTCGGCACGATGTTGCGGGGCGGCGGATACGAAGTTATCGACATGGGCACGAGTGTGAAGGCGGACAAAATTCTGAATAAACTCGAAGAAACGCAACCCAAATTCCTCGGACTGTCCGCGCTGTTGACCACCACCATGGTGCATATGAAAGAAGTTATCGACATGTTGAAGGAAAAGGGGATGCGCGACTCCGTAACCGTTCTTGTCGGCGGGGCTCCGATCTCTCAAGAATATGCGAGAAAAATCGGCGCCGACCTCTATTGTGAAGACGCATTCGACACAATGGATAAACTGGCAAAACTGGCCTGAGTGTAGAAAGTTTCTTATATGAGTGAATCGAACGACGCGTATTCTCAAGCGGCGACCAGTGGCAAATACGACCGCGGCCAGGCTTATTATTCGAAATATGATAACGTGCGTCTTTTTTGGGAAGATGCACTGACCCGGAAATATATCAAACCGTCGGTCGCAGCGCGCCTGGAAACCTGCAAAGCCAAGGGCCGGGGCCTACGGATCCTGGATATGGGTTGCGGAAGCGGAGACGGTTTTGAATTGTACATGCAGATCCCCGCGGATGTTTCCGACCTTCGTTCCGATACCAACAGGTTAATCGAGTACGATGACATTGAAGCCTATATGGGCGTGGATTTAAATGAGGAACTCCTCAAGCAGAATTCCGAACGGTGGGGAAACGATCCCAAAATGGCGTTCCACCGCGCCGACCTCAGCAAGGGGCTTCCGGACGTCAGGGATGAGAAACCCTATGACATTTATTCCACAACGTACGGTACTCTTTCTCATTTGAAACGCGAACAAACCATCCAGCTCCTCTGTGACATTGTTCAGCACGGAGAAAACGGTGCAGTTGTCGTTTGCGATTGGTTGGGGCGTTTTTCCTACGAGTGGCAGGATCTCTGGAATGACGATACCTCAGGCGAACAGTGGATGGATTATTATATCTCGTATATCTATCCACCGGAAAAACGTAAGGAAGTCGAACTGAGCCTCCTGAAACTGCGTCTTGTTACGAAAGAGGAGATTACTCAGCACGTGCTCGGTCCCGTAAGAGACCGTGCTGGAGACGGCCTCGAACTGAAAGGATTTTACGACCGCTCCATCTTTATTGGACGGCATATCGACACGGGCGACTATAATCCGCATGCGCGGCCTTTGCGGCAGTATGTGAATTCACTTTTCGAGCGAAGCCTTCGGACACCGTTGAAAGCTCTGCTTACTCCGTACCATCCTCACGAAAAAATACGGGCGGAGAACGAGTTCTTTCAGCGTGCATTCGATGCGTGGAATTATGTTGTTTCGCAATGTGCCGCAGTCTGTTACGATGAGCCGGTCGCACCTGAGTTTGAAGAAATTGACCCACCGACGGTGGCGATTGACACTGTCAGCCGCTTTAGAGACTTGGCAAATCAACTCGACCGTTTTTGCACAGACGATATACGGGCCGACATCCTGGAAGTTCAACTTGCTTTTCTTCTTCGAGAGCTCGAAGCGGCTTTTCAACAGGGACATGGAAACGGTCATGGGTTGATTGGCGTGTTCGAAATACGTAAATAGATCAAAAAGGGAGTACATTATGAGTGGTTTTGCAGTATGTTACGGTAGAGAACATAGTTCCGTTATCGATGCGATGATGCAGAAAATATCCCACCGTGGAAATTACATACAGGGCACACAGGACATTGGAAACGCATTACTCGGTCAGAACTACCTGCGGGCGGATACCTACGGGGCTTCCCAGGATGCTAATGTGCCGATAACCGATCCTGCGGATAAGCAACTGACTATCTGCTATGACGGCCAGATCAATGACTGTCGCGAATTGTGCGGTCGTCTTGGTATCAATGAAGGTCCGTTTATGGAAGAACGTCTTCTTCTGCATCTTTACCGAAATCACCAAAAGGATATGTTCGAATATTTGGGCAACGCGATCTTCGCCTTTGTGATTACCGATGGGCAGTCGCTATTCGCAGCCCGTGACCTTTTCGGTATAAAAACACTGTTTTTCGCAAAGAATACCGACCGCATTCTTTTCTCTTCCGAACTCAAAGGCGTCGTTGCAGCTGCGGGGGATGTTCTGGAGTTTCCGGCAGGGCATACCATGGATGAAAAGGGGGCTACAGCCCCATTTGGCGATGTGTCCGCAGACATTACGTTTTATGATAAAGATCTGGAAACAATGAAGACGGAGATTCGGACAATTATTGAAAAACACGTCCGAAGTACTATCGACTTTGAAAGGCCGACCGGCGGGCTTCTGAGCGGAGGGATGGACAGCAGCGTCATCAACCATATCAGCAGCGGCATCTTGCGCGAAAAACAGGGCAACGATGCAAGGCTCAAAACATTCGCGATCGGCGTCGGGGAAAGCGGAGATATTCAAAATGCACGTCTGATGGCAAAGCACATCGGCTCTGAACATTTTGAAATATCGGTTACGATCGAGGATTTGATTGCGGCAGTCCCGGATGTCATTTATTATCTGGAGAGTTTTGATCCGTCTCTGGTGCGAAGTTCGATTGCGAACTATCTCATCTCGAGATATGCGGCGAAAGAACATGGGGTTGAGGTGTTGCTGTCGGGTGAAGGCGGTGATGAGATGTTTTGCGGGTACACCTACCTGAAAGAAGTCCCCTATGAGGATATGGTGGAGAAGCAGTTGGAATGTTTAGGCTATCTCCACAACAACGCTTCTCTTCGACTTGACCGAATGAACCAGTGTAATTCAGTCAAAGTCGTCGCGCCGCTGATATCCGGAGAACTACTCGATTACGCGCTTCATGTGCCGCCTCAGTACAAACAGCACGAGGAAGACGGTACACGCGTAGAAAAGTGGATTTTTCGTAAAGCCTACGAGGGGATACTTCCCGAGCAAATCACTTCCAGACTCAAACAGGAATTCTCGCAAGGCTCCGGTGCCGCGGCTGTTCTTCCCGCGTATTTCGAGGAGAAGGTAAGCGATTCGGATTATAGTGCCGCAAAGGCGCGATTTCCCATCATCCGGAGTAAAGAGGAGTATTTCTATTTCAAACTGTTCAGCGAGTATTTCGGTGAAGACAGCGCGATCGCGACGGTGGGCCAGTGGGTGGAGATTTAAGACCACGCGCCCGAATTAGTCGGTGTGTTCATCGCTCTTGCCGGAGTCCACAATTCGTCCCGCCACAATGTGCAAGCTTGTGGTTCCGAGTTCCAGCAACGATTCATCGTGAGTAACAAGGACGATTGTCTTGCCGCTCTCATGTTCGCTCTGAAGGCAGCGTGCGATAACGACGCTGTTCTCCCGGTCCAAATTGCCGGTCGGCTCATCCGCGAGAATGAAGTCGGGGTTTCCTGCGAGAGTTCTCGCCATGGCGACCCGTTGCTGTTCACCAACGCTCAGCTCCGCCGGATAATGATTCATACGGGATGCGATATCCAGCTGCTGCGTAACTTGTGTAATTCGTTCTTTTAAATCTCCATTGTAGCCTTGGACTGTTAATTGAAGGCGGATATTGTCGTAGGCGGTAAGATACGGCATGAGAAAAAACTTCTGAAAAATGAAGCCCACATGACGACGGCGGAATCGGTTCCGCGCAAACCGTGAAAGTCCGTAAATGTCCTTCTGATTAAATAAAACCGTGCCCGAGGCCGGTTGAAGCATACCGCCCAACATCAGGAGCAGCGAACTTTTGCCGCTCCCACTGGGACCGTAGAGAACAACGAAATCGGTTTTGTCGATCGTAAACGTCGCGTTGTCAACGGCGTGGATCGTTTGACCCGATTTGGTATATGTTTTTGTGAGATTGTTTGTTTGTATCATTGTCATTCCTCGACGAGCGTTGCGTTCGGATCCATCCGTACGAGCTGAATCATGGGGACGATTTCAGAAATTAGTGCCACAAGACATGTGAGCTGAATTACAGACGGTAGATGGCTCCAGAGGATGTGGACGGGACGGGTATTGAAGACGAGCAGAGAGGCATTAAGGCCCACAGCCAGCTGCGAGCCGATAAGAAAGCCGACAACCGAAGCGATCACAGCCAAGACCAGTATCTTCGCCAGATATAACCCGACAATATAGATGTAGCCTGCACCCATCGACACCAGTATCCCGACTTCTCTTCGCCGTTCGGACACCTCCTGGAGGCCCGTGATCGAAATCAGCAGAATTGTAACGACCAGCACAATGCCCAACAAATAGTACAACGAACGCTGTGTGGTCGAACGGGCGAGATAGCGGCCGTGCGCAATATCCATTTTGGTAATGTGTTTGAAACCGGGGAGAACCTTCGCCATCTCCTTTGCTTGATAAGCTTCGACTCCGGAAAGAGAGTGACTATGCAGGCATTGGAAAGCGAGGATGGCGTTGATCTTGTCAGGTTCATTGAGAATCTGTTGAGAATCGGCAAGTGGGATGTAAATTCGATAATCTTCGATGTCGCCTTTGGCAGGTAGTACCTCTACAACTTCAAATGTTGCCCCGCTGATAACAAGAGAAGATTCTTCCGTATCGAGCAGACGCTGGGCGGCTACGGCCCCGAGCCTCGCCTGGCCTTCCTTTAGTGCCGTTACCATATTGCCTTTTTCCGGCGTTTCGTCTCTTCGGTTCACCGGTTCAATTCCGGTGAGGAGATACTCCTGTCCGTCAATCTCGATTCGTTTCTGAAGTACGGAGACATAATACTTTGAAGCGAGTCGGAGATTGGCGGCGAGAGTATGCGTTGTCTCTTCCGGGAATAGAACCTGATTCTCAGTGCAGAGATACACGTCGTAGGGGTCGGCCTCCTCCGGTAGGATCAGCATATTGTGGCCCATGTTTTTCATAATGATCTGCATGGACCGGTTGGCAAATTGATTGGTGTTGCGCAGGTAAACGTAAAGTGTTACGAGCGTAGCCATCGCCAGAAAAATGAGTAGCGTTATACCCCACTTATATTTCGCCTGGTTGAAAGCGAGTCTGAAGAACATGCTTGACCTCTGTACATGATGAGGAATTGCCAAAGTTATTGTATATTGTTATGTTGTTTTGGCCCAGCTTACGCGGTTTGTCATACGTATGCGAGGTTATTCCTGACGCCCCACCGTCGATTCTTTGACCCAAATCTCGTCGACTTGAATACCGACTTCCTGAAGATTACGGAGTTTCTCGATCGTGTCGACGGTTATTGACTGTCCGGCGTTCACCAGGACCTGGCCGGTTGACGTCGTGAGCGGAGGAGCGAGAATCGAACCCGCCCGCACTGTGTCGATGCTGCAGCACAAGGCTTTCACGTGAACCGGTTTTCTATTGGTTTGCTTCATGTCACTGAGTTGTTTGAACTCGAGCAAGTCCTCGATAGGGGAATCGACGTCGATGTTTTTGTATGTATCGACCGGTTTAAGCCAATCGCGGCTCTTTTTACGCTGTTGCAAGGCCTGCTGCAAACGTTTTCCCAGGGCATCGGCGGTCGCCGGTTTCAGTACGAAACCGCTTACATCGAGGGAAAGAGCGATTTGCACCAAGTTTGTATCGCCGTGAGCAGTGAGCATGATAACCGGCAAGTCGGGAGGAATATCTCTTTCGCCGCACCGAATCGACTTGAGCAATTGCAGGCCGTGCATCACCGGCATGTTGAAGTCGGCAATCACACAGTCCATGATCGAGGCCATCGTCTCCAGTATGTCCAGGGCTTCCATTCCGTGGGTGGCGCTGTGAGTCCTCGGATCGCCCATATTCTTGAGGGTGCGCAGAACGGTAATCCGACTGAAATTGTGATCGTCTACCAGCAAGAACGAATGATTCTCAAAAGATGGCATGCTTATTTCTCCTTTACCGTATTGGTCGCAATAAACATCTTTACTCTTTCGTATTCCGTTCTTGCTTTCTCCATCCAAGCAAGGATTTCGTCCCAGGCCGCATCCAAAGCACCGAGTTGGATTTCCTTCATGATTTCGGAAAGTGTCATTGCGGCGGCGTTTCCCGCCCCGCCTTTCGCCTTGTGAGCCGTATCCCTGACTCCTTTCCGATCCTCTTGCTGGATCGCACCCTCCAACTCCTTCATAAGACCGTCATAGTCTTCTATAAAATATCCAAGCATTTCAAATAAGACTTCTTCGTCTCCCTCCCCAAGAATCTCCTTGAGGTACCCGAGATCGACAGGTTCATTCTTTTCCTGCGAAACGATCTCTGCGGCCTGCGCCAGTGGTTTCGCTTCCAAGCCGAGCCACTTGATCAACGCGTTGGCCAGCTGCTCGAGCGTCACCGGCTTGCTCAAATAATCGTCCATACCCGCAGCGAAACACTTATCGGAATCGCCTTTCAGCGCGTTTGCCGTCATCGCGATAACAGGCACGCGGCGACTATTCTCTTGTTCCCACATCCTGTACTCTTGTGTGAATTCAAATCCATCCATCTCCGGCATGGAGCAATCGCAGAGGATGAGAGAATACTCACCGCAGGTGGCTTTCTCCAATCCTTGTCGTCCGTTTTCGGCCATGTCGCAGGGTATGCCGAAGGTTGTCAGTTGTTTTTGAGCGACTTGGCGATTCATCGGGTAATCATCGATGACGAGAACGGGCGTCGAGATCGCCGCGTCTTTCACGGATTGAATGAGCGCAGGCACGGTTGTCGATTCACCTGCTTGCGGGGCAATGGTCTCAGAAGAGGTCGTTTGTCGCAGGACGGAGTACAAATCGTTCCATTGGAAGGTGCCTGAAAACACGTTTCCGAAACCGTGTCGGATTGCGCGATTCGCGGCGGTCCGATCGGCGACCTCGATCACCAATATTTTGTTCTCCGCTTTCAGATGGGCTATCTTTGCGAGACTATCGTCTTCAATAGGTTGTGCAGAAACGGCGATAATTGAATCATATTCGTCTGAGGACGATGACGGACCTTCTGCATCGATATTTGCGAATGCAACAGTCGATAGGTCGGACACACCCACGTTGTTCAGGACCTGAGTTACTTCTGTAGCACACGTCGATCCGTTGTCGATGATCAGGACTCTCTTGTCTGCCAGATCTTCCGTATCCAACTGTGGAGCTTCTTCCAGTATTTCAATGGGAATCCAAAATTCGAACGTTGCTCCGATGTCCGGAATGCCTTCGCAATGAATTTCCCCTCCCATCATTTCTACAAGCTTCTTACAGATCGTCAGTCCGAGTCCTGTTCCTCCATAAACCCTCGTTGTGGATTCGTCTTCCTGTGAGAATGCTTCAAACAGCGTCTCAGCTTTTTCCGGAGAGAATCCAGCGCCGGAGTCGGCCACCATGAACCGCAAGATCGGTTCGCCATCCTGGTGGTTCTCTCTTTTCACAGAGATCAGAATACCGCCTTTTTCCGTGAACTTAACCGAATTTCCAACGAGGTTCATTAGAATCTGACGCAGTCGGAGAGCATCGCCACGGATTGTTTTTGGCGTGTCAGGATCTACAAAAACGGGAAGGTGGAGTTCCTTTTCCTGCGCGCGGTAGAGCATAATCGAGCGCACTTCCTTCACCACATCTCGAACCGACATCGGCGCTTTCTCGATTTCCAACTTTTCCGCTTCGATTTTTGAGAGATCGAGAATATCGCCGATAATTCCGAGGAGCGCGTCCGCACAGAACTGCGCGGACTGCACATATTCATGTTGCTCATTCGTAATATTGGAAATTGTGAGGAATTCCAAATTCGCGACGAGGCCATTGAGCGGTGTGCGAATTTCATGGCTCATTTTTGCGAGAAAATCGCTCTTGGCGCGTGTGGCGTCCTCGGCCTTCTCTCTGGCGATCTCGAGCTCGACTTGTGTATTCCGTAGTTCCAAATGTGTCTTGACCCTGGCCAGGACGACAGGCGGGCTGATTGGTTTTGTTATGTAGTCGACAGCGCCGAGGCTGAAACCCTTGGTTTCATCCTCCACTTCGCTCTTTGCGGTGACGAAGATTACAGGAATATTACGTGTCGCCTTATTGTCTTTCAGACGTCTGCATACTTCATATCCATCCATTTCGGGCATCATGACGTCTAAAAGGATCAAGTCCGGCGGGGGTGATGCATTGGCGATTTTGAGTGCCTTCTCGCCTGTCAGAGACACCTTGACTCGATAATCGGTTTTCAAGATTCCGGCCAGAATATCAATGTTTTCCGGTGTATCGTCCACTACGAGAATGGTTTGTCGCTCTGATTTTGCGTTCATTCAGATTCCCATCCACTTCAATACGTTTGTGGTCCACCTATACGACGGCATCGGTACTGGATTTTGCGTGAGATTCGGCGTATTGGTTCTTGATGTTTAGGATTTCGTCACGATTCTGGATAAAGAGTGTAGCGAGGTTCGGGTCGAAATGATTGCCCGCCTCCTCCTCGATAAGGTTGAATGCTTTGTCGAGCGGCCAGGCTTGTTTGTACGGGCGCTCAGTAGTCAATGCGTCAAAAACGTCTGCGATCGCGGTAATCCGTCCGACGAGAGGAATTTCCTCCCCCGCAATCCCTTGTGGGTACCCTTTGCCATTCCATTTTTCGTGATGGGTTAGGGCGACCAGACGAGCGATTTCGAGTAATTCGGAGATATGATCCCCGATAATATTCGCACCGAATGCCGGGTGGCGGCGCATGATGTCCCATTCGTTATCATCCAGTTTTCCAGGTTTGAGAAGAACGCGGTCCGCGATCCCGATCTTTCCGATATCGTGCATCGGGGCGGCGTTGTATAGGAGATCGGTGTCCCGGGGCTCCATGCCCACTGCTGTGGCAAGTACACGAGAATAATGACTCATTCGAATGACGTGCAAGCCCGTTTCGTTGTCTTTGTATTCTGCAGCACGTCCGAGTCTGCGGATGATCTCCAGGCGTGTCTCGTTCAGCTCCGCGGTTCGCTGACGGACCTTGTCTTCGAGGATGCGATTTTGATCATAGAGCGCCAGGTGAGTGCGGACACGGGCTTTTACGATGGGAGGGCTGATCGGCTTTGTAATGTAATCGACTGCACCCAGTGAAAACCCTTTCATTTCATCTTCCATCTGATTCTTTGCCGTTAGGAAAATGATGGGAATTCTTTTTGTCAGCGGATTGGCCTTCAAGCGCTCACACACCTCATACCCGTCCATCTCCGGCATCATAATATCGAGGAGAACCAAATCGGGCGGGCTGGCCGATTCAGCGATTTTCAGCGCCCGTTCTCCATTGAGAGCGACCTTGATTCGATAATCGTCGCTCAATATTCCCCGGCATACATCGATGTTTTCGGGTGTGTCATCGACAACGAGAATACACTGTTTTGTCATTTCTTCGGGCATTGGTATTTTCTCCTTGGTGAATAGAAAGAAGGTCTTTCATACATTCAGCCAGCCTCGGACTTTCTCCAACACGATTGCCGGATCGATCGGTTTTGTAATATAATCCACCGCCCCCAGCTCCATTCCCTTGGCGATTTCTTTGCTTTCGGTTTTCCCAGTAACAAAAATGACAGGAATATTTTCTGTCGAATCGTCTGCTTTCAGCTGTCTACACACCTCATAGCCGTCCATGTCCGGCATCATCACGTCCAGTAGAATCAGCTGGGGCGGTTTGGGCGATCGTGCGATCTTTAGCGCCTTTTCGCCGTTCAGGGCGGCCTTCACACGGTAATTCGGCTTGAGAATGCCGGCTAATACGTCGACATTCTCCGGCGTGTCATCAACTACAAGAACCGAGCACTCCCGCGTCTCCTCAAGCATGTTCCTCTCCTTCGAACGGAATGTTCAACGATCCGGCGATATCCGGCAGCATTTCCAACGCTTCCTCGAATTCGTATTGATTGATCATCTTTTCTAGTTTCTTGAATTGCTCCAGAGCAGTGGAATCCGTTACCTTCCCGCGTATCGATTCCAGAGTGTCAATCGCTTCCGTGTCATCGTCCCGAAGGAGTTCCGCCAAATCCGAGAACTCCCGCGCGATCTCCTCCGGATCGAACGGTGCTGTTTCTTCCGCTGCCTCGTCCGGTTGAGCGGAGGCTTCCTCGACACTCTGGATGGAAGAGATAACCTCGTTCATCGCGTCGGACACGTTGCTCAAAAGCCCTTCATAGGCTTCCTTATTCTTGTCTTTTATCGCAGTCTCCAGATCCAGAGCCGCCGCCTGTAAGTCTGTCGCACCGATATTGCCGGAAACGCCTTTCAGGGTATGCGCCAGACGTTCGGCGGTCTCCAGGTCATCGGAATCGAGTTTCTCTTTAATCTCCCGCGAGGCGTCCGATTGACTGTCACGGAACTTCGACAGGAGCTTCATGTATGACTTCGGATTGCCGCCCATACGTGCCAGTCCCGATTGGACATCCAATCCCGGCAGTCGATCCGGGAGACTGACTTCCTCGGATGTTTCTCCAGCGGCGGTTGGGATCTCTTCATCGGCGGTTTCGGGGAGTTTCGTGGAATCAATCCATTTGGCCATCGCAGAGAACAAGTCTTCGACATCGATCGGTTTGGCGACGTGATCGTTCATCCCGGCGTTGAAACATTTCTCGCGGTCGCCTGACATGGCGTTGGCCGTCATAGCGATAATCGGCAGCGATGCGAATTGCGGGTCTTGCCGGATCGCGCGGGTCGCTTCGTAGCCGTCCATCTCCGGCATTTGACAATCCATCAGCACACAGTCGAATTCCGCAGTCTTCACCTTTTCGACACCCTCTCGACCGTCATTGGCAATTGTGACGGTTGTCCCCGCCGATTCAAGGATTTCCTGTGCGACCTGTTGATTGATCTCGTTGTCTTCTACGAGGAGGATTCGCGCACCCCGAATCGCATGGCCTGCAGCAGCGGGACGTTGAGCGACAACCTTGGCGGTTTTTGCGGCAGTGTCCTTGGCGAATACCCCTACGATCTCGTCGAAGAGCGTTGACGGCGTCAGGGGTTTGACCAGAAACCCATCCAAGCCGATCTCTTCCGCCTGTTGCATCACCTCTTCTCGGCCGTAAGCCGTGACCATGATAATTGTGGGGATCTTCTCGAGATCTTCTTCCGCCTTGATCTTCTTGGAGGCTTCAATTCCATTCATCCCGGGCATCTTCCAGTCCATCAGTACCAGGTCGTACGGATGGTCCCGGTCCGCCGCCTCCAATTCGGCGAGCCCTTCCGGACCGGAACTTGCCACGGACACGTTGAATGAGAATGACTCGAGCATGCTCTGGAGGATATTCCGGGATTCCGCGTTGTCGTCCACGACGAGGACCCGAAGACCTTGCATATTCACCGGAGTGATCAGACGTTTCTCCTTCTTCCCTTTCGGACGGCCGAAGACGGCCGTGAACGTGAACGTACTCCCGACGCCCGGCTCGCTGTCCACGGAGATATCTCCGCCCATCATATTCACCAGGCGTTTACAGATCGTCAGCCCAAGTCCTGTCCCTCCATATTTTCTCGTCGTGGATGTGTCGGCCTGCGTGAAGGGACGGAACAGCTTGGCGGCCTGTTCTCTTGTCATTCCAATACCGCTGTCACGAACCGTGAAACGGAGATGGGTCTTTTCGGAATCCCGTTCGATCAATTCCGTTGAGACAATAATTTCGCCTTTCTCGGTGAATTTGATCGAGTTGTTCGTAAGATTCGTCAGGACTTGTCCCAAGCGCAGCGGATCACCGACCAGGTCATGAGGCACGTCGGGCGCTGTATCGAAGAGAATCTCAAGGCCTTTTTCTTCTGCTTTCGTGGAAATGATCGTGGACAGATTGTTGAGCGTCTCGTCCAGGTTGAACTCGATCGACTCCATATCCAATTTGCCGGCTTCGATTTTTGAAAAATCGAGAATATCGTTAATAATTCCAAGGAGAGAATGCGAGGCGTTCTTAATCTTAGTTAAGTAATCCTCCTGTTTGCCGGTTAAATCGGTCTGCATACAAAGGTGAGTCATGCCGATAATTGCATTCATTGGAGTGCGAATCTCATGACTCATCGTTGCCAGGAAATCACTCTTCGCCTTGTTCGCGGCATCCGCCTCCAAACGAGCGTCAACTAATGCATCTTCCATCCGCTTTCGTTCGGTGATGTCGGTTGAGATGCCGCATACGGCGTACGGTTTGTTTTCCGGACCGAAAATGGGGAATTTCACTGAGAAATAGGTATGTTCCGTCCCGTCCTGAATAACAGCTTCTTCGTATTCCAGCGGCTCGCCTTTCTCGATGACCTCGTGATCGTTTTCTCTGAACCGGTCGGCGATATCCTTGGGGAACAAATCGTGGTCTGTTTTGCCAATCGTGTTTTCCTTCGACAGATCCAATCGTTCACACCATTGACGATTCACAATCAAGTACCGTCCGTCCAGATGTTTGGAGAAGATCAGGGCGGGGCTGTTGTCGATAATACCTTCCAGGAATTCTTGACTCTCGCGTATCTTTTCCTCCGCTTCCTTCTGCTTGGTGATGTCCTGCTTAACCGCAACGAAATTCGTTGTGTTCCCGTCCGGGCCCGGGATCGGCGAGATTGAAGCCCACTCCCAATACAGTTCTCCGCTCTTCTTCTTATTACAGATCTCACCGCTCCATTCTTTTCCCGCGGAAAGCGTCTCCCACATCTTCTTGTAGAATTCCGGAGGATGGATGCCCGCATTCAGTATTTTGGGATTCTGGCCAATCGCCTCTTCAGCCGTGTAACCGGTTACGTCACAGAACTTAGGATTGACATATTCGATGGTGCCCTGCGCGTTTGTGATAACAACCGAGACCATGCTTGACTCGATTGCGGCGAATAGTTTTCGGTGCTCAGACTCGGCTCGCTTCCGTTCGGTGATATCGGTCACCATTGCGAACGAACCGATTCTTTTCTGGTTTTCGTCGAACAGGGGAGTTGCATTGAACAGACATGACACTTGGGTGCCGTCCGGGCGTGTTAGAGCCAATTCGAACGCGCCGGTTTTTCCTTCAGCGCGGAGTCTCATTTGCTCCGCATGTATTCCTTGATTGACTTCGTCGAGGAATTCAGGGACCTTTCTTCCCACGATTTCCTCACGGGGGCGGCCGAGAATTGCGCACATTTCATCGTTCACGTCGAGCGTGACCGCTTCGTTATCGATGAACCAGAAACCTTCATCGGCCGTCTGGAGGATCGTCTGAAGACGATCCTGGCTCTTCTGTAATTCTTCCGTGCGTTCTTCGATAAGTTCTTCGAGATGTTCCTGATAACGCACTTTTTCCGCTCGCGCCTGTTCTGCGTCTTCCGCGAGGCTGATGGCGGCGGCCCGTTCACGCTGTAAATCATCTGCGCGTTTCTTGATATCCGCCTCGGCGAGCATTGCCCGTTGTCTTTCAAGCGAAAGTGAGGCCAGCATCTTCGCGAACTTGGCCAGAAATCCGAGGATACCGGGCAATTTTTCTTCGGCAATCACCGGTACCTCACGAATGGCATTGAGATATTCGTCTTTGTCAAATCCAAATTCTCGGGCCTGTTGTTCAAAAAAATCCAAATCCGGCGGTTGAAGTAGGAATTGGCCCACGAAAACATTCGCAACATGCTGTCCCTCAATCATGATCGGACTCGCGGCATCGGTCAGTCCGTTTCGGCAACGGTAGATCGTGGATTTCTTGCCCTCCTGTAGATTGTGCGCGAGCTGTGTGTCGCTCTCAATGCAGCGGGCACAAGCCTCCTCATTCGTCCGATGGAAATCTGTGCACGCCCTTTGCCAGCGGGCGGCCGCGAGAACGTGCCCTTCCGGGTCAATAATCGCGGAGGCGATGCCGACGGATTCGCAGAAATCGCCGAGGAGCGACTGCAGCTCCGTCAGATCGAGGAGTTCGGCTAGTTCATAGGCCGCGTTCTTCCCTGGGTCCGATTGTGAACGTTGTTCTTCCGTGGCGGTCGATTCCGAATCGATGGTTGGCGAATGGTCGTCGACGACGATTTCGTACGGTGGACGTTCTCCCATTGTCTCGGAGAGTTGATTGATTTGATTTTTGAGTTCGATGATGCGTTGCTCTCGACCCAGGGCCAGCTGATGAAATCGTTCGATTTCCCGCATCTTCACGCGAACCAGGTCGGCCTCTCGGACTGCCTCTTCCGACTGCTTTCGATCCAACGCCACCGCAATGGTGTTGGAGATCGAATGAAGGGCATTCAAGGTATATTCGTCGAGGGGATAACGGGCATACAGCGCCATCACGCCGACCAATCGATCTGCGACAACCAGCGGATATCCCCCAAATGAAACGAGTCCAAGTTCTTTCGCCCATTCCTTGTCGTCAATGCGCTCGTCATCGAGAACATTGTTGGTGACATGTGGATCGCGCTGTTGGGCAATGCAACCGATCTTCTTGTGCCCGATCGGAACCCGACTCCGGCTTCCATCGAGGCGTGTATAGAGCCCCGCACTTGCCCGCAGGATCAGCATCCGAGCCGTTTCATCGAAAGTCCATATTCTGGTGAACACCGCGTTCAGTTTTTCATTGATCGCCTCGGTGGACGCTTGCAGCATTTCTTGAAGTGACTTGGAGGCTGTGGACGCGTTGCCGATCTCGCCGCCCAACAAAGCCACTCGTTCCCGCAACGTTCGCTCGGTGCTGTCGCGCACCGCCGCGCAGACAACAAACCCCTGCTCCGATTCAACGGGACTCAAGCTGATTTCCACGGGAAACTCCGTCCCGTCTTTCCGTACAGCGGTTAATTCGAAACGTTGTCCGGCCTGCCTCATTTCCGGATCCTGAAAATACCTGTTTCGCTTGCCGGGATGCTCGGGACGAAACTGTTCCGGGACCAGCATTTCGATTTCCCGGTTCAGCAATTCCTCCTTGGGATAACCGAACAGGACTTCCGCCTGTCGGTTCGCCATTAGGATACGACCGTCTGAGTTGACAATGAGCATCCCGTCCGGCGCCGAATCCAGAAGGCCCCGGAACTTGGTTTCGCTTTTTTGTAAACGTGTCTCCGCTCTCTTCCGCTCCGCCACCTCCTTGGCCATCTTGCGATTCCAGTACAAAATCACAGCCAATACTACAAGAAATCCAGCCACAATCTGGAGTATCAATTTGTAATCGATTTTCTCGATTACGTTCTCCGTGTGGGTCCAGCGGCTGAGAATCTCACGGCGTTCTTGTGGTGAAATCGAAGCGACTGCCTTCTCCAGAATGTCGCGAAAGACCGGCCAGTCCTGCCGGACAAACAAGGTTAAGTCCATCGACGTATCGGTCTTCCCGGCAATTGCAAGATTGTGAATGCCGAGTTCATCGATCATGTAACTGGAGAGGGCGAGAGTGCACAAAAGGGCATCCAATTCCCCGACGGAGAGTTTCTCCAATCCGTTGCGTATATTTTCGACCTGACTGAAGGGAATATCTGGATATTGCTTTACGATTTGGCTTGTGTATCCGTAATCCCTGATGAAAGCGATCTCTCTCGCGCGAATTTGACGTAGGTCTGCGACGAAGTGCTCATCATCCCGCATTACGACGACAACGGGATTTGATATATACGGTTCCGGATGAATGAACTCTTGACTGAGAACACCATCCAATACATCGCCGGCGATGACATCCACCTCGCCGTTCAACGCCTTTTCGATGGATTCCGACCGGGTCTTCGTGGGAACCTTCTTGAATGAAATGCCCAAACGTTCTTCGATTAGCTGAAGATGATCCGCCACAATTCCGATATATTCTCCGTCTTCGGCAAATGCCTCGAACGGGAGCCACATCGGATTCCCCGTGAAGCGAATCGTTGGATGGTCATACAGCCATTCTCTTTCGTCATCAGTCAGGGAAATTGTATCGGTCCTCGACTCTGTCTCTGATTCCTGACCAGAGAGATCGACGAGCCATTTGCTCCAAATGGCGCTTGTTTCTTCCTCGGTTACCGTCTCTTGCGCCTTTTGAAGAATGTCCCGAAGAATCGGCCAATCGTATCGCACACCGATATGCAGTTCGTTTTTGCCGAAATCCGCTCGCTCGATCTCTTCCACGATCTTGAGATTTGTCAGGAAATTCTGCGCGATCTGGTAGTTGACCACGCCCAACGAATCGATTGTCGCATCCGCATCCCCGTACGAGACGGCTTTGAGCGCCTCAAGAGCGCCGGATACAAGGAGCTGATCGATCTCGGGATACTTTTCGTTGAGGAGATCCTGTTGAAAGAAACCTTTGATTGTCGCGACGGTTTTTCCATTCAAATCCTCAATGGACTGTACGGTATCGTCCTGTTTACGGACAACAAGTACGAAAGGATTCTTGGCGTAGGGTTCCGTAAAATGGATGTATTGGCTTCGTTGATCTGTCTTCAGGATTGTATGAATAACATCAAGTTCTTTGGTCTTGATCTTCTCTAACAGTTCGTCCCAGGTGTAGCCGGTAAGATACTCGAGTTCCACACCCAGGCGTTCTGCGATGAGATCCATATAGTCGATGGAAAGTCCCTTCGGCTTACCGTCCTCGTTGAAGTCGAACGGCGGCCAATCCTCCTCGTTGCTGACTCGAAGGACGGGATGCTCATCCAGCCATTGTCGTTCCTCGGCGGTTAACCGATCCAGGAGCTCCGGAGCGGGATCGACGGCGAGAGCGTTTTGCGCGCACGGGTAGAAAAGGATGACGAGAAACGGGAGGGCAAGTGTAAAACGTTTCATGGTGAGAGTCCGCATTCGACCCACGAGGCTCGATAACGTAAGGATGGGAATATTAGGGCGGATAGAATCAGGGACAGTGCGCACCGATAGCCTCCTCTCCCAAACTACTCGATGCGTTGCCCCGGCTGCAAACCGTAGATCTGTCGAATCCCGGCAACGCTATTTGGTATGCGTCATAAGACAAAGTGTACTCGTCTGCATCACTGTAACCAAGTCCGATGTATCATACCACACATTCTTCAGGAATTCGTATGTATCAGCCCCGTCCTATGAGGTGTTGTGGAGCGGTACAACTTGAAACGCCGCTCATGGTATTCTTGTCTTTAGATTGAGCATTTCATCGGTAACTGGAGATCTGAAATATAGAAGAGGTGCGACATGGAAATGGAACGTCGACGATTCTTAAAAACCGCAGGGGCTGGTGTCTGCGTGGCCACATTCGGCATTGGAGCGGCTCCGGCCGCTTCCGCGAGGGATTTACCGAATATCGTCCTCTGTATGGCCGACGACCAGGGCTGGGGCGATATGGCGTACAACGGTCATCCGGTACTCAAGACGCCCAACTTCGACGCCATGGCCGCTTCGGCGCTGCGTTTCGACCGATTCTATGCGGCGGCGCCGGTTTGTTCGCCGACGCGCGGCAGCGTTATGACCGGTCGTCATCCAAATCGGTTCGGATGTTTCAAATGGGGGCATACGCTTCGGCCGCAGGAAATCACAATTGCCGAAGCGCTCAAAACGGCAGGGTATGTGACCGGGCACTTCGGTAAATGGCATCTCGGGCCGGTTCAAAACGGAAGCCCGGCGAATCCGGCGGCGAGTGGGTTCGATGAGTGGTTATCCGCGCCGAATTTCTTTGACAACGATCCAATCCTCAGCCGTGAAGGAGATGCAGTGCAGACGCACGGCGAGAGCTCGATGGTGACTGTCGATGCGGCGATCGAGTTTATTCACAAACACGTGGAATCCGACCAACCGTTTTTTGCGGTAGTCTGGTTCGGCTCGCCGCACGGCCCACACGAAGCAATTGAGAGAGACCGGGCGCTGTATCGGGATCACGAGGAGAAATTGCAGAATTTCTACGGAGAAATTACCGGTATGGATCGGGCGTTTGGTAAACTACGCGGCGAATTGAGGACACTTGGAATTCATGAAAACACAATTCTATGGTACTGCAGCGATAACGGCGGGCTTCCGAATGTCGGTTCGACCGGCGGTCGGGGACACAAAGGGCAAATCTATGAGGGTGGACTTCGCGTTCCCGCCATTCTCGAATGGCCCGCGCGCATGAGCGGTCCTCGAACCACCGATCTTCCCTGTAATACAGTCGATCTTTATCCCACGCTTTTGGATATTGCCGGTGTGAAATTGGAGAGACAATTGCCATTGGACGGGATCAGTCTTGCCGGTTTGATCGACGGGGATATCGAGTCACGGTCCAAACCGATGGGATTTTGGAGCCATCCGACGAGAGGCATCGGCACGCCGAGCAAAAAACTGATGGCGGAGCTCCTGGAAACGCAAAAATCGGGACAACAAACCCGTGAACCGGAAAGTCTTCGCCTGGAGTCGGCAACCATCACGAAGAAATATCCTGAAGATACCTTTCCAGGTCACGCCGCGTGGCTCGATTGGCCCTGGAAACTCCATCGAATTGAAAATGAAAAGAAAGAAGATCTCAAACTCGAGCTTTACAATCTTGTTGACGACCCCGGAGAGAAAGATGATTTAGGCGAGAGCCATTCCGCTCGCGTTGAATCGATGAAATCGGCGCTCGAAGAATGGCAGCTCTCCGTTGTAAGGAGTTTGAATGGGGAGGATTATTAGACGTCTGGGACGATTGAGTGTAAATCAGAAGCAGCGTCAGGGGCTTTTGTTGCCCGACCGAAGACTGATGCCGTCGCAAAAGGTCTGGAGAGATCTTCTCCCTCTCCCTCTGGGAGAGGGCCGGGGTGAGGGGACGTTGCA
>CAZTDD010000047.1:0-44165 GCA_964612675.1 uncultured bacterium
AAAAAGTCGTCGGGATGCGGGAAGTGAGGTGTCAACCCCCTCTGAATCTCCCCTTACTGCGGCCACGCAAACGTATCCCTTTTGGAGGAGAATACGGTGCAGACACGCTCGTTTCTTTTCCTCCCCCGAAGATCGGGGGAGGTGTAGGAGGGGGTTGAAATCCGTATCCCAAACTTTTTGCAGCCCCGTCAACGCTGTCGATAGTGATTATCCACCAAAACGAATACACGGCAAAGAGTAGGATACCTTTCTACCGTTTGCTTTTTGTTACATCATGCGATGCAGCTCACAACCGTCCTCGGAGTTCCTCCCGTCAACGTCGTTAAAAGCGTTTTCCTGGGAGCCCCTGGACAAATAGCCATCTCGGAACCGCACTCAGCTTGTCCTGCGTCGTAACTGAGGTATTATTTTTGTTCTGGGGGATTTCAACTCAACCCGACTGGTAACACGGCTTTAGAATACAGAATTGGCCATCCATCGAAAGGAATTCTGAAATGAAAGTCCTTGTTTTGAATTGTGGTAGCTCATCGGTTAAGTTCCAACTCATCGAAACAGAGACCGAAACCGCGTTGTTACGGGGCATGGTCGAGAAGATCGGATCATCCTCGGGTGTCTTATCGTTTCGTGCGGTTGGGAAGAACGACTTTCGCGAGGTCCGGGAGGTGGTCGACCATGAGGAGGCCGTGGGCCTGGTCCTGTCGATGCTTGCTCATCCGGAGCAAGGCGTCGTTTCCTCGCTGTCGGATATCGCCGCCGTCGGACACAGGGTCGTTCATGGGGGACAGTCTTTTTCGGAATCCGTTGTGGTTACCGATGAGGTCATCAAAGAGATCCAGAAATGCTGTCAGTTTGCTCCCCTGCACAACCCCCATAACCTAAAAGGAATCGAGGCGACGAAGAAGAAACTGCCCTCCGTTTGCCAGGTTGCCGTGTTCGATACGGCGTTCCATCAACAGATGCCGCCAAAGGCTTATTTGTACGGCCTTCCCTACGCACTGTATGAAAAGCGAGGAATTCGGCGCTACGGTTTTCACGGCACTTCGCATCGTTTCGTCGCGCGTCGCGCCGCGAAACTCCTGGATCGTCCGCTCGATGAACTTCGCATCATCACATGTCACCTGGGGAACGGCGCCAGCATCAGCGCCGTGAAAAACGGCGTTTCGATCGATACCTCCATGGGGTTTACGCCGCTGGAAGGTCTGATCATGGGAACGCGTTGCGGCGACATCGACCCGGCGATTATCCCGTATCTGATGGAAGCGGAGAATCTGAGCACGAAGAAGATCGACACCCTGATGAACAAGTTCAGCGGTCTCCTTGGATTGACGGAAACATCGAACGATTTACGCGAAATCGAAGGGGAGGCCGAGGCGGGAAGCGAGCGTCATCAGCTCGCGTTGGAAATCTTTTCCTATCGAATACGGAAGTATATTGGCTCGTATGCAGCAGCCCTGAGCGGTCTCGACGCCGTCGTCTTCACGGGAGGAATCGGCGAGAACTCCAGTACGGTGCGCAAACTCGTTTTGGAGGGTTTGGAGTTCGTCGGTATTGATCTTGACGATAAAGAGAACGCGAAGAATGCCGAATCGATCAGTACCGGTTCCACCAAAGTCCTCGTGATTCCGACAAACGAGGAGCTCGCTATTGCGAGGGATACAGCCTTACTCTACGAGCAGTTTTCGAGACAGACAGAGCCGGATAGCGCCGAACAACCATCCCTGACCAGGGACGAGAGAGGGAAATTGGTATTGCTGTGGGCGCGCAACCCGAACATGAGCTACTTTGAACTGGCCAACCTGTTCAACCAGAGTACGGGGAAACGCCTGTCGGTCGATACGATCGGCGAAGAACTGAAAACACTCGGCCTGGAATCGCTCTCTGAAACAGAGGCAGCGCAATTGGCCGCAAAAGGGAGTAAAGACAGTGAAGACTCTAAATAGGGAAACCAGCGGTTGGATTCTTGCACGTGTTTGGCTGAATGCTCTCGAGGAGACCGCCCGCGATTTTCACGGGACCTATCCGAAACCGTTTTGTGCGCGTGCCTATGAGCATGCGACAAGTGGATGGCTTCGGATACTCCAGGACGAGTACGGATTCGAGATCAAAAAAGCGCACAGCATTCGCGAGGCGGTTGAAAAGTATATCGATATCGGCGTCAGAGGTGGCTTGTTTCAAGATCCGAGCAATTTCAAGATCAACGAACTCAACCCGAACAAGGTCGAAATACAAATCCTGGTTTGTCCTTACGGGGGCAGCTGTTCCGATGCGTTATCCCAGGGATTCACGCACCGTGATATCACCTGTGCCCGGATCGGTTGCTTCGCCGCAGCGGTTAAGATCCTTGCCGACATCCCCTGTACCTACGAGGTGGTCAGCGTTGCCGGGGAAAGCGGATGTCACGGATTCATCGAACGCGAATGATGTTTTGGAGATAGGCCGTTATGGACACTTTGGATAATAGCATCAACCAACTGCAGACGTCCTCCTATTGGAATGAACGCCGTGAGGCTGCCTTGTCACTCGGCCACAGCAAAAAACCGGAGGCTTGCAGCGCCCTGATCGAGGCGCTGGACGATCCCGATGACGACGTGCTCCAGGCTGTCATCGTAGCGCTGGGGAGTGTCGGCGACGAGAGAGCGGTGGAGAAAATGCTCCTCCCGCGTTATCTCCATCATTCCGATCCCCATATCCGATGGGCGACGCTGCAGGCGATTGAGAAAATCGGTAATTTCTTCGTCGTCACGGAAGTAGCGGATTTGCTCAATGACGATGAGTGGATAGTTCGGAATGAGGCACAGCGGGTCCTTCGAAAACAGGTCGAGTTTGTTGTCCGACACTGTTCCCTCGAGTCCGCCCAGCGGATGGTCGGTCTGCTGAACTCGGCAAATGAAGAACTGCGCGCCATATTGATCGACGCGTTCGTCCAGATGTGCGATGAGATCAAGCCGCTCATCCATGACTTTGCGAAAACCGGCGGGAAACGAATCCAAACCGCGATGGCCAATGTATTGGGCCGGAAACGAGACAAGGACGCGCTTCCTCTGCTAATCGGTCTATTGAAAGATCACGATAAATACATCCGAAAGGCGGCCGTGGAGGCCCTGGGCGAGCTGGCGGATGGAAGCTCCGTTCAGGCGCTGATCGAAACCTTCGGGGACTCGTCCCCGGAAGTCCAAGAAGCCGCAGTCGCGGCGGTCGCTCGAATCGGAAAACCGGCTGTCGACGCCCTTCATGAAGCCCTCCGTTTCTCTTCCAGAAAATCGATTCAGAGAAATGTCCTCTATACTCTCGCCGAGATCGGCGACCCCGCTTCGATTCCGTATTTCCTGGATTGTCTCGGGAATACATATTTCATTGTCCGCCGCGGAGCGATCGAGGGCCTGGTGAAATACGGAGAAGAAGGAATCAGGGCACTTCCTGAGGTGATCCGCAACGTCGAACTGCCCATGGTCGATGATCTCCTCAAACAAGCGGAAAACGGAACGACCACGCTGATTCGGATTCGAGCGATCCGAGCTCTTGGCGCACTGGCCGACCATCGGGCCGTCCATCTATTGAAGCGCCTGGCGGCAAGCCGGATTCCCGCAATCCAGGAAGCATCGCTCGACGCGCTCGCACAGATCGGTTGTGCTTGTTGGCAGCGTTGCGGCGCGCTTGCAGTGTTACGCGAACTGCGTATGGCTCCGGATGTAGGTTTGATCGTAGAACAACTCGACGACGACTCCGAAAATGTCCGGCTCCGTTCGGTTCAAGTTCTGTCGCGCGGTGGAAACCCGGAGGCGGTCCCGGCCCTTATCCAAACAGCGGCCATCGACGGGAACGCCGGGATCCGTTACGAGGCGTTGCGGGCCGCCGATGAGCTGGCCCCTGCCGACCCAACCGTGGTCGAAGCAGCACTAAGAGCGCTCGACGATCCTTCTCCTCGTGTGCAGGCCGAAGCAGCCCGGATCATCGGCCGGTCCCCGGTAGACAAGAACCTGATGCCGCTTGTTGAATGTCTGAAAAACTCGAGCTGGGAGGTCCGGCGGAACGCCTCACTTGCTCTGGGGAACATGGGGGAAAAAGCACTTCCCAGCCTGATGAAACGCCTCGAAGAAGGGGATGAAACCGAGGTGGAATCCGCTATTCGAGCAATCGGCAACGTGGGAGACCCATCCGCAACCTCGGCAATCCGCGATACGGCGGCTCGATTCTCGGAGGATTCGCCGGTACGGTACGCCGCCGAAAAGGCGATTGCCGATCTGCATGAAGAGAAGAAGTGACAACCGGCTGAGCCGGCTGTGTTCGTGGTTTACGCGTCGCCTGCCGAGGTCGTACCACGAAGATTTCTTGGTTTGCCATGCTCCGCTACCCGCCCCTACAACTGAATCCCTTTGATCCTAAATTTGGCAGTAGCGCTCGGGTTTATCCCGGGCGATTTGATTCGTCCGAGATAAACTCGGACGCTACGGTTCACCCGTATTAGGTTGATTAGAGGAAGCGGGAATGTGGTGTCGTGTTTGTGGTACTGCTACACGTTTCCACTGTGCACCGAAAAGAGCGGAGTGCACGAAGAGGGTTTCGGTGGATCCTCCCTGAAAGGAGGCGATTCTCGTCCGCTCGGCCTGGGCTCCCTCTTCCGGGGAGTCGATGCCAAGATCAGAAATCCAGGTCGTCGTCCTCCTCCTCGTCTTCGTCCTCGTCATATTCATCGTAGACATCCTCGACAAGATCGTCATACTCATCGGCGGGAACGCGTTCCTCCAAGTCGTCGAGTCCACCGAAACTGTCATCGTAGAAATCGTCAGGATCGAAGTGAATGTCGTCCATGTCTTCCCAGCCGCATGCCGGATTCATGGTGACGGGCGTGGAATGGACAACCATAGCAGCGGATGACGAGATCGAACGAGGAGTAGAGCAAAATACAAGCACCTGCTTGTCGGACCGAACGAGAACCATGCAGACAGAGTGCGTGGCGTACTGATGTCCTGAAACCATTGAAACCTTCTCCCTCTTATCGAGTCAGAGTTTTATCACCACTGGATGCGATGCCCGATTCCCCGGAAAAGGGCGGCTTACACCGACCCAGAAGGCTTCCTGAATCAACGCGTCCGATCGTTCGCGCGCACTCAGGGCGCCACGGACGAGTCGAACACGGCCAGTCCTGTACCACTACAAAAAAATGGTGGATTGTGCAAGAGCTAATTTGGGTTCAATTCGTTAAATCTGCGGAAAACTAGACATCGCGGTCCTGCCAACGGCCTACATTGTCCAGAATTACACGAGAATCCCCGAACAGCTCCCTCAAGGTCTTATGATAGAAGGCTTCTTCGGTCGAGCGGAGACGGTCCCTGGCGTGGGTACGCAAATACTCCTCCGCACCGCTGTCCTGTGCGAACTTCTCCAGCGTTGATTTCAGAACGTCCACCGTACCGCTGCCTTCGTCAAACTGTTCTTTGTCGCGCCAGACGATTTCCTCGGGCAACAGATCTTCGGCGACTTTGCGAAGTATCCATTTCTCCACTTTCTTGCCGTTCGGGCCGCGACGCATCTTCAGTTCCGGAGGCACTGTTCCCGCCGCTTCAATCAGGTCGAGGTCCAGAAACGGGACGCGCCCTTCGATACCGTGCGCCATGGTCATCCGGTCCACCCGCTGCAAATTCACGTTGTGCAGAGTAGTTATCGAACGGTGGAGTTCCCGCCCCAGTGTTTCGGGATCGTCGATATCTTTGTAGTACGTGTATCCGGCGAACAACTCATCCGCTCCTTCACCTGTCAAAATGACTTTGACATGCTGCGAAGCCAGTCTGGAACAGAAATAGCAAGGAATACCGCTCCTTACCAAATCCTGATCGAAAGACTCCAGATAGTAAAGTATTTTGGGCAGTTCCTTCATCACGTCGTCAGGAGTGAAGATGTGCTCGTGGTGAATCGAGCCGATATGACGCGAGACGAGCCGGGCGGCTTCAATATCCCGGGATCCTTCAATGCCCACACAGAACGTGTGCATTTCATCCATATGCCGCCGCGCAAGCGCTGCGATCAGACTGCTGTCAAGACCGCCGGAGAGATAGACCCCCAAGGGGACATCGCTCATGAGACGTTTCACGACGGATTCTTCAAGCGTCTTCCGGAGAATGTCCAGCCGGATATCAAGCGGCATCTCACGCGGAGAGTGATAGGGAATGCGGTGAAACGGAACAAACCCGCGCGACGTCGAATAGCAGGTTCCGGGAGGAAATTCATGGACGTCGCAGTCCAGCTCGGAAAGTGCTTTGAGCTCTGAGGCAAAATAAAGGACTGGATCTGAACCGTTCCGCTCACGGGTTCCATAATAGAGAGGCTTGATTCCGACTGTGTCCCTGGCCAGCAACAGCTCTCCCGAATCGGCCATCGCAAACGCGAACATCCCGTCTAAACGACGGACCATTTCTATGCCGCGTTCTTCGTACAGATGCAAGATGATCTCGCTGTCGCTTCTCGTACGAAACCGATGGTTACCGTTCAAATTCTTTTTGAGCTTCTTGAAATTGTAGATCTCTCCATTCGCAATGATGACCGTTGTGTTGTCTTCACTGTGAATCGGCTGGTCCCCACCGGTGGGATCCATAATGGATAAGCGGCGATGGCCCAGCGAACCCCCGTCAGAGTGAAAGGTTCCCTCCGCATCGGGACCCCGATGAGTGAGCTTCTCGATCATATTCTGAACGGCAGACTGGTCTTCTGTACCCCAGATTCCTGCAATTCCACACATAACGACCTCCTATGAGTAAATCAGCGTGATACGCTTCCTAACATGCCTTCAATCCCCGTCAGCACCATCTCGACGGCGATTGCTCCTACAAAAAGCGCGTTTGTGCGCATGAGAATTCCGAAATACTTGCCCACAAGTCCCCTGCTGTGGCCCTCCAATTCCGCGATAAAGAAGTGCACCCCGGTTACGATCAGCAGATTCACCAGCAATACCACTGCGATCCCGGCGACACCGATAATGGCGGGTAGGCCATTCCCGATCAGAATACTCACCCAGATCGTTCCGGGGCCGACCATGAACGGAAGGGAGATGATCGATGGCAGTTCCTCGGGATCGGATCGAAACATCAGGTTACCCCCCGCCCCCTCGCTGAAATACCGAAACGCCATCAGCAGAATGATGAGCCCACCAAAAATGCGAAACGAATCCAGCCGGACTTGAAAGATCTGAACGAACAGGAAATCGCCTGTCACCGCGAATAGGAGAAAAACACCGAAACTCAGTATACTGGCACGCCAGTAAAGAACAAAAAAACTGCGCCACGACATCTCTTTCATCAGGTCACGCACATACAGAACCTGCGAAAAAGGGTTGAGCATAACCAACATGTAGAGAAACAGCCGTTCACTCACTTCGACAACAATCCTTCTTTCTTAAGGAACTCATGTGCCACGTCTTCAGGCGAGCGCTTTTTTTCGTCGACCTGGAAGTTCAGCTGTTGCATCTGCGAGTCGTCGAGCGTGCCTCCAAGTAAATTGAGTATGCTCTCGAGGTCCGGGTGCTCCTCAAGCACCTCCATGCGCACCACCGGTGCCGCATAGTAAGGCGGGAAAAAGCGCCTGTCATCCTCAAGAGGTTTCAGATTGTAGGCCACAATTCGTCCGTCCGTAGAGAACGCGCTGATGACATCGATTTCGCCCTGTGCGATCGCCTTATACATCAATCCCGGATCGAGGTCCCGTACCTCCGTAAACTCGATGTCGTACGTCTGCTTGAGCTCCGGATAGCCGTCCGGTCGTTCGGCGAACTCGGCCGTGAACCCGGCTGTCAATTCGCCCGCTACAGGCACGATATCGGAAATCGTATTCCAGTTGTTCTTTTCCGCATCTTCGTTTCGGACGGTTAATGCGTATGTGTTATTGAAACCAAACGGCTTGAGCCACATACAATCGAATTTCTCTTTATAATCGCTCTTTACTGTGTCGTATACCTTCTCAGACTCGCTGACGACTTCACGATTGAGCACCGCCGTCAGCGCCGTGCCGGTATATTCGGCGTAGATGTCGATACCGCCCTGGATCATCGCCTGGTGGCAGATCATGGTGCCGCCAAGGTTGAATTGGCGATCGACCGTGAGTTTCGTCCGATTTTCGATCAATTGCGCCATCATTTCGCCGAGGATCATCTGTTCGGTGAAATTCTTGGCGCCTATCTGCACAGTATTCTTCCCCACCCCGCATCCGCTCAACAGCAATGCAAAGCAAAACAAAAGGAGACACGCTGTGCTCCAAAAGCGAATCCCGTTGTTCATGATTCTCCTCTCATATACCGCGCCGTAATGCCTTTTCGATCAACCCGATGATGAAGTCCAGGATCAAGGCGAGAGCCGCTGCCGGTATGGCCCCAAGCAGGATTAAGCGATTGTCGTACTGCGAAATACCCCGGAAGATGAATATTCCGAGGCCGCCGGCTCCAATAAAGGCCGCCAGTGTCGCAATGCCTACGCAAATCACGGTAGCCGTTCGGATACCTGCCACAACGATCGGCAAAGCCAGGGGCAATTCCACCATCCACAACCGCTGCCGGCTCGTGAACCCCATTCCCTGCGCTGCCTCGAGAATCTCCGGCGAGACTTCCGAGAGCCCTGTATACGTATTCCGTACGATAGGCAGAAGAGCATACAGCGAGAGGGCAACAATTGCAGGCTGAACGCCAATTCCCAGAAATGGTAACAAGAAACCGAGCAATGCCAAACTGGGGACCGTCTGAACGATTCCGGCAACGCTCAATACCGGTCCTCGAACAAAGCTGTTCCGGCTGATCCAAAATCCCAACGCCAGACCAATGACAATCGCGATCCCGACGGACACACCGGTGAGAAACAGGTGCTCCAGAGTACGAACGCCAAGGTCCGACGCGCGTTCCGAAAGAAAACTGCTCAACGACTGCTCATTCCCCATCGAAATGCTCCTGGAAATCCGCCAACTGTTTCGCAGGTTTCTCGAACAGCCCTCTAACGAAATCCGTAGCCGGCTTTCCCAGTATTTCCTCTTTCGTCCCGACTTGCTCCAGCCGACCTTCATGCATCACGGCGATTCGGTCGGCTAACGTGAGGGCTTCGAATATATCGTGCGTAACAAAAATGATCGTCTTCTGAAGTTTTTCTTTGAGCTGAAGAAGTTCTTGTTGAAGCGAGTCTCGGCTCAATGCATCGAGAGCGCCGAACGGTTCGTCCATCAACAGATAGGACGGATTGGCGGCGAGCGCACGTCCGACCCCGATACGCTGTCGCTGCCCACCGGAGAGTTCGCTGGGATATCGGTCCAGGTAGACATCGGGATCCAGATTGATGAGAGAGAGCAGTTCACGTGCTCGCTCTTCCCGCTCCGACTGCGGTTTTCCCAGGAGGCGCAGCACAATGGAGAGGTTTTCTTGAATCGTCATATGGGGAAACAGCCCGATCCCCTGGAATACGTAACCAATGGAGCGGCGCAGCTCCACGGGGTCACGTTCCATGATGTTCTGCCCGTCCACTTCGATTTCGCCCTCCGTGGCTTCCAACAGACGGTTGATCATCTTGAGCGTGGTTGTCTTACCGCACCCGGAAGAACCGAGAAGAACGATCGTCTCCCCCTCCGCAATCTCCAAAGAGAAGTCACGAACGGCGAACGTTTCTCCTTCATCAAAACTTTTCGAGACTTCGTTCAGGCGAATCATTGTCTTTAAAATGCCCAATCTCTTTCGTGTCCAAAAGATCAAAAATCATTCGGATACTTCATTTTTCCTTCAACCCGATCCCCATTCCGCCTTCCACCGATTCCACCCCGCGGGGCTTCCGCGAATCGTCGAGTAAATGGTCGACAGGTCCCGCGGGCTCATCGATGTCCGGAGCTTCCATCATCGAGGCGATTCGTTGAAGACAGGAGAGGATGAGGCTTTGCTCCCAGTCTTCGAGGCGCTGGAAACGCGCGACGAATCGCTCTTGAAGAAGAGGCGGCGCCTGCTGAATCGTCATCGTCCCCGACTCGGTGATCTCGACTTCGACACGCCGGCGGTCCGAATCACAGCGATATCGCGAGACAAAGCCCGAACGCTCCAACCGGTTCAGCATATCCGTGACTGTCGCATGACTCAGGGAAATGTTCTTCGCTACCGTTCCTACAGAGGCCTTCCCCAGCCGGGAGAGTTCCTCGAGGAGGATCAACTGAGGGCCGGTCAATCCGCAACTTCGAACCAGAGCCTTCGAGTGCAGATCCACCCCACGGATGATCCGTTTCAGCGTAGCCAATACCTGCCAACAGCGATCCTCTTGGGAGACCATCGCTCCAAATCCTCGATTCGCAGACTATAGATTTTCCACAGAATGTCATTATGATTTTATTAGAACACAAAAGAATTATCAAGATAACGCGGGTCTATCGTCGAACGCCCGCATCCGGGAATCGATCTGGATCCGCGATGCTCCTACGCAACCGAATCTCTCAGCCCACACGGGATTCGGTCGATAGACTCTGCGGTGAACTCGACGTACGAGCCGGAACGGGGCACCATATCGGTTACACAACCGAGGCAGCGACAGGTGTATACCTATGGGCAAAGTCGGAATATCCCTGAATCTGGCCGTTCTCGTTGCGGAAACCGTTGCCCGGCCGCGCGGTCATAGAAGATTTCCTTTCCGGCCGACGTATCGAGAGCCCATACAGGTTCTCTCTCGACCCTTTCGACATTCGAGCACTTGTGGTTCAGTATCCCGACAATTGAATGGGCAGGATTCAAAAGACGAGGTCAGTCATGAGAAGTTGGAATACCGTACGTGCGGTAAAGAGAACACCGTCTTCGAAACGGACGGCCCCTCGATTGAGGCCTGTTTTTGCCCTATCGCTCTTGATCCTGATGTTTATTTCTACGTCGTTCTCTGCATCTCCACCGGATCGAGAGGAGATCATTCAGATAATCGAGGAATTCAACTTCGATGCACTGCGTTCAGCCATCGAGGATTTAAAAGAGACATTCGGTGAAAGATACGCAAGTGCAGAGAGCTATTTGGCACGTTTGGAGTCGCTGGAAGTACGAACCGATGAAATTCTGAGTAAAAAGCACAGTAAGGAACAAACAAGCTACGACGAACTGAACGCTCATGTTACAGAATTAAGATCTTTAAAATATGAAGCGCTTGTCGCGAATCCGTTACTCGAATTCGATGAGCTGCTCGTTGTGAAGAGAAAGCGCGGGAAACCGACGGATATGAAAACGCTGGGCTTTCCCAGCAATCACGAATGTAACTCCTCCCTTAAAAAGGACGGTTACGAGAACGAAATCGCGATCCTGTCGCCGATTCGCCGCAGCGGCGAGATGAAAACATTCTACAAATCGAAAGGCGGCGGCTATGTAGGCGAGATCGATCTACACTGGGATGCAGAGAGACTGCTTTTCGCTCAGTCGGATGAGGAGAGCTGGAAAGTCTGGGAAATTCGCACGGATGGAACGAATCTACACCAAGTATCGCAAATGCTGGAAGACGTCGACTCTTTTGACGCGTGTTATACACCGGACGGAAGGATCGTTTTTGGCAGCACCGCTTCTTATCAGTCCGTTCCCTGCTGGCACGGCCAACGGCATGTGACCAATCTTTACCTGATGGACGCGGACGGATCAAACGTCCGCCAATTATGCTTCGATCAGGATCATAATTTCCATCCAAGTATTATGAATAACGGCCAGATCCTCTTCCATCGTTGGGATTATACGGGCATCAATCACATCTTCATGCGTCAGCTGATGGTCATGAATCCCGACGGTACCGGTCAGCGTGCACTCTATGGCAGTAATTCATGGTATCCCAATTCGTTATATTTTCCCCGTGAAATTCCGGGAGCGCCCGGCAAAATCATTTGTATTCTATCGGGTTATCATGGAGTCCATCGCGCCGGTCAGCTGGTACTGGTTAATGTCCAAAAAGGTTGGTATGGAGCCAACGGAATTAGTAAGCGGATTTCCGGGAAAGGAGACCCGATCAAGCCGATGGTGCGGGATCAGCTGGTCGATGACGATTGGCCAAGGTTTCTTCATCCATATCCATTGAGCGAAAAGTACTTTTTGGTCTCCTGCCAACCGACGGCGAAATCCGAGTGGGGAATTTATCTCGCCGACATTTTCGATAACGTCGTTCTTCTCCGGAAGGAACCCGGCTATGCTTTGCTTGAACCTGTCCCTCTTAGGAATACGAAAAAGCCTCCCGCAATACCCGATCGCGTGAATCTGAAACGAAAAGACGCAGTGGTCTACCTGCAAAATATGTATGTCGGTCCGGGACTCGAAGGCGTTCCGAAAGACACGATCAAGAACCTGCGTGTATTTGCCTATCATTACGGATACCGTCAGCTTGCCGGTCCGGACAAGATCGGTTACGGCGGCCCGTGGGAAGTGATGCGGATCTTGGGGACTGTGCCGATCGAGGAAGACGGCTCCGCGATTTTTCGCATTCCCGCGAACACCCCTGTCGCCGTTCAAGCGTTGGATGACGAAGGGAAAGCGGTTCAACTCATGCGCAGCTGGTTCACCGCCATGCCGGGCGAGGTTCTTTCTTGTGTGGGGTGCCATGAGAGCCCGGCGGATGTTCCACCGGCACAACAGACAGCCGCATCACTGCGTCAACCCCGTGACATTCAGCCGTGGTACGGCCCCGCGAGAGGCTTCGATTTTGCGCGAGAAGTCCAACCCGTGTTGAATCGCTACTGCATCTCTTGTCACAACGGAACCGATAAGAATCGGCCGGATCTCCGACCCGAATTTGAGGTACCCGATTACAAAGGCAAAAAGATCGCCTGGCTTGGCGTTCAGAGGCTACATCCGCAAATGCTTGAAGACACAAAGGGATTCATGCGTTACACACCGGCCTACGATAGTCTGATCCCGTATCTACGCCGTGTCGGGATTGAGGATGATGTGAGTCTGCTTATTCCGGGTGAGTACCACACCGACACGAGCGAATTGATCCAGATGCTTGCGAAAGGGCATCATGGCGTCTGTTTGGATAAAGAGGCGTGGGATCGTTTGATCACGTGGATCGACTTGAACGCCCCGTGCCACGGAACGTGGGGCGAGGTGTATCCGATCCCCGAGAAAGCGCATGAAAGGCGAATGGCGCTGCGGAAATTGTATGGCGGTCCTGAAGCGGATCCGGAAGTCGTGCCTGAATTGCCTGAATACACGGATACCCCAGTGAAGCCGAAAGCGATACCACGCTGCGAGCCGGTAAATACTGACGGATGGCCTCTCGATACGAAGACCGCCCGGCGTCGCCAGGCTTCTGCAGGAGAGGTGGAAAGAAGTATCGATCTTGGCGATGGAGTCGTAATTCAGCTCACAAAAATCCCGGCGGGAGAATTTGTTATGGGCGACCCGCGTGGCGAGCCCGACGAATGTCCTCTTTCGCGAGTTACGTTGAAGGAACCATTTTGGATCGGTACATGTGAAATCACAAACGAACAGTTTAGAATGTACGATCCAACACATACCAGCAAGTATTATGCAAAACGTCACGCACGGCAAGACGATAAAGGATTAACGCTGAACGAACCAAATCAGCCCGCAGTTCGCGTGTCGTGGACTGAGGCAATGGCGTTCTGTGAGTGGCTGTCCGATCGAACCGGGCTCACATTCACACTCCCTACCGAGGCACAGTGGGAATACGCCTGCCGCGCGGGCACGGATACGGATCTCTCGTATGGTGGTGTAAAGGACGATTTCTCGGAAAAGGGTAACATGGGCGACACATCATTCAGCGTCGGACTCATCAAGGACGGCGAACAGATTACCGGCGGCCTGCACCATCTGGTGCTGGAGGGAGCTGAGCTGAGCGACGCACGCTACAACGACGCCTCAATAGTAACCGCGTCCGTCGGAAATTATCAGCCAAATGCTTGGGGGTTGTTCGATACGCACGGCAACGCAGCGGAATGGACACGGTCACGTTATAGACCCTATCCTTACGATGGCGGCGACGGACGAAACTCGCTCAACGCTGAAGGCGAACGCGTCGTGCGCGGCGGATCGTGGTTTGATCGGCCGGAACGATGCCGCTCGGCGTTCCGGTTGAGCTATCCATCGTGGCAAAAGGTTTTCAACGTAGGTTTTCGTGTGGTCTGTCTCGACCAAACCGATTAGTTACTCTTCCCAAGTGCGTCTTAGTTGTAGGGGGTTTAGCGACTTAGGCTTTAACTTAACGCTATTATGAGGTCCCTGTCGCGCAGTTTCCTCCCCCAAGTTTGACGACATCGCAAAAAGTCGAAAGTTGACATCGGGAGTTCCCTCTCCCCCCGGGAGAGGGTTAGGGTGAGGGGCGATCATTGCATTGGATTCGCGTATTATGATTATCTTATGTATTCGCCAGAGACAGCAAATCAAGCAGGGGCAAAAGGTGTTTCTGATGACAGGAATTCATCAAGTACAGAGGGGGTGTGATGCAAAATGCAAAGGGCGGGGTGACGCAAAATGCAAAGATCCCTCACCCCGCCCTCTCCCAGAGGGAGAGGGGGAAGAACTCCGCCGGACTTTTTGCGACTCCATCAAGTTTGGGGGAGGTGTAGGAGGGGGTTGCCCAACCGTTTAACAATCACCGGCCTTTTCGTTGATCTTGCCATTCGCCGGTGAAACGAAATACGCTCCTCTGTGTTGCTCAACGCAGCCGTGTGTGCTTAAGTTAACGCTCATGGGGAGTAGCGACACGACTCACCTCCGATTGACGCAGTGACTCTCGAGGAATGTAACCCACCAAAAAAAGAAACACCGTCCTCGCCCCCCGCTGGAATATCGATTTCATTTGGTACACTGATAGCAAAGAAGACAAGTAGACTATCAAATGCGAAAGGAGAAAATAAAAATATGTTTGCCGATCCTGGCTATTATGTTGGATGGGGAACGCTTTCTTTGATTAATGCGGGGCTGGCACAAAGTAAAAACCCAAGTGGGCTGCTGTGGTGGGTTCTTTCGATATTCATCGGACCGATCGCAACGTTCCTCATTGTTGTGCTTCCAGAAGGAGAAGAGGTAGCGGTGGGCTGATTTTTCCTCTTTGCCGGTTCTAAAAGCCGGCCAGAAATTCAAACCATCCGGTAAACCCTTCGATGATCTTGTCTCCGATGGGAATTACAAAGAAAATCACAAAAACCGCGGAAAGTCCCAGGCAGAAGAAGGTCTCAGCAATTGCTGCGTAGAGTTCGCGCTTGTTTCGATCCCGATATGACTCGACAATATTGGAGATATCTCGCGGCAATCGATTGAGAGTCCGAAGAGAGAAAATGAGCCCTCCCACAAAAACCACGACAACAATGATCAGGTAGAATATCCCCACAATAAGCCCTCCGAAATCAAGCTTCGCGTTCTCAATATAGTCTACACAGCAAAAGCAGAATTATTCAATATACTCGTCTTGTTCATTGAAAAACACATCCCGGAGCAGGAAGCCCACCCCGGGATGTATTCTCGATACACATTTCATGTCTCACCGCTGGATCAGGTGATCACCTCAGAGACGCTTTTCGCCTGCTGGAAGAGCAGCAGGTAATCGCGACCGCCGGCCTTGGAATTCGTTCCCGACATATTGAATCCGCCGAATGGATGAACTCCTGCGAGCGCACCGGTCGATTTGCGGTTGAAGTACAGGTTGCCGACGTGAAATCGCTCCCGCGCGATCTTCATCTTGTCGCGATTTTTCGTAAAGAGCGAACCGGTTAACCCGTACTCGGAATCGTTCGCTATATCGATCGCGTCGTTGAAATCCGCTGCGCGAATCACGGATAGAACCGGTCCGAAAATCTCCTCCTGCGCGATGGTCGCTTTTCGGTCGACATCCCCAAACACGGTCGGCTCGATGAAGTAGCCCTTCATGTCCAGCCGATTTCCGCCACAGAGCAATTTGCCTTCCCGTTTCCCCATGTCGATATAATCCGAGATTGTGGCGACCGCTTTCAGATTGATCACGGGACCCATAAAAGTGTCTGGATCTTTCGCAACGCCGACACGGAGTTTCTTGGCGGCATCCACCACTCGTTCGAGGAATTCGTCATAAATACTGTTCACCAAAATCAGCCGCGAGCATGCGGAACATTTCTGGCCGCCAAATCCATACGCCGAGCCGATCACCGGTTTGAGAGCGAAGTCGAGGTCCGCTTCATCATCGACAATAATCGGATCTTTTCCGCCCATCTCGCAAATCACTCTCTTGATCCAGAACTGTCCCGGCTCGGCCCGCGCGGCTCTTTCATTAATACGAAGGCCGACCTCTTTCGATCCGGTGAATGATATGAATCGCGTTTTGGGATGGCTGACCAGGAAGTCTCCGACTTCTCCGCCCGGCCCTGTGAGCAGATTGACCACTCCCGGAGGCAGACCGGCTTCCTCCAGTATGGACATGAATAATTTGCTCATCATTGGGGCGTCGCTGGAAGGTTTGAGAACCACAGTGTTCCCCGAAACAAACGCGGCTGCGGTCATGCCGCCAAGAATCGCTAGCGGGAAATTCCAGGGCGGAATGACGATGCCCACACCCAGCGGAATATAGAGCAGCTCGTTTCGCTCGGAAGGAATCTTATCGAGCGGCTGTTCTCCGGCGTAACGGAGTGCCTCCCGGCCATAATAATCGATCAGATCGATGGCTTCCGCGACATCCGCGTCCGCTTCGATCCAGCTCTTGCCCGTCTCAAGGATCATCCAGGCGTTCAGCTCGAAGCGGCGGCGCCGAATGATATCGGCGATTTTGAAACAATACTCGGCACGTTCCTCGGCCGGTGTTCTGCTCCAGCTTTCAAATGCTTTCAGTGCCGCCTGAATCGCCTTCTCCGCCTGCTCCACCGTGCCGCGCTGGAAAATCCCGACCACTTCGTCAGGATCGCTGGGGTTATGCGACATGAATTGATCGGGCGCTTTCTCTCGCTTCCCGTCAATAATCAAGTGATATTCTCTACCCAGGTTCGATTCAGCCTCGGCGATCGCCTTTTCCATTCCTTTGCAATCTTCCGGATCACTGAACAAATTAATCGGCTCGTTCACAAATGGTTTCATCTCCATGGGCCTCCATTGACTCATTGATTTATCCGCGCGCCCTATCGACACACAACGGCGCAGAATCTACGCGAGAACCGCTCCAAGATCAACCGACGTGCCTCCGGGAGATTCTCTAGCAGCGTGCCGCAGTGTCCACTGTCGAAGGGAATTCAGTCGGCTGAATCCTCTCCGATGACGTGCGCGGTCACGATTTCACTCAGCATCCAAACTCGTTCCATGCCTCCGCGATCACGGCCGTAGAAGCCATAGCGGCCTCGGCCCGAGTCCCAGTAAATGGGTTCCACAACGTGCGTTCGCCGACCAGTCTCGGTGGCGAGCACGATCCGCAAGGGCTTGTCGCTTCGAAGCGCTTCGGCGACAACCGTGCGGATCTCCGAAGGAGACATGGATTCCTCGGGCCTTACCGTCCTGCGCCGGATACGACGTACCTCAACGCCTGCACCGAACGGGACGATTTCATAGGACATCAAATCCTGTCTCAGCGCGTCTCCCATTTCCGCAAAAGTCTGCAGCGGGTCTGTCTCCGGTTTCGGGACCTCCTGCCACATCCCTCGGCCGATATCGGGCTGGAAGATCTCCGCTCGTTCCGCCTCTGCAAGCACTTCGTCGACCACGTCCACCCGGAGTTTCTTGAGGGAGCGACGGATCTTCGACAGATCGTCCAGACGAGCGCAAAACACGGTAGGTGCAATTCGATCCGTGATGTATTTGGCAACGCGGCTCCTCTCGATAAGCTCGGCGTGTTCTGTGTTCTCCGCATCAATGAGCAGCACCGACCGTAGACGAATGCGGCTGTATTTCTTTCCCCACTCTTCAATGGACGCCAGAACGTTATCCGGAATGTTCCGCGTCACGGCGCGCTCTAGACCTTGACGAAAGAGGGAAACCGAGTGTCCCTGGCGGAGACCGCGCCGCACACTCTCGCGCGACAGGCGCAAGACAAACGCCTGATCGACAGAAACCGGATCAACGAACGGTGCCACCGTCTCGCCCGCTTCGGATAGACTGAGCGGATCGGCAATCATTTCGAAATCCGGCTGAACGACGAAGATTCGCTTCTCCTCGACCTTGGGTGCATCTTCTCCCGGGAAGAGAGACCGACCCAGCGGAGTCCGGATCAGCAGTGGTCGACCGCGTGTGCGACGTACCACGGTCAAAACGCCCGCAAGAATAGATTTGACGAAGTAACCCGAAACCCACTCCACTGTGGTTCTTTCGAAACGAAATCCGTCGTTTAAGGCGAATGGGTCCGACCAACCGAGCAGTTTTCCGGCATCGAGCCCTTTGCCGTCAGGCCATTCCCGGATCAATACAGCCATGAGACGCCGCATCAGAATACGGGAACGGGCGCCGAACAGCGAGACCCCCATCCAGTGCGAGTATTTGTGCGAGAAACTGATTCGGAGCTGCTGAAACGCGTCTGGTGCAATCGTGTAACCCGATTCGGTCTGTCTAAGGAGCCCTTCTTTTTCAGCGAAATGGAACAGCGTCTCCATCTGTAACGATGGATAGCGGTCCGGACGCCAGTACGGATCGATTAACACTTCGTCCATCAGGTCTGTGCGAGGGAGAAGCGCGTCGAGTTGGTTGATCGTTGTTCGGTAGGGTACGTGCTCCCTCGTATATCGAATGGGGCCGGAGGACGCCACAAGCAGAAGCGCCAAGAGGTCCCTTGTCAGCGGATCGGGGTACGTTCCCTCCCTACTCTGCTTCTCGGAAATAGAGACAAAATACTGGTCGATAATCTCCTGTGCGAGCACAACACAGATTGTCTCAACAAGATCCTCCGGCAAAACATACCGTTCGGTATCGGGCCGAAAGGGATGTACAAACCGGTGGAGAATTCCGTGCCGATTGAGACCGACAAATCCGGAGTCTTTGCTTCGCGTACTGATAAGAACGAAACCGCGAACGTTCTCCGTGTGCGAATCGAACTGTAAATCGTCCAGACAAAACAACAGCCAGTACAGCACGAGACGTTCATTGTCCCGCAGAGAAATCAAAATCTCGCGCAGTGTACCGCCGTCCAGAAGCAAACTGGAAATCGCTTCGACCAGAGCTTCACGATCCAGTTTCCTGGAAGGTTTTTCGTCAAGCGCGTGCAGGATGTCGCGCAGGGTTTCAGGTTGGTGCAGGCGAAGCAACTCAGCTAAACGCACGGTAATCGCTCCCACGATTCTACAAAGCGGTCCTTCTACTCGACCGGATTTCTCTACTGCAGAAGCGTAGCATTCGAGCCATCCCGGTCAAGAAATCGGAATTGCTGAATTCGGGACGGCGGAACTCGTCGAAAGTCGGACAAACATCCAGGCTCGACTGAGTTCTGTAACACATAAAGACAAAAAAAAACATAGTATTTCAACATACGCGGGGAACCTGAAATATCCGCCACTGTTCATCTCATGAAACAATGGATAGAGACACTGTTCCGTGAATCCGGATCACGTTCCTTTACATTAATAGGCACTTCACGGACCTCCGAGAGTACATTGACCCCATCCGAGAATGGGAATCGGCCCCCCCTGTGGTTCATCAGAGCGCCCCAAAAGGCACGAATCGTTGAACCCTGAAGGAAGGATGGATAGACTCTCGTGGAGTGAATTTCTTAATCACGTTATTCACAAGGGAGCCGCGTTGTACGCCCCATCCCGTCTTCTGCTGTTTGAATCAATTCTTGGGAGAACCGGCGACGGAGAGAACGCGATTTGAGGCAGAGGCGAAGCATCGTCTCCAGTAGTGAATCATGAAACAGGAACTAAACGTATCGTTATTTGAGATAACAACCTGTCTCTCTAGAGTGGCGGACATGGTCAGCCCTGTCCTGAACAATCATCATCTGCAAGTTGCGTATATCGCCAACGAAATCGGCAAAGAATCCGGGCTTCCGGAAGACGAACTGGTCGATCTCACAGTAGCCGCTTTGCTTCACGATATCGGTGCGCTTTCTTTGAGAGAACGTCTGGATTGCCTGGAATTCGAGACGAAATCCCTCGATCACAGCGAAATGGGATATCACCTTCTGAGGACATTTGAACCGTATGCGGAGGTGGCCCCATTGCTGCTCCATCACCACATCGCCTGGAACCACGGCAAAGGGAGAGGATTCAAAGGTCGAGAGGTCTCAATAAGCGCTCACATTATTCATCTTGCCGACCGTATTGGTGTACTCATCGACGGATCACAGGGTGTTCTAAGCCGGGCGGAAGATATCTGCGACCGTGTCAAAGAGCACTCAGGAGACCGGTTCATGCCGGAATGCGTGGATGCATTTATTCGCGTAGCCCGGAGAGAATCGTTCTGGTTGGATGCGACTTCGGCACTCCTCCAGCAGATTCTGGCCGATAAAGCGGATCCAAGATCCCTCAGTTTGAACCTTGAAGGGATGCTCGATTTCGCTCACATGATTGGGCGCATCGTCGATTTTCGAAGTAGATTCACGGCAACCCACTCGGGCGGGGTCGCGACGTGTGCGGAGGTGTTAGGCCGTCTCTCCGGTTTTTCGGAACGCGACTGCCTGAAACTGAAAATCGCAGGATACCTTCACGATCTCGGAAAACTGGCTGTTCCCAGGGAACTGCTGGAGAAACCGTCCTCGCTTGACCGAGAGGAAGTATGCGTGATCAAGAGTCACGCTTGGTACACGCTGCGTGCTCTCGAGACAATTCGAGGTCTCAATTCAATCAAGGAATGGGCCTCGTATCACCACGAGCGTTCCGATGGAAACGGTTACCCATTCCACTATTCCAAAGAGCATCTGCCTCCCGGATCCTTACTTGTCGCCGTGGCCGATGTATTCACCGCACTGACCGAAGACAGACCGTATCGTGCGGGTCTTACAACAGCGGAATCATTGGACGTTTTGCAGCAAATGGCCGATACCGACGGACTCGACAAACAAACCGTATCGATACTGAGGAAACACTGCGATGAAGTGAACGAGGTGCGAATGGCGGCACAGGATGCGGAATCCAGAAAATACGAAGAGATCTTCTCGGTCAAATGCCCGTTAGAAAACGATGTCCATTGCAGCTGACTGATAAACAGAAGAATCCACACAAGAAGAGTTCGTCAACGTAACGTTAGCGATATGCCCGAACGAGTGAGAGGTACAGATCTCCGAACTCGCTCAGTAGTAACGAATCGTCCGATACTCGACCTTCGACGGTGCGTAATAGGGATGGGCGCCGTGGCCTCGTTGTCTGTACCACATCAAGGCCTTCTTCTCAATCCAATTTCCATGGGAGTCATACTGATATTCATATAAAGTCGGCTTTCGCCGTCCCGGTTCGCTGCGCTCGGTGATGTTCCCGTCTCGATCGTACGTTGAGGCCCACTCTCTACCCGTAGCGCTGTCGTGGATCGTCATCGTCTTCATATCGCCATAGGAATAAACTGTTGTATATTGGAGATCGTCGTTCGAGTCGTATCGCGCGTGCCGAATAACACGGCCCGTGTTGTCGTACTCACACCGCATAGTTTCGCCGAGGCTGTTTCCATCGACTCGGGTAACTGTCTTAACGAGACGGCCCGACTCATTGTACGTAAACACTTGTTCGCTGATGAATTCTGCCTCCGAATTGCTCGTACAGGATCGTGACAGAAGTCCATTGTCGTCATACACATGCACCGTTTTTTGTTGAAGCTTCCCGTTCCCGTCATAGTGACTGGTCGCAATCTCCTTGCCGGATCGGTCGTATGTGTGGATCGTCTGCTCGACCAGTGTGCCATGTGCATCGAGTACTTTTTCTTCCGCGAGCCTTCCTGCGCCGCCGTAATGATACGTCCGTCGGCTGAGGATCGTACCATCGGCATTGTATTCTATGTGTTCGGTTTTACGACCTTGTGTATCGTAATCTGTAACCGTTTCGAGAATTCGAGGTTCTTGCACATGCCTGGCATACTGGATTGTGTAGACGGATTTCTCTACCTGGACGCTTCTCACAGGCCCGTTCAGGCGAGCCAAGTCAACGTCGCTCTTCTCCTCACCGGCAGCGTGTAACGTTAGCAGAACGGCAAATGTACCGATGAAACGGCTCGCAAAGCGTGGGATAACCGGTGCTGGTAACATTGTACAGGCCCTCTGAATTTCGTGCTCTATGGCGGACTTTTTTCATCAGCCGTTTCGGCCTCGATGAGAAAATATGCATAATGAAGGCGATTAACAAAACGGTAGATTCCCTTGCCCCGCTCGGGGACCCGAACGATCACGCCCAATTCCCGCATTCGTCTCAAGAAATTGTCGAATACTTTTTTTTCGCCTTCTCGAAGTCCGGCTAAAACAGAGCCGCGGCTGAACTCAAAATCCTCGGTCGCTTTGGCTACCTTCCGCAACACTTCCCGGTATCGTCGGCTCTGAATCGCTTGAAACACACGAGGTTGAATATACTTTCTTCCCACGACTTCAGCAGCCCCCACAATGCCGCCGAAGGCGTCGTTGGAATCAACAACATTATCCTGATCCACGTTGAACGTCGCCTCACCGATCTCATGTGCAACTACGGGCAGCCCACCCGCATAGGGCACCAATAGAGCAAGCGCATCGTCCGTAACTCGTATATCAACATTCGAAAACGTCTGTTGATAAAATTCTCGCGTCTCGTCGTCTTTCCATCCTTCTATATCCAAAGGATCGAGCACGCGGGTCAGCGATGGCTGAAGAGAGACGAGAGAGTTCCGCCTTTCTTCCAAGCCTACGAGAAGTAGACAGACAGGTAACGGCTCGGCCGACGTAACAATCTCGTCGACCAGGCTTTTGAGCCAATTGGCAAATTCAACCGAAGCAGCCAAACCGTTAATGTCATCCAGAATGATGAAGATCGACTTCTTTTCGTCACTTAATTGCTGCGTCAATTTCCGAAGAGCGGGAGCGAAATCGTGGACAATATGCTGGAGATCACGTTGACTTGCACCGAATTCCAAAGAAACTCCAAAGAGTCCGACTTGCCTGACGTGATCCCCGAAGAATTGCCTCACATTGCCGTGCCAGGTCTTGTCGACGCTTTCTTTCAGAAGACGGTCGAAAATGCGCCGCGCCATCTCCGTCAACGTAGTAACTCCGCCGAGGAAAGTATGAAGGCCAACCGCTTTATACTCTCGTTCGACCAGATGCTTTACAAAAGAGGCAAGCGAGCTCTTTCCGATACCACGCTCTCCCGAAAGAAACCCCGTCTGTAACCCGGACGTCGTAGATCGAGCAACTTTCTCACTGAGTTGTTCGATCTGAGTTCGACGGCCGACAAAGAAATCGACAGGAACGGGTTTGCCCGGCGTGAACGGGCTGTATTCCTTCGTCATATCTCGCCGTTTAGATACTCAATCATCTAGACTTAATGATGCCTCAGTATTGTCTCATACAAAACTCGCCCGTCAAGGAATAAATGGAAGATTGACACAGCAGTGATAACGATCCTCACGAGAGGCGGGTTACGATACTCGAAGCGGTTGACTCGGTCACGCCACCGCTTCTTCGCGTTCAGGACGAAATGGAGATTTCGGTCCGGAGAGGAGAGCAGGCAGTTTTGAAGATCTACCACGGATGCAGCGAAGTAGATGTACAGCCTGAGGCTTTGCAACTTCCTCCTCAGGTACAAGATCTTCTTCAGGAACAGCGACCCTTCCCCAAACATCCGCCGTCAGGAGCCCGCGCAGAACCCAACTGCGGAGCAGATACAAATCCAGTTTCTTGTCGCGTATTGGGTGGATGCGGCTGATGAGTTGCTCGGGTCGAATGAACTCGCCGCCCGATTCATGAATCATCCAATAACTGCTTTTCAGAAGTTCAAGCTCGATATTTTCAAAACAGGTGGGACAAGAGACCTGATATCCATCAAAACGAACAGTCTTGCCGCAAAAACGGCAGTGATCATACCCCATGGTTCTTCCTCCAGTCTGCAACGACTTGCAGACAGTCTCCTGAGATACGTATCGACCGGTGGAAAGCAAAGTTGAGCATGAAAACAAAAAGGATGGAAAGAAGCGGCGCCGAGACCGCCCATCGCGCTCATAGAACGTTCTGGGGGTGGCATTTCAGGGTCCGGCAAGGGTAAAGTAGAAACGGAGACCGGAAGGGAGTAAACCATGAAAGCCGATTATCTTATCGACGTCCAAAAACCCGCTCGGTATGCGGGCGGCGAATGGGGCGCGATTTCACCGAAAGACGAGGCTCGATTAACTTTTGTCTTCGCGTACCCGGAGACGTACGAAGTCGGCATGTCTTACCTCGGTCTCCAGATTCTGTACAGCATATTGAACGCTCAACCCGAGATCCAATGTGCGAGAGCATTTGCGCCGTGGGCCGACCGGGAACAACAAATACGTTCCGCAGACGAACCGCTTCGGGCACTGGAAGGCGATCTGCCGGTCGGACAGGCCGAGATTGTGGGCTTTTCGCTTCAGCACGAGATCGCTTACACGAATGTCCTTCTCATGTTGGATTTAGCGAGGATCCCTCTGCGGAGCAAGGAACGAACTGAAAGTCATCCGCTAATCGTTGCCGGGGGTCCCTGTGTCTGTAATCCGGCGCCGATGTCGCCGTTCATCGATGCGTTTGTCATAGGAGAAGCAGAAGAGAGCGTTGTTGAGTTAGCGAACACAGTACTTGAATCCAAAGATCGGCACGCCTCCAGGTCGGAAATCCTGCACCGCTTGGCACGTATTCCCGGTGTGTTTGTTCCGTCTCTGTATCAACGAATTCACAACAGGCTCGGTGAAATCTGTTTCGGGGACCCTATTGAGACAGACCTGCCGAAACGGGTATCCAAGCGGACTGTCGACGCCACGAACTGGCTTTTCCCGACGAATCAGATCGTGCCCAGTACAAAGATCGCACAGCATCGCCTTTCCCTTGAAATCATGCGTGGCTGCGCCAGAGGGTGCCGTTTCTGTCAGGCGGGATTTGCGAACCGCCCGTTACGCGAGCGCCCCGTGTCCGATTTGCTCGACGACGCGAAGAAGTCCCTCGAAACGACAGGATACGATGAAGTCTCTCTTCTCTCGCTTTCCTCCGGCGATTACAGCCGAATCCGCGAGTTGACCGAGGGGCTGATCGCCTATTGCGAACCACACAGAATCTCGGTTTCCCTGCCGTCGCTTCGTATGGACGGCTACGCCCCCGAGATCTCACGAACCCTTGAGCGTGTGCGTGGCGGCGGAATGACTTTCGCACCGGAAGCCGGCACCGAGCGGCTCCGCAATGCAATCAACAAACCCATCGACGACAACACTATTCTGGAGACCGTCCGAAACGCGGTCAGCAAACACTGGAGCAGCTTCAAAACGTACTTCATGATCGGGCTGCCCTCCGAGACAGACGAGGATATCGAGGGAATCATCGATTTATCTACTCGTATCCGCCGCGAGCTGAATGACTGCGGTTGGCGACGTGGAACGCTTCACGTTTCGGTGGGTGCCTTCTCGCCGAAACCGCATACCCCGTTCCAGTGGTGCGGACAGATTCCGCTTATGGAGATCCGTCGGCGACTCGGCACCATTCGTTCGGGAATCCGGCAGCGAGGAATCAAAGTGTCCACCCATTCGCCCGAACCGAGTGTGCTCGAGGCCGCTTTGGCAAGAGGAGATATTCGGCTGGCCGACGTAATCGAGAGAGCCTATCGCCTGGGCGCACGGTTTGACGGGTGGTCGGAATCGTTTCAATGGGAGATCTGGCAGACTGCGTTCATTGAGTCGAGTTTGGACCCGGCAGCGCTCGCAGAAAAATCCTACGAAAAAGCCGACCGCCTGCCGTGGGAGGTAGTCGACCTGGGGCTAAATCACGAATACCTTTGGCGGGAATACCAACGAACGTTCGAGACCAAACCGAGTCAGCATTGCGGAGAACGAAAATGTCGTCTTTGCGGTGTCTGCGACGACGGTTCGGTCATCACTGTCCGTGCATCGGACGGAGATCTTCCCCTACTCGATGGGCAGCTGAGCGAGGAATCGCCTACTGAGTTATACCGATACAGACTTGAGTATCGCAAACATATGCCCGCAGTATGGCTGTCCCATCAGGATTTACTCGGTACGATGGATGCGATATTTCGCAGGGCCGGGATCCGACTGTCGTTCTCCAAGGGCTTTCATCCCCATCCGAAGATTGTGTTTGGGAGCGCCTTGTCGGTGGGTGTCGAGAGCGAAAAGGAATACCTGGACATCCTGACGGAAAAGCCTTACAAAACCGCTGACCTTTGCGAACGCCTAAATGCTGTCTCTCCCGCCGGGATTGTATGGACCGGCGCATGGTCGCTTCAGCCGGGCGATAAGAAAATCACGAGTATCGTAGACGCCGATGAGTACCTGATCCACTGGGATCGGTCGAGAAGCGATGGTATTGTCGAGGCCGGTCAGGAAACAATCTCAGAGCTGGGAATCGCAAGATGGTCTATCGAGAAGAACGGTATACGCGTCCTCGTGCCCAGACGCGACGGGGGCGCTCCGCGAATTCTGAATAAGATTGACGCGCTGAAAGACCGATCCATAGTGCCTCGCGAGGCAAGGGTCAAGCGCGTCGAACAACTGAAAAGAGACAACGACGGCTTTGTGCCGGTGATGGAAGGCTAGTTGAATGAAATGAGTGTCGAGCGACGGATATTTGTAAGCACCGACGACTATGAGACCCGAGTCGCTTTATTCGAGAACTCGAAATTGGCCGAGTATTTCGTGGAGCGACAGCAGGAGGAACGAAGCCAGAGTAACATTTACAAAGGAGTGGTTACGACCATCGTTCCGGGAATCGAAGCCGCCTTCGTGGATATCGGCCTTCCACGGAACGCTTTTCTTTATGTGCGGGATTTGTGCCCGATAGAGCAGGAATTCGAGGATCTGACCGATGAAAACGAGATTTTGGCCGATGAGGACGAAGAGGAAAGCCCTGCGCTGCCTCCGGTCACGATCTCCGATCTATTGAAGGAAGGTCAGGAGATTCTCGTTCAGTTATATAAAGAACCGATCGGGGCGAAAGGAAGCCGCGTTACAACGAACATCTCTCTGCCGAGACGTTACGCGGTTCTGCTTCCGAACTCGCGGCATATCGGAGTCTCGCGGAAGATCGAAGACGAAAAAGAGAGAGAAGAACTCCGCGAGATCGCACGAGCGGCTACCCCGCCGGAGATGGGGCTGATCCTTCGTACAGCGGCGCGTGAGATTTCGACGGACGAATTGAAGGCCGACGTCGAAGAGCTGGTGAAACACTGGGAGGAAATCCAACAACGTGCGAAACAAACCCGGGCACCGGCGCTCGTTTATCGCAGCCCGGGCATCCTCGCGCGAATCGTCCGAGACTACCTCGACGACGAGTTCATCGAAATGGTCGTGGATCGCGAAGACGTCTTTGATGAAATCCTCGGCTATGTCCGGGAGTTTGCTCCCGAATTCGTCCCCCATATCACTCTGTACGATGACGACGAACCTCTGTTTCTATCCGCAGGCATCGAATCCGACGTCAATGCGCTCCGTTCACGCCGCATATGGCTGCATTGCGGGGGCTATATTGTGATTGATGAAACCGAAGCGTTGACCACGATCGATGTCAACACCGGCAGATACGTCGGGAAGCGAAACCTGGAAGAAACTGTCTACAAAACCAACATCGAAGCCGCCGCGGAGATCGCCCGGCAGCTCCGCCTGCGTGACATCGGCGGCATTATCATCATCGATTTCATCGACATGGAATCGCCAAGCCACCGGGACCAGGTGAAGCAGAAACTCGAGGAATGCCTCAAGCGGGATCGATCCCGCACCAATGTATTCGAACTCACAGAACTCGGTTTGCTGCAAATGACGCGGAAACGCGTTCGCAAAAGCCTCAATAAACTGCTCACACAACCTTGTCCGTACTGTAAACGAGACGGGTACATCCTTTCCACAGAATCGATGGTAATCAAAACATTCCGGAATATCGAAGAGATCTGCAGGGCCGGGTGCGACGGGACGGTCAAACTCCGCGTCCATCCCCGTGTCGCCAGCCGGATCAAAGAATCGCACCAAGAGCAGACCGAGAGCCTCGAAAGCCGGTATCATGTCCGAATCGAGATCAGCGGAGACCGCGAGCTGCACTTCGAACAAATCGTGGAGGATCACGTTTTATGACAGAAAACCCGTATTCGCGGAATATGGCCTCGCTTCTCACCGAACAGAGGCATCCGCGAACAATGGATATCGATACATGGAGCACCCGAGAGATCCTGGAGCAAATGCATCGGGAGGATCAGGCGGCGGTCGAGGCCGTAGGACAGGTTTTGCCTCAAGTAGAGCAGGCGGTCGATCTGGTTTTTCGCGCATTCCGTCAAGGCGGAAGGCTGATTTATGTCGGTGCCGGTACCAGCGGACGCCTGGGCGTCCTCGATGCCTCCGAGTGTCCGCCTACATTCAGCTCCCCTCACTCCATGGTCCACGGGATCATCGCCGGGGGAGACACGGCGCTCCGTCGAGCAATCGAGGGCGCTGAAGACTACCCGGACAACGGGGCGGCCGAAATTCGGGCGAAGGAAGTCTCTGAGAAAGATGTAGTTATGGGAATCGCCGCCTCCAGTAACACCCCCTTCGTCGTGGGGGCTCTGGAGGAAGCACATCGGCTCGGAGCCAAAACGGTGTTTCTGACCTGCAATCCGAACGCAACGTGGTCATTCCCGCTAGACGTCGAGATCGGGGTTATTGTCGGTCCGGAGATCATTACGGGGTCCACTCGAATGAAGGCGGGAACCGCCACAAAACTGATCCTTAATATGATCACAACATCTTCCATGATTAAAATTGGGAAGGTCTACCAAAATCTCATGGTCGACTTGACCGCAACATGCCGAAAGCTGGTGGATCGTGCACACCGGATTCTTCTGACGCTTACCGACTTAACGTACGAAGAGGCGAGTGAACTCCTCAATCGCGCGGATATGAGAGTCAAGACAGCACTGGTCATGCACTTCCGACACGTCGACAAAGAAGAAGCCAACAGGCTTCTTGAAGAGCATCGAGGACACGTGTACACAGCCATCGAAGCCCAGCAAAAACAGGAAGATAGATCGACTAAACCCGCCTAGGGCCCGAAAGGTGAGGCAATAATACCTCGATTCATCAAAAAAAGGGGTTGAAATGCCGCAGTGGGTCTTTCTCCCTGAAAACTATTCTGTTATGCTTCGCATGATTTTAACAAGAGACAAATATGTGCTAGGATTGGATAAACGGCAGAAAACTAGTAGCTTTTTACATACGAGGGAGTGCGATCGTCGCACCGCTGTATAGTCTAAAGGCCGCCGTAATTAATATGCGTTACGCTTGGAACGAGTATTGCGAAATCATGGGAAGTAAGCGTTTTCATGAAGCAGTAGATATTTGGATCTTGCCAACTTTGGTTGAGAACCAGGTTTCTACTGTTTTTTTTTGAAGCGCACCTGAGCGATCTCTTCTGAAAGCAATTGCGTGGTTAGCGAGTTGAGGGGGCGACCCGGTATTTGGCAAACTGATCGCCGGTCGATTCCAGACGGGGGATACGCGGAATGGAACGTCATCAAGGGAATTTAGCTGTAGCGGATTTAGTGGCAAACTCCGCCCAAGAAACGTTTGTACATCCATCAGCTGTGATCGAGGATGGTGTACGCATTGGGGCAGGGGTACGTATACACGCCTATGTAGTAATATCCCGAAAAGCGGTAATCCACGAGAATGTCGAAATCTTCAGTGGCTGTTTCGTGGGAACCGAATGTGTCATTGGCGAGGACTCGGTTCTTCACCAGAATGTCGTGATTCGGGAAAAGACACAGATTGGAAAGCGTGTTGTAGTGGAATCGGGTGCTGTCATCGGCAGCGATGGATTCGGCTACGCGAAAGAAGCCAACGGCGATCGATGCAAAATCCCCCAGATCGGTTTTGTCGTGATAGAAGACGATGTTCGTATCGGGTCGAATTCCACCATCGACCGTGCCACATTGGGCAAGACAGTGATCCAGAAAGGATCTGTTATTGGGGAGCTTGTTCAGGTAGCTCACAACGTAACTATTGGTGAACAGTCTGTGATTGAGTCGCATGTGGGTATTTGCGGCAGCAGTCGGATCGGTTCCGGTGTATTCGTCGGACATGCTGTGGGGATGGTAGGACATATCTCCGTCGGAGCCGGTGCTCGATTGGCGCCGTCCGCGGGGATTACGAAAGATATCCCGCAAGAAGCATTCATCTATGGATATCCCGGCGTCAGCTATGACGAATACCAGCGGCGGCTCGAGTTCTCCCAGGCCGTGCCTCAGCTGCTGCATCGAGTAGCGCAACTCGAGAAAAAACTCGAGGAATGACCGCACCCTCCTCATACCGAGATAACAGGTTTCTTTCGGCTTTTCCCAAGGTTCTGCATTCCTTATCCTTCCACCTTACAGGCCCCCGCAAAAAGAACATCAACGGGTGTGCGACATAAATGTGGGTAAACATCAAATAACATATTGAGTTGAAGCGCACTTGCGTTGTATAATCTGTCAGATCTTGCCCGGTCCGGTACAAGTGTCTGGAGGTTCATTACGCCGTGGAACCCAAAGGATGCATACCGTGGCAAGAGAAACTCATCAAGGAGGTGAATAGAATGGGCAGAAGAAGTTTGGTGGTTATAACCTTACTCATGCTGGCCTGCGTGGCTGTTGCCGATCGAGCCACGTACGACGAAACGAAAACGCAGATGGCGCTTCCGATGGATGCTCCACCGACAATCGATGGAATCATCGAGGACGCGGAATGGGTGCAGGCCTTCGGCTCTTTTTCCAATGGCGCAAGCTCGTTCTGGTTCGTATCTGTGAACGAGAATCTCGAGGACTACATCCAGGGAGGGTCGATGGGGGATGCCGGCGAAGCTCCATGGGATAACGAGGACCTGAGTTTCGAGGTTTATGTGGGTTACGATGCCGACAATCTGTATGTTGCTGTTCGCGTCAGCGATTGGGACTTATGGGACGATAGCGCCGAGGCCGGTTCGGACGACGGCAGTACCTGGCATGACGATAGTGTCGAGATCTTCGTCGATGGTGACAATAGTAATTACGAAGAACGCGATACATCGGGCAGCAACCCCGAGGTTGTCGACACGGGCGGCCAGTTCGTGATCACAATCAACAACGCGTATCGCGACGCGGAAGCCGGTAATCCGGGATATGGAGAGGATGCCGCGTGGTACGCGTATACGGAGTTGACTGACAGCGGATACGAATCTGAATTCAGGATTTCGATGGACGCGATTGGCAACCCGGAGCAGGGCGATATCATTGGCTTCACTGTTGCGGTCAACGACGATGATAACGGAGACAGCAACGAGCGTCAGATCATCTGGTGCGGCTCGGCTCATACGGAAGCGAGCTACGGCAATCTCGTTATAGGGCCGATGATCTATATCGCTCCGAAAGCAAGCGCTCCGACCATCGACGGGGAGATTTCCGCGGGCGAATACGACGGTGCAGAGGAGATCAAGGTCAATCCCTATACCGCGATGTATGACCTGCGGTCGGCAGACGATATGTTCGAGCCGGGAGATTGCGGGTTCTCTGCGTGGGTCGTCCACGATGATGAAGCAGTCTACGTAGGCGTGGATGTCACGGATGACACGATCGTGACCGACAGCGCCGAACCAGGCACCGAAGACGGAAGCACATGGCTGGATGACAGCGTGGAGATCTTTTTCGACGCGGACAACAGCGACGACAACGGTAGAGGTGCGGAGCTGTTCGAAGGCCAATATGTGCTTACTGCAAACGGCGCGTGGCGGGATAATGAAGCCAACAATCCATTCTTCGGCGAAGCCGACGATTGGTACGCCGCCACGACGACAACCGCAGACGGATACCAGGTCGAGTTCAAAGTCACCAAAGCTGCGATTTTGGATCCGGCGGACGGAGCCGTCCTGGGATTCAACGTGTGTGCCAATGATGACGATGGTGCCGACCGGAAAGCGCAACCCAACTGGTGCGGTCGCGCTCACCAGGAATATACGTATGCGGACCTGACTCTATCAGCCGGTGCGCCGGTGAAAGACTGGTCCATTTATTAGAGAGAGTCTGGAACAGAATTCAATCATGGCGGGCGGTCTCAAATGAGATCGCCCCTTTCTTTGTGCCGGTATCCTCGAAAAGACTATCGGTCGGAAAAAGCGTGTATAATCCCTGTGTGTGTGCTGACATAGAAGTTGCCCTCTGCTACCGCGAGTCCGTATGCTCTTCCATCCACAGCCTGCGACCAGATCGGTTCCCCCGTATCCGTCCGAAACGCCGCAACCTCGTAGTCACCACCCGCGAGCAAGACATCTCCAGCTAAAATCAGACAGTAGGGATAGTCGCAGCCGACCCGCCAAAGGGTCTTCTTCTTCACACGGTCCACTGCAAATAATTCGGTGTCGGTCAGAATATAAGCCACGTTTTCCGCAACGACCAGATAGTTTCCTCCCTCGTACGTGGCGATCTGGTCTCTGGTTTTTGCATGACTGTCTGTAATCCATCCGGTCTTGTTTCCCGGACCGTGATAGAAATGCAGATCCGGTGTCAACAAAACGAAAACACCACCGCCGCCTTTCACCGTACCCAGAAACGCACCGCTTTGTCGGTCGAAGACCATCGGGGATCTTCGTCCCTGCGGAACATAGAGACGCGTTTCGGACGCCACCATCGCCCCTTCCATCGTGACACGCTCAAGTACTTTCCGATAAGTTCCCTTCCCTCCACCTTGGCCGGTCTCGGCATTCACCGCACATAAATACGATTCCTCCCACGGCAACATTGCACAGGCAAAGTACGCGGTACCGTCTTGAACCACAACACCACTTCGGCAAGGCCACAACGAAATCATCTTTCCATTATTCGGGATTAGCCGAGTCTCCGATACAGGACTGTATCTCCAGACAAGATTGCCGGATTCAGCATCCAGACAATAGGCGTACCCATCATCGGATCCGAAATAGACTCGCCCATCAACATAAGTAGGAGGAAGCCGCACGGGGCCGCCGGTGACATAAGACCATCTCTCCTCACCGTTGGCTGAGTCAACGCAGTAGACCGAATCGTCGGAGGACGATCCCCAGAAGACGGAATTCTCCGCTGCTGTCACGTGGAAAACAGGATCGTAATTCCGCATAGAACGCAGCCCGTCGATCTCTGCGTACGCGTCCCACTTCGCGGGTCCTGACCATGCTGTCTGAGGATATCCGGAAGAACGATGTACCCACAATTCATGGATCCGTTCGAAATCCAAGGTTTCGGAGCTTGAAGCGCTGCGACGTGCATCGTGCTGATGAGTCGGCCAATCTTCAGCGATGCATAAAGACGCCGATAGAAGCAATAGGGCTGATGCGAGAAGAGAATATTGCATTGTATCGAGTCGGCGGAAAGCCGAAGACCTCTGTTTTCCGTCTTTCATCAAGAACATTCCCTTTCTTTTGGACGACATCACCGAGGCGAGAATCCGATTGACGTTTCGAGCCAGCCTCCGCAGCTACAACCGCCTCCGCCTTCGGGCGAAAGAATCATTCCTCCGGCGGCGATTGTGCTCAACCAGCATCCCGGACGGATACTGTACCAATGACTAACTGTTTCTTTTGACACATCCCAAATAGAGATAGCCCCCTCTTTGCCTCGATAAACCAGCGCATCCTGTGTGCCCGCGAATGTTGCGCAGCCCCCCTCGTAAGGAGGCATGTTCTTTGTCAGCAACGTGCCGTCGTCGACCCGATACCCGCACGGACGCAAGTAGACGGCCTCTCCGACAACAGCAGGATGCTGCATATGCTGGCCGTGGTCGCCCTTTATCCAGCCGTGTTCCACCTCCCACTTCCGTTCGCCGTCTGCCGCGCGATATCCATATAGATGGTACTTCGTGTTCGAGGACGCAATCAGTAGAGTTCCGCTGCTGTGAAGTAAATAAAAGACAACGATTCCATCCGCTGTATCGATCGGACGCTCCCAGATCATCTCTCCTGTGTTTTGGTCGAGTGCAACAAGAAACTGATTCTCCCATAATGCCGGCATAGCGATACGACCGGTGCCGGCGTTCTTCACAGAAGGACTACGGCATTCAACAAAAAAGACACTACCGTCGGCGATGGTAATCGTCGGATTGATAACGGTGCCATTTGAATAATCCCAAATCCTGCTTCCGGTTTCCGGGTCAAGCGCAAAGACAATATCGCTGCAGACTTTGTATGTGACCGGGCCGGTGGTCGCGTCATACCATCCCGCATCGGCCTTTCCTCGAAAATTCCTATACGACGAACCGGCTTTCACGGCACTTCCATAGAGATAAGACTGTGAGCGGGCGATATATCCCCAATCATAATCTCCTTTGCTTTTCACCGTGACTTTGGAAACATCGAAAACCTCCCGGACACTTCCGGATTCGGCATCAATCCGCCAGCACAAATCTTGTATGGCTACGTATAGCGATTCATCGTCCAGACACCAATTGCTACAATCCCGAGGCATGTTGAATCGTGCTAAATGAGGTATTTCAAGAGACCAGAGAATGGCTCCGTTGTATGCATCCTGGGCGATGATTCTGCGTAACCCCTGGGTGAACAAAAGTCCGTTTACTGAAAGCGGTGAGGGTTTCCTGGGATTCCGGTCAACCATAGCGCGAGGCCCCGGTCGACCGAGCCACTGAACCGCGAGCTGGTCGGTGTGTGTCGCACCGCCCAACGTCTCCAGACTGTTCGCGGAATTGTCCGGGCCGCCGTACTGATGCGTCCATCGCCCTGCACCCGGCAAAGAACCCCGGACAAGCCGCAGCCATGTACCATATGTCCCTTTGAATTTCTCCCATGAGAAACCGTTCTTTTCGGCTGCTTCCTCGTCTGTGTGCGCGAACGAACTACCTTTCCAATGCGCAAACCACACACTTCCACCATGCGGCCGTAGTACACGCTTCAGCTCCAAAAGCAACTCGGAAGACAGGCGATCCGATTGGAATTCGTCAAATATAATCAAGTTAGCGAAACAATCCGGAAACGGAAGCAGATCATAACTCTCAACCAAGTGTATTGTGACGCGAGGGCCGTATATGCCCGCTTGCTTCAGTGTTCGTCGTGCATTGGCTACAGATTCCGCTTCTGTTTCTACTCCAATGACATGGTAATCGCTTCGCTTCCCGAGTTCGTAAGACAAACGGCCTTGTCCCGTACCGATAACCACGCAGTATCCTCGCCGGTCTCGATTCCCGTCGAGGATGTCGTTCACTACACTCACATACCGCTCTGTGAGTTCCTTTTCGGGAAACGGGTTCGTTTTCGCAGATACGGGCGGCAGATTGTAATTGAAGAAGTTATCGCATTCGTATAAGGGTGTAGAATACGATACACCGTTCCGCTCGATGGTAACCGAATAAGAATAGAGTACTTTGGGTTTCAGATCTGGAATGGAGACGGCGTGCGACGTCTTCGGAGTACTGTCTTCAATTCGATGTGTCAGTGATTCGCCTTCTCCATATTTCAAAATAGTCGGAACCGGCCGATTTGTTGTCCATCGAACAAGAGCTGTGTCGTGCGAAACAAATTCCAGGTAAGGACCAACCGAAAATGCAATGGGATCTCCGTCCGAGAGCGCTCCAAAGCTAAGGGTTGAAAAGAAAATCGGAAATATGCTAAATGCCGTAATCCAGATACGTGTCGTCATTGTTTACTCCGAAGATCCTGTTCACGCCATACTGTTAATCTTATATTGCATCATTGCTCGGGAAATGCATCGTACACGAGTACCTCGAAAGGATCGAGTTGGAAGCGGTGAGAATTTCCCGTCTTCATTGTAAAAGGAGTTTTGCCGTGATCGGATTCCCATGGACTTTTTAAGACATAACTCGTGGGAGCGCCGACGGGCAATTCAAACGCTTTCCCGATATCCACAGCAATGGCCGCAGGCTCTTGGCACGGATTGCGCAGCGCCAGAATCCCTTTCCTGCGCGACCAGGAGGCCCATCCATAAACCTCGCCGTTGCCCGGGTCCCCGCCGATCCAGTGCGTGTCGACAAGAACGTCTGCGTTTTCGTGAGCCCATTTGGCCGCTTCCGCCAAATCGTCCCAGTTCCGCTCGCTCATCATGCTGGGAGTAACATAAAGTTCTTGTAAACATGTCCCCGACGCAAAGAAGGATCGAAGTTCGTTGCGAATCTCGTCGGCAGAGTTGCCGCATTCCGAAGCGTAACCGTATCTCGCATGCGCAAATCCCTGCGTCATGAGCGAGTTGATCGGGTAGAGCGGTCCTTTGCGGACCACACCGCGGTAGGTATCCATATCTCGATACGTGATCCATTGCTCGCGCTTCGGCCCTTCGCCGTGCCACCCCATATCACGACCTCCGCGCCACGTCGAATCGCCGGACCATAGCCAAAAGGGCGACGGCCACGTCCCCGTGGTAATGCTGACAAACAGATCGGGCTTCGCCGCACGCAGATCGTCGATTAAGCGAATCATCGCCTCGGTCTCGTCAAAACCTCGCGCCAGACCGTCAAATTTGAAAAAGTTCACGCCATTCGTCTGAATCATATTCAAACAAGTCTCTCGAAACCGCCGAAAATACCTTGGTTTAGACAATAGGAAACCCTGTTCGCCGATCTCGAATCCCTGTTCCTTGCCATACGCCAAACGATCTTCTTTTGCTTTGCCGTATCCCCCAAACGGCGACATCCAAACGCCGAGCGCGCTGTTGTACCGGCGTGCGGCGGGCAGCATTTTGCCGAATCCGTTCGGGAAATTCTCCTCGATCATCCGCCATAGCGTCTTCGGATCGTCCCATCCGTCATCCCATACAAACGATTTCAATTCCACTCCCCGCTCCTCGATCAGTTCTTGACCGAACTCCTCAATCACTTCCAAACACTGTCGCTCGTTAATCTTCAGCCCCGCCCAACAGATGTCGTACCAGGAGTTGTAATGCAAAAACGGTCGATAGGGATGCGCGCGATGGCGTTCGACATAATAGAGAAACCCCCGCCGCAGCTGGTCCTGCGGAGCAACGCCGACAGCGGAAGTCTGCTCGATGGGTATGCCGGGGCGCAGCGGTTGATTGCCTCCGCTCTCCACGATGGGGTGACTCAAGGTCAGGCTTCGGACACCGTGTTCCTCTCTCGTCTCACTTTCTGAATGGGGACGCTCGTAACAGAAAAAGATATGCCCCGCCACAATGGGCGATCCGGGAACGCTTCCGACTACCTTGGGGTGCTGACCGTGTACTCCCACCAACTGCAAACGCTCGACAGGAAGCGGATCTTCCTTCGCAAGGAACGTGAATGTCTGCCGGACGACGTTGCCTTCATCGCACAATGCGGCCTGCCAGGTGACTTCAAGATTGCCGTCGTCGGACAACAGACCCGTTTCGAGAGTCCGGCCGGCATACCGCCGCGATTGTCCGGCTAAACCGGAAGAACCAGAGAGGACACCCGTCGAAGGCGATTTCGCCAGATGCAAATCCGAGGCGTTGATAACCTTGCCGTCCTGTAAAACCAATCGAAAAAGCTCACTTCTACGCAAATCGATTTCTTCATTCGCGAGACGGTTCTCAATCAACAGCGGCCTAATAGAGTCATTCGCGGTAGTCCAGACAAAAGAAAGTGCGCTATTCTCCAGCGACATTCGATCTTCATCTATTGTGGATACGGCGGACCCGGGAGAAGGTCCCGGGAACTCGATAGCGTTTACGGATAGAGAACCGAAATTCAAAACAAAGAAAACGCAAAGGCAAAGAAGGTATGTCCTCATGGCCTGAATCCTCGTATCATTTGAATTCCTAAACTGAAAACAAACTGTCAGAGGAAAACGGGGACAGAGACTCCCGGTTTCTTCCCATACTTATCCCACGTCTGACGCAACAGTTCAATCGAACAGGTACAGATTATGAGAGGAAGCTGGTCGGAAATCAAATGCCGGCAGGAAACAGAATCAAGAATAAAAAGAACGCCTCACCTTACGAAGCGCTTTCGTCCGCCTTTTCTGATTCCTGATTCTTCTCTTTCAAGAATTGGACGGTTTTGGTGAGCAGTCCTCGAAAACGGAGCAAACGATCGGTATCGAGGTTGGATTTGGGCTGATAGTCGTCGGGAGTCAGCAGGGAGGCAGCCACTGTCTTCTCTCGGGGATCCTTACTCTGTAAATCCAAGAGCCCGGCCCCCTTCAGAAAGGTGGCCAGTTGTTTTCGTGGGGCGCGTTTTATGGGATCGCGAATCTCGTCCCCATCCATCATGGCCGAACGCACATATTCGAGAACGCCCCGTTGAGTCCCGGGGTACCCCGTCAATCCGCGTAGTTCTTCTGCGGACAAATCTTCCTCTATTTCAAACTTGTTGGCAATCTCACCGACTTTCATTGGTCTTGTTGTAGACTTCGAGAAAAGCCCTGCTTTCTCCGTCACAGTCGGCATTTTGCCGCCGTTTGCATGTTTGACTCGATTCTTGTGAATATCGAGAACTGCGTTCGCTTCCAACGAGTATCCCGCCGCTTTCAAAAGGCCGACCAGACGTGTGATCTTACGATTCTGGAAATAGCGCGCCTTCATTTCCCATCCGAAGACATAGTTGCCAAGTTCATCCAAGAAATCATTGAACAGTTTGGAAACGTCTTTCCAGATATCCTCGTTGGATTTTCCGGCAGCCACGATACTCTCGATCGGTCCATCGATATTTCCGGTGGCCGGTCCTCCATCGACAGCTGCTCCCCCTTGCTGACTCGCGAGCATATCACGCTTCACTTGGTCCAGTTCATGAGCTGCGGCATGCATCGCGACCCTACGCTGGGCCTCATCTGTGTCCAATTTGCGCTTGGCTGATGTTTTTTTCTTCATGGGTCCTTGTCGTAGCGCCCCACTGAACGCTCAATACCCGCCTTTCGACAACACTCACGAGCAGTGTCGTCTCCCCTTCCTCCGGTCATTTCACTACATAGCCAGACAATGAATATTACAGTTTTTCATTTTCATATTACACCCATGTTATGCCTCTTGGCTAGCCCCTTCAAGAAAAAAAACTCATATTCCGCCCGGAATTAACGAATACGCGTATCGTACGTCTTCATCGAGGCCCCAATTCACGGTGTGTCCAGCGTTCGCCAGATCTCTTCGTACAACATTTTAGACGGTGCCCCGCTGAACGAGATCGCCAGCCAGGCTGCTTCGTCGATCTCCGTGCGGGACAATCCGTCCGCAAGTGCACCTTCGATGTGAATTTGCAGGCAAGGTTCACAGCGCTGAGCGACTGACAGCGCAATGTTCAAGAGGCGCTTGGTTCTCGCGTCTACGCCGCCGGGCGCGTTAACACTCTTCATGAAATTTCTAAATGCATCGGCGGACCCTCCCGCGGACGAGGTCGAGACATCCTCCGCCGGTCTCAAACCACTCTCGCAAACACCTTCCGCATGCCCACCGCCTGCGCAACAGGCGAAATCCGCCGGTGGGGTTTCGCAACAGGGGTGTTCTGCTGCGACCTCAGGTGTCTGATGCGCACGATACTCCCCGATCATCTGACCGGGTTCGCCAAGAGTCGCTTCCACCGCATGTGACTGTTTCGATACAAAGTCCCCCACGTGAGAGGTTGAATCGTGCCCTCGAGCCCGCATGGCTTCAACAAAGGGCTCAACGCTTTTTTCAGGGAGTGCGATCAATAGCCCGCCCGAGGTCTGCGCGTCATACATCAGCGAGAGAATATCTTCTCCATCTTTCCCAATAATCGCAACTTCGTCCGTAAACGCCTCTCGATTTCTCTCGATCGCGCCGGGGATGACGCCATAGCGAACACAAGCGAACGCCTCGGCAAACACAGGCACCGACGACAAATCCAGTCTCGCGGTCACACCGCTGTGCCGGGCGAGCTCGCAGAGATGCCCGATCAAACTGAATCCCGTTACATCTGTGCAGGCATGAGCGCCGAATTCCACCATGAGTTCTGCGGCGTCTTTGTTGAGTGTAGCCATTGAGCGGCTCGCCAGTTGAGCGGCCTCCTCCGACACACGCCCGATCTGGCTGGCAAACGAAATGACACCGGTTCCGATGGGCTTGGTGAGTACCAGCCCATCCCCGGGCTGGGCGCCGCTGTTGGAAACGGCTCCCGTTCCCTTCACGAGACCGGTCACCGCAAATCCCCCTTTGATTTCTTCGTCGTTGATACTGTGACCCCCGACAACACTGACACCCGCCTCGCGCATCGTGTCAATCCCGCCGCGAAGGATATCCGCCATCAACTCATGGGGAAGTTCCTCAATAGGAAAACCCACTATCGAAAGAGCGCAGATCGGTCGACCTCCCATCGCATAAACATCGCTGACCGAATTCGCCGCACAGATTTGACCGAAAACATAGGGATCGTCCACAACCGGAGAAAACACATCCACGGTCTGAACCAGATTATATTCACCGTCGATACGATAGATCCCTGCGTCGTCACCGGCCGCCACGCCGACGAGCACGTTCGAGTCATCATACGAGGGCAGCTCGGCCAGGACACGCTTCAAGTCCGCCGACCCGATCTTTGAAGCGCAGCCGGCCTTACGCACATGCCGCGTTAGTTTGACCTTCTCTTTCGGGGGATCTGGGCGTTCGCCTGCGCAGGGACAGAGGTTTTGCTCCTTAAGAATGTCGCAGGGACACGGCTGTTTCGGATTGCAGACACAATGTCCCAACGCCATGGAACGTTTCATGATGACGGCACGTTTTTCTGGAAATCGCATAGTTAACTTGTCCTCCACCGAATCCATCTACTTCAATTCAACAATCTTCTTCACAGCCGCTTCGATCCGCTCATCGTCCCCTTCTAATAACGTACGAACGTCCAGCAGCACCATTTCGTCTCGCACTCTGGGAATTACGGAGGGATCGCCCGTTCGAAGACGGCGGGCCAGCTCCGCAGCGGAAAACCGCTCGTGACGCAGCGCCACAAGGCTGGTGTCCAAAGTCGCATCGGGCAGCGAGCCGCCTCCACAGGCACTCTCCCCCTGAATAACGTCACAGGAAGTGTATTTCGATAGTCGCTCTGACAGCGCCACAGCACGTTCACGCAAATCATCAGGTTTCAAAGCGATCATTCGCAGCGTGGGGACCTTTTCAAGAAGCGTTTCCGGATTCAGGTAGAGCTTCAGCGTGGCTTCAAGTGCGGCAATCGTGAACTTGCCAACGCGCAGCGCACGAGCCAACGGGTGCTTGCGGATTTGGTTAATGTATTCTTTCTTGCCGACAATCAACCCAGCTTGCGGACCGCTGAGCAGTTTATCGCCGCTGGCGAGAGCGACGTCCGCCCCGTTGGCGATACTGGCCTGCATCGTCGGCTCTTTCGGAAGACCGTACTGGCTCAGATCTACGAACGCTCCGCAGCCGAGATCGTCCACCATCGCCAGACCGTGCCGATGAGCCAAATCGGAAAGGTCGGCAGTGGATACCTGCTGGCTGAAACCGATGATCCGGTAGTTGCTCGGGTTGACACGAAGCAGAACGCGGGTCTCTTCGGTGATCGCGTTCTCGTAATCGCGAAGATGGGTTTTGTTCGTCGTGCCGACTTCGACCATCCGAGCGCCGCTCTGTGCGATGACATCCGGCAGCCGGAATGAGCCGCCGATTTCGATGAGTTGGCCCCGTGAGACGATTAGCTCCTTACCTGCAGAAAGCGCCGCTAAGACGAGGAGTGTGGCAGCGGCGTTGTTGTTGACGACGGTCGCCGCTTCGGCTCCGGTCAATTCAACAAGCAGTTCCTCGACCACGTCGTCTCGGCGTCCCCGCGTACCGTCTTCGAGATCGATTTGAAGGTTACAGCAGCCATCCAGCTGAGTAAGCGCGTCAATGGCCTCTTTGGGGAGAACCGCTCGTCCGAGGCCTGTGTGGAGGATGATTCCGGTCGCGTTGACTACCTTGTGCAGTCCGGTGCCTTGTCGTTCCGATAGAACACCAAGTACTTCTGAGGCAACATCGTCGAGAGACAGTTCGCTTTGCTCCGTTATACCCGAGCGAATCCTGTTCAGAACATGCCGTGTCGCGTCTACGATCTGCGTATGCGAGAATGTATCGACACCGGTCAGCCGTTTGACGGCCGAGACCGCTTTGTCAACAGAGGGCAAAAGGCTGCGTGGATCGGGCGATTGTTTCATGATTCAGTGGTTGTATTATTTCAACCCCACCTGGCCCCAATTTTGACGGCCCGTAAAAAAGTGAATGGCATACAGGAAGTGAGGTTATCAACCCCCTCTGTATCTCCCCCAGACTTTGGGGGAGAAAACAACCCAGCTGCGTCCGTTCCTTTTCCTCCCCCGAAGATCGGGGGAGGAATCTCATGGCTTGCCGAAGGCAAACATGAGAGCCGTAGAGGAGGGGGTTGAGGTCTCCTCCTGATGTATCGCTAGAGTACTTCTTGTGTCAAGCGTGAGAAAGGGAGGAGACAGAGGGTGTTTCTGTATCGGGCTCATCGAGGGCGCATCCGGTTGCGACGGCCCGAGCTCACGGATTCGTCGAACCTTTATACCACCGAAAATCTGCTTTATTTCATTCCGACTGGTTCAGTAAGAAGAAGGATGGAAAGTCAAGCCTCGTACTAATGACACACCCCCGGCACACGGCGTGCCGGAAAGCGAGCCCCCAGGACCAACACCAAGTTTCGCTTTCTCAGGAAAGTTGACAAGGTAAGACGGGTTGAGTATCGTGGCGATGCCCTAGGCTGAGAAACCTCAGGAGTCCAAATCCCGTAATCTGTGTGCAAACAACGCAGAGGAGCAAAACGATGAAACAAGACAAAAACCATTCATCCCGAATCGTATCCAGACGCTCTGTGCTCAAAGGTGGAGCGGCTGCAGTCTCTTCCTTTATGTTGGTACCCCGTCAAGTGCTCGGAAAGAGCGAAAGTGCGGCTCCGAGCGAAAGACTGAATGTGGCCGTCATCGGAACCGGCGGTCGAGGCACTCAACACATGAAAGAGCTGCTTCGCCAAGAGGACGTACGAGTCCCGGCAATTTGCGATGTAACGAAGGAAGCGGATTACGGTCGATTCTACTACGGCGGTGTCGCGGGTCGTGGACCGGCTGAGGAAATAGTCAATATGTATTATGCCGACAACGAGGAGACAAAGCATTACGGAAAATGCGGTGTGTATCTCGATTTCCGGAAGATGTTTGACAAGGAAAAAGAGATCGATGCCGTTGTTGTCGCCACGCCGGATCACGGTCACGCAATCACATCGATAGGAGCAATCGAGCGAGGGAAACACGTCTACTGTGAGAAGCCCCTGGCCCCTACGGTATACGAGAGTCGGAAGATCACGGAAGCGGCCCGCAAGATGGGCGTTGCCACGCAACTGGGGAATCAAGGCCATAGCGGCGAGGGAATCCGTCAGACAGTTGAATGGATACGAGACGGGGCGATCGGTGAAATCCGAGAAGTCCACGCCTGGCACAACGGGGGCAGCCGCATCGGACTTCGGAAGGATTACCCGAAGGACAAACCGCCGGTGCCGGAAGGTATGGACTGGGATCTGTGGCTGGGCCCGGCGAAGAAACGGCCTTACCATCCCGATTACGCACCGTATGTATGGCGGGGTTGGTGGGATTTCGGCCCGGGAGCGCTGGGCGATTTCGGCTGCCACAACATGGATCCGGCGTTCTGGGCTCTCGACCTCAAGCATCCGACCACCGTGGAAGGACGAGCATTTGGCTTGAGCCCCGTGACGACACCTCTCGCCTGCCTAATCTATTATGAATTCCCCAAACGAGGAAATCTGCCGCCCGTGAAACTCACCTGGTATAGCGGCCTGATGCCCCCGCGACCGGATGAATTGGAACCAGGCGAAGACCTTGTGGGGGATGGAAACGGTATCTTGTTTGTCGGCGAGTCCGGCAAAATCATGTGCCCGGGCTGGGCCGGCCCACCCACGTTGCTGCCGAAGTCAAAGCACGAATCGTATAAACGGCCTCCTGAGACACTAAAAAGATCGAAGGGACACATGCGTGATTGGCTCGACGCGTGCAAAGGCGGCGATACCCCCAGCGCCGATTTTGAGTACGGCGGACTATTGAGCGAAGTCGTAATGCTGGGGAACGTTGCCATCCGCGCTCAGGAGAAACTAAGCTGGGACGGCAAAAACATGAAAGCCGCAAATTGCCCGAAGGCGGATCAGTATATCCGTCCGGAATACCACAACGGCTGGGAAATCTGAGGCAAACCAGTTGCGGGTCCAGGAGTTCAACTCCTGGACC
>CAZTDD010000048.1:0-43811 GCA_964612675.1 uncultured bacterium
TAGCCAATCAGAGGGCGAAGCAATCGAAAATCGCTACCGCCCTGAGGAGATCGAGGAGTTCTTTCGCGGTTGGAAACTGGATGTCAAAGGAACACTTTCCATTTTCAGCATTTGGGAGCCTTGGTTTCTCGGTGAAGACACCAGGGCGGAATTTGTCAACAAACTGGCTTTGTCGGCCTATAGGGAAATCGATAATCGTATCAGGGCGGCCGGCGTGGACCTCGATGCGAAACACTGGGTAATTTATGCGTCGCTCGAGGACGAACCGAGTCGGTCTTTTGCGGGGTTCGGAAGGCTTGAGCGCGGTCGACGGACACTGGCCGATTGGCGCTGTCGCCGTCTGCAGAACGAGTGGCAGGAACAGAGAATCGTCTTTGATTGTATTGGCTCTCTGCCAAATGCAAAACGACGTCCGGGAGGTTCGCATTTTATTGAACCCGGGCAGCTGAAAATATCCGGTGTGCGGCGCGACTTCCTCTTTGAGCATCCGAAATCCTCAGTGGAATACACTATCGATCTTCCCCCGGATACAGAATTCCGAGGCTTCCTGGGGCTCAATCCCGCCGCATGGGCGTATCCCGGTGGACGCGGGGTGACGTTTGAATTGAGTGTCGCCTATAGCGAAGGAACCGAAATCCTCTTTCGGGAAACCATAGATCCGCGCAATCAGGTTGAACATCGAACGTGGTGTCCATGTTGTGTTGACCTCTCTCGTTTTGGAGGGACCACGATCCGTTTATCTCTCTCTACGAGTGCGCCGGGCGGTGTGCTTGATTATTGCTGGGCGGGATGGGGCGACCCGGTGATAGTGGAGCGGCGCCCGGGGGAATAGTCATGATGGAACCGACTCTATCGATTGTCGTGCCGGCTTATAACGAAGCACCCCGTATCGAACCGGTCCTGAAGGGACTACAAACTATACTCTCCGGACAGGCCTACGAGATCATCGTTGTGGATGACGGATCAACGGATGAGACGAGAGAGGTTGCGGAGGGCGTGGAGGGGGTTACTGTGGTCCGCAATCCTCAACGGAAAGGATACGGTGGGGCAATTAAGACCGGCGTTCGCAAAGCGAAGGGCGAGTGGATTCTCCTCGTGGATGCAGACGGACAACATCAACCGTCCGAGATTCCCAAATTGCTGGAACACAAAGACCGGGGAGATATGATTGTCGGTTCCCGAGAAGGTGAGTCTTTGTACCGAGCGGGCCGGCTGTTCGGCCGAACAGTGGTTCGTCGGCTGGCCGAGTTTCTGGTGGAATCCAGGATTCCCGATTTGAATTCGGGTCTACGCCTTGTCCGGCGGGAGCTGTTTCTGGATCGGTTTTCGCTTTTGCCGAACGGTTTTTCGCTGAGCACGACGCTTACACTCGCGTTGTTGAAAAGCGGCTATACTGTGGTGTTTGTGCCGGTCACAGTGACCGCGAGGGAAGGGAGCTCGAGTCGAGTACGGATTTTCCGTGACAGTATTCGCACGATTCTGCTGATGGTTCGGATTACAACGATGTTCAATCCGCTGAAGGTCTTTCTGCCGATGAGCTGTTTTCTTTGGTTCCTCGGATTGGTCTATTTGATCGAGGAAATCGTGCGTGGTTTCAACATCGCGGACGGAGCCGTGCTTCTAATTATCGCAGGTACGATTATTTTCTTTTTTGGTATTTTGGCCGACCAGCTATCGACGTTGCAGCGTGAGATTCATCGCAGAAACTGATGGTTTTCACCTATTTCCCGTGACGGGTGAACCGTAGATCAAGTCGCCCGGGGTAACCCCGAGCGTTACTGCAGGTTCATGCATCTTTGTGTTTTCGATTGAATCATGTTATTGAGGATTTCTCCAGACACTACCGTCGAGGACATTACAATCTCCACTGTCACGACAGGTGAAGCGGTTATCCGATGGCAGGAGAGAACACGCTGTTCCGTAGGGAACCGAGCGGATGCTGATCTTCAGCCACTTCGCACTAGCGCAACATACCGGAGCGCAGCCGGGACAAGTGATCGCGGATGAAGATTCCCTCCAAGAATGTATGGGCAAGTCCAACAGAATCTACGGCGTCTTTTCCGGTCATCGTAATGCTGTTCTTGTCGATCGTTCACAAAAAACCGCGCATGTAACTTGTCCTCAGATAGTCCATTACCCCTGTGCATGGAACGTGATCGAGTTGTATCCCGAAGGGTTTCTTTGTTGGACGCGGGAAATTGAAAACCTTCGGTCGATCGATCTCTCGCGATGCGAAGGGAACCGGTGGTTGTTTCCGGAATGGGCGGCGCAACGGATCGGAAAGCCGGATCACCGATCATTTGGGGACTTTCCCTGGTCCTAGATAGTCACAACATATCAGAGTCTTCACGAGAACTCTTATGCCGCCGCCGGATTAGATAATGAATTGCGCCAATGTCCGCTATCGCCATTACAATGACGATCCCGATCAAAATTCCATTATCGAGTCCGAAAAAGCGTGACCCGAGAAGCCACCAAATGAGCGTATAGAACAAACAGACAACCGTGCCGCAAGCAAGCGTCTCAAGATAGATTTTACGCATGATACAAACTGGATCGTGGCTTAGATCAGTTTCGTGAATTGTCGCTCGTATTCCTGTGCGATAGCCTTTGCGTCATGAAGCTCTCGCGCCATCCTATAAGCACACTCCGCCATATTCTGCCATTGCGTTCGATTCTCCAGAAGATTCCGGCATGAATCGACAAACGTATCCCAGTCGCCGTGAGCACAGAATCCCGCACCGTGCCGTAACAGCAATTCATCCGGATCGACCCGAAATGAACCGATTGGAGTAGCGACACGAGCGGCCTGAATGAAAGTATTGGGATACCCTTCTTGGTCGGAAGTGTTAATGAGGAGATCGGCTGTAGCGTAGAGCCGATCGGCTTCTTGAAACGAAAGACCTTCGATCCACTTTACGTGCGAGAGTTGTTTGGCCCGTTGGCGGAGTGCCTCATAAGCACCAGCAGACGTATTTTCCGCAGGCGGGCATACGATCACAAAAGGAACCTCAGGCAGGGCTGCTGCAAGATCCAACGCAAGATCCGGCCGTTTGATACAGTCGCTGCGGCCAACCCAAAGGATTCCGCTGCGCGGTTTCTCTTCTCGTTCCGGTATCTCTTGAACTGAGCGGATCAAAGCAGCGTCTCGGCCAAAGCGTTCCCGGATTTGGCCTTGCTGCTGTGTTGTTTGGGCGACCAGTAGATTTGCTTGACGGACAGCCGCTCGGTACATCGCACCGTAGATCGGTCCAAGCATCCTTTCCACTGTCCCGTTTGAGTCCATTGTGGATGCAAGTTGGAAAACGAAGGGAATTCGACGGACGCGGCAATACCATCCCGATTGAACCGTCAGCATACCGCCGCATCGCTGGACGAGAATTCTCTGATGATGTGGAAAACGGTCCACGGATCGATCTAGATCGCGCCAGACAGCCCGCCAGGCGTCAAACAAACGGATTCCGGGAATCGAGCGTAATCGGGGCGCTGGATCGGACCACACAATGTTCACTCGGCCTATCGCTTCAGGCAGGTTCTCTGCCAAGCGATCCGTGGGACGGCGCACGATACAAGAAACCTGCATATCCCTCTCTGCCAAGGCTCGGCTTAATAGATAGAGCTGTACTTCCGCACCTCCGAAAACATCCGCATCAGCGTCCGGAAGAAAGAGACGCGTTGTTTTCGGGGCGAGCAAAACAACATGGATTTCGTCGATCATAGGATTGCCGCGGCTTCCTGCCTGTGAAATCCCCTCGGTACGAGTATTGTCAAGCAAAACGAGTCAACAGACTACCTCGCCCGACAAAAAATGCCTTTCATGAAGACAAAAAAAAGGCCGCCCAAACGAGCGGCCATAACGCAACCTTAGGTGGAAGTGGAAGACGAATCTTCCGCGTTACCCTCCAAGGAGGGAAAGCAAGTTGCTGTTCTGGAAGTTGGCCTGAGCCAACACCGAAGTGCCCGCCTGCATCAGGATTTGATTCAGCGTGAACTGAGTAGATTCGGCAGCGATATCTGCGTCTCGAAGCCGGGATTCGGAGGCGGTTAGATTTTCTGCCGTGACAGTGAGGTTCGCGACGGTCGATTCAAGCCGGTTTGTTGCTGCTCCTAAGAGGGATCGCGTTGAATTGACCTGGTCAAGGGCTTCGTCGATGATGGACAGTGCTTCGCCCGATCCGCTCAACGACGTGATGTCGATGTCCGAAACCGTGCGACCTGAACTGCGCCCGAAACCAAGATTATCCGCTCGCAAGTCTCCCAAAGAAGCCCGAATATTTTGTCCTTCATACGGTCCCACCTGGAAACTCATCGAACTGTTCACCGTTGAAACAAGAACTGTCGAACCGGCGTCCGACCCGCTCGCCGCTTTCGTCACGTCGAGAATCGCGTCGAAATCAGCCGTCAACTGCCTGTTGAATCGGTCGGTGAAAGTAACATTCTGGTCGCCGTTACGAAACGTAACAGCTGTTCCACCATTCAGAGTTCCCTGGAATTCTTGAGCCCGTGTCTCCAATACGTCCGTTCCTGCAGTCAAACCGGCTCCGACTCGCAAGGTCACTTGAGGTGTCCTGCCACCGTCTGAAGTGGCGGTGGGCCCGTACAAGGTCACCACGTCGCCGGCCTCAACTCGAACACGCTCCCCTCCGTCGATGGACAACGTGGCGGATTCCGCAAAACCGTCTTGCGTCAATTCCGCATCGTCCTGAATCGACTTAGGCGAGTAAAGAGTCGGATCTTTCAGGTGTTTGTTCTGATTGAATGTGAGTGTGAACGATGTCTCCGACCCATTCATTCCATAGTCGTCCGTCAACGAAATCGTGTTTGAAGTCGTCAAGGTAAACTGCGACTGGGAAAAACGAGTTTTGTCACCGTCTGTGACCGTCAACTCCGCTGTGCTTGAATTGGTATACGATCGGGTACGGTAATTCAGTTCCTCGATCAAACCGGACAGCGTTGCGAAACGGAAATCCTGGAAATCTGTATCCGCTTCTTGATTAAGGTTGGTATCCAGACTGTAAACCGCTTCGAACGTAGTTCCATCCACCTCGGTTCCGGTCAAAGAGATTGTGCTGTTGTGGAACAGCGTGGTTCCACCGGTGTACACACCATTCACGAAAGAACCGTTCAACACCGCCGCCTTGGCAACTGCTCCCAGCGAACCCGTTTTGCTCAGAACCGCACCATTGGCATCGACAAACGTGAAGGTCGACGTAGAAACTCGCTGCTGACTTCCGGTCACGTCTTCGACCTGAATATCGAAACTTCCGGAGTCGAATGTCGAGCCGGTAATCGCCGTGAGCGCATTCCCGACCCGCCCGCCTCCGGACAGAATCGATGCGGCCCCCAACGAACCTCGAATGACACCTTTGCTTTCGGCGACAATGGCCGCTGCACCGGTCCGATCGCTCGAAGTACCAACCACTGTAATGTCGATACTGGCTTCAGAGAAATACGTTCCTGTGTTTCTCAGAGCAAAACGACCCGCGTTCTCGCCCGTGGCCACGTACGTGGCAGTCAATTTGAATGAATCCGGCACGTCGCTCCACGACGTCACACCGTATTTCGCCTGGGCCGCCGTCTGAATCGCCGTGTTGATTTCTGTCTGTAAATCCGTGATCGTATTGCCACCGACAGAAACCGTACCTGTGAACGCTGTCATTCCGTCCGTCAAAACACCTTGAAAAGTGAGCGTATCTCCAGAGATCAGAGAAACGCCCTGAAAAAACGATGCATTCAAGGTTGTGCCGGCAACGGCGTTCGTACCGTCAACTGTAACTGTGGAAGTCCAGTGTCCCAGGGAGATCGCGATATCCGTTTGATTGTTGATTCCCATGTTCACGATCTGCTGAGACCCCGCCGCCTCACCGCCGACGATCTTATTTGAAGCATTGTTGAGCTTGATGATATTGAGGTAAGACGTTCCGTTCTCCAACGTGGACGCCACCGGCGAAGGGTCGATCGCTACACCGATATCATCCTGCCCATCTCGAATCATCGATTCGATAGAGAAATCGCCGTTCAGCAACTTGTTTGAACTGAATTGCGTACTGTCCGCAATACGGGTGATCTCGTCGATCGACTGGAATATCTCACCCTGAAGGGCCTGTCGAGCCGCGGCGTCATTTACACCGGTGTTCGCGGCTTGGACAGCCAATTCACGCATTCGATTCAACCGTACGCTCACCTCTTCCAACGCTCCTTCAGCAACCGCGATCAGGTTCTTACCGTCTTGCGCACTCGCGATCGCCTGATGGAGACCTCTGACTTGGGAAGTCAAACGATTGGCAATAATCAATCCGGCGGGATCGTCTCCCGCGCGGTTGATCCGTAATCCCGATGAAAGACGTTCAATGGATGTACTCAGATCCGAACCGACACTTCGCATATGACGTGCGGCATTCAGAGCTGCGACATTTGTATGTATACGCGTAATAGCCATTTGTTTACTCCTCCTTGATTATGGGCGGCTCTTCAACCGCCGTTTACGCACGGCGTCCAGTGCCGTGTAAAAGGGAACGCAAAAAGGAACTGCAGTTCTAAATTCCCAAGAGGTTCCCACGGTTCTCCAATCGGACTGGAGACACACCTAACCCATCCCCCTGGACGTTTGCGGCAATCGAAAACCAACAAACTCCAGGCACACCAGTAACGTGCCGATCAGAACAGACCGGAAACGCTACGCGGCATGAGGCACACCAGACACGAAAGTCGTGGAGATGTACTCACACGCCTTACCGGATGGATTTGGGGTGGAATTACATGGGAGCGGACGAAAGGAGAGGTGCTACAACCTGAGGAGGAAACAGGTTATTCTGCCGACAAGATCTATGCATGGATTCGAATATCCTCCACGCGCAGTCAACTGACGTGACTGGACCGATCTTGTCCGGTTGGACGGATTTCACTCCTGGCTTACCGTCTGTCGAAAGGTTTCCGAGGCCGTATCGCGCAGACAGGTTTGGTTGTTCAAGCCCTCTTGGATCGCTGTACAATGGAACTCCGATTTGACCGCCGCAAAGAACCTCGGCATAGTCGCCGGTCGGTGGCCCATGCTCCGGTTTGTACAGTGTCCTTCCTACGTCACCTCCTTCCCTTAAACCGCGGCTCCCTCCGCGATTTTGACCGGGAAAAAAACACTATTTGCTAAATTGAAATTTCTTCTCAAGATTGTTTCCTTTATCGCCGATACTTACAACGTCAGCAGCGTTAAGAAAGCAAAAAAACTTCTACTGACTTTGAAATAGTAGTATTTTTCATAACGGGTTGAACTGCTCAACTTCCTGTCGAAAGGTTTCCGAGGCCATATCGCGCAGACAGGTTTGGTGGTTCAATCCTTTTTTTTGCCTGCACATTGCTATATTCCCTCGGTCGCCTTTTCTTTTTGGGTGTTACAACGGTCTTCAAATCGTATCATCCCGTTGTCGTCATTAGTTATCGACACATTAAGCGCTAACTTGAGCTCTTTTTTTCGGCTTTCTCCGGTTTTTACAGAATGGCGGTGTGGTACATCTCGCCCAATTCTCTCGCCGGTTTCGCGGCAGAAAGAGACCTATACGGTTTAAATCTTTTAAGATCCGGTATTGAACAAACCAGGCTCACTGCTTGGCACCTTTCGACCAGCAGGTATGCCCCACACATTGGAACGGACGTTCCGTTTTTTCTCGGTCGACCTCAGTCGGAGCATTTGAAGGGAAGCGCGATGGAACGCTTTTCCTCACCCGAACGGACCACCGCTTCCGTAAACTCCATGTATTTCAAACCATCGTAGAAAGATGGGCTCACCGGCTTACCTTCTCGGATGGCAGCAACAAAGTCCTCTTCCACCGTCCACCGCCGTACTTTGTCGGAAGGGATCGGGAGAGGGCGAAGGGTCTTTTCGCCCAGGCGACCGCCCAGAATTTCGTCCGTATCCAATAGGTACCGCAGTGTCCCCTTCGAACCGTGGATCTCAAGGATGCCAGGCTCGGGGAACGCGGCAACGGCGCTCCATTGCATGCCGGCAAACGCCCCTGATTCCATCTCGACAGCGGCAAACACGGCATCCGGAACCTCGACTTCTCTGCTTTGGTCGTTCCCCGGGACAGGCCGGCGCTTTGTGAACACGCGTGTTGTCGATGTCACTCGTGCTGCATATCCGAACCAACGGTGGATTACCTCAGCGCAAATCCCAACAGTCAGGGTATTGTAGCCGGATACGGAACGCTCCTGACGCCAATGAAGGGGTGTCTTTGGATCTAGAAAAGCGGGTGTCATTGCCCGTAATTGGATTGAACGAGGCTCTCCCACAAAACCGGTCGAGAGGAGCTCTTTCATCCAGTAATCGCCGGCAAGTCCGACGGGAGGGGGACAGAGCATCGCGACACACCCTGATTTCTCGGAGGCGGCAAGCATACGACATGCTTCTTTATAGTTCATACACATACGTGCCTGACAGAAAACGTGTTTGCCCGCCTCTAGTGCTGCAATACTGACAGGACAGTGCATATAGGGCCATGTACCTATCAAGACCGCGTCCACCTTGTCCGATTGGACCAGGTCCTCCCAGTTCGAATAGACTTGCTCTATTCCTAATTCATGCGCGGCTCGTTCGCTGGATTCCGGGGTCCGGTTAACAACGCCAACCAAACGGACTCCTGGAATCTTGTTCAGACCGGGGACATGGCGTTCCCGCACAATACTCCCGGCACCCACAATGCCGATTCGCAGTTCTTTCTGGTTCATTTCCGCAACTCCTTTCCGGGCCGCTCGTGTTCTAAAACTTCGCCCTGTGCACTCATTCTATATTGAAAACCGGACGCGACCGTTACCGAAAACCCACACACCATTTGACGAAATGGACTCTACAGTGCATAAACATGAACGGACACCTGACAGTTCGAATACGGAGACGGAAAGTCGGTAAGCATAAATGACCAAACAACCAAAGAAACTGTACGTGATTCTCTTGATCGCTCTTCTAGCACGATCCGCAATTCTCTGGGCGTCCTGGGATCAACTTACCGAATTGAAAAAGGATGAGAAAGACTATTTCACATTGGCTGAAGGGCTCTTGGAAGGTCACGGATTTGCTCAATCGTCCCCCGAGGGATACATTCCAACCTCTACACGTCCCCCTGTCTACCCTCTTTTTCTGGCCTTCTTCTATCGCCTGGGCGGTTTGGTCTTACCTATTGTGGTGCAAGTAATCCTATCCATCGGTCTGGTTGCGGCGGTTTACTTCCTGGCCGCACGACTCCGGTCTGAGAAAGTCGGACTGCTCGCCGCTCTGATTATTGCCATCGATCCAGCTACCATGGCAGGGTGCCACTATCATTTAGCCGAGATTCTGTATTCGCTCCTGCTGTTCACAGCCGCCGGGGTCCTGATTTGGGCTCGCAACAAAGAAACGTCCTACCACTACCTCGTCGCAGGGGCTGTCATGGGGCTCGCGACCCTCTGCCGTCCGAACACACTGTATATCTGGATCTGGCTGCTTCCGTGGTTTTTGTTTTCACTACGCACTTCGTGTGGTATCTCGCGCTTCGTTCTGTATGGCAGTGGCTTTTGGCTGGTGACGGGGCTGTGGTACCTGAGAAATTACCTTATCTTTGGTTGTTTGTTCTTCACGTCAATATCCAGCTGGAACCTTTACACGTATCGGGCGGCCTGGGTCCACGCACGAGCGGCGGATCGTCCTTATTCCCAGGTAGCCAATGAGTTTCGAACCAAGGTTCAGGAGGAAACCCGGGATGTAGACAATCGCCTTCAACTGCAAATTCAACTTTGTACTCAAAACAGCCGCAAAATCTTCCAGCAATATCCCTTCCAAACGGCTCTCATGGTTCTCGACGGGACTGTTCGTGTACTGGTATCGCCGAGTCGCCCCTTAATTGCCGATCTTCTGGACCTGCCGCAGGGGGGAACCGGGCTTCTCGGACTTGACGGAACCTTGATTGAACGGGCGCTCAAAGCCGCACAGCGCATCACTTTCGCCGATATTGCGCTGATTGTTCCCGATCTATTTGTTTTCGGTGTTCTTTACGGGGGGATTCTCCTCCTCGTTGGTTTCAGTACCGCGCTACGAGGCATGCCTTTCCCATCCGGTCTCATGCTATGGATCGCGCTGTATCTTCTTCTTACGTCTGCGGGTCCTGAAGCGTACGCTCGGTTCCGAATACCGCTTGTTCCGTTTCTCGCGTGGTGCTCAGCGGAGGGCTGGGTGCTCTTATGGAATAAACTCAAAGGTCACTCAGAACTTCAGAGTGAGCCATCATGAACCGGATACCGGGCCGCAGGAGGACTTCGCAAAAGATATGTTATGTAAACTTATGCAACTTACACAAATAAGCACCGATGGAATCGACATTCTCTCTGTGATTAGAAAAGCGACCAGTTATTGACAGGAGTGCCGGGGCCGGCGTCGTCGAGAATCACGCCGCTGCCCCATCGCGCCCAGTCGACGGTCATCACACCCGTACTCGGATTGGGCCAACCAATATCAAGACGGCCGTCAATATCGACCTCGGGCCATCCCGCCCATCCAGTGCCATGGAAAGTGACTGCGGGTGCGTTAAAGTCTCGGTTCAAATAAACGTCGTAGGCGCATTGTTCGGACGCCCCTCCTGCGCCGATCATCTCGCGATCCCGCGCTTCCTCATCAAACCGGCAAACTACAGTAAATGTGTTGAACTGCATCAAATCGTGTTCAAACACCGGATCGTCCCCGTTCAGGTTCCAGCCGCCAAAACGGTCTTGGGCAAAACTGGGCTGCCACGTCTCGCCTCCCGGGTGGAATTCGTCGTTCATAAGACAGGCAATCGTACAATGAGGACCATTGGCGTCCGCTCCTCCCTCCTCATCTACGCGGAGACGCACTTCCACTGTGTATGGAACCACCCAGGCAGTATCACGAACCATGTAGAAATTGGCGTCCTCTCGCTCATCGCCGATCGTGACCGTTCCGTCATCATTTTGTGTCAATACACCTTGATCGTTCGAACCGTAGCTCTCCCACCCTTCCGCCACGAAATCGTCAAGGGGGCTAAATACATCCCAATTCCCCATATCGATCTGCGCCAACTGCGCATCAAAACCGTCCGCGACACCCGATCGATACGCCCCTGTATCCAGGTTCTTACCCGCGCGCCACATCTTGAATCTCCCGTTGCCGAGGTAGGCTGCTGAGGCGTAGTAGTTTCTCTCGTCATTCCAAGCGCCCGGTTCGCCCAGTCCTCCGACCTCGTTTACTGGGTCTTCCCACAGGATCCAATTGAACCCATCCGATGAAACAAGGTACTGGTTTGCCGTATTGTCACGGAACGCCCACATACGGTAGTCGTTCTGAGCAATGGCGATCACACAGGTGGGCTGCATCGCCTCGGAATCAGGAATATAGTCGTAATCGAAAAACTCGTAACCGTCTTCGGATACCGCCATCATAATGGCATCGCCGGTTCGATAGAACATCCGAAACGGTTCAGCGCGCCCCGGCTGGTACAAAACGGCGTGGCCGTCCGGATACGTCCCCAACGCTGAGTCCCCGGCCCATATACATGCCTGGTCGTTTTCAAAGTGGATGCCGTCATCACTCTCCGCCACGCGGATCTGCCAGATATCCTCCGCGTTGCAGTAGTAATAAATCCGAAACGGTTTCTCCCAAGAAGGCTCATACAACACAACTGCACGTCCCGCGGCACTGCTACCCTCGGTATTCAACCCCTCGACCGCCACCGGCTCTCCCCACTCTGCGCCATCAGCCGATTCCGCATACCCCAGTCCGTTAATGCTCGCGTAATCGAACCAAATGCGAAACCGCGACTCTTCCGGCCAGTCCTCGCTGTATACGCCGTAAGGCATATACCATCGGTCCCCCAGCCCACTTAGATCGATCGGATTCACCTCCGAATCCGTCCACTCAATATCCCACTTCTCCTGCGCAATGGCGGGAACCAGCATAACCAACACGAAAACTCCCGCCCAGAACACGCTCTTTCCTCTTCTCATCATTGTCTCCTTTTGGCGGTCTTGATGACCGGCCCTGTGTGCTTCTTCCCGAAGAACAGTCGGCGCACTTTTCTGCTCCCCTCTTGGCTGGAAGGTGCGGCAAACTTGCGCATCGTTAGGTCCGAAAGACTTGTTGGAATTGACGATAATCCATTGGTCCACACTTGTCAATCTCCTGAATACACCGGATAAGTCAACGACAGCACGAGAATATTACGTTCGGTGAAATGTAGCCCCCCAAAGCACTGAAATCTCCGTCTGGATGCCCCAGACAGATTCGACAAAAAGGGGCTCGACTCCATTGGTCAGAGTGGCTATGATCAGATAGATAGTCTGGGAGCAGTAGAGTTTAGCCTAACGGATTGAATCAAGGATGTAGAGAGGTTGTCCGGGCAATGTGCCTTGCGGACCGGTTAGGAGGTGGGAAATCCATTGGTTGTGGGTTTTTCAGATGTCTGCAGGACGAAGTCCTGGCACCAACTCGGGAAGAATTGTGGTGAGTTCCATTGAGCGACCAAAAATCTCGTAACAAGAATCAAGCCGATCCGCTTCGCGAACTGCGTGTTCAGCGACTTTGCTACTGTCCGCATCTGGTTCCACTCAACAATAATGGACAGGTCTATTGTATCCCCGGCAAACCCGTTCCCAATGAAACGGATTGCCCGGATTGTCCTCTTCGTTTGGAAGAAGAAGACATTCCGGCCAAGTTAAAGGGCCAGATCCGCCGTGTCACTGGTCCCCCACCCGAGAACAACGCCGAATAGACTTCCTTACTTCTCCTACTTCCGGAGCTCTTTCTTATTGGATTACCGTATCCAGCGCTATATCGACGTTTTCGTCCCCAACCTGAGCGGTTCGCTTCCCTGATTTTCCTTCAATATCGCCGGTGGAAGAAAAAGCGTTCTTATCACGGTCCAAACGTGCTGTTACTACAATCTCTCGATCGGAAGGAATCGACCCCATCATTAGATTCTCCGCGCTGATCTGATATTCCAACGGGAAGGTAGGCTCTTTGTAGGCGCCCGAAACAGCGACCATTCGTCCTTCTGTATCGCGAAGAATGATATACAACGTATCGCTCGGCTGAATTCCCCCAGCGGGAGAAACGCCGAGTGTGATCGTTCCCTCGATTGTGCCGGAGACGGAAACATCTTTAGGACGCCGTTCCGCAGGCGTCGGCGTCTGGCGCATAGCTGACACTTTCGTGGCATCAAAAGGAATTTCGATGTGTATCTCTTGAGTTCCCAAAGAGACCGCTTGATCGACTTCCCCGACAAACCCCTCTGCAAAAGGATCTTCAGAAGGTGTCAGTACAGCGCTGAGTCGGACTGTATCCGGCATCTCTGCAGCGGGATCCAGCAGATTGGCCGAGCCTATACAAAACCCCAAAGGAAACCCGAGACCGGTCACCGGCTGAACCGCAACCGGCTCTCCGTCCGAAGATCGTGCGATGACAAAGAGATGCTCGTTTCCGGCGAGATGCTCCGCCAACGCGGGTTTCAACTCGACTGAGCCGGTAATCGAAAAAGAAGCACGTATGGGCGTATCTGATCGATCGCATCCCACCAACAGGATACAGATAGCGATAAATACTGAATATTCGTAGAAACGATACCAATTCATAATCCTTAGAATCATACAGCCTCCCAACGGCAAAAGCGAGTAACACAATCGGAAACAACCATGGGGAGTCTTTTTCAACTCTGAAACCCCGATTACATTGAACCACCAAGATGACTCCCGAAACCCAGAAAATCCGCGTGCTCCAACTCATCGACTCTATCGGCATCGGGGGTGCCGAACGAGTGGTGCAGCAAATCTCCAATCACCTCGACCGACAACGATTCGAGGTCACCGTCGCCTACCTCTGGGAAACTCCCGAGCACATATCTCCCTTCCAATTACCGCCGGAGCGGCTCGTACACCTCGACTTTCGGGGGTACCTCAATCCAGGCACTCACCGACGCGTCTTCCACTTTCTCCGACGGAATCGCTTCCATATAGTCCATACTCACATGTTTCCGTCAAATACTATCGGCCGAATGGGTGCGTTACTTTTCAAAACACCCGTCATCATTGCCACCGAACATAACGTCTATACGTGGAAAAAAAGAAAACACTGGATGCTGGACCGTCTCCTCGGACAAGGGACCACTCAAATCATTGCAGTATCCGAGCAGGCTCTCGAACAAACAATCCGCAATACCGGTCTTTCTCGTGAACGGTTCCTACTTATGCCCAATGCTGTTGGTGTCCCCGACGGCTGGCCCTTATCCAGCCAAGAGCGCCTCGAACGTCGGCGAGAACTCGGTTGGAATCCGAATGAGAAAATCATTGGCACCGTCGGCGCCCTTTCCAAACAGAAAGCACCCGAGCTGTTACTCCAAGCCTTCAAACTCATCTCTAACCATGTCCCTTCCGCTCGATTGGTTTACATTGGACGAGGCGCTCTCGAGGAACACATCCAAGACCTCCTCTCCCGACACAATCTTCAATCCAGAGTCTCTCTTCTCGGATACCGTCCTGACGCTCCCGACATCGCCGGGCTGTTCGATGTTTTTGTCATGACGTCACGTTGGGAAGGCACACCCATGGCATTATTGGAAGCAATGGCCAGAGCATGCCCCGTAATCGTAACCAAAGTCGGTCAAGTACCGCACATTATCCAGCAGGATTACGATGGATTACTTGTAGATCCCGATCAACCGGAACAAACAGCCGATAGAATTCTCCATTTCTTGGAGAACCCGGACGCCGCACTGGAAATGGGACGCCGAGCCCGTAACAAAATTAAAGAACAATACGGCATCGACAGATACGTTGAAAAACTCGCAGAACTCTACGAAGATCGCTTGAGACTATCGGGACGCCAGGAATAAATCTCTACAAACTTGAACGATTCTTCCGGCGGGAATGAAAGCCGCATTCGTTATTCGAAGATTACCCGATATGACATGTAACAATGATGATCCTTCAACATCGGAAGCACAAACAGCTCAACTGCGAAAAACCTGCTTATTCATGAAACCATACTCATCACGTCTTCCCTCTACATTTCTCCCAACCTATCGGATCTGTCTGGGTATCGCTTGTCTTACACTACTTACACGACTTCCTTTTCTCCTTTTAGTCGCCCAAGACCCACAACGCGCGCTTGAACCGGATTCCGGAACTTACACAAAACTCGCTGAGGGAATTCTCGATTTCCACTCATTTCGAACTGAACCGGATTCCGCACCCGAGATTCATCGCACACCGGGATATCCGGCATTTCTCGCTGGCGTCTATCTCATATCGCAGTCGCCCCTGGCCGTCTCTGTGACGCAAGTCCTGATCAGTGCTCTGACTGCAATCCTCGTGGTATGGATCGCCTATCACGTGGCTCAATCAATCGCCTCCCAAAAACCAACCGCTTCAGTCGCTGGTATATCGCGCCGTGCGGGACTCCTGGCGGGGATTCTCTTCGCCTTCGATCCCGTATCGGCTGGATATACTTGTCTGGTCCTTACTGAGCATCTTTTCGGCGTTTTGCTCACTTGCACGACCGCAATCTTCATCTTCGGAATATCGAACCAGAGCCAGCGAACCGACACACCAACCTGTGCTTCCCGCTCCCTTCTTATCTCCGTTTCTCTCTCCGGTTTCTTAACCGCCCTCAACACTCTCATCCGCCCGATTGGACTTCTTCTTGGGTTTGCGCAATTGCCCTATCTCTGGTGCAAAATGCGTTATCGACGAGCATTCATCCGGACTGCCGCACTTCTTCTCATCTGTTCCCTGCTCTTCCCCGCCTTGTGGATACTCCGCAATGGCTTGGCAACTGGAGCCTATACTCTATCTGACATCGGTTCGGTCAACCTGTATTTTTATCGTGCCGCCGCGGTGATTGCAGAAATCGAAAATCGGCCGTTCCACATTGTGCAAGAGGAGTTGCGTAAAAACACGCAACATCAAGTGCAACAAAGAGACCTATCACGTTCCGAAGTTCTCGATTACATGAATCAAAACGCAGCACAGATTTTGATCTCCCACCCGTTTCTCACGGTCAAACATGCCGCCATAGGCGTTTCTCGCATGCTTCTTGGTCCTGGCAGATCTTTGTTCCAACAGATACTCGGCGTCTCCGCCTCGGACTATGTCTTCCCGTTCCTCGGCTGGTCCTTGTTTCATCTTATCGTCGTCTACCTGCTGACACTCCGTTACCTGCTCACAAACAAACAAGAAGAGCGGTGGCTGTTCATTGGCACAATAGTCTACTTCTGTCTTTTGTCAGCAGGTCCCGAAGCGTATTCCCGGTTTCGGGTTCCTCTGATGCCCCTGTTCTGCATAATGGCAGGCCTCGGAGGCACCGGACTGCTTTACAGCGATACGATACAAAGAAGCCACAGAGGCAATTCTATTTAGAAAGAAACCACATAACAATATGCAGATGCGCGCACAAACTGACTTCCAGACCACTCACGGCGCATTCTCTGGAAGCATGTGGACACATCTCCTCGGTTATAGCGTCGTGTCCGTCTTCTTCCTTTTCACTGGAATCGACTGGGGACTGCCCTCGCAGGCCCGCGTTACCAGCGTATTAGGGTCACAAGACAACGTCGAACCGTTGATCGACGAATTGCTTCGAACCCGCACCGAGCACATCGAATGGTATTCTTTTTTCGCAGATTTCAATGAACCTTATATAGAGCCGGGGAACCCCGCACATCGCCCTTACTGGATCGCACTGATTCGCCATTTCCTAACACGCAGCGAAGTGCCTGACGAATCCCACGTCTACGCCCACCTGCATCAAATGGATCCTCGCCGTCTCGATTTCAACCCCAACGACCACAAATACGGTGGTCTTTTCTACTACTCCGTAGCCGGCGGGCTCGTCATGGGACATGTCCTGGGACTCGTCAACTTGCCCCAGAATATCGAACAATGTTATCGAGACCCCGGCAAAGTTGCCGACCTACACCGCGCAGGACGCGTCACTTGCGCTCTTGTTGGGTTAGGAGGAGCGATACTTCTTTTTTCGTTTCTATCGCGCTATTGCGGTCTATGGGCGGCTTGGGCGGCTGGCCTGCTATTCGTTTTCTCTCCTACGGTCCAAACATACACACACATGACAAAACCTCACATCTTCGCGTTGACTCTCGCCATTGCTGTTCTCTGGGTGGCCTATCGAGTCTTGTACAGTAACAAAGAGAATCTTGTCCCTCTCTACATTTTCGCGGGTGGGTTATCCGGCCTTGCTGCCGCTGCTGCACTTCCAGCAGCAGTGACTATTCTCTTCCTGCTGATTGCTCACATCCTTCGGCCGGATCCACTCCATCGAGACAACATCAGACTTCTTGCAGTCGCGGCAGGATTTCTGTTTCTCGGGTACCTACTGTTCACTCCTTATCTCTTATTCTCACTTGACGAATTCGTCGCTAACTGGAAACTTCACTCTTCGTCGGGTCATGGCTACACAATCTGGCACCCTTTCAAACTCTGGCAATTCGTTCTTCAGACTTTTGGTGCAGTAACTGGATCGCTTGCCGCGTGTCTTCTACTGCCGGCATTACAACTGCTCTTTGTCAGACAAAAACCTCTCTCTGAAGAATCCCCAAAAGGCGTCGTATTCTTCGTCCTCTGTTTTGGCATATCAACTCTCGCACTGGGCGGATTGTTCGGTCGTTTGCGCTTGGGACTATGCGCAGTGGCTCCGCTCCTGGTGCTATGCGGCGTCGGAGCCCAGAAACTCAGTGGCCGATTGCCGGGACGAATAATCGTTTCTTTCGTGCTTGTCCTGACCGGTGGATTCTCATTGGCCAATGTAGTCAATTACATCGAAAACGACCATAAACTCCAATCGGTGGCACGCTGGATTGAAGCAAACATACCGCCAGCCGGTCATGTCGCCTTCGATGCTCCAACTGTACCCTTTAATCCAGGACCGTACCGTATCGGAGATATTCACAGAATCAGCGGTCAAACACATTTGCCCCCGCAACCCCCGCGATACATTGTCTGGACAGGCGTACAATCCCGAACAATGAAAAAGTACCCTTCCGCCTATCGCCTGATCGAACAATTCCCAAGGATTGAGCCATTGACAGATTCGGTAGTCCCATCCATTTACTACTATGGAAACGAAGAAGACTGGTATCCTAACAGAACCATTTCAATCTATCGATTGAATTCAACACCAGGCTGAATCCACGGTCAAAACTGCAGACTTCCTTCCGAGCCCCGGGCTTACAGAGCCGATGATTTGAGAAGGAAAGGCTCGCAGATAGTACAAGTGACAAGTAGAGGGTGGTCTCGATTCCTCGAATTCGTCCATTCGAAGGCAATCGGGCAACGAAGAAACAGCAGGTCGGTTGGCTTTTTCCGTTCTTCCTTCTTCGTGATTCCTTCGTGTCTTCGTGGTTCAGTATCCTCTCGCCCTACGTTGTTCCGCTTCGGCCTCTTGCCCGGCAGCCTTTCATAGGCGAGTCGCTGGCATGGAATAGAAACGTTCCCCGGCGGACAAACCAGGGTCAGAATAAAGCAGTCTGTCCTTGGGGGTCTGTGGTCTCTTATCATGACGACTTCACGTTTCACGTTTGGCGATCCTGCAGGCATCCTTTATCATTACATCCACCACATGGTGTTTATCCTGCCGTTTGCTGCCGGGGCAGCACTGCTCGCAGAGTCTCCAATTCTGACTCTGGTCTCGGCGACCGTTGCCGGCATCCTCATCGATTTGGACCACCTCGTCGATTACATGGTCGAAGTGCCGCCTCGCGAGTGGACGCTGCGAAACGCGGTCGCCGGCGATCATTTGCCTTCTGCAAAACGTGTCTTCGTACTCCTTCATGGATACGACACCGTAATTCTGATAGGGCTGCTGACAGGCTTTCTGGTCAATAGTGCAGTAGGCCTCGGCCTGGCGGCAGGCATGCTCGTACATATCGCTACGGATCAAATCGACTACGACGGACACCCTCTAAGGTATGTCCTTCTTTTTCGCTTCTATCGCTCATTCGACAACTGCCTGTTTATCCACAGCCAGAGTAGAAGGGACCCTGAAAACCACAAGTCCAAACAGCGCAATATTGCCAAAGTCGCCAAACGTGGTTAAATCATTGTAAGGACTGCCCGCGACGAGGTACCCCCGTCGTGTGTGATCCTCGTTAACTGGAAGGAAGGGATGACGATGAGACGGGACTATGGGATTAAGGCACGTCACATGGCCCAGTTTGAGGAGGAAAAACAGGCTGAGGCCGGCAAATCCAAGAAACCGGAATATACGTTCGTTGTCATCAGCGACAAGCCAGGGCGTTTAGTCGGATTCCTGCAGGTTCTCTTAGCCAGACAAGGAAAGGTCTTCACTTTTCGAGGATTCGATCTGTACCGCGAAGCCTCGGCCTTCTTGAAAACTGCTGAGGGGCAACAAACAGTCGCGTTGATCTTGACGGACGGTCCGGAGGATCGAACACAAAAAAGCAATGCGGGCATCGAACTGTGGAAAGAAACACTTCTTGGTTACAGCGGCAACTACTTTGACCACCTCATGGACGACATCGTTGAGGAACGTCTCCCCGCAACCTTCACCGTTGTTATGTTATCTCATGAGAAATACGGCAAGCTCACACCGGATGAGATCGAAGAGCTCGAAAGGGAAGCCGCAAACCTTCAACAGGAAGGTCGGGAAGTGGATATGAGTACCTGCCATTCTGAAGAGGAAGTCGCAGGACTCGTTGAGCAAAAAGTCGTGGACAAAGTTCTCGCTCGTCACCAACTCCAAAGCAAAATGAAGCAGACCGCCAAAAGTCGCAATCAACGGATTGCGAAGGCCACGAAAGCTACGCGGGATGCCAAGGCGCGCCCCCGTTCCACCTGACGAAACGCCCTTCCCTACCCCGCTTGCCCGGGTTTCTAATAACCACAGCAGATTGACCCACCGAAAGCCGCCCATGTGCCCAGAATGTGATCGGCGGATTCGACTCACCCCTGTTCGCCCACTTAACCCAGCCTGAGACGGCAAGACAAACGCCCACCACTCCTCGTTTTCCGGTGAGGTACACGGCATGGCACCGTACTTTATAAGTAATATTTGGAGTAATGTTAGTTTCTTCCGGTGTTATTTCGAGAAAGGTTTGAGCCAAGTTATGAAGCGGACCTATCTATCTACAATAATTTAAGATAGTGACGGTCTCTGCCTATATGAAGTGACAGGAAAAAATGCTAGAAAACCGCCTCTATCTTCAATCTTCCTTTCCAACCTGCTTCATGAACATGTGCAAACTGATGTAAAATTGTGTAAACGTAATCTTTAAGGACAGCAGGCGTGTAAACTTGCGTAAACCACTTGCCTTCTGTGGTACCTTGCTGTAAACTGCTGACCGGAATTTTGAGTTGACACTTGAGGAAATGTGCCTGAAGTCCGCATTATTCCTCAACGTACAAGGCGTATATAGCAAGAACAAGGAAATCGGATTCATGCCCGCACAGTACTATACAACCAATCAAGCCTGCAAGATCGTTGGGATTTCACGTACGACTTTCTACAACTGGCTCCGCCAGGGCTACATTCCCAATCCCCCGCGAAACCACCGAGGCCATCGCCTCATCAGCGATGAAGTGGTCCGTGAGATGTTGAACTATAAAAACCGAATCGTCTTTCCAGGAGAACAGGAACCATGAGAGTGATCGCGTTCCAAAATCTCAAAGGGGGCACGGGGAAAACAACCTCTGTCATCTCGATTGGTGCATATCTCGCATTCAACAAAGGTCTAACAATACTGATTCTCGATTGTGACCCACAAGGTAACATCAAGGAATCGTTTGGGTTACGTAAACCTGAGTACACAATGTACGATCTCATCATCAGTGATATGCTGTTGGAGGATTGCATTGTGAATGCGCGAAAAGGAGAAAACAGCGGGAGAATTGACTGCATAATCTCGGACAACACCCTGGCCGCATGTGAAATGCAGCTGGTGTCCATGCCGCGACGAGAGGAAGTCCTGAAGCTCCGAATGCGAAATATCGATGAATACGACTTTGTACTGATCGATTGCTCCCCTTCCCTTTCGATCCTGAACCAGAACGCCCTTCTATATGCGCAGGATCTCGTGATTCCGATTTCGATGGACTATCTCGCCATGCTTGGTGCGACGCAGATTATCGACAATTTGCACATGATTCAGAAGTACTTTGAGAAGACCGTTCAGATCGCGGGAATTATACCAACGTTCTACAATGGACGTACCAACATGAGTAAAGAAGTTTTGAAAGCCCTCCAGGATACATACGGAGACAAAGTCCTGCCCGCAGTGCGCATTGATACGAAGATTCAGCAGGCATCAAGCGCACGAACCACGATTTTTGAATACGCGAACACAAGTCGTGGTGCGGAAGATTACGCATTGGTCACAGAGACCCTGCTCGCCGGCCAGATCCCCGACGAGGGCACAGCGTCGCAAGAATCCGGGGAAAACAGCAACGGAATGGACGATGCAGCATGAGTCGTCACAGTAGTTTTTCCGCCTTCTTCGCATTTATTGACCTGGACCCCATGGAGGCTCCACGAACATTTGCGAACTATCGTCGGATCGACAAAACCGATTTAGAGAAATTGCTCACGGTATCGCGCATTGGGCGAGATCTGTGAAACAGAGTTTGAAGGCATGACACGCAAAGCATTGAAAAACGTTCCGATCCCCGACGAAGAGAAGCTGCGGGCTCTCTACAGTACCGTCAGTAGTCGGGAGGAAACCGCTGCACCAAAGCAACCTTCTGAGCCACGTCCACATATTTACAAACATACAAGTAAGCAAGAAAACAAAAAGACAAGTAAACAAGAAGAAGCACCTACGCCAAAGCAAACAAGTCAACATGTTTACAAGAACTCAAGTACACAAGGAAACCAGTACACACCAGCACCAAGTCCACATGTAAATGAGTTTACAAGTGGACATTCCTCCCCACCCGCTTTCACGTATTCGCCCCCACCCATCCACCCCAACACATCGCCCCCACCGACCCGAAATTCGGGGACCTATTCACAGCCCCCTGAGGCGCAAAAACAAAAGGAATCTCCCTACCGCCGCCAAACCTATCACATGCGGCCTGACCAAATCGAATGGATACGCGTCGACGCGTTCCATAGCCGGCGTAAAATCTCCGAAGTCTTGCGCGACATCGTCGACGAACACTACGCGAACCGTGAAGGAGATTGATATGAGCGCGCACACCGAAAAATCGTTTACACGCACGTCTCTTGCCGGATACAGAACCTCTACTCATATCGTACGGTACGCTTTCTTTTTTCCTTGTAAACTTGCACACATGTTTACTCTCAAAGTACGGGATACGAGTAAACAAGTAAACATGTGTACCTTATTTGCCAGATGTCCCGAGGAGAAGTAAACATGGAAACAAGTACACCCAATCAGCTGCGCACCCAACCCGCCAACACAGAAGAGACGTTCTCTGAAACCCAAGACCATGTGTCGCAGCATCTTTCCAATGTCTACGTTCAGTCATCAGATCTCTTCGGCCAGGACAACACACTTCAGCTGAACCTTTTCCAGATGGAAAAAATGGCTTCGATCGGCCAGTTGTCTTCCAGTGTTGCCCACGAAATGCGCAATCTCTTGGGCATGATCCGAACGGCGACCTTCAATATCGATCGGGCTCTCCAGAACCCAGACCCAGCGATACAAACGAACCTTGATGTCATAACCCGCAGTATCGCCCGAGCCCGTCAGTACATCGACAATCTCTTAAACCTCTCACGGATACCGACTGGAATTCGAGAAGATGTTGATATTGAAGGGGTTATCGATAGTCTTCTCACTCTTTTTTCGAAAGAAATGGACTGGCGCAAGATTCATCTGACGACGCGATACTGTCACCTTCCCCCGTTGCGCATTGACCGCAATATGCTGCAAGAATGCCTTCTTAACATCATTCTGAATGCTATCCAAAGTATGGAGCAGGGCGGAGAACTGACAGTTAGAACGGAACCCTGGAAACAGGGGGTACGGATCGCGATCAGTGATACGGGGCCAGGTATCGCACCGGAAGACATCAATCGGATATTTCTGCGCTTTTTCACGACAAAAAGAGACGGACTCGGAACAGGTCTCGGATTAACGATCGCTCAAAATCTGGCTCAAAGGTTGGGTGGAGAAGTTTTCGTAGAAAGTCAAGTTAATCAGGGGAGTACGTTTTATATCTCTCTTCCCAACATAACACAAGCGATAAAAGATGAAGCAAAACAATCGGCATTCATTCAGGACTCGGCACCTGAGGACGATATAAACACCCACGGGACATCGCCATGACGAAAAAACAAGCTACCACAACAAAGGCGACACAACACCCCTCTCAGCGAATTCGAGGTATTGTAGGGGTCGATCCAAACATCAACCGGCGTCCGATTTTCATTCCCGATAAGCGAGCCCGCAAAGGAGACCTTGTCTACGTCTACGAAAAAGAAGAAAACCACTACGGTTGTACGGAGAAAGTCGTTTGGAAAGTGTTTGCCAGTCCTCAATACGGCAACCCGACCGTACTGGATCAAGATGTCCTCTTCGCACTTTATAAGATACTGAATAACAAAGGGTTTGTGCGCGTTAACGATCAGGATTGGCTTGCAGTTTCTTCGTACGAAATCATCCGGATACTTGGTAGAAACGACAGCGGAAAGAACTTCCGGGATATTCAAGAGAGTCTTCGCCGCATACTGTCCGTCACAATAGAGGCGAAACTGTCATTCTTTCACAAACAAACAAACCAGTGGATTGGAGAGATCGGCGAAAGTTTCCACCTTATCGACAGGATTGTATGGAAAGGGGATCCTTTACCCACCGGAGAAAAGGCCTATAGCAACTTCGTGCTCTTCGGAAGCCTTTTGCTTGATAACATTCGCGTTGGCTATCTTGCTCCTTTAGATCTCGACTTTTACTATAGCCTGCCGAATCCCACGGACAGGGCTCTGTATCCTTACTTGGCTTTCTGTTTCCATGCCATGGGAAAGAATCCCGGCCGTTTCCAGATCAAATACAGCACCCTTTGCCGTGAGATGCGACTCACGAAACATCGATACTTCTCCAGCGGAATAGTTCGCCTACGAGAAGCATTCGCACGCTTGGAAGAACGGGACTTCCTTCGTCAATCCGCAACGGAATTCCTTCCACACCCCACTGACAAAGGTGACGGATACATTCACTGCTGGGCTGGTGACCGTATTCTCCACCCCGAACGCTATAATCTGCGTTACAGACAGCAGCGATCTTGGCAGCCACCTATTGAGTCCCCATTCGACCCAGATAGCAATGACCGTCTTTTCTCCATTATCGATCTTTTCTACCGATACCTAGGATCTGGACCCCTTAACCGCCCCCCCCATCCTAGAGACCTTTTCGCAGCAGAGCGAATCAGTCGTAAGATCCAGAATTTAGAGGATTTAGAAGTCTTTGTCACTTACGCAAAGGAACGATGGCCGAACGTAGCCACTCTCGCTGCGGCTGTTGATAAGTATCTCGATATGTTCTTGGGCGATGAGGTTCTCCAACGGCGGCTTCATGCCTGTCGCCAATGGCAAATGTTTCCCAATTCTGACGATGCGAATCCCTAGAGATCCGTACTGTATGTGTAAACCCCGTTTTATGAGAATAAGAACCCCGTACGGGCCGATTAAGAGTACCGTACTTTGCGTTGTAGGACACCGTACTTTATGGGTAAGCATTTCATGCAAAATCTTTGTGAATTTGGCGTAGGATTCCGGCCACAAGGCCTTTAAATTTAATAATTTAAACACTATATTACCTTAACAACTTTGTGGTTTGCTTGGTTTAACAATGAACTTTCGGTCTGACATCACTGCAGAAGTTGCACCAGAGAGAGCGGGAACCCGGATCCTCGTTGTTGACGATGAGCCGGATATGGTCACAACTCTCCAAGATCTTCTTATCAACGATGGTCACCGAGTTGACGTTGCATACGACGGCGCTGAAGCATTGAACATTCTTGGCAGTCACGAATATGAAATCCTTCTGACGGATCTCTCCATGCCGGAACTCGACGGCGTAGATCTCCTTAGGCAAACCAAGCAACGTTATCCCGACCTCCAAGTGATCATTATCACCGGCTACGGAACAATAGACAGCGCTGTCAAGGCCATGAAATCAGGTGCGTTCAACTACTTGATCAAACCCGTTGAACCTCAAGAGATTCTGGCGAACGTTGCCCGTATAAAGCGTTTACTTTCGTCAAAGGAAGACAGGGAAACTAGTCGCGTTTTTTGTAACATGGTCGGGCGTTCTCGCGCGATGAGACGCGTTTTTGACCTAATTCCTCGACTTGCCAAGTTAGGGAGCCCGATTCTTATTGAAGGAGAGACTGGAACAGGAAAAGAGCTTGTTGCGCAAGCCTTACATGAGCACAGCAGCAGGAAACAAAATCCTTTTGTTCCATTGGATTGTGGTGCTCTTCCGGAATCGTTGCTGGAAAGTGAGTTGTTCGGTCATAAGCAGGGCGCTTTTACTGGATCCACCTCAGATCGCGCGGGACTGCTTGAGACGGCCAATGGTGGGTCGGTTTTACTTGACGAAATTAGTAACGCTTCAGTACATCTACAGACGCGGCTTTTGCGCGTGATTGAAGAAAAGCGAGTACGCCGCGTCGGCGACAATCGGCCGGTGGACGTAGATTTTCGTGTCATTGCGGCCTCAAATTCTTCTCTGAGTTCATTAGTAGCGGCAGGTTCGTTCCGCGAGGATCTTTATTACCGTCTCTGCGGATTCATCATCGAATTGCCTCCACTTCGCGAGCGAAGAGAGGATATTGCTGTTTTAGCAGAGCATTTTTTGAATGTACTCGAACCCTGGGAGAATGGAGGTCCTGAGGTCTTTTCTCCTGGTGCGTTGGACTTGCTAGTCAGTTATGACTGGCCCGGCAACGTTCGAGAGCTCAGGTTAGTGGTCGAGCGAGCAGCTGCTCTTACCCAAAAGAAAGTTATAGAACAACGAGACATCGTTTTCACCGGAGTTCGGTTATCCTCGAGCACAGGGATACAGATAACACAGAATGCTGAAATGACCGATCACGCTTTTTATACAGTTATCGAAGATGTCGAGAAGAGGTACTTAGCTGAACTTCTCCAAAGGGTAAATGGAAATATCTCACAAGCTTCAAAAATATCGGGAGCCTCTCGGAAAACCATCCGAGAGAAAGGTAAAAGGTACGGGATTCTCTGGTGAGTGTCATGTGGAGAATGAGAGCGGCGGCGGTTTCTTGTCGTTCAGGAAGCCTGGAAGGAAGCTCGCGCGATTTATGAGGAAAAGTAATCTATCTTAAAACATTATAAAGTTTTCTGTTGACAAAGAGTTTTCGCTTGTGTTAGAGTCAGCTCTAACACTCTAAAATCGCCAGACATGCGTTTGCGAAGGCGAGAAAACTGAAACGGAGTGAAGCAACCGCTGGTACGAAAGTGCCAGTGAGATATAAGTTCTGGTTTTCAAGTGCTTTAAGGTATTCGTTTTGATTCTGAGAGTGGGAAAACCGGGACATAAGTGAAGCAACGCGAACCTTGGAAAGAAAGGGTTAAATTGTATTTGGCCCTTTGATTTTGTTTGATTTAGGAGCGTCCGTATGTCGAGTGGTATCTTGTTTGCTAAGTGAAGATCGCTCGGTCTATGGTGACAAGAACTCCTCAACACAATTATGGATTAGCTGGAAAGGAAGTGGCAAATGAGCAGTTTTGGTTGTAGGAATGGTGATCATTCGGGTAGCAAACTAAAAGAGTTTCAAAATAAAAACGGAAAAAATAAGGAGAGTATGAAGACCATGACGAAAGGAGCAGCAGCAGCCATGGCTCAGAGTCTTCGATGGATGGTTTTGGTATGTGCGTCGATTGGATTGGTTTCCGCAGTGGGAGCCCCCGAGGCGCTTGCACAGAAGGCACTCCCGCTCGAGAACACAAGCGTGCCTGCTTGGTTCATGCCGTTGGCGGAAAGCGTTGACGGTGTTGTGGACGGCAAGTCGGTGTCGGGTAGCGGTGAGGTTGCTGGCGGTATGATCAAGAATGTTTCGGCAATTCTTGGTGCCAGTCCAACGGCCTACGTCAACCACGGGAAACCGGGTGTCGTGAATGACACGGAGGATGGTTTCGTAAACCATACCAGTTTGAGCGACTACAACCCCGGAACGTGGACTGGCGTCGAGGATAGTGTCCTTTACCGTTGGTTTGTGGGGTGGCCATCTGCATCTGCAGGCAAGTACGGTGCAATGGTGGCAAACCTGCAAGGAAATGACACGCTGGTTATGGCCGCTGTGGTCGCGAATGTCAGCAGCACCTATGTAAACAAATTAAATGCTGGCACTCTGACCGACACAGAAATGGCGGATCTGCTCCAGGGAGTAACTGCTGACTTTTCTATGGCTCCGGGAAACACTCCGCTCCTTTCGGCGACATATACAGATGTTTTCCCAAATGATGCGACCGGTGTCAGCACTCAGGTTAAGGATGCGACTTTGGTCGTCTTTATGTGGGACGGTTCTAAAACGGACGAAAGCAGCCTCAACCCGGCAAATTTGACCGTCCCTGTCACGGCAACGACAACGGGTGCGGGATCAGATACAAACGGTCTCCGTGCCACCGTCCAAATTGTCGGCGGCCGCACGGCGTATTCCAATTACGTTGGTATCGACCATGATGGTCCCACCATGGGTAGCGGCGGTGCTTCTATTTACTCCGTCGTCGATGTTTATGGCAATCCCGTCCCCGGCCGCGTAAAACAATCTCAAGCCGGCGCCGGAAGCATCGGCTCTTCCAGCAGCGAGCTCAAGTGGGGTGATGTCGTAGATGTCACTGCTTCTGTCAACGTACAGGCTGCGTTGGACGGCGAGCCCGATGCTTACTTCACGGCCAATAATGATTTTGTCAGTGATGCCTGGCATAAAGATGGCTACCTTGCTCAAGGCAACGCGGGCATCGTCAAGGATACAAGTCTCACGACAGGAAACATTGCTTCCACGTTAATTCGAACGCCAGCTCAACTTATTAACAGGAAAGGCTGGTCAACAACGTTGAAGGCAGCCGGTCACGAACAGTTCAGTACCCCTATCTTCCCGGGTGGCGAAGCTGGGGTATTCTTCGGTTCCTACTCCGGGACAACCCCGCAATCTGCAACGGGAACAGACTGGAACTCCAGTAGTGCACTTATTCTTCGCGCTACTTTTCTGATTACAGAGGCATCTACTTCTGCTGGTGCGAGTTTCGCCGGCGACGGTGGCAATAACGCGATGCCGATCAACTTCATCCTGGGCGATGAGCTCGGTTTGAGCCATAAGAACAAGTACAGTTTGGGCGGCCTCACATTCAACGCGGCTGCGGTTGCGAATGCGAGTAACTCCTTAATTGCCGGTGTTACAGGATTCGTTGATAACCGTCCGCCCATCATCATTCGCAGCGACCTAAGCGCTCCAACCTCTCGGCGAATCGTTGGTGCGTCACCGACGCGAGATACCGTTGGTATCCAAGTTGACTTTGGCCTTGAAGAAGAACCTTTGGACCGACTTAGTGCGTTCAACATTACATACGCAACAGATGTCGATAACTGTTTCTTCAGAGCTTCTCCATCCAGACCATTCGTGATCGATGCTTCTGGAATTGCTTCCGTCGAAAACCTGACCGGTGGGATGATTCTCGGCGCAAGCGCGTCAGGCCATTTTACAATTCCGTCTACTAACCTGACCAGCAACTCGAATTCTAATGCCGGCGTGGTTGTTACTGTTACCGATGATGCGCGCAACTTCTGGACCTTCGATACGCGGGCACCTGGCATAAAATCCGATGGCACTCAGGATCAGTGGACCATTGACGGTATCGCGGGAACTCCGCAATCCTCGACCTTGGTTCTGGATATTAACCGGCCGATTATTCTCGGCGCGACCATGTACTTCAGTCGTAACGTCCCGGGTGGTAGCACTATCGGCAACGGCGAGATTCTGACCTTGCTCAAGCAGGATGAGGGAAGCAACGCCCAAGCGGCCGATGGCACAATCCTTGGCGCGACCATCGGTTCCGTCGGCAGCGAAGTTGCTCTTCAAGTGGACTTCCTGCCAAGCGTATGGACCAGTTCACACAGCGGTTCAACTCCTTATCAGAACGACCTTGACACCTTGCTGGCGCAGTATCCCGACGTCACAAGTAAGAGCTCGAATAAGTGGTACCGAGAATACCTTAATTTCTCCAAAGCCAGCTCGAGCAATGTTCTCGGTGTAAACAGTGGTGGTTTGTTCAATATTTGGGTAGATGTTGGCAAGCTCAATATGACAACCGCGAATTTCTCAACCATTCAATCCTCCACGGCGAGCTCGAATGGACTTACACAGGTGACATTGAAGGGAACCGTGCCTTCGTCTGCGGGAACCGGTGTTGCCTCCGCCACAGGCGTCGGCTTTGTGACGGCCGAGGTCCGCGTGACCGACTATGTTTACAATGAGGATTACATGGGCGGCGAAGCGTGGAGCTTCCCGGTTCAACCCAACGCAGGTTCCGGCTCTGCCGCAAACCATGCTTATGCAAGCGGTGTCATTCTGGACACAACAATGCCTCTGGTTCTCCAGAAGGTGGCATCGACGAATGTACAAACACGTGGCAAGAACGTGGCTCGACACCCTGAGAGCGGACTCTTCTTTGGGGCCAGTAGCGCGTTCTCCTCAACAGACCCTGCGTTTGACAAGTTGTACGGTCTGACAAACCATAATATTTACACGTCGAACCGAGGTGTCGGCATCGCACTTCAAGCAGATGACGTCCTTATTGTTGAAGCGACAGTCAGCGGCGTCGTCCCGACCCTACGTGAGAACGCGGCCCTGACTGCCACGAACTACCCGTTCTTCTGGCCACAGCTAAACAGCTTCCCGGGCGCGCGAGTCCCTGCTTTGATCTCTGCAGACTTTAGTGACTTCGTTTCTGGTGCGACCGCGGTAGTCCCCGTGGCAAGCATGACCATTAACGCGAACGGAACGGGCGGAGTGAACACGCCCGCGGCAAGTGCGAATGCGGGGCAAGCTGTCCTGGCAACATTCGCACTACGTCTGCGGCCCAACGTGATTTCCGGTGCAGGTGACCTGAACAGAAACCTGACCGCATCGAATATTCGTAGCGTTACAGTGAACGCTTGGGATGTCGCCGGTAATGTTAGCTCGGTCGGTATCTCCGGTGCGACCGCGGACTTCGGTAATCCGGAAGTCACAATTGTCAGTTTCAAGTTAAATGGCGTCGATGTTAGTTCCATTACCGACGCGACCGCATCCATTGGAGATCGCATCGATGTCTATGCGAAAGTCGACCCGAACCAAAGCAGCAAGATTAACGTAATTTCTGCCAACTTCGAACTCTTTGGTTTGAAGACCCTAATGAACCATTACGACAGCGGTTCAGACGAAGGGGTTTACGACGCGACTGTAACCGCTTTTGGGTACAACTCGACCCTCTCGGCTCTGGGGCCGATTGAGGTCGGATCCTCCGGTACCTTCGGTGGTAATGTCGGGTCAGCGAGTATCCTTTACGCTACCTTCAGTTATGTAGCCCTGGAGCGAGATACGGACTGGGCAGTCGGGTCAAGCGACGGCAAGAAGGGAGTCGCTATCGGTAAGACCGCGAAGGCGGTTATCAGCGCGACGAACACATCCGGTGTGGCCGCGCAGGCTTCGACTGGTAAGATCGGTGTGGACCGTCATCCTCCCGCAATCCGTAGTGCAGGTATGCGTCAGGTGGCGGCCGTGGCAAGTGGCGACGACCTGACGGACAACATTGTACGTGTTGGCGACGTGATCGTTGCGACTGCTGAAATTCAAGCCGATCCGGGTGACGGAAGCAGCACCAGCCAAGGCGTCGTCGATATCAAATCGGTTACGCCTACCGCCGACTTGAGCGAGTTTGGCGTAAGCGGCTCTGTAAATGTCACTGAGGGGCTTGGGTACCGCAACAACTTCATCGTTGATGCGACCTGGACCGTGACAGTACTTGCGGCACAGTCCTCGGGAACGACCGGCCCACACGACGTGTACATACAAACCGTAGACCGTGTCGGTAACACTGCGGTTATGAACACCAACAATATCGGCAGTCCTGCAGCGGTTGTCTCGGGTGCGACTGATTTCCGGTTCTTCGTGGAGAACGGGCGTCCGACATTTGCTGCCTCCGACGTTATTCTCCTCGCAAGTAACGATGTGAACCTGGTTGGTGGTGTTTATGGCCCAACAAATCAGATTTACAACGTTGGTCCAGATACGAAGCCGTGGATCATCTATTCAGCACGCGGTGGTAAGTACACCAACAGCGCTGTTGGAATGGATACGGTGAATCCAGGTGACGTGGTTCACGTGACGGCAAGCATCTCTCTGAACGACGATCCGAACAAGGTATCGATTCCCGACTCAAATATCCTCGGTAACTTCAAGGAATTTGACCCGGCGAAATCTGCCGTTACTCCCAACGTTCGCGTGGGTGCTAGTGATATCCGCGCATTCTTCGAGGTTCCCGTTTCCTCGGCTGCAGTGACAACCATAAGCGGTGCCTCCGTGGAGGTGAAAGCAAGCGATACAGCCGGCCTTTCGACGACCGTTGTAGATGATGCGACAATCGAGGTCGACAATGGCGCACCGACTGTCGCTCTGCAGCAGAGCTTTTACAAATCGGGGACGGGCACATCACTCAGTAGCATTGTGTCTGGCAAGAGCGCGAAGGGTGGAACCGTAGGCCCTGCAACGTTTGAAGCGGTGATGACCGTTGAGTATACCGATGGTGGTACGGATACAGCGTCGACCTCCAGTGGTAGCGCCGTCAAGGACCTGCCTGGCCTCGTCCTGGCATCTGCAAATTACGCGAATACGTCGGCTACGCCTCTTGTCCTTCTTGCTACCGGGGAGATTACCGGTAAGGAAAGTGGTAGCCGTCACTCAGCGACAACGGGTGTGCCGAATGGACCGCTCGGCCTGTGGCCGGACTTCTTCAAGATTGAAGGCGCAGGACCAACCGTGACGAGCTCCAGCTCGAAGGCTGATATCCAGGCATCGACAAACCGAACGGTTACCTACTACTTCTGGAACCTCAAGAACGGTGTTGATGTTGCGACAGCTGGAAAGATCATCCGTGGCGCTGCGGTACCGAAGCAAGGCTATTTCGTAGGCTCCAGCAGCGGCTTATCTTCAGCTGCGGCGAAGCTGATCGGCTACGCAAGTGATGATATCGGTAACGTTGCTCCCGGTGCGTCGACATTGGCCGCGGGCTCCGGCGCAGGGATCTTCACAATTGAACTTGATAACAACCCACCAGCGCTCGCTTCGACCCGCGACGTTGCCGGTAACGTTGTTAGTGCTTCACTACTCGTGATCTCCAGTAACGACATGATGTATGAAGCCACGCAACCGGCTGTGAATAGCGGGGATGTTGTTGAGGTCAGCTTTGCTATAAGCGATCCTGTCAACAACACAACACCGCTAACAGTCTCGTTCGATCTGAAACACCTCGTGAAAGCGAAGGCGAACGGCTATAGCGCCAATGACAGCCCGTCTGTGAGCAACCTAGCATTCCTCGATGCAACAGTTGCCTCGAACCATAGCCCTCAAGGCAGCTACAACAGCGATTACGGCATCTACACAATCACGGGAATTGAACCGGTTGCGCATAATATTCCTGCGCAAGGTTCCTTCCGGTTCAACATTGGGGGCGCGGATTCCTCCGATCCTGTTTCCGGAGGAGCGCGCAGCAACATCTTTGGCGCTTCCGTTCTGATTGCTGCGACGGATGCAATCGGGCTTCCTGTTGGCGGCAATCCACCGAATGATCTTGTTTACTCCAGTACAGTTGAACTGGATAATCAGGCGCCATCCTACTTGGCACGACGCACGTTCCTGCCATCGTCACTGGTTGACGGCAGCGGAAACGACTATGCGAAGGTCCATGTGGCGGCACTTCAGCCCGAGGTTGGCGGTGGGTTCCAGCTCTTGGATCCCCCGTCGGTAACTGCGATCTCCCAAGATCCGGCGAACCCGACGCTGATTCGTGCATCGGCCACGGTTCGGTCAGACAGTCTTGTGACCTTCGACTCGAACCTCAAGTCGATCTACAACGCCGACGGACAGACCCGCGTCGAATGGTATCCGTCAATCGGTAACACGGACGAAACGCTTAACGCGACGCGGGCGGTGCAGATCAGCGCAACGGAATGGCTGTTGAATGCCACCGTGAAGGTCGTTGCGGGCGCCCAGCCGATCCAGCCGCAGAAGGTCGTGATGAATGCGTACGACCAGGTTGGCAACAAGGGTACGTCCGATACTGCGAACGTACTGGGCATCAATGCACAGGGTGTATTCTTGCTTGAGAGCTCGCTGTACGTGAAAGGAACGAATGTTTCTCTCGGGGGCCAGGGTGGCGCTGCGCAGACACCTGCCGTGGCAGCCGACCGAACCCTGACGGGCGCTGGTGTCGATGAGTTACGGCCTGGTGATCTCCTGACATTCGTCGCGACGATCTCCCACGATACGGCGGTACCCGATTACCTGACGGCGAATTTCAGTGAGTTCTATGAGCTGGCGCAGCAACAATACGTGACTTACCTCGTACCGAGTGCGACACAGGCCGCCGCAGGCAACACAACCATCGCTACGTGGGAAATTGCAACGGTTGATGTAGCACCGTTCAACACCGTTCCTGAGGTGACCTACGCAAGCCTCTGGATCGGCAACGCCACCCCGATTTCGGGACCGCTACCGCCTGCCGGAGCTGCTGCCGGATCAAACTGGAACAACTGGGGCGATCCGACATGGAACGAGGCAGGGCGGCAAGGTCTGCAACAGAAGATGTTCGATGAAGGTTCACTGAGCATCGCATCCGATCGAGCAGCCATGCCAGGGCTTCTTGGTTCGCCGAAGATTGCAATTCAGAATGTGTGGAATGTTGATACGGGTTCGGGTGTCCCGCCGACGAAGGCAGCCTCGGTAGTTGTTACAGCGACGGATAATCAGTCACTGTTCCCGCCGACTTCAATGACGTCGACAGAAGTCATTGTCGACACCCAGCCGCCGGAGGTCATCACGACACTAACTCCGCTCACACCGGCAACATTCCGGAACGCATCTGGCGATACGCCAAACCGCATCACGGTCGGAGATACAGTTCGACTATTCGTTCGACTGGTAAATCCGACAGTTGATGGCCAAAGTGACGATCATTGGTCACCGGTTCTTCCGGGTCAGGTGAACGGCACAGCGCCAACCATCATCGCGCATGTGACACCGCTCGGTATTCCCGAGCCACAACGACTGGTTGTGACTAATGCACCAATCCCGACTGCAACGGCGCAGATCTACGAAGTAACAGCGGATCTGACGGTAGGCTCGGGCGTTGGTGATTCTGATCTGGAACAGCAGACAATAGTAAATGTCATCATCTCTGCCAGCGACGATGTGGGGAACGAGGCTGTGGAGATCATCCACGAGCAGCCAATCGCAGTTGATGACTGGCCGCCCTCAATCTTCACCGGTTCACTTGGCGTACGTCTCCTGAGTGGCACGGCGACGACAGCCGCTGGAGGTGACATCTCCGTTGGACAGTTCGTTCCGACGAATTCGAGCATCGCGCCGGGATCGATTCTCCGCGTGTCTGCAGTCATCGGCGATACGCTCGATGACCCGTTGACATTCCTGACGCAGGAGAGAATCTCTCTCGATACATCCGGCATTCCATCCGCAGGTGTCAGGCTGGTCACGGAAGAAGCGACAATCAGCCGGACGAACCTTTCGGCTCCGTTCAACGTGACGCTTCCTGGTGCAAGCTCGCTTGAGACAACTCTCGGGTTTGGCTTCACCGTTAGTGTGACGGACTCTCTTGATAACGGAACCACGCAAACCGGCATTGGCCAGTTCAACGTTAACGGCAAGCCCGTCTATAACACGCTTGCGACGACGAGCGACGGTCTCCTCGCCCGTACAAGCGTGCAGGACGGTGACACTCTCGCGATGAACGGCGATTCGGTTCTGACGCTTGAAGTGGGCGCGTTCGACCTCGGGTCAATCAACTCACTGAGCATCACGAACACGCCTGCCGCGCCAACGGGTCTCACCGTCTCGACACCGGCGACGACTCCTGTGGGTCTGAAGAGTGTCACAGGTACCGTCACGGTAACGCCTGACACACCGACCTATGGTGCTGCGGCACCGCAAGGCGTGCAGTTCCAGGCAACCGCCACAGATGATGATGCTCTGACAGCGACGCTGTCCGGCATTAATGTAACCGTGAACTCCCCGGCCATCTTCGACAGTGTGTTTGACGCGACAGTTGAAGATGCGACAGTCGACTTTACGGGTACGCCGGACGCGGTGCTTTCCGCGGCTGGTGCCGATGTCCGTGAAGTGACCCTTATTGAAGGACAGCTCCTGACCGTGCTTATCGACGCGGCGGATATGTCAGCACCGAGTACAATTACACTCTCGGCAACAGGAACTGCGATTGCATCCGATATGACAATCGAGGCAGCAACGTTCGCCGGGGTCGACGTAGCTGGTGCGACAACAACACAAACCGCGAGCATTGACGGATCTGGCGTCGTTGAGTTCAACTTCGCACCAGGGTTCGAAGCGATCCCGTTTGGCTCCACAGTGTCCAAGGTGACATTCGAGTTGAACGTGAGCGCAGCCGACAGCCTGCAGACGAACGCGGACGATGTGACGTTGCTGATCAACGTGACGCCTGAGGCACAGCCGCCGGTTGTCACGATCACCGACGTTACAATCCTGAATGCGGCTGGAGCAACCGGCACGTCATTGGGTGGCGTATCCACCGCCGTCGTCCAGGAAACGAGTACTGCGGTTATCACCGCAAGTGCGCGTGACCTCGGTGGTGAACCAGTCACAGTAACGTTCGGCAGCAGCTCGTCCGTCTCAATTGCGGACTCCAACGTAACGGATCCGGCAGCGGGTCAGGCAACTGTCGGCTCAGTCACTGTACCTATCGGTCTGAACGACGCGGACAACCCAGGGACGAACTGGGATGTTGCGACGGATCCGACGACGATCACAGTGACGGGCACGAATAACAGCGGCCTGACCGGTACAGCGGAGGTTGTTCTCGATCTCCTGAATCTGTCCCAGCCGCCTGTCATCTCTGTGACAGCAACCGTCAACGGGGAAGCTGCGACTATCACTGACAATACCCTCAACACCCGTCCAGGCGACGTGGTGACGATGGGGATTCGTGTAACCGATTCGGATGCTGAGATCCTCCTACTTGAGGTCTCCGGCTTGTCTGGTGAACTCAGCACCGAGCCGACAAAACAAGGCCTGATCACAGGCGAGTATACCTTCACCATTCCGAGTGATCTCGCGGCGGATGCAAGTGACACCGTGGAGCTGTCGGCAACCGATGGTGGGTTCCTCACAAGTGCGAGGACAATCACCGTCAATATGCTTGCTGGTAACCATGCTCCTGTCCTGACACTGGATCCGACAGAAGCTAGCGGGACGGTCGGCGAAGCATTGGAGATCACGGTTAGCGCCGAGGATATCGATGGTGACGCGGTTGCGTTCGACGCAAGCGTTGGTACCTTCGGACCGATCACGAAGGTCGGTAACACGAGCACGGCGCTCCTGAGCGTTGTACCGACGGAAGCGGGCACGATCAGCGTTGAGGTGACCGCGACCGACGGCGACGGAGCCTCCGATACCGCAACCGCGACCCTGACGATCGACGAAGCACCTGTTACGCCGACACCGACGGCGCTGCCAGGTACAGTGATTGTCTCGCAGGGTTACGGTGGTACAGGGTCGTCGATCCGTGTCGATGTGAGCGATCCAACGGATGTCAAGATGGTTCCGAAGAGTGCGTTCCCGGGTATGCCGCCAACGTTTGCCACGGCGATCAACTCACCGCGAACACGCTCCGCGAACGTCGCAGTCGCTGACATCGATGGCGACGGTACGAAGGACATGGTCGTCGGCTTCGGACCTGGCGGCTTTGGCGCAGACTTCCCGTCCTCGGTAGTGGCTTGGACACCGACCGGTGGCGGTACTGAGGGTGATCGACCCTCCGTCATAACAGCCAAGAACGTGTTCAACCCGAACGCACCTCTCGACGCCTATAAGAACGTTCACGGTGCTCTGAACCTGGCTGCCGGTACCTTCTTCGCGGATCAGACGCTCCCGATAGTGGTAGCGGCACAAGGACTGGGCGGTAGCAATCAGATCGCTCTCCTGCAATACGCAGAAGAGACGCTGGGCGAACAAACCAAGAAGAAGCTCAACATCGTTGGATACTTCCAGGGTCTCAGCGGCGCAGCTGCTCAGCTGAATACCTCCGGCGGTACGAGTGTAGCGACTGGCGATGTGGACGGCGACGGACTGGACGAGTTGATTGTCGGTCAGATGAATGGTGCAACCGCAACGACACTGTTCCAGGTTGTCGATCTGCAGAAGGTTGATGGTGTAATCTCCGTCCAGCGGCGAACCGCTGCGGTCCAGGCGATGCCGAACGCAGCATTCTTCGGCGAAGGCGGTGTGAACCTGGCCATCGGTGACGTCGATGGCGACGGCGACCAGGACATCGTTACTGCTACGGCAGGGGATGCTGCTGGTGCGAACAATCCGGACCTTAAGAACTTCGTCCGAGTCTTCCAGCTCGCTACCGATGATCAGAACCGCATCACCACAATCAGCCAGCTGACACCGCCGATCCAGATCCTTGGATCCGCAGTCAGCCCGTCTGGTGCGATTGACGTGGCTTGCGGCAACGCAGACACCGACATCGCGGATGAGGTGATCGTGAGTGCGCAGGCGCTGATCAGTCTCGACACCGAAACCGGTGAAGTTTCCTACACGAACACACCGTTCGAGGGCAAGAACTTCTATAAGGTGTGGAACCTGAACTTCGCTGATGATGGGTCCTTCGGCGATATCGTTGGAGTTACTCCGTTGTTGCGAGCGTTCCAGGGCGACTTCGCACCGACCTCGGGCAGCTTGTTCGTTGAAATGATGCCAGCGAACTAAGCGACGTGAATAAATGAGAGATTATGGGGGCGAGACCGACAACGATCTCGCCCCCGTTGCTTTGTACAGCATCGGTCCGTAGAACTTGAAACGAAGCTCCTCCGGGTTAAGGAAGAGAAAAGAACTTCACAGGGAGAACAGGGGATGCCGACAGTAGAGGAAAACCTGCAAAGCTGGTCACATTACGATTGGTCTCAACGCGGGGATGAGTGGTCCTATCGCTGGGGGGGCACGGAGTATGTGTGGTGGGGAACGGTGTTTCCACGAATACAAGCCTTTTTGCCGGCGAGTAGCATTTTAGAACTCGGCCCAGGTTTCGGACGATGTACGCAGTATCTAAAGAACTTCTGCAAGGAATTGACCGTTGTGGATCTTGTGGAGAGATGTATCGAGGCGTGTAAGGAGCGCTTTTCAGACTGCCGCCATATCAGCTACTTCTGTAATGACGGAAAGTCGCTGAGTATGGTTCCCGATAACTCGGTCGATTTTGTGTTCAGCTGGGATTCGCTGGTCCATTGTGAATGCGATGTTATTCAAAATTACGTGACCGAGTTTGCCCGCATATTGAAACCGAACGGAGCGGGTTTCGTTCACCATGCGAATATGGGGTATTACCGGAGCAGGGAAGATGGTGAAGAGTTTATTAAGAACAACAACGTTCACTGGCGCGCTGTAAGCATGTCTGGAGAGTTATTCGAGAAATACTGCCGCGAGTCCGGTCTTCAGTGCGTTGCGCAGGAACTGATCGGATGGGGAGGAGAAATTCTGAATGATTGCTTCTCTTCGTTCGTACCGCAGGGATCCATATTGGCTAGGCCGAACATGATTCGGAAGGATGAGAAGTTCATGGATGAAGTCGACCATTTGGCTGCGCTGGCAGAGATGTATAGTCCAGCGCGCTTCGCCGAGAAATAGGGTCTGACAGTTCCAGAATGACAAGAGGAAGAATAGAATGAGGGTACTCCGCACGCGGCTCAATCGTCGCGTAAAGTATCTTTCATACGGAAGCAGAAGATGGCAAAAGAAACGATAAGGGGGCGCGGAAGAGATGAGCGCCGAGAATGTAAGAGCAAACAACAGAAGAACAGCACACATCGTTCTATGATATCGGTTTTAAGCTTGACGCTAGTTGTGTCTTCGGTTTTGTTTATATTCCTTGCAGCGTGTTCGAGCAACGAGAGCAACGAAACAATCTATGTGAAAGCCGGTGACGCCTGGCTGGAGCGAGAAAGGCTTTTAGTGGCCGAGTTTCCAGTCGATGAGTCTCTTGAACAGGTGGAAGGAACTTCAAAGTGGCGGTTGGGGGATGTTGAGATCGCTTCCCATTTTCCACGGGAAGTAACGCCTTCCTATGGGGCGGCATACGGGCGTCATCGCTGGTCGCTTTATGCTCACGCTCCGACAACCATTTCCTTTTCCCCGATCGAAGTCGGCAGGGATGCTCAGGTTCATTTTGGGTGGTTTCTACCGCAGAAAGCATTCGATAAGGGGAGCGACGGAGCGACCTTTCGAGTTTGGTGTGCGACCAAGGTGGGTGAGAAAAAATGTGTGTTTGAAGGGCACACTGACAGGGATTCATCGGGTGTACGACGCGAAGAGATCGCACTTCACGTTGGCGAGGGAGAATCCGTCCGTCTTTTCTTCGAGACGGATCCTGGTGAAGGCGGCCTTGCGTCGGCCCAGGCCGACTATTGTTTCTGGGAAATGCCGGCGCTGCGATGGAAAGAGAAAGTCAAACCCAAGCGGAATGAAGGACCAAATGTAGTTCTCTTTACTCTCGATACGTTGCGAGCGGATCGCCTTCATTGTTACGGGTATGATCGAGAAACCAGTCCGCACATCGACGAGTTGGCATCACGGGGGACTCTTCTGACTCAGGCCTTCGCGCAGAGTACTACAACGATCCCTTCGCATATTTCCATCATGACCTCGAAGTATCTTAATGAGTTCGGAATCTACACACAGTCTGAGGATCCTCTCCACCTCAGCTTTTACACGTTAGCCGAGTGTTTCCAGGAAAAGGGCTATGAGACAGGCGGGTTCCTTTCTGCTGGATTCATGCGCGATGAATGGTCAGGCTTAGGCCAGGGATTCGACACCTTCATTGAGTGTCCTGTTGGAACGCTCGACGGGGAATATGTCGTCAATAACTTCATCGAATGGCTTGGTGACAAGCATGGAAATCCTTTTTTTGCCTGGATCCATTTGTATGACTGCCATGTTCCGTATGATTCGCCGGAACCCTTGGGGGGACAGTTTGTGGATCCGGAAGCCGCTTATCCACCGAATCTGGACACGTCTCTGTTTGTTACGCGCGATGATAAGCCGTTTGAGAGACGAAACAAGGATTTCTATTCAGATCGATATGACGGGGGAATCGCTTATACCGATCACCAGGTTGGCCGAGTTGTATCTTCACTTGAGGAACTAGGCCTTGAAAAGAACACCCTCATCGTGATTGCCTCAGACCATGGCGAATGTCTCGGCGAGCATAATATCTATTTCGATCACGTTTCTCTGTACGAACCCAATGTACATGTCCCGTTGATTTTCTCATGGCCCGGGCGGGTTCCGGAAGGAAAACGTGTGGACGAGCTTTGTGAGAATGTGGATATCTACCCGACAATTCTAGAACTGCTCGACTTCGAAACTCCCGAGGACGTCAGCGGAGAATCACTTGTTGACGTATGGGAGGGGCGCATGACGGGCAGGGAAGGCGTCGTCACGGAGCATTCGTTGCATGCTGCCGTATCCTGGCGGACGGAAGAGTGGAGCTATATATATCAACCGGTCGCCAGCCCCCCGCATCGATCCGGGATGCTCAATCTCTGGCAATCGGGTCCGCCGAGGGAGTGGGTGGAGAATGCGGAAGGGGAAGAACTTTACAACAGAGAGACGGATCCTGCAGAGGAGAAGAACCTAAGTTCCACAAACAAACCGATTCTTCATCAGATGCAAAATGCCTGCTCAGAGTGGGTAAATGCGTGTAATGAAGCGTGGATGAGCGGTCGGCCCTGGGAGAACAAACCTCGTGCTGAATCGCCCCGTATCAAAGAACTTCATGGACTCGGATATGTGGGCCGCTAACCACACGGGGGATATGAGGGGTAGGACATTGTGAGTGAAGAAATTGTCTCGTTGGACGATTCTACGCGTACTGTCAAGACGAAAAGGCGGAACGGCTCTTTCCGTGGTCTTCTTCGAATCGTACAGTTCGCCGCTCTCATTGTAGCGATACTTCCCCTGGCGCGATGGACACGAGACTACCTTACTGCAGCCGAGGTTTTGTTTTCTTCGGATGATGCGACCGCTGTTAAGTCGCTTCCTGATGGTCTTTCATATTCAATTCAGACTATAGACGAGCAGGCGCGCGCGGCGATCTTTGCACATGCCCCGTCACGAATCGAGTGGGCTCTTCATCTTCGACCGGGAGTTCATCGATTCGAAGTCGATCTCGCCGTGTCGCCGGCTGCCTGGAAGAAAGAAAAGTTCGACGGTGTGACATTCCGTGGGTTTATTGTCCGGGGAAAGGGCGAGCGAAAACTCTTTTCGATTCGTCTGAATCCTCGAGAAAACGAAGAGCAAAGAACGTGGCTTCCCGTTGAGGCGTTCGTGGAATCCGATGGGGATCCCGTCATTTTCGCTTTGGAGACTTTGTCGGGTGGGAATCCCTATCATGATTGGGCCTATTGGGGTGAACCACGTATCCAGGAGAGTACCAAGCCTCTCGCACTGTTCTGGGTCATTCTCGGAGGCGTGGTTTACTTTATTTGTGCGTGGCTTCGATGGAGGGGAAGAGAAGGGACTTCATCTGAGAAAACGACGGTCGTTCAAGGGGTTTCGCTTGTCTTACTTGGTCTTCTCATTTCTGCAGCCCTTGTGGAGGGAGTTTTCCAGTTATTTCCGAATCTCTTTCCGTACTCGGCATATCGTTTCTTGCCAAATAATGGACTCCGATATTTTCGTGAATCCAATCAACGCGACATATATGAAAGCGAGATCGGTTATCTACGGCGGTCCTATGTACATTGGACCTGGCGCCGGAAGAACGACCTGGTCACATTGAACCGGATTTCTCCGATCTATGTCACGTCCGATCCTCCTCTGATTCACTTCAAGACGGATGGCGACGGTTTTCGCAACGCAAAAGACCTCGAAAGCGCGGATGTTATCGCTCTCGGGGACTCGTTTACGGAAGCCCCTCAGGTTCAGATGGAAGAAGCCTGGCCTTCGGTCTTGGGGGCGACGACCGAATTGAGAGTGCGGAACCTTGGAATGAGCGGTTACGCCCCTCAGCAGGCTTTAGTCGCACTTGAACGGTTCGGATTGCCTTTGTCTCCAAAGGTTGTTCTTTTCCCGATTTTCGAAGGCAATGACCTGATCGACGCCGAGCAGCATGAGGTTTATCGACAGAGCAACATTCCATGGCCTGCGTTCTGGGCGAAATGTAATGCCGTTGCGGCGGGACGAACCTCTATTTGGCTCCGGATACACCATTCCTTTTTGAGGGCGACTTTTCTCTATGTCAATAACCTGATTGGATCCGAGCTCTGGGGACGTCGCCCGTGGGTTGGTCCGGCACGCTACACTCTTTTCAACCCGGTCCAGGGAGAGATCGCCGGCGCGCCCCTGCGATTGGCATTTTACGATCGCTATCTGCATACCTGTAGTCGGCCGCGGGAGTATTGGACGCAGCGTGGAGGGTGGGGCTTTACATGCGACACCCTTCTCGAAGCGAAAAAATTGTGTGAAGAAGCCGACGCCCGTTTGATTGTCGTTCTGTTCCCCACAAAAGGCAGCGTATATCTACCGTTTATGCAGGGCGACTACGATCCAGAAGACTTCGATAATTTCATTATTGACCTGATGGGAGAGACCCCGCCGGAGGGACATACCTGGCATGGCGATTTTCTGCGGAACTATCGGGTTTTGAGCACGATTATTCAGGAATTCTGTACCGCCTATGAAATTGACCACATCGATTTGTGGCCTGCATTCCATCAAGCCGCCTCGCGCGGGGAATTGATATACTTCCCTTTCGACACTCATTGGAACGCGAAAGGGCACCGGCTTGCTGCGGAAACGATCGCCGAAAATCTTGAGGAACGCGACTTGTTTGAGGTCCGAGCAGACGATTCAAAATGAGCAAAGATCAACGGGCTGTCCTCGATAAAGTCTTTCATGACCACCTCTACGCGGCTCATCAGGGAGACTTTCTCACATTTCGCTTCACGAATTTTGTCTCGATCATGCGTAATTACGAGGACATGCAGGAGTATCTGTTACCCTGTAAGCGGATCTTGGACCTGGGGTGTGGCGGAGGTTACGACCTTCTTCATATGGCCCAAAAACACCCCGATAAAGAGTTTTGGGGGTTTGACCATTCGGAAAACGGAATCGAACGGGCAAGAAGACAGGCCGAGAGTCTGGGACTTAGCAACGTTCGTTTCTCTGTATCCAGCATTCTCGATTTACCCCCGAATATTACCGGCGATCTCGTACTCCTGAAGGATGCCTTTCATCACGTGGTCGATCCTGCCGCATTGGTCGCGGATTTGAGACGGCGAACGAAGCGAGTTCTTCTCATCGAACCATCCGGTCTTCCCTATCCGATGGACTATGACGAGCTTCTATATCCTCTGAAAGAGTGCAGCAATTCTGTCGATGTGTGGCTGCCAGGTTTGCTTGATCCGGGCGGGGAAGAGAAGGGCAGAGAGGACAACAGTTCTCGTGACGATTCTCCGGACTCAACCTCTAGCCAATCAGAGGGCGAAGCAATCGAAAATCGCTACCGCCCTGAGGAGATCGAG